>NZ_CP141192.1:0-714928 GCF_035609225.1 Mycoplasma sp. 888
TTTTTAAATATGTTTTTTATATAGTAATAAAATTTAGCTATGAATATTAATAATTTCGATGAAGAAAAAAACAAAGAAGAAGCGAAATTAAACTCTTACAATGAACTTTATATTGAATATATAAAGAATGAAATTCAAGATAATCTCGCTTTTAAAACATTTTTTAAAAATTTAACAATTCTTAGTTTCAAAAACAATGAAGTTGTTATTTATTTTCCTAAAGTCCATCCTAATTTAAGTTCATTTAAAAATTATTATAAAAATGTTTTTGATAAGTCAGTCAAAGAAATTTTTGGAACTAATGTTGCTTATAGAATAATTGATAAAGAGACTTTAGATGCACTTAAAGAAACTGAAAAACAAAGTAAAAACTTAAATATTCAAATACCTGCAACAAATAAAAAGAAAACAGATGCTATTGAATATACATTTCACAACTATATTCATGGTTCATTCAATGATGAAACTTTAAATATTTGTAAATCAATTATTGACGATGCATACAAACTAGAAGTTTTATTTATAACAGGTAACTCCGGTTTAGGTAAAACTCACCTCTTAAAAGCTATTTCTAACGCTTTAAGTAAAGAAGGTAAATCATCATTTCTTGTTAATGCGACTGAGTTTATTCAATGAATTCAACCTTTGCTAAAAGAAAATTCAGTTGATGTTCTTAATAAATTTCAGAAAAAAATGATCGATAATTACGACATTTTAATGTTTGACGATTTCCAATTGTATGGTTCAGGGAATAAAAAAGCTACAAAGGATTATATTTTCCAAGTTCTAGATAGCAGAATGGAAAAAGGCAAATTGACCATTTTTTGTTCAGATACAGATATAAATGGAATTTCTAAAATGTTTGATGAAAGACTTGTTTCAAGAATTCAATCTGGATTTATTACAAAAATCAAACAACCTGAACAAGAAGATTTACATAAGATTTTAGATTTTTTACTTACAGAAAACAACTTTGACACAAACACATTAGATGATGAATCAAAAGATTTTATCATAAGAAATCATTCAAATTCAATCAGAACACTTACAGGTGCTGTAAAAAGATTAAGTTTCTATGAAAAAGAAATTAAATCATTACCAAAAACTTTAGTTATAAAAACAATTAGAAATATTTTTGATGATTTTATTAAAGATAAAGCAGAAATTACTGATGAAATAATTTTAAAAGCTGTTTCGGAATATTACAAAATACCAGTCAAAGATATTTTAAGTACATCGAGAAAATCTAATATCTTTTTAGCGAGACAAATTGCAATTTATATGATTAAAAAACATTTAAATTATTCATCTAATGAATTAGGTAAATTATTTAAAAGAGATCATTCAACTATATTAAGTGCTTTAAAGAAAATAAATGCTAAAGATGATATTAAAGTTAAAAAAGTTATAAATGAAGTAGAAGATAAGATGCGCAAGAATTATTAATAATTTGTAAACATTTATTTTTAACTAAAAACTTAAAAAAATAGTAGAAAAACACACTAAAATTTAACTTTCTGAAAGTTATAAACATATTAACAATTGTTAATATTTATATTTAAGGAGAAGATATGAAATTTACGATTTCAAAACATTTAATAGATCAATTGATTGAATTTATGTCTAATTATATTGATAATAATGATATGCATTATTTATCAAGAACAATTAAGATTGAATTAGATACTCAAAACTTAGTTTTAACAGCAGCTAACGCATCTATAGCAGCTAGAAAAGTTATTAAAGTTGATGAAGATAAAATTAAAGTTGAAAAAGCAGGAAAACTTTGTATTTTAGCTTCTTTATTAAAAAACATTATTAAGAAATTTAATAAAGAAATCACTTTTAAACAAAGAGGTAATTTAATTGATATTTATGAAGGTTCAACTTCATTTACTTTAACAACAAATGATATTACACAATATATTGATACAAATTTTGAAGATCAAAAAAATACTATTGAAATTGACGCTCAGAGATTAGACAAAATTATTAACAACGTTTCGATTTCAACAGCGATAAGTAATGATAAATTAAACTCAATAGTTTTTAAATGCATTAATATAACATCTAAAAATTCAGAAAATGTAAGATTTGTAGCAACTGATTCATATAGACTTTCAACTGAAATTTTAAAAGTTGATAAGAAAGTTGATATCGATTTAACAGTTGATTCAAAAAGTCTTAAAAAACTTATTACAAAAGATGCACCAGAAAAAGTTCAATTATTCTTTGATGAACATAAAATAGGTATTTCTTACGAAAATACAGTAATTTACATTTCTGTAAGTAAAATTCAATATATTGATATTTCATCATTGTTCCAGACAAAATATACAAGAAGATTTTCTATTGAAAAAGATGAATTATTAAAAGTTATTAATACAGCTTTATTCCAAATTACAGAAAAAGATAGAAAAATGGAATTCTCATTTAATGAAAATGAAATTAAAGTTTTATTTGAAGTTCCTGAAATTGGAAAAGGAAAGGCTGTTTCGAATAAATTTCAAATTTTAGAAGGAAAACCTATTGATATGGACTTTAACTACATCTATATTAAGGATGCAGTTTCACAGTTAGAATCAGGTAATATCAATATTTTTATTTCTGAAAAAGAAGATAGAGTACTTTTATTAACAGAAAATAATAATTCTCACATTCAGTTAATTACACCATTAAGAAAGTTTTATAACAATTAATTATGACAATTAAAATAACATGTGATTCAATCAAATTAAGTCAATTTTTAAAGAAAATCAATGAAACTGATACAGGTGGTCAAGCTAAATTCTTTATCGAGACAAACGAAATTAAAATAAATAATAAAAAACCTCAAGGTAGATCTTCAAAAATATACCCAGGCGATGTTGTTTGAATAAACGATCAAATTTATGTAATTGAAGAAGAAAAATAAACCAATAAAATGGTTTATTTTTTATATTAAATTAACTAACTTTTTGATGGAACGTAAATAAATCCCTTTAATTTTTCAGCAATCTTAGCATAGTTGTATGATCTTTGGTTAATTAAATGTGTTAATCAACTTCCGTATGATGAATTTCCAGGGATTAAAACATATGATTCAGAGTGAGTTTCGTCTTCTCAAACACCTTTTTCTTTGTTATAGTATGTTCCCTTTACAGAAATATCCATATTTCCGAATAAGTCACCATATCTATTTGAATCAGATTTAAGTTCATTTATAACTTGTTCAGAAGTTACACCTGGTTTTTTAGTGAAGTTGTCGTTGAAATCAGAAATGTCATCTCCAACTCTCATAACGACTTTGAATTGAACTGGTGTTTTATCAATTGTAATTTTATTATTGTTTACAAGATGCATTCTTTCTTCTTTTTCTGATCTTGTAGTGGTTATTGCTGAATAAGGTTTTTCTTTATTAGATAAATCCACACCTTGCATTCATCAAACAAAATCAGGCATATATTTAGCATCAAGCCCTAAATTAATTAAGTTTGTTTTACTTGGTTCTTTATGATATTTTTGAGAACGATTAGAGTTAAAGAATACTACCCCACCCTTTGAGTAAACATGCTTAATAAAATCAATTGCTCCAGGAACTTCTGTAGAAATAGCTTGACTAACAAAATCATCTCATGCACGTGCATCGTATGATTGGTTGTTAAGGAATAAATAGTTTTGGTATTTAAAGTTATTCAAAACAGTTTCATCTAAATCCATGAATACCACTGGGATGAATTTACCTTCTTCAGGTGCTGAAACAACAATTTGATCACCAGAAATATTAACTTTAGTTAAATCAACATTTGGTTGTGTAATCATTTTATCAAAAGCAACTTTAGCATTTTTGTAAACTTGCAGCCCCATAGCATGTTTTTCTCCAGAGAATGAGTTTCATGCATTTGAACTACCAATTCCTCCTCCATTTTCGATTAGAGTTTGAGCTGCTTTAATTTTTTTAGCAACTTCATCTTCTGTGTATGTTTTTACTTTAGGTGCTTCAGCTGTTTTTTCTGAATAACATGAGTTAGTAATAATAGGTGCAGCAGTTAAAACAATTGAACCTGCTCCGAATAATAAGTATTTTAATTTTTTCATAAATCTCCTTAGTAATTGAGTAAATAAAATAATAAATATAAATTTATTTTATTACATACTAAACTATAAGTTGAGTAAATAGTTATTTTTTTCACAAAATGTGTAAAAAATAACGCATAAGCGTTATTATAATGATTTTAATCCACCCATATATGGTATGAGAACTTCGGGAATAGAAACACTTCCATCAGGGTTTTGGTAGTTTTCTAAAATAGCTGCAATTACTCTATCGACAGCTAAACCTGAACCATTCATCGTGTGAGCATATTCGGTTTTACCTTCATCATTTTTATATCTAATCATAGCTCTACGAGCTTGGAAATCACCCATATAACTTATACTAGATGTTTCTCTATATCTTTGTTCTGAAGGTAATCATAATTCTAAGTCAATTGTTTTTCTTGAAGAAAATCCTAAGTCACCAGTACATAAAAGTAATTCTCTATAAGGAATTTGTAATTTTTCAAGCACATCTTTAGCATCTTCAACCATTTTTTCATACTCAACCATAGCATCTTTTGCAGATGTAACTTTTACAAGTTCAATTTTCTTAAATTCATGTTGTCTTAAGATACCTTTTGTATCTTTACCTGAGCTTCCTACTTCAGATCTAAAACATTCTGTATATGCTGTAGCTCTAAAAGGAGTTGATAAGTTAATGATTTCATCATTGTAAATATTTGTTAATGTAACTTCAGCAGTAGGGATTAAATATTCATCTAATCCTTCTAATTTATATAAATCTTCCTTGAATTTAGGTAATTGACCTGTTCCATATAACATTTTATCTTTAACAATTACAGGTGTTGTGAATTCTTCATAACCCTTTGAAGTGTGTAAATCCAACATAAATGAAATTAATGCACGAATTAATTTCGAACCATTGTTTTTGTAAATTACATATCTTGAACCTGATAACTTAACAGCTCTTTCGATATCCAAGATACCTAAATTTTTAGCAACTTCATAGTGAGGTAACACATTTTTAACAAGGCCTCTACCTAATTTATCATGCTCTTTAATGATTACATTTTGATTTTCGTCTTCTCCAACAGGAATTTCTTCTAAAGTTTCGTTAGGGATTTGTAAAATCAATTCATTAATTCTGCTATTTAACTCCTGCTCTTGATTAGATAAAATTAAATCTTCGTTTTTAACTACTTCAATTTGTGCTTTTAATTCTATTAATTTACCTTTATCGTTTTTAAAAAAACCAAATTGTTTTGAAAGATTGTTTAATTCACTTTTTTTATCTTGTGATTGTTTCATCACGCTACCTCTTTGTTTAGCTAATAAAACAAATTCATCAAAAATTTCAATTTTAAAACCTCTGTTTTGTAAGTTTTTTCTTACTTTTTCTTCATTATTTAAAACATATTTTATATCTAGCATTTCGACCTCGTAATTCAAATTGTTTAAATTATACATTAATAAAGAGTTAATCAATTATTATGTTGCAAATAGATTTTTTAATCCTTAAATTAAGCAAAATAATTCAAAAAATGATACTAAAAAAATAGATGCTAAAAAATTAGTCATTTGCTATAATTTAAACACGCTTATATAAATATATAAAATTATTCACATAAAGGAGGAAATTATGAGTAAAAGAACTTATCAACCAAACAAGCGTAAACATGCTAAGGTTCATGGTTTTAGAGCTAGAATGAAAACAGCAAATGGTAGAAAAGTATTAGCAAGAAGAAGAGCTAAAGGTAGAAAAAGATTAACAGTTTCTGATAAATAATTTTAAACAATGAAAAAACAATATCGACTAAAGAAGAATTGAGAATTTGAAGATGTAATTAATGCAAGAAAAGGCAACTTTGTTTCAAATAGGTATTTAATCATTTATTTTAAGAAACATAAAAACTTCGCTGCAGGAATTACAGTTCCAAAAAAATTCGCAAAAGCTGTAGGTCGTAATTTTTTTAAAAGACAATTAAGAGCAATTATGCATGAGTTGAATTTATATCACCTCAAATATCATTTTGTTTTAATTGTTCGTAAAGAATTTATGAAGGAAGATTTTGCTATTAAAAAACAACATATAGCAAAACTCTTTGAGAAATTTAAATAATGAAGAAAAACGCAAAAAATTTTTCATACTTTACTAACGGTAATGATCCGAAAACTAATCGTAAAGAATTAACTAAAAAAATCCTTAAATGATTAAAAATAGTTTTCTACGTGTTAATTTTTGGACTTACTGTAACAGGGTGTGTTCAATCCTTTGTTATTAAAAACTCTTACAACGTAGGTAACGGACTTGAGTTTTATAGAGATAAAGGTGACATAGCACCTAGAGTTAATACTTTAAAGAGTACAAATCAAAAAAGAGATTTAGTAACACTTCAAGACCCAAATGGAGAAAACAAAACATCTGAAGTATTTGAATACGACAGATTAGCACTTAATACGGAATCAAACATTTTTGTTACTGATAAAGAGATATTAAACAAACTTAGAGAACAAAGAAAATCACATGAGGGTGAATATGGTGTACCTGGTGGATACATGTCTGTTTTAAGAATTCCGTTTAATTCTGAAATTCTTAAAAACGCAGGTTACAAATTTGATGAAAAATTCAAATTAATTTACACAGGTTCAGATGATGCTAAAAAATATTTATTTGCAACAGCATCTGATAAAACTTACAACTTTGTAAAAGAACCTAGAGATATCTTTATTTTCCCATTCACTTTCCCTCAAGATGAAAAAAATAACTACGATAAAGGTAAACTTCAAAGTTACATGATTTTCAAAACAGAAACAAAATACAAGGAAGTCAATGGTAAACAAGAAGTAGATAAAATAATCCCTGTTCTTACTGATGCAAAAGAATACGAAATTACATACATTTCAGGTATTCAAAAAATTTATGACTACACATCAGAAAACGAATCTGTTTCTAATAAGTTTGCTAGAGATATTCTCCAAATGTTATATACATATTCATTTGGTGAAGGATCTAAATTTGCTGCAAAATTAGGTAAAGAACCTTCTTTATTTATTAAAGAATTAGTTGATAACATTCCAACAAATGTTAAAGAAGAAAATATCTCAGAACACAATAACACATTATTTACCTTAACTCAAGAACAATACCAATTGCTTATTGAATATCAAAATACAATGCAGTCATACATGAATGAATTAGGATTCTTTAATGGAGAAGTTCCTAACACATCTTCTGAAGAATATAAAGAAAGAAGAGAACAAGTTCAAAATCAATACAAATTAAATAGAACTAATAAATATGACTACAATACAAATATTCTTTATTCTGAAAACATTAACACACTTCCTTTAAGAGGTGATTTACCATTACAACCTATTACAACTTGAGGCGAAGCTTGAAAATATGGGCCATTTTACGGTTTATTAGTATATCCACTTTCAGTATTGGTGCAATCAATGCGTCAATCAATGCCTGATATGCTTGGTTGAGCTTCTGTTATCTCAATTATAGTTGCAATCATTATTTCACGTCTTATTACACTTGCATTTACATTTAGAACAACTGTAATGCAATCAGTAATGGAAGAACTTAAATACAAAAAAGCTGCTATTGAAGCTAAATATAAAGGTTTAGAAGATAATAAAGCTATGAAACTTAAGAAAAATCAAGAGATTCAAGCTTTATATACAAAATACAACATAAATCCATTGGACCAATTTGGAAATATGTTACTTACTATGCCGATTTTCCTTGCTATGTGAAGAGTTATTCAAAGTATTCCTGAAATCAAACAAACAACATGGCTTGGTATTAACTTCGCCTCAACATCATATAAGAGATTGTTTGAGGGAGAATGAGTTTACTTATGAATTTTAGTACTTGTTGTTGGATTCCAATTACTTTCAAGCTTCTTACCAAGACTTCTTAATAGTAAGAAAATGAAACGTAAAACAACAATTGCAGAAGCTGAAGCACTTAAGAAATCTGAAAGAACACAAAAGATTATGATGCTTGTGTTCACAGTAATTACCTTAATCTTTACAGCTGGTGTTCAGGTTTATTGATTATTCGGTTCAATATGAACAATTATGCAAACATTAATTATTCACAAGCTCATACATTCTAAAAAATTTAAAGAGAAATTCATAAATAAGAAAACTCGATAAATAACTTTTTCATTTAAATAATAAACATTAAAAAAATAAAAAATTCACTTGACTTTATTTTAATAGTGCTATAATATAAGCAGTGGTTATAGCAAAGGGGATCACCTGAATCCATTCCGAACTCAGTAGTTAAGCCCTTTAGTGCCGAAGATAGCTTTACAGTGAAAATAGGGAGCCGCTGCTTTTTTTATACCTTTTTATAAAAATAATAATTTAAAACCACCTTTTCGGGTGGTGTTTTTAATCTAAATCAACATTTTCTATATGAAAATAAGGAAGTTTTAAATCATCAAATTCAACTATATCATAGTAGTTTGGGTTAAGATTTTTAACTCTAGAAATAACTAGTTTAGCTTCTTTATCTCTAGAAATCAAAAACCTTGTATTTGGGTTTTGGGAAAACAAAACTTCAATTAATTCATGACAATATTGGTTTTGTTTATTATTTTCTTTTTCAACAATTTTCTTAGCTAAATTAATCTTTTTAGCATTATTATCAGTTGATTGAATCAGTAAATTAAGGATAATATCAGTGTTATTTAAAGAAAAAATAGGCAGAAATTTCTCGTTTTTATTCATTTTATTAGAGATGTTAATTAACTCAGGAAACTTGTTTTTTAATTTCAAAAATGCATAAACATCAATCATAATTTGAAGTGGTTTAATTAATTCTTTTTTCTCTTTAATTTGACTTAAAGTACTAGAGAATAGGGAGAAAATGAATTTTTCTTCCTTGCTAATTTTGAGCAATTCCTCAAAAACATTTTTAATTTCTGCTTGTTTCATAGTGAAATTATAATAAATTAAATTTGATATAATTAAAACAATATTTATTATTACATAATAAATAAATTTTATAAAACTAAGAGGTATTAATGGCTAAAAGACAAAAATCATTCTTTGAACGTTTAGTTGAGTTAAATGATAGACATGATGAGAAAAAACATAAAACTTCAACTAACAAATCAAAAAGATCAAAAATTTTAATCGGTATTTTTTCTGCTTTAACAGTTGGAGTTATTGCATCTATTGCAATTCCTTTAACAATTACAACTACAAAGGTTAATTACATTGAACCAATTGATGGAAAAGAATCTGCTTTTGTTGTTAATGATGCAAAAGGTAATAAACTTAACTCATTAACAGTTGGTAAATTAACAGATTTAGTAAAATCACAAAGTCAAGAAGTTTCAGAAGAAATCAAAAATGCATACAGAGAAGCAATTTTCTATATGTATGAACAAGAAGTTGAAGCATCAATTCAATATCAAAACATTTACAATAGTTCATTACAAAATGATGAAGAAGTTAACAATTCAATTGAACTTAAATCATTAGATGAAATTAAAAAACAAATTAAAGCTAAATTTGAAGATTTAAAAGTTAACTTCAAAAAAGTTTACGGCTTCCAAAATTGAGAAAAACAATTTTTTGAAGAACTTAAAAAAGATGAATACGGAAATTCAGCTAATGAAACAGATGCAACAAATTTTTTATTATTCAAACAAGTTGAAGAAATTGCTACACGCAGATATCAATTAGAATACAAAGTTGTTGATAGAACATTTGTAAATAGAACTGCTACAAAAAATATTTATAAACTTGATAAAAACGGAAACAAAGTTAAAGGTGAAAACAGTCAACCAATTAAATTATTCAGTAAAGGTGACAAAGTTTTCCCATATTTAGAAGAAAATGTTAATTACTTTTCTCCATCAGCAGATTCAACAAAAGTTACTTTATTAACAACAAAATCATTCATTATTGAATTGAAATCACCAGCAAACTTCGTTTCTGAATACTTCAACAAAAATAACATCATCGTTCCTACAGTTTACAAATTAGCAGGAACCATTTCTAAAAATGATGTACTTTATCCATGAAAAATTTCATCTGACGATGACAAAGTGAAATTATTTAACTTATTAAAATGAAATGTAACTCCAACAGCTGATTCATTTATTGCAGAATCAAACGTTGTATCATTAACAAAATTTAATAAAGCAGAAGAATATGTGTTCCAAAAAGAAAATGAAACTAAAGAAAAATTTGTAAGTAGAGTTCAAAAATATAAAAACTTCTTATCATCAATCACAAATTCTGATGTCGAAAAATTAGCAACACCAGGTTTAACATCAAACATCAACTTATTTACTAAAGATTTAGATCTTGCATTAGGTGTAAATGCAACTTCAATTTTTGCTAACAAACAAAATAATTTACCTAAATTCTCATTAAAAGAATTAATTGACGCAATCAAAGATTCTTTAAACATTCAGAAGCAACCTGATTTAACATCAGCAACAAACTTTGATGAAGCAGCAAAAATTGTTAAAGATTACGATGCTCAAATCGATAAGAAGTTAGAAGACTTAAAATTTGAACCATCAAGATTTAACACAATTAATAAAGTTATTGCTGACTATATATTTTCAAAAGTGCAAGACGCACAAACAACAAATAATCCATTAATTCCTTATGTGTTTAAATTATCAGATATGGAAGATGCATTTATGATAATTACAGATAGTAATGTGCAAATTGTAAGATATTCACAAATTACAGAATTAGATAAATTCAAAGAATTCATTGTTGAGGATGCTAAAAACTTAGCTTTAGGAAATGTTTCATACTTCAACACACCTGCACAAATTTCAAATAACTTATCAAGTTCACAAATTCTTTCATTAGCTTTAAGTGATAAAAAATTTGTTGCAGAACTTAAAACAAAAACAAACACAACTACAGGAGCAAACTATACAGATGCTGATGTAACAAGCTTGCAAGCAAAAGTTACTAGTGTAAAAAGTGGAGAAGACACAAGCAAATTAATTTCAGTATTAACATCAGTAAGTGAGTTCATTCAAAAACAATTAAACTATGGAAACAGTTACAACTTTATAGTTGATAAAGGTCTTACAAAAATAGTTTACAACCATAAGGATAATGTATATAGCGATAAAAAAGCTATCGAAGTTATTAATGACTTAGTTTATTCAATCTTCAAAAAAAATGAAGGGAGCAAATAATGAAAAATATATTTAAAAAATCTTTATATTTAGCACCAGTTGCTTTCACACCATTAGTTGCGCTTTCATGTGGAGTTGATAAAAACACAGAAGAAAAAAATAAACAAAACATTTTATTTGATAAACCTGCAGTTTCAACTATTGCAGAAAACTTATGATTAAAATCAGTTTTACAAGACCAATACAAAGTTGAAAAAGATACAAACTTACTTTCAAATGAAAAATTCTTTAATGAAGCTCTAATTGCTTACAAAGGATTTTTAGCTATAGAATCACAAAAGAATAACTTATATTTAGCTACTCAATTAAACAAGTGAAAATCAAACGGAATTTTCAATGAAACTGAATTAGCTGAATTGAACGCTTTATATAGAGATGTTTACAACATTAACTTAACAAATGAACAATTCCAAATCTTATACAACAACGAAAATACAAATGTGGCTTTCACAGTTAATAAACTCCTTTTAGTTAAAAACTACTTCTTTATTTCAGATGTTGTTACATTAGAAAAAATCGATCCAAATTCATTTAGTTTATATGGTAAAAAATACGATAACAAGCAATTTAACTTAATTAAATATGTTATTTCAAATAAAACAGTTCAATTATGAAGTTACACAAATGACAATGTAAATGAAATGTATACAGATGCTAATAAAGTTATTAAACACGTTTTAGATTACAATAACTTATTAAAGAATTCTAAAGAAGCTCAAAACATTGCAACAACAGATTTAATTTTTAACAATGTTCCTGCTAAAGCTAAATTTGAAGCTACAATGGGTGGATACCAAGGTATTAAATCTAACCCTTACAAATCAGACTATACCGTTGATGAATTATTAAAAGTAACATCACCTGAAAATTTAGTTGGTTTCTATAACTTAATAAATGGTAAATTAGTTTCAGTTGATGAAAACGGACAATTAGCTGAAGCAATTCCTGTTTCAAAAGATGGTAAAAAAGTTGAAGTAGCTTACTTTGCTAAAATTGTTCCAGTTGCTAAAAAAATTACAGTTGATACAAATGAAAATGGAACAAAAGAAGAAAAAACAGTTTTATCATTCGACCAAACAATTTACAAAGATTCATTAGATAAATTAGCTATCTTCATTTCAATCAGTGATGAAAACTTATACAAAAATGCAAAAGCAGCTTACATTACGATGGGTTACAAAATTTCATCTATTGATGAACTTAAAGAGAAAACAGCAGGTCTTCAATAATGAATGATTCAATCTTTACAAAAATAATTAAAAGAGAAATTCCTTCAAACATCATCTATGAAGATAATGTTGTTATTGCGATTTTAGATGCATTTCCACAACAAGAAGGACATTTCTTAGTTATTCCTAAAGAGCAGAAATCTAATATTTTAGAACAGGATGAAGCAACTTTCTTACACGCTATGAAAGTTGCTAGAATGTTAGCTAAGCAAAGAGTTATAGATAACAACATCCCGGGTTTTAAAATATTAATCAACACAGGTAAAGAAGCAGGACAAGTTGTATTCCACACACACATTCACGTTATTCCGTACAAAGGACAAGGAGAATAAAATTATGCAGCAGACAAAAATATTTGCATTTGATTTAGATGGTACATTATTTACAAAAAGCGAAACAATTCACCCTTCAACAAAAGAAGTTTTACTTCAAGAGCAAGCTAAAGGAAATAAAATTATTATTGCAACAGGTCGTGGTTTAGTTAAGATGCTTGCATTAAATCACGATACATTCAAATTTGTTGATTATTTAGTGTGTTCAAATGGTGCGTTAGTTCACAATATGAAAACTAATACAACATACACACTAGGTGAATTATCAAAAGAAATGTTAGATACAGTTCACGCACATGCACTTAAATATGATTTAGTTCTTTCCGTTGATGGAAATAACTATAATGGTTCAATCTTACCTAATGGAACTTATCCAAAATGAATGTCACCACAACAAATTAAAAATATGAACATTTTTAATGAAGCTACAATTGAAGAAGTAAAAGAAGCAATCAGTAATCCTAAAACAAAAATAACTCAAATGGCTATGAGAAACCAAGCACACAATGCTAAAGAAGCTACAGAAAACATTATGAGTAGTTTAAAAGATTTTGATTGTGAAGTTTACTTAACAAACTCAGTTTACACAGATATTAACCCTAAAAATATTTCTAAGTGAGCTGGAATTATGAAAATTGTCGAATTAGAACAATTAAAAGATTATGAAGTTGTAGCATTTGGTGATAGTGGAAATGATGTTCATATGCTTTCTGAGGCACACGTGGGTGTAGCCATGGGGAATGCGACAATTGAAGCAAAATCAGCTGCTAACTTTGTTATTGGTGATAATGACACAGACACAATTGGGCAATTCATTTCAGAAAACTTTTAACACATATATATAGGTACAAAAGTAAATTTTGTGCTTTTTTATTTTAATTTACTTAAAATAAAAAATAATATAAAATATACATCATATTAAAGAACAAAATTTATATTTGAAAGGAATACTATGTGAACTGCATTTGAAATTATTAAATGAATTTGTGCAATTACTGTTATCTCATTAAGTGTTCCTCAATTATTGAAAATTCTTAAAGATAAAAAGACAGGACCTATTAACTTTGTGTCATTCTGAATTTTCCATATTGGGATTTTACTTTGAGTAATTTGAGGTGCAACAGATGTGAATAATGAAAAATTCATAACTGTTATGGTCGCAGATGGAGTAGGTGTACTTGTAAACGGAATTATGACAGGTTTACTTTACTATTACAAAAAAGAATTTACTAAGAAACAAAAATTACAAGGTTATCTTGCTGTTTTAGCTACATGAATTATTGCTGGAATATTTACTGTATTTTACATTATTGATTATGGTAGAAATGGTAGTGAAAAAGCTCCATATATAATTGGAAAATTACATTCTTCAATTTCAACTGTTATGGGATTCATTTTCCCAGCATTTACTACATTTGCTTTCTTACCTCAGTTAATAACATCGTTTAAAACAAAACAATGACAAGGTGTGTCATACTGAATGTATGTTTTATATGTTGTAAATAACATTATTTGAATAGTTTACTGAATCTTATTAATCCTTATTAATGAATCAAAAGGAGAGTCAATCACATCAGCTATCGGTGGATTAGTATGACAATCAATTTCATTAACACTATTCTCAATCCAATTAGGATTTACATTACACGATAAATTTACAACGCAAAAAACAACAGTAAGACATTCACACCGTGCTTAATAATTGAATCAACAACCAAAATTGGTTGTTTTTTTGCTAAAAAACCTACACAATATTTGTGTAGGTAATTTTGATTATATTTGTGTAAGCTTTCCAAAAGTCATATTTGAACGTACAGTATCAGAAAAATCTTCACCATAAAAGTATTCTAATATAGCGAACGCAAAATCTAATGAAGCAGTTGCATTTGATGCTGTAATAAGGTTCTTGTCTATATTAGTGAATGGAGATTTTTTTCAATTGTTAGAGTTAATGATTTTTCCATCTTTTCAGAATGGTTTACTTCATTCAGAAAAGAATGAAACGTATTTTTGGTCTTTGATTATATTAAATTCAGTTAAAACGTTTGGTGCATCACAGATAGCTGCAAGAGGTTTGTTAAGGTCATTAAAGAATTTGTTAATTAATTCTAATGATTGCTGATTTTGCCTAAGTGTTTGACAACCTCTACCACCAGGTACGAACATTAAATCAAATTCATTTAAATTAACTGAATTAACAATGTTTGTTATTTTAACAATATTAAATTGTCCTGAAGCTTCTTTTAAGTTTGGTGAATAATAAGTAATTGATTCTACTTTGCCTGAAGCGACTAAGACAGATAAAGTTGTGTTTAATTCTATGTCATTAAATTTATCTTCAATTATTACAAGAAGTTTCATTATTTTTTACCTCTTTTAATCACACCTTTTCAAATTAAGTATAAGAATACTGTTAAAGGTAATAATACAACTAAGATGAAAACAATGATGTAAGCTTTAATTCAAGCTTTATTCTCTAATCTTCTATCCGTATTTGTTTTAGCAACAACTTCTTCTGGGTTGTTTAAGATTGCTAATTTAATTTCAGCTTGTCTTTTTCTATCGTAAATTCTAAGAACGGTAAATACAATCGCAGTAGCTGCTATTGTAGTTCCTAAAATAATGAGCATATTTTTAGTGCTTCCAAAAGCATTATCTAAAATGTTGGTTCATTCAACTTTTGAGTTAATATGAATTCATGAACCTTCTTGACCCATATTTACTTCTCAGGGAGATGTAAAGTAAAGTAAGCAAACTACAGCAATGAACAATCCAGTATATGTTAAGAAGAAAGCATAAATTCAACTTAAACGAAGCATTTTGAGTGTAATTGTTCTGTATGCTTCAGCAATAAGAACACCATTCATTTGCGTTCCATTAATGTAACTGTTTTTAGTTATTTCTTCAGTTTTAATTCATGACTTACGTCTTGTTAAAGCTTTAATTCATAAACTTAATGAAATTAAGAACACAATGCTTATTCCAATGTATCAAGCAATACCTTGTGTATGAGGTGGTTCTGATTTAAATGTATTAACAAAATAATTAATAATTGCAGCAACTATAGAAAGACAGAAAATGGAAAATCATATCAAGAAAGAAAGTAATGCTAGTTTTCTTTCTCTTTTAAATAATTTAAGAATATTTTCAGGAATTATGCTTTTTGAATTTACATTAGTAACTTGGTTTGTGGTAACATTTTGAACTTGTGTTTGATTTGCATAAATACCAGTTGAACCAGACGAGTTTTGAACTGAAACTGGATTTTGATTTTGTTGTTCTTGATTATTCATAATTACTCACTTGCTCCAGTTGGTATATTTGCACCTGGTTGTGGGTTCTCGGTATTTGGTTGATTATTTGTGTTATCTAAGGTTTCAGTTGTTTTTTGTTTATTTAGATCTCTTAAAACAGAATTTTTAAGATTTCCTAAAATTCCTGAAGCTAAAACTGCTGTGTTTGTTTTTTCAGAGATTGTTGGGTTGATTTTTAAAATAGCATCAACAATTTTTGATAAGTTTTGCTCTTGTGAACTATCTGATTTAGCTGCTGCTAACCCTAGCATTCCGAAGACATTTTTGACTTCTTCTGGAACTAATGTAATTGAATTTTGTTGTAATTCTTCATTAATTTTACCAACAACAAATTTTGTAAAGTCTGTTTTATTTTGTTCGCTTGAGTTCACTGTTGAACCAGGATTTGCTACAATAAATTGAGCTTCATATTTTGTAATGTAAGCTTCAAGTTCTCTATTGTTTTTGATTTCATTTTTAGATTTTTCATCTAATAATGTAGGAATGTTTTTAGCAACTAAATCAACAAATTTTTCATTTTCTAACATAGCCGCAATAGCATTTGAGTTTTTAATTAATTTTTCAATATCATCTTTAGATAATGAATTTGGATCCTTAATAAATTTAATTGCTAAATCATGTAATTCTGAGTCGATAAACAATTGAACCATTGAGAAAATTCCTGAGGCCAAGTTTGTTACAGATGAACCTTTACCACCAGTCATAATTTTCACACCAAGTTCTGTAGCTTTATTTGCTTTATTCGAGTTAGGCACCATTGATGAAATTACGTTAGCAAGCAATAATACACCGGGTAAGGTAAGAATTACGTTTATAATTCCTCAAAATCCACCGAAAGCTGCTCTAAAGAATTTAGATCTTTGCTTATTTTTCTCTTTTCTTTTCTTTATTGTTGCTAAATGAATGATTCCGATTATGAATCATAAAAATCCTCTAGTGATTCAGTAAACTCCTAAAGAAATGAAAGTTATTGCAAATGTAAGAATTTCAGATGCAGATTGAAATTTTTGATCTTCTTGCGCTTTTTTCTCAAATGCAGTTTTAAGAGCTACTGATAAAATAACAGAAACAATAATTGTGATAACTATTGAAACTGTTTTAAAAACAGTTCATTTTCATCTTAAGAATCAACCTGTTACAAATGAAAATAAAACAAGTGTAACAATTAAAATAGGCATTCAAATAGTTGGGTCTGAAATTTTAGACGACATCAAATTCGCGAAGAAGTCATATAACTTATCCATTGCGTTCGATGACTCACTACTTGATGATGTTTGAGTTTGAAAAAATGTAAGCATATTTTCCTTTCTATATTTTTAGTTAGTTAAATTATAAGAATTTAGCTTTAGGTAGTTTCTTTCAAGGGTTTTTCTTAGCGATTCTATCGATAAATAGCATTCCGTTTAAATGGTCTAATTCGTGTTGAAATACTATTGCTAAATATCCGTCAACTGTTAAGTTTTGGAATTCTCTAGAAAAATAGCTATAAGCTCTGACTGTTATTTTTTCAGATCTATAAACATATCCTTCTTGGTCTGGCCAATCTTCAGAAACACTTAAGCAACCCTCGCCTTCAGAAAGTGCAATTTTCTTATCGCTTTTAGCAATAATAACAGGGTTAAATAAAACATCTTTATAAATTGTGTTACCTAATTCATCTTGAACAAATACATAAAAGACATTTTTAAGAACACCATATTGAACTGCTGCTACACCAACTCCAGCTCTAAATTCAGAGCCATCTTTTTGTGAATCATCAATGTGATAAATCATTTTCTCAGCTAATTCAATATCCTCATCTGTTAATGGAAGAGGTACATCTTGTGATTTTTTTCTAAGTACTTTTTCTGGTAATTGTACGATTTCTACTTTAAATTTTTTATTCATACAATATTAATTATAATATATTAAATTAATTTTAATTTAATATAAATTAGTTAACAAAGTATAATTAATTAATTAGGAGGATAGTGACAATGATTCAACTTAGCAATTCAATTTTGTTTAATATTTTATTATTTATTTTAGGATACATTGTAGGATCCTTAAACACTTCAATTCTATGAGGAAAAATTGTCAGAAAAGATATTAGAGAGCTTCATTCAAAAAATGCAGGAGCAACTAATTCCTCTAGAGTACTAGGAAAAAAAACAGGACTATACATTTTATTAATAGATATTTTTAAAACAATTTTAATGGTTTCAATTGGGTATGGATTGTGCAAGGCTATCAACAAAAATAGTTTAAATATGAACTTATATGTATTTCCAATTTTATGTGGTTTAGGAGTTGTTGTCGGACATTGTTTTCCTATTTTCTTCCAATTCAAGGGTGGAAAAGGAGTTGCTACATCAATTGGTTTATTAATTTCAATCAACATTGCACTTTTACCAATTGCAGCAGTTATATTCTTTGGAATATTATTCTGAAAAAAATATGTTTCATTAGCAAGTATTGTGTCAGCTCTTTTAATGACACCTGTAATTATTTTTGGTCACTGATTTTTAAGTTCAGATCTTTCTTGAGCAACTAATATGAAATGACTTGCTGACTATAATCAGCATACGAGCGCATCACTTTACAATTATCAATTAACTAGTGGAATTTTCTTTATAGTAGCAGTATTGCTAATAGTTATAATGCACAGAGATAATTTAGTTAGAATTTTTAAGAATCAGGAAAGAAAGTTATCTTTTTTAGATAGAAGTAACAAAAAATAGAGAGATTTTAAAGTCTCTCTATTTTTTGTTAAATTAAATCATTATTTTTCAATGTTATAGAATGCTTCTCTACCTTTGAATGAAGATACTGAACCTAATTCTTCTTCAATTGCTAATAATCTGTTGTATTTTGCGATCCTATCAGTTCTTGATAATGAACCTGTCTTAATTTGTCCTGTGTTCATGGCAACAGCAATATCGGCGATTGTTGTATCTTCTGTTTCACCTGAACGGTGTGATACAACTGCTGTCATATTTGCTTTTTGAGCCATTTGGATAGCTTCAAAAGTTTCTGTTAATGAACCGATTTGGTTAATTTTAATTAAGATTGAATTCATTGATTTTTCTTCAATAGCACGTTTTAAAATTGCTGTGTTTGTAACTGTTAAATCATCTCCAACAATTTGTAATTTGTTTCCTAATTCTGCTGTGAATTTTTTGAATCCTTCTCAGTCACCTTCAGCAAATCCATCTTCTATTGAAATGATTGGGTACTTGTCAACTAAATGTTTTAAGTAATCTAACATTTCGTCTGATGTATATGTGAATTTAGTATCTGTTAAGTGTTCAAATCCAGGTAATTGTTTTTCAACAGCTGTTTTTAATTTTTTGAATGTGTATACACCATCTTCATATAATTCACTTGATGCACAATCCATTGCAATAGCAACAGCATTCTCACCTGATTTAGCAGGAACATATCCAGCTGCTTTAATAGCTTCAACTAAGAAGTCTAAAGCTTCTTCGTGTGATTTGAAGTTTGGAGCAAATCCACCTTCATCACCAACTTGAATACCGTGCCCGTGTTTTTTAAGTAATTTAGCTAAGTTATGAAAAACAAAGTTAGCCATTTGTAAAGCTTCACGGAATGTTTTAGCTCCAACTGGCATAATCATAAATTCTTGGAAGTCAATTGTGTTTGAAGCATGTTCTCCACCATTGATAACATTTAACATAGGAACTGGTAATTCGTGAGCGTTAAATCCACCTAAGTATTTGTAAAGTGGAATTTGTAATTCATTAGCAGCAGCTCTAGCAACAGCTAATGAAACTCCTAAGATAGCATTAGCACCGAATTTAGATTTGTTTTCTGTACCATCTAATTCAATCATTTTTCTATCAATTTCACGTTGTAATGTAACTTCCATACCTTCGATGTAAGGAGCAATATCGTTGTTAACGTGATCAACTGCTAACATAACTCCTTTTCCACCAAATCAGTTACTTTCATATTTAGAATCTTTGTCTCTTAATTCAAGAGCTTCACGTGATCCTGTAGATGCACCTGAAGGAACTTTAGCAATACCGTATCCACCGAATTCTGTAAATACTTCAACTTCAACAGTTGGGTTACCACGTGAGTCTAGAATTTCACGTGCGTGAATTTTTTTAATTGCTGACA
Organism: Mycoplasma sp. 888; assembly: GCF_035609225.1. Taxonomy (NCBI): domain Bacteria; kingdom Bacillati; phylum Mycoplasmatota; class Mollicutes; order Mycoplasmatales; family Mycoplasmataceae; genus Mycoplasma; species Mycoplasma sp. 888. The sequence goes on from NZ_CP141192.1 coordinate 20,232, forward strand.
TTTAGTCTCCTTTATTTAATTTTTAATGCACATTTAAATTAATTAACTTTTCTTCTAGAAAAGTAATGTAATTATAACATTTTTAAATTTATATACTTTGAGCAAGTTTATCTGTAATTAATTTCACATTTTTGTTTAATTTTATGTGATTTTCAAACTCTGTTAAGTTTGTATATTCTCAAAAATAACTTTCGATATAACTACCAAAACATCTATGTGTAAGTGTTAAAAACATTTTTTTAGTGACTGATAAAACTAAATAAAAAAATTAAAAAACATTGATACACACGGGTAAGTTGTTATATAATTGCTTTGCTAATATTATTATCAAAATAAATAGCTTAACGATATTAATCTTAAAATTTATCAAATTACAAATGAAAGGAAGCATAAAATGCCAACAACTAATCAATTAGTCACACATGGTCGTAGCTCAAAAATTAAAAAACAAAACGCTCCTGCTTTAAGCGTTAGCTACAACTCATTAATTAAAAAAGCTAAAAAAATGGCTTCACCATTTAAACGTGGTGTATGTACTCGTGTTGCTACAATGACACCTAAGAAACCTAACTCTGCATTACGTAAATATGCTCGTGTTAAATTATCAAACGGAATGGAAGTTACAGCTTACATTCCAGGAGAAGGACACAACCTTCAAGAACACTCAGTTGTTTTAATTCGTGGAGGACGTGTTAAAGACTTACCTGGGGTTAGATACCACATCGTTCGTGGAACACAAGATGCTGCCGGGGTAGCAAAACGTAACCAAGGACGTAGTTTATACGGTGCTAAAAAACCTAAATCAGAATAATAATTTAAATTAATTTATACACACAATATATTATTAATATAAGGAGGACATATGTCAAGAAAAAAAAGTGCCCCAATACGTGAAGTACTTGCAGATCCAGTTTTTAACTCTGTTATTGTTACAAAGTTAATTAACCAAATTATGTTAGATGGTAAAAAATCTATCGCTCAAGATATTTTATATTCAGCATTTAACATTATTAAAGAAAAAACTCAAAGAGAACCAATGGAAGTTTTCTTAGAAGCAGTTGAAAACATTACACCTCAATTAGAAATCAGAACAAGAAGAATTGGTGGAACAAATTACCAAGTTCCTACAGAAGTTTCTCCTCGTAGAAAACAAACATTAGCATTAAGATGACTTGTTCAATACTCAAGATTAAGAAATGAAAAAACAATGGATGTTCGTTTAGCTAACGAAATCATTGATGCATCAAACAAAACAGGTGGAGCTATCAAAAAACGTGAAGATACACACAAAATGGCTGAAGCTAACCGTGCATTTGCACACTTCAGATGATAGTCTAAGGTTTATTTATGGCTAGAGAATATGAATTAAAAGATTACCGTAATATCGGTATTATGGCCCACATTGATGCTGGAAAAACAACAACTACAGAAAGAATTTTATTCCACACAGGTAAAATTCACAAAATCGGTGAAACACACGATGGTGCTTCACAAATGGATTGAATGGCACAAGAACAAGAACGTGGAATTACAATTACATCAGCTGCTACAACAGCTTTCTGAAAAGGAAAAAGAATTAACATTATCGATACACCAGGACACGTTGACTTCACAGTTGAGGTTGAACGTTCATTACGTGTACTAGACGGTGCTGTAGCAGTTCTTGATGCTCAATCAGGAGTTGAACCTCAAACAGAAACAGTTTGAAGACAAGCTACAAACTACAAAGTTCCTCGTATTGTTTACGTTAACAAAATGGATAAAGCAGGTGCTGATTTTGCAGCTTCAGTTGCTTCAGTTAAACAACGTTTAGGTGGAAATGCGGTTGCTATCCAATGACCTATCGGTGCTGAATCAGATTTCGAAGGTATTATTGACCTTGTTACATTAGAAGCTATTAAATACAACGGAGAAGCACAAGAAGAAGAATTTCCAACAGAAATTCCTGCTCACTTAAAAGACATCGTTGCTGAAAAACGTCAAGAATTATTAGAAGCAGTTGCTAACTTTGACGAAGAATTAATGATGTTAGTTCTTGAAGGTGGAGATTTAAGCGTTGAAGAATTTAAAGCTGCAATTAGAAAAGCTACTTTAACGTCAGAATTCTTCCCAGTAGTATGTGGAACATCATTCAAAAACAAAGGTGTTAAGAGAATGATTGACGCTGTTGTTGATTATTTACCATCACCACTTGATGTACCACCAATCCCTGCTTTCGATGGTGATAAAGAATTATTTGTTAGTGCAACAGACGATGGAGACTTTTCTTCATTAGCTTTCAAAGTTATGACAGACCCATACGTAGGTTCATTAACATTCTTCCGTGTATACCGTGGAGTTCTTGAAAAAGGGAGCTACGTATACAACACAACTAAAGAACAAAAAGAACGTATTGGACGTATTTTACAAATGCATGCTAACTCACGTGTAGAAATTGATGAATGTAGAGCTGGAGATATTGCTGCTGCTGTTGGTCTTAAATACACAACAACAGGAGATACATTAGTCGGAGAAAAATCACCAAAAATCGTTCTTGAAAAAATGGTATTCCCAGAACCAGTTATCTCACAAGCTTTAGAACCAGAATCAAAAGCTGCTACAGAAAAATTATCATTAGGATTACAAAAATTAGCTGCTGAGGACCCTACATTTAGAACATATACTGATGAAGAAACAGGTCAAACAATTATTGCCGGAATGGGAGAATTACACTTAGACATTATTGTTGATCGTTTAAAACGTGAATTTGGTGTTAAAGCTAAAGTTGGAGCACCTCAAGTTTCATACCGTGAAACAATTACAATTCCTGCTGAAGTTGAAGGAAAACACATCAAACAATCAGGAGGAAAAGGACAATATGGACACGTATGAATCAAATTTGAACCAAACCCAGATGGTGGATTTGAATTCGTGGACAAAATTGTTGGTGGAAAAATTCCTAAAGAATACATTAAATCAATTCAAAAAGGTCTTGAAGAAAAAATGGCAGCTGGTATTTTAGCTGGTTATCCAATGATTGACATTAAAGCTACATTATTCGATGGATCATACCACGACGTTGACTCATCAGAAATGGCTTACAAAATCGCTGCTTCTAAAGCACTTACAAAAGCAAAAGATAAAATTGGTACAGTATTATTAGAACCAATTATGGACGTTTCAGTAGTTGTTCCATCAGATCATATCGGAGATGTTATCGGTGATTTATCAAGACGTAGAGGGCTTGTTAACGACCAAGAACAAAGAAATGATGGAGCTGTTATTGTTAGAGCGATGGTTCCTCTTTCAGAAATGTTCGGTTACTCAACAGAACTTAGATCTATGACAAGTGGACGTGGAACATACCAAATGCAATTTGATCACTACGAAAAAACTCCAAAATCAATTGCTGATGAAATTATTAAACGTAGAAACATTCAAGATAAAGATGAAGATTAATATTTAAATTTTCACTTTAAATAATTTAAAAAAGTAGGCATATCCTACTTTTTATTTTTTACTTATTTAACTTATACACTATTGCAAAAGTGAAATTAACACAATAATTATGAGTTATTAATCAGCATCATAATACTATGTATAATAGTATTATGTTAAATATAGTTTTATATCAACCGGAAATCGCTCCAAATACAGGAAATATAATCAGAACTTGTTATGCACTAGGTGCAAAATTACACATTATCAAACCAACAAGTTTTGATCTTCATCCTAAATATCTTAAAAGAGCAGGTGCAGGAAGAATGCTCAGTGACATTCAACATGAAATTCATAACTCATATGAAGATTTTTACAATAAGTACAAAGATAAGAAAATCTTTTTTGTAACTAGATATGGTTTAGAGACATATACAAATGTTAAATATAATGAAGTTCACGAACAAACTGGTGAAGTGTGATTAATGTTTGGTAGAGAATCTACAGGTATTGATAAAAGAATCTTGAAAGAAAATTTAGAAAATTGCATCAGAATACCGATGGTTTCAGCTATGCGTTCAATTAATCTTGCTAACTGTGTTGCTATTTTAGGTTTTGAAGTTATGAGACAACTTGATTTTAAAGATTTATCAAAATTTGAAGTCGAAAAAGGAAAACATTACTTAGAACAATATGATGAAAATAATAACCAGTAAGCAAAATCAGTTTATCAAGGATGTTTATAAACTTTTAGATAAAAAATATAGAAGTAAGGAATCTAAGTTTTTAGTCGAAGGTTATCACTTAGTCAATGAAGCAAAAGAAAAGGGTATTTTGCTAGAAACAATTGAAGTAGTTGATAAAAATAAATTCGCTGATTCTATTTTAGTCACAGAACAAATCTTAAATTATTTATCAGACACATCCACACCACAAGGTATTATAGGTATTTGTAAATTTCCTGATGTCTCAAAATTAATTGGTAACAGAGTTTTATTTTTAAATAATTTGCAAGAACCTGGAAATGTAGGGACAATTTTTAGATTAGCAAGAGCCTTTGATTTTGATACTGTTATTATCCAAAACTTTGATTACTTTAATCCAAAAGTTATTCGTTCTTCACAAGGGACATTTTTTGATTTGAATTTAATTAAGACAAATAATATTGATATTTTAGAGCAACTTAAAAAACAAAACTATATTTTATATGCAACTATGTTAGACACAAATGCTAAGAAGTTAAATGAAATTGATTTTTCAAGAGAAGAAAAAATTGTCATTATTTTAGGAAACGAAGGTAATGGAATTGATAATCAAACTGCTTCATTATCTGATGAAAAAGTTTACATTCCAATTTCATTTGAAAGTTTAAACGTGGCAACTGCTGCAGCAATTGTGTTGAATAAAGTTAGAAATGGGTAATTATGAATAAATTTGATAATTTAATTGAACAAATTAAAAACTATAACTTTCATTTATCTTTAGAAGGGTACAATAAAACAGAAGTTGAAAGTCATTTAAATGAATTGATTAGACAAATTAATGAAATTGTTAATGAAATAAATGAATCAACCGAAAAAACAGAATTATATAAAGCCCAATATAAAGAACTTTACAAAGAAAATAAAATTCTTGCTGAAGAAGTTAATAAACTTAGATCAGAGCTGGAAAAATTAAATAAATAGGATAAATATGGAATTAGAACACAAAGAACAAAAATATGAGAATTTAATTCAATGATTCCCTGGTCATATGGCTAAGGCTTTCAAGGAATTAAAAGAAAAAGCCTCATTAGCTGATATTTTTATAGTAGTTTTAGATGCAAGATGTCCAATTAGTTCATATAACGAAGACTTTGACAAGATTGCACCACAAAAAAAGAGATTGTTCATTATTACTAAATCAGATTTAATGGATCAATCCAAAAAAGCAAAAATTGAAAAAAGATTTGCAGACGAAACGTTATTATGATTAGATCTTAGAAAATCTTCTTCAAAGCAAGTTATTTTAAAAACAATTAAAAAACTTTCACAAGAAAGAATTAATAAAAACAAAGAAAAAGGAATGTTGATAACCAGAATGAAATCATTTGTCGTTGGTGTTCCGAACTGTGGAAAAAGTACACTTATTAATTTAGTTTCAGATAAAAAAACTTTAAAAGTTGCTAACTATCCGGGTGTAACAAGAGAAAATAAGTGAGTTGTCAATGGTCAATATTTATTTTTAGATACACCAGGCATTTTGCTTCCTAAATTTGAAGATCAAGAAGTTGCTGTTAAATTATTAATCACAGGCGCTATTAAATTAGATAATTTCTCGCCAGAGGTTGTTTCAATGAAGTTTTATGGATTAATTTCAAAATATTATCCGGAAAAATTAGAACAATTAGGTCTAAAATCATCTCAAGATGATATTGAAATTTACTCACAATTATTTAGTTATGGAGAAAGATTTAAAATTTACAAAGAAAACCAAAGAATCGACACTGCAAAAACTTACAAACATTTTATAAATTGAGCTAAAAATTTAGAAGGAGTTACATACGATTAATTCGTATGTTTTTTATTTAATCTTTTATAATATTTAAACTATGAGTCAAAACAATACATATAATGCAAGTAATATTCAACAATTAAAAGGGCTTGAAGCTGTCAGAAAAAGACCTGGTATGTACATAGGTGGAACTGATGTACATGGGTTACATCACTTAGTTTGAGAAATTGTAGATAACTCAATCGATGAGGCACTAGCTGGTTATGCAACTGAAATAATTGTTACATTAAGAAATGATGATGGTGTTTCGGTTCAAGACAATGGACGTGGTATTCCTGTTGATAAAATTAAAGGTTCAACAAAAACAGCTGTAGAAGCTGCTTTTACTGAATTGCATACAGGTGGAAAATTTGATGATAGTGCATATAAAACATCAGGAGGTCTTCATGGTGTTGGAGCTAGTGTTGTTAATGCTTTATCAACAAAAGTTGTTGTCGAAGTTTCAAGAGATAAAAAGATCTATTTAACTGAATTTCAACAAGAAAAAATCCTTCAAAGAACTCACGAAGTAGGTGTATCTAAAAATACTGGAACAATAGTAACTTTCTGACCTGATTATCCACTTTTTAAAAGAGCTAAGTTAAGTTTTGACAAAATTTCAGAAAGGCTTAAAGAAAGAGCTTTCTTAATTTCTAATTTAAAAATAATCTTAAGAGATCAAAATACTGATAAAACAGAAATTTATGAATACACTAAAGGTCTTGAATCATTCTTAAACTTTTTAAATGATTCAAAAGATTTAGTTTCAAAACCTATTTCATTTCAAGATGAAAAAAGAGGCATCTCTGTTGATTTTGCTTTTCAATGAACAACTCAATATGAAGATACAATTCTGAGTTTTGTTAACAATGTTAAAACAAGTGATGGTGGTTCACATATGGTTGGACTAAAAACTGCATTTGTTAAATCAGTTAATAACTTTGTATCAAAAGAAAATGTAGTCAAAGGCCAAAGAATTTATGAATGAGCAGACATTAAAGAAGGACTTAGTTGTGTTCTCTCTTTAAAAATTCCTGAAAGTATTCTTGAATTCGTAGGTCAAACTAAAGATAAATTAGGGACTCCAGACGCTAAACCTGTTGTTGAGGAAATTGTCTTTAAATATTTAGATTCTTGATTAAGTGAACACAAAGAGCAAGCTAAATTAATCATAGATAAAATTGAATCTTCATATGATTTAAGACAAAAACAAAAATCATTAAAAGATGAAAGTAGAAAAACAAAGCAAACAGGTAAAGAAAAATTAATTTTAAGTGATAAATTAAAACCTGCAACTGGCAAAAATAATGAGCAAAATGAGCTATTTCTAGTCGAAGGGGATTCAGCTGGTGGTTCTGCAAAAAGTGGAAGAGACAGAAGATTTCAAGCTATCTTACCATTACGTGGAAAAGTCATTAACTCTGAAAAGAAAAAAATGGTTGAAGTTCTTGAAAATGAAGAAATCAACACAATTATTAATGCAATTGGAGCTGGATACGGTAGAGATTTTGATATTGAAAAATCCCAATATGGAAAAATAATCATTATGACGGATGCTGACACTGATGGTGCTCACATTCAACTTCTATTATTAACATTCTTTTATAGATTTATGAAACAAATGATTGAACAAGGAAAAATTTTCCTTGCACTTCCTCCATTATATAAAGTGACTCTTAAGAGCAGTAAAAAAATTCTTTATGCATGAGATGAAGATGATTTAAGTGATATGCTGGAAAATATAAAAGAATCATATGAACTCCAAAGATATAAAGGTCTTGGGGAAATGAATGCTGATCAATTGTGAGAAACAACTATGGATCCTAAAACAAGAACATTAGTTCAAGTAACAATCGAAGATGCTCTTATTGCTGAAAGAAGAGTTTCAGTTCTTATGGGAGAAAATGCTGAAAACAGAAGATATTGAATTGATCAAAATGTAAACTTTACACTTGAAGATAATTTCATTGAAAAATTAAACATATCTAATTAATCAAAATGATTTTTATAAAAAAACAATAAAATAAAGTTTTTTGCTATAATATCAAAGAATTTTATTTTTACTCTTTTTATAAAGACTAAATAAAAGTTTATAAACATTTATTACTTATAGAAAGGAAGAAATTATGTCAAGAAGAGACGTTTTAACAGGCAGAGGACCTCAATCAGGTAACAAACGTTCACACGCATTAAATGCTACAAAAAGAAAATTTAATGTTAACTTGCAAAAAGTTAGAGTTACAATAGATGGTCAAAAAATGACATTAAGAGTAAGTGCAAAAACATTAAAAACTCTTAAAAACAAAGGGTTAATTTAATCATTTCTCTAATACTATTAAATTTTTAAATTAAACATATATAATCAAAATAAATTACCTTGATCAAGTAATTTATTTTTTTTAAAAAAGCTTTGAATAAAAAAATAATAGTGTTATAATATTCTTGCTTTTGATAGCAAAGAAGTTCTTTGAAAACTAGATATATACAAGACATGACAAGTCAATTTTTTTCGAGAGTTTGATCCTGGCTCAGGATGAACGCTGGCTGTGTGCCTAATACATGCATGTCGAGCGAAGTTCTTTGAACTTAGCGGCGAATGGGTGAGTAACACGTACTTAACATGCCCTTTAGATTGGGATAACGATGAGAAATTATCGCTAATACCGGATACTTATATGGAACGCATGTTCTATATATAAAAGGAGCCTTAAAGCTTCACTAAAGGATTGGGGTGCGTAACATTAGCTAGTTGGTAGGGTAATGGCCTACCAAGGCTATGATGTTTAACGGGGTTGAGAGACTGAACCGTCACACTGGGACTGAGATACGGCCCAGACTCCTACGGGAGGCAGCAGTAGGGAATTTTCCACAATGGACGAAAGTCTGATGGAGCGACACAGCGTGCAGGATGAAGGCCTTCGGGTTGTAAACTGCTGTTATTTAGGATGAAAAAATAGTAGAGGAAATGCTATTATCTTGACAGTACTAAATCAGAAAGCAACGGCTAACTATGTGCCAGCAGCCGCGGTAATACATAGGTTGCAAGCGTTATCCGGAATTATTGGGTGTAAAGCGTCTGTAGGTTGTATGTTAAGTCTGACGTCAAAACTTGGGGCTCAACCCCAAATCGCGTTGGATACTGGCATGCTAGAATTGCATAGAGGTTAACGGAATTCCTTGTGAAGCGGTGAAATGCGTAGATATAAGGAAGAACACCAACATGGCGAAGGCAGTTAACTGGGTGCATATTGACACTGAGAGACGAAAGCGTGGGGAGCAAACAGGATTAGATACCCTGGTAGTCCACGCCGTAAACGATGATGATTAGCTAATAGTGATGAAGCTATTGGCGCAGCTAACGCATTAAATCATCCACCTGAGTAGTATGCTCGCAAGAGTGAAACTTAAAGGAATTGACGGGGATCCGCACAAGCGGTGGAGCATGTGGTTTAATTTGAAGATACGCGTAGAACCTTACCCACTCTTGACATCTTCCGCAAAGCTATAGAGATATAGTGGAGGTTAACGGAATGACAGATGGTGCATGGTTGTCGTCAGCTCGTGTCGTGAGATGTTCGGTTAAGTCCTGCAACGAGCGCAACCCTTGTCCTTAGTTAGATGATCTGAGGAAACTGCCCGGGTAACTGGGAGGAAGGTGGGGACGACGTCAAATCATCATGCCTCTTACGAGTGGGGCAACACACGTGCTACAATGGATGGTACAAAGAGAAGCAATACGGCGACGTGGAGCAAATCTCAAAAAACCATTCTCAGTTCGGATTGTAGTCTGCAACTCGACTACATGAAGTCGGAATCGCTAGTAATCGTAGATCAGCTACGCTACGGTGAATACGTTCTCGGGTCTTGTACACACCGCCCGTCACACCATGGGAGCTGGTAATGCCCGAAGTCGGTTATGTCAACTACGGAGACGACCGCCTAAGGCAGGACTGGTGACTGGGGTGAAGTCGTAACAAGGTATCCCTACGAGAACGTGGGGATGGATCACCTCCTTTCTACGGAGTACAATCAGCAATTTTATATTGCTATTCTAAATCTTTTTATTACGATAATTTTTGTCATGATATATCTAGTTTTGAGAGAATTTCTCTCTAATGTTCTTTGAAAACTGAATAGTTATAAAGATATTAATATAACAACGACATCAAAAATAAATTAAAGTCAATTTGTTTTGGATACCGAGTTATGAATTATTAGAAATAATAATTTATTAAAATGTCTTTGAATATATCAACAATAATAGGTTATATTGTTACAACTTTTAAATAAGTAAGAGTTTGTGGTGGATGCCTTGGGTCTGGAAGTCGATGAAGGACGTGATTACCTGCGATAAGCCTCGTGGAGCTGGATATAAGCTACGAAAACGGGGATTTCCGAATGGGGAAACCTAACTAGAGTAATGTCTAGTTGCTAAGGGATGAATATATAGTCCCTTTTGCGAGACACGTTGTGAACTGAAACATCTTAGTAGCAACAGGAAGAGAAAATAAAAAATGATTTCATCAGTAGCGGCGAGCGAACGTGAAAGAGCCCAAACCAATTTTTAATTGGGGTTGTAGGACTACTTACACAAAGTTACAAAATTTTGTTATAGCAGAATAGATTGGAAAGTCTAAGCACAGAAGGTGATACTCCTGTATGCGAAATAACAAAGTCTTTTAGTAGTATCCTGAGTAGGTCGGGCACGTGAAACCCTGTCTGAATCTGCCGGGACCATCCGGTAAGGCTAAATACTAATCAGACACCGATAGTGAACTAGTACCGTGAGGGAAAGGTGAAAAGAACCCCGGGAGGGGAGTGAAATAGAATCTGAAACCACTTACTTACAATTAGTCAGAGGCCGTTAATGGCTGATGGCGTACATCTTGCAGTATGGACCGGCGAGTTATGTTAACATGCGAGGTTAAGTAGATAAAAACGGAGCCGTAGAGAAATCGAGTCTTAATAGGGCGTTTAGTATGTTGATATATACCCGAAACCATGTGATCTATTCATGAGCAGGCTGAAGCTTGGTTAACCCCAAGTGGAGGGCCGAACCGTAGTACGCTGAAAAGTGCCCGGATGACTTGTGAATAGTGGAGAAATTCCAATCGAACTTGGAGATAGCTGGTTCTCCTCGAAATAGCTTTAGGGCTAGCGTGTGATGTTAAACTTTGATGGTAGAGCACTGAATATGGAATGGCCGCGTCTAGCGGTACTGACTATAATCAAACTCCGAATATCATTGTGTATTATCATGCAGTCGGAACCGGGGTGCTAACGTCCCGGCTCGCGAGGGCAACAACCCAGATCGTCGGCTAAGGTCCCAAAATTGTGTTAAGTCAGAAAGGTTGTGAGATTTCATAAACAACTAGGAGGTTGGCTTAGAAGCAGCCATCCTTTAAAGAGTGCGTAATAGCTCACTAGTCAAGAGATCTTGCGCCAATAATGTAACGGGAGTAAAACACAATACCGAAGCCACGGGTACATTTAGTACGTTAGAGGAGCGTTCTTATCGCAGTGAAGTCAGACCGTGAGGACTGGTGGAGCGTTAAGAAGTGAGAATGCCGGTATGAGTAACGATTTGAGGTGAGAATCCTCAACGCCTATTGGGAAAGGTTTCCTGGGGAAGGTTCGTCCACCCAGGGTTAGTCAGGACCTAAGGAGAGGCTGAAAAGCGTATCCGATGGACAACAGGTTAATATTCCTGTACTACCTTGATTTGTGATGGAGTAACGAAGGAGGATAACACTACCCATTATTGGATTTGGGGGTAAGTAGCAACTGGGGAGTTTAGTTAAATGCGAACTCTGTAACTGGGAGCTATGATGCATAGGTGGTTTCATCGAATTGTGTGATTTCATACTTCCTAGAAAAGCTTCTAAACTTTAAGGTCAATGGTACCTGTACCGAGAACGGACACACGTTCCCAAGATGAGTATTCTAAGGCGAGCGAGAAAACCAATGTTAAGGAACTCTGCAAATTAACCCCGTAAGTTCGCGAAAAGGGGTGCCAACTTTTAGTTGGCCACAGTAAATTGTGAGGGGCAACTGTTTATCAAAAACACAGCTCTCTGCTAAATCGTAAGATGATGTATAGGGGGTGAAGCCTGCCCAGTGCCCGAAGGTTAAGTGGATTTGTTAGCTTTACGCGAAGCATTGAAATGAAGCCCGGGTGAACGGCGGCCGTAACTATAACGGTCCTAAGGTAGCGAAATTCCTTGTCGGCTAAATACTGACCTGCACGAAAGGCGCAATGATCTCTCAACTGTCTCAACATTGGACTCGGTGAAATTATGGTCCCAGTGAAAACGCTGGGTACCCGCATCAAGACGAAAAGACCCCATGGAGCTTTACTACAACTTCGTATTGAAACTTGGCCTAACATGTGTAGGATAGGTGGGAGACAGTGATGCTAAGACGCCAGTCTTAGAGTAGTCAACCTTGAAATACCACCCTTGGTATGTTGAGTTTCTAACCTGCCACCGTTATCCGGTGGGGAGACAGTGCGTGGTGGGTAGTTTGACTGGGGCGGTCGCCTCCTAAAAGGTAACGGAGGCGTTCAAAGGTACACTCAATACGGTCAGAAACCGTATGAAGAGCGCAAAGGTAGAAGTGTGCTTGACTGCGAGACCTACAAGTCGAGCAGGTGCGAAAGCAGGACTTAGTGATCCGGCTGTACGTCATGGAACGGCAGTCGCTCAACGGATAAAAGTTACCCTGGGGATAACAGGCTTATCTTGCCCAAGAGATCACATCGACGGCAAGGTTTGGCACCTCGATGTCGGCTCATCGCATCCTGGAGCTGGAGTCGGTTCCAAGGGTTTGGCTGTTCGCCAATTAAAGCGGTACGCGAGCTGGGTTCAGAACGTCGTGAGACAGTTCGGTCCCTATCTGATGTGGGCGTTGGAATATTGATGAGAGCTGCTCTTAGTACGAGAGGACCGGAGTGGACGTACCGCTGGTGTTCCAGTTGTTTCGCCAGAAGCACAGCTGGGTAGCTAAGTACGGAAGGGATAACCGCTGAAAGCATCTAAGTGGGAAGCCTCCTCAGAGATAAGTATTCCCTTGAAATTCCTTGTAGACTACGAGGTTGATAGGATGGAAGTGTAAGTGTAGTAATATATTCAGCTGACCATTACTAATAAATTGATAGGTTTAAAAGTATATTAAGATGTATTCAGACATTTTAATGAATTATTAAAATAACTATTCAGTTTTCAAAGAATATTTAGCACCTTAATGGTGTTTTTTATTTTCAAAAAAATATAAAAAAAATTTCATAAAAATATTTTTTATATTATAATAATAACGCAACTAATGATTGTTGGAGAAGTAGCTCAGCTTGGTAGAGCACTACATTTGGGCTGTAGTGGTCGCAGGTTCAAATCCTGTCTTCTTCACCATTTATATGGGGGGTTAGCTCATTTGGCTAGAGCGCCTGCCTTGCACGCAGGAGGTGGTGGGTTCGAATCCCATACTCTCCACCATATATGGCACTGTAGCTCAGTTGGTTAGAGCATCCGGTTCATACCCGGAAGGTCAAGAGTTCGAATCTCTTCGGTGCTACCAAATTACGGACCTATAGCTCAACGGTTAGAGCAACCGGCTCATAACCGGTCGGTTACAGGTTCGAATCCTGTTAGGTCCACCATACGGGTGATTACCCAAGTCCGGCTGAAGGGACTAGTCTTGAAAACTAGCAGGGGCTTCACGGCCCGCGGGGGTTCGAATCCCTCATCACCCGCCAATAACAGGAGATACATAGCAGAGTAGAGCAGCGGTAGCTCGTCGGGCTCATAACCCGAAGGTCGAAAGTTCAATTCTTTCCTCTGCAACCAAAACGGTCCAGTGGTAAAGTGGTTTAATACGCCTCCCTGTCACGGAGGAGATCGCGGGTTCGATCCCCGTCTGGACCGCCATTATGGCCTTGTAGCTCAGTAGGTAGAGCAACAGATTGAAGCTCTGTGTGTCGCTGGTTCGATTCCTGCCGAGGCCACCAAAAATCCTCTAATTTGTTAACTTGTTAAGTTAGTAAATTAGAGGATTTTCTTATATAATTTAATTTATTTATAATTAATTTGTAATTTAACAACAGGGGGAGAAAATATGGACTTCAAAAAGACTTTAAATATGCCGCAAACAAGCTTTGAAATGAAAGCTAATTTAATTGAAAAAGAAAGCAAATATAGAGAAAAGTGATATCAAAATAACATATATCAAAGAATATTAGAAGAATATAAAGATAATATATCTTTCATTTTGCATGATGGTCCACCATATGCTAATGGAGATTTACACGTAGGTCATGCTTTAAACAAAATATTAAAAGATATAATTGTGAGATGAAAAACTTTAAATAAATATTACTCTCCATTTGTTCCTGGATGAGATACACATGGATTACCTATTGAACATAAAATGCTTTCAGAAAGTAACCTTAAGAAAGAAGAAATTTCGCCACTTGAATTAAGAATTAAAGCGAAAGCTTATGCATTGGAACAAGTCGAAATTCAGAAAGAACAATTTAAACAATTACAACTTTTTTCAGATTTTAAAAAGTATTACATCACTTTAGATAAGAAATATGTAGCTAAACAATTAGAAGTCTTTTCTAAAATGATTTTAGATGGTTTAGTATATAAGGGGCTTAAACCAATTTATTGATCTCCTACTTCACAAAGTGCTTTAGCAGAAGCTGAAGTTGAATATAAAGAAGTAAGAAGTCCATCATTATATTTAAAACTAAGAGTTGTAAGTAGTAACTTCGACAAGATCCATAAAGGTGATGATATCGTTGTTTGAACAACTACTCCTTGAACATTATTAGCTAACTCAGCAGCTGCCGTAGGGCTTAAAATTAAATACGTTAGAGTTAAAGTTGAAAATGATACTCTAATTTTTTCAGAAGAATTATTTAAAAAATATGCTGAGAAGAATGAAATTTATGAATATGACATTCTAGATGAATTTTATGGGCACGAAGTTATTGATAAAAATATTTTATATTTCACACCAATCACTCGTTTATTAGCTCCGTTAGTTGTTGGTCATCATGTTACTGAAGAAACTGGTACAGGTATTGTTCATATCGCTCCTATGTTCGGAGAAGACGATTTTTTAATTGGACAAAGATTTAATTTAGAACAAATTATGCACGTTGCAGATGATGGAACTATCTTTGGAACAGGTACTGATTTTGATGGTTTATTTTATGATAGTGCAAACAGACCTATTGTTGAGTTTTTAGATAATAAAGTTATGAAATTGGAGTTTATGAAGCACTCATATCCACATGATTGAAGAACTCACAAACCAATTATTTATAGAGGGACACCTCAATGATTTGTTTCTATTGATAAAATTAGAAGAGACATTTTAGAAAATATTGAAACAAAAGTTTCAACATACCCAGAATGAGCTAAAACAAGATTAAGAAATATGATCGCAGAAAGAGGTGACTGAACCATTTCAAGACAAAGAACTTGAGGCGTTCCAATCATTATCTTTTATGATGAACATAAAAATCCTGTAATCGATAAAGAACAATTTGATTTCACAATTAATCAAGTTTTAGAGCACGATATGAATATCTGATGAGAATGAGATACACAAGACTTATTGCATCCAAAATACAAAGGTAGAGAATTCACAAGAGAAATGGATATTATGGATGTTTGATTTGATTCTGGTGTTTCATTTACTGCTGTTGATATTGATGAGCGTTACAAAGCTCCGTATGACTTATATTTAGAAGGAATTGATCAATACAGAGGTTGGTTTAACTCATCTATCATTAACTCAGTTGTATATCAAAAAACAGCTCCATATAAGCAAATTGTTTCACACGGTTTTGTTTTAGATAAGAATGGCGACAAGATGTCAAAATCATTAGGAAATGTAATTAAACCTATTGATGTTGTTAAAAAACGTGGTGCAGATATATTAAGATTATGAGCAGCTAATAGTGAATATACAAATGATGTAAATATTTCAGATGATATTCTAGATCAAAATACTGAAATCTACAGAAAAATAAGAAATACTATTAGATTTATGTTAGGTAATTTATCCGGTTTTAAATATGATTCTAATATTCAAAAAACAGATGTTCATGCAGTTATTTCAGAACAATTAAATGAATTAAAATTAAACATTAAAAAAGCTTATGATGAATATAAATTCATTAATGTTGTTAAATTATTAAATAACTATATTGTTGACTTATCTGGATTCTATTTATCAATTACTAAAGACATTCTTTATATAAGAAAATCGAACGATCCAGAAAGATTAATGGTTCAATCCAACTTATATGAAATCGTAGACTTCATTATTAAAGCAATTGCTCCTATTTTACCTACAACAGCTGAAGAAGCATATGAACACTTTAATAAAGCTATAAAGTACGACTCAATAATGTTTGATGCATTTGATTTTAATAATGTTACAGTTAATAAATCATTAATTGAACAATTTGATGAATTCTTCCAATTACGTGCTGAAGTAAATGCTAAAGTTGATAACTTAATTAAAGAAGGTACAATTAAGAGAATTAATGAAGCATATGTTAAATTACCAAATTCATTATCAGACTTTATTAAATCACTTGATTTAAAAACTTTATTAATGGTAGGTAAAGTATCATTTGATTCAAATGATGAATCAGAAATTACAACATTTGATTCTGAAAAATGCCAAAGATGTTGAAATCATTTTGAAAAATCAGAGATGATAGATAATTTATGTAATACATGTTATGAAATTGTAAAAGATTGGGAAGATAAATAATTATGAATAATCAAGAACAACAAAATAAAACTTTTGATACTAAAATAGTTGAACACTTCAAAGTAAATTGAAAATCGATTTTAACTGCATATGTAATATTATTCATTCTTTTTGCAATTTTCTTAACAATAGACCAATTAACAAAAACTTTTCTATTTAAACATGGTGATGTTTTAAGATTAAGACCAGATGGCCAAGCTCCTTTACCAGATGGAACATACATTTTTCCTGAAAATATTTATCCATCAAATTCTGATGAATGACAAAATTTTGGTTTATTTGGAATTAGATCCATTTGACATAAAGGTGTTACGTTCATGAAGACAACTGATATTGCTTTAATTCAAGGATTAAGCTTTATGGTGGTTGCATTTATCCTAATATTGCCTTTATTCTTCACTAAGAAATCTTTATACTATTCGATCCCATTAGGTATCTTATTAGCAGGAGATTTCGGAAATGCGTTAGATAGAATTTTATTTAACGGTTATGTAAAAGATATGTTTTACTTACCTTGAGCAGATAAAGGCACATTCAATCTAGCTGATACTTTTGTATTTGCTGGTATTATAGTATTCGTTATTATTTCAATTACAATGTGAATTAAAGAAGCACGTGATGAGAATAAAGATTTAGAATACGAAGCTAATATTTATATACGTAATAAATAATTCAGTAATTAAAAAAACATCTCAACATTGTTGGAATGTTTTTCTTCTACTAATTTCGTAAATTCATAGTGTTAAATTTAATTAACTAATCAATGAATGTAAGTGATGAAATTTGTGTTTCATTAGAGATCAGAATTTTTCAAAAAAAATTTAAAAAATATTTTTGTTTTTATTTATCAGTGTTATAATATATGCAGTGGTTATAGCAAAGGGGATCACCTGAATCCATTCCGAACTCAGTAGTTAAGCCCTTCAGTGCCGAAGATAGCTTTACAGTGAAAATAGGGAGCCGCTGCTTTTTTTATACTTTTTTTAAAAAAATGTTATATTAAAAGCAGTAAAAAGTTCAAATTTCACAAAAAATAAGTGCTAAAAAACACTTTTTTATTTTTTGGTATAATAATTACATATTATTTAAGGGAGGTGAAAATGATTCACAATGATTTGACAAAACAAGATGTTTTTTCACATTTAGATAACTCAAAAGGTGTAAAACTTTTAGTATTTTATGCAGATTGATGTGGCCCATGTAAAATGTTATATGCAAACACATTAACTGAATTAGACAAAAAAGATAATGTCGAAATATTAAGAGTTAATATTGATAAAAATGGAGATTTTGCAAAAGAGATGAATGTTACAAGTATTCCATATATTCAAATTTACAAAGATGCAAAATATGTAACTGCACTTTCAGGATATTTACCATATTCAGAATTAAAATCTGTTTTAGACAAAATGTCAAAAGAGTAATAAAAAAATGGTGCCAACAACTGGACTCGAACCAGCGACCCCTTCCTTACCATGGAAGTGCTCTGCCTGCTGAGCTATGATGGCACATTTAATAAGTTAATTTTATCAATAAAATTAAAAAAGCAACATAATTAAATGTTGCTTTTTGTTTTAGAACAATCCTCCAAGACCACCTAAACCACTTGTCCCACCATTTTTGAATTTATTAGTAATATCAACCATTCTTTTTTGCATTGATTCAAACTCATTAAGTAGTTTATTGTATTCTTGAACACTTCTTCCCGAACCTTTTAAAATTCTTTCTTTTCTAGATGCTTGTTTTAAAAGTTTAGGATTTTTTCTTTCTTTCTTAGTCATTGAAGACATTAAGATTTGGTAAAGTTGCATTTTTTCTTCAGCTTTATCTAAGTCTTCTTCATTAATTTTATTTGATAAAGAACTAGGAAGCATTTTAAGTAATTTTGAGAATTTACCTAATTTCTTCATTTGCTTAATTTGATCCATTAAATCATCAAGGTCAAATTTACCTGAAAAAATTCTTTCAACCATATTTTTTGCTTTATCTTCATCAATGTTATCTTGTGCATGTTCGATAAGTGATAAAACATCACCCATTCCAAGAATTCTATCAGCCATACGATTAGGGTGAAATAAATCAATATTAGATGTTTTTTCACCTGTACCAATGAATCTGATAGGCACATTTAGTACTTGACGTAAGCTTAATGCGGCTCCACCACGTGCATCTGAATCAAGTTTTGTAATAATTAAACCTGATAAGCTTAAGTTATCATTGAATGTTTGAGCAACATTAACAATGTCTTGACCAGACATAGCATCAGCAACAAAGAATATTTCAGATGGATGAGCAATTTGTTTAATGTTTTTAAGCTCTTGCATCAACTTCTCATCAATTGATAAACGACCGGCTGTATCGATAATAATTAAGTCATTTTTATTGGCATTAGCTTGTTTTAATGCATTAGTTACAATTTCTTCTGCAGGAACTTCGACACCCTGCTCATAGTAATCAACTTGAATACTCTTTGCTAAAGTTACTAATTGTTGCACAGCAGCCGGACGATAGATGTCAGCTGCAACAACAAGTGGATTATTTACGAATTTTTTCTTTCTAAGATAGTAAGCAATTTTAGCTGTTGCTGTAGTTTTCCCTGAACCTTGTAGTCCACACATCATAATGATATAAGGTTTTTTTGTGATTGAAATTTCGGTAGTTTTTCCACCTAAAATATTTACAAGTTCATCGTGAAAAATTTTAATCATTTGTTGTGATGGGTTTAATTTGCCTATAATTTCAGATTCTAAAGCCTTTACTTTAACATTATTAATAAACTCTTTAACAACCCTTAAGTTAACGTCAGCTTCAAGAAGTGCTAATTTTACGTCTTTAGTTACTTCTAAAATATCAGCTTCATTTAGAGTTGTTTTTTTTGACATTTTTACAATACTTTTTTGTATTCTTTTCTCTAAAAAATCTAACATAGTCATATTATAACATTAAAAACTTTTTATATGCTTTTCTCAAACGTACTAATAAATAAATATTTATTAGTAAATACAAATAAAATCTATAAAAAATATATAATTGAATTTATGATTGAATTAGTAGTTAAATATCCTGAAAGAATTGATAAATATATTTCAAATAATACTGAAATATCACGTAATGATATTAAGCAACTTATTGATGAGAGAGTTGTAACAGTTGATGATGTTTTGATTAATAAACCTAAATTTATGGTTAGAGAAGGTCAAGTAATTAAAATTTCAAGAGTACTTGATAAGGAAATTAAAGTAGTTCCCAAACAAATGGATTTAGATATTGTTTATGATGACGAATATTTATGTGTCATTAATAAACCTACTGGCATGACAGTTCACCCGGCTCCGGGTCATTATGAAGACACATTAGTGAATGGACTTTTATATCATTTTAAAAATAATTTATCAGATCAAAATGGACTGCTTAGACCAGGTATCGTTCATAGAATTGACAAAGACACAAGTGGTTTATTAGTTATTGCAAAGACAAATGAAGTTCATAATAAACTTTCTGAGTTATTCGCTACTCACGAAATTAAGCGTTCATATTTAGCAATTTGTGATGGTGTATTAGAAAGTAAAAAACTTAAATTAGTTTTACCTATTGGTAGAAATGCTAAAGACAGACTGAAAATGGAAGTAACTGATATTAATGCTAAACCAGCAACTACTCACGTTACTTTATTAAAAACATTTTACATTGAGAACTTACCTAAATCACTTGTAAAATGCGAACTTGAGACAGGAAGAACTCATCAAATCAGAGTGCATATGGCATATATTAAAAATCCAATTTATGGAGATCCTGTTTACAACAAGTATGTTGATGAAAATGGACAAAGATTACATGCTTATAAATTAGAATTACATCATCCTATGACTGGAAAAGAAATGGTGTTTTATTCAAAACCACCACACGACTTTGATGCAGCTGATTTTAACTTTGATGAATTTATAAAAGAAGATGGAATAAAGGAGGTATTGAATGTTTAAATGAAATTTAAGAGATTTTCTAAAATATCGTAAAGCAGATGAATTGTATGAAAAAGGACAAAAAACATTTGCTAGTTGAGTTTGACTTTTATTTGCTTCAATCACATTAATTGCTGCATTAACGTTGGCTGGTTTCTTAATCGTGACAATTGGACACAATACATTTTTAAAACCTGAAACCACAAATTTATCAAGTGATAATGTAATTAAGGTCACAAATGAAAGTAAAAGTTTATTCATTTTCTACATAATAAATCAAATTTTTTACATAATTATTTTTTGTGCTGCTGCAATTGTAATAATTATTTCTTTTAACAAAGTTCGTAAGGAAAAAACTTATCTTAATTTCAATAGATGGCCAATCTTATTATCAACAATTGTAGGGCTATTTAGTGTTTTTACATTATTTAAGTACATTTTTAGCGGCACATTTAATCAATCAGGTTTACCAAATATTGTAATTGCAATTGTTGTTATTGATGTTGTTATAACTGCATTAACAATTATTAACTGATTAATTCCTGCTAAAAAAGTTATATTTATTATTAAGATGTTCTACTCAATTAAAATGGAAGAAGAAACACTTGCTATGACTGCTAAAATGCAAGAGTTATTTAAAAATAACCCAAATGGTATTTCTGATTTATTTTCAGGATTTGCTAACGGTGCAAACTTAAATGATATTTTCAAAAATCAAAACAAATCAGCAGATGCTACTGATTCAGAAAAGAAAGATTTACCAGAAGAAGAAAAAATTCAAGCAGATGTTCAAAAAGAAACTGCAATCAAAAAACTTTTAGAAATTCCAAATGAGCAATTATTCAAAATGGCTGAATTATTAGGTATTAGTGGATATCAAGAAATGCCTAAAGATAAATTAGCTGAACTAATTTTTAATTACACAAAACAAGCTAAAGAGGAACATAATAAAGAAAATGCTTAATAGGCATTTTCTTTATCTTTAATTATGGTTTATACACATAAATTACTTGCTGAAAATGAAATTTCAGTCGATAAAGATTGATTCGTTTTATTAGGGGAAAGATACACTTACAAATTACTTCCTAATAATTATCTTTACATATTTGACTCAAGCGAGAAAGTAACAAAATCAATACGTTGTAGGTCTGAAAGAACAATAAAACCATTATTATTGAGGTTTGCAAGAGAACAAATTTCAATAATTATTCAGAAATACTTTGATGAATATTCACAAATAATGAACATTGACAAAAGGTGAAGATGGGAGTTAAAGAAATCAAAATCATATTGAGGAAGATGTGTAATTAGATCATCAGATCCTAAAAAACAATTTTTAATAATGTTCAATGAGAGATTATATTTAATCGATGAATATTTTATTAAAGAAACTGTGGTTCACGAATTATTGCATGCAGTAGGTTTTATTAAACATGATAAAACTTTTAAAAAAGAATTAGTTCGTTATTTACCTGATTTAAAAGAAAAGATTCAAGCTCATTATCATCCAATTTTGAGCAGAACCTCAAAGGTATAAGAAAATTCTCATCAACTGATGAGAATTTTTCATTTCTATTTAATTTTGATTAAGTAAATATTTTTCTTACCAACGTGAAGAAGTGCAAATTTGTTATTTCATAAATTTGAATTTAAAACGCTGTCTTCATTTACTGGTTCTAAATTGAGTTTAATTGAATTATTTGTAATAAACTCTCTAGCTTCACGTTTTGATTTAATAATGTTATTTTCAATAAGTTGATTAATTAAATTTTGGTCTTTAACTAATTCAAAATGGTTAATATCTTCATAAATATCAGATATTTCTTGTGTTGAATAATTTGATAAATCTAAATTTTTATTAAACAATATTTCTGAAATTAATTTTGCTTTTTTAGCTTCAGCACTAGAGTGAACGTCGGAAATAACTGCATAAGCAAGCTCTTTTTGAGCATATCTTAATGAAGGGTTCTCTTTATGTTTTTCAATAATTTGTTCAATTTGCTTTAATGATAAAAATGTTAATCATTTAAGTAATTTTTCAACTTCACTATCAGGTTGATTTAATAAGAATTGATACATAACAAATGGTTTTGTTTTTGATGTATCTAATCATAAACTACCACCACCTGTTGATTTACCAAATTTATTTCCATTTGCATCAGTTAATAAGTTAGCTGTAATTGCGACTGCTTTATGATTGTTTCCGTACAATGTAGAAATCATATCTAAACCAGTTGTGATATTTCCTCATTGATCTGAACCGCCGAATTGAATGCAAATATTTTTATCTTTGTATAAAGTAGCAAAGTCTCAACCTTGAATTAATTGGTAAGTGAATTCGGTAAAACTTAATCCTTTTTCAATTCTAGAAGCAACTGAATCTTTAGCAAGCATATATGAAATATTTACTAATTTACCTACAGATCTAAGAAATTCTAAAATATTCATATCTTTGTAAAAATCATAGTTATCTACAACGGTTAAACCGTATGATTCAAGTTGTGCTTTAATTTTATTTTTATTTTCTAGAACAGTAACATCATCAAGAAGTTGTCTTTCAGAATCTTTGAAAGAAGGATCGCCGATCATTCCTGTAGCTCCACCTAGAATTGCATAAATTGTAAAACCTGCTTGTTTAAATCTTAATAAGTTAGCAATTTGAATATAATTTCCTAAGTGTAAACTTGTTGCCGTTGGGTCAAAACCACAGTAAACTCCAACACCTTCTGGAAGTGAGTTGAATTTTTCCTCATTACTAATGGCCTTTAAAATACCACGGTATCTTAATTCTTTAAGTACATTCATTTTAAAATTCAAAATCCTTTCCAATTTGTTCGTTTGTTCCAAAAATTAATTCTTCTCTATCGATTCCTAAAGTTCTGTATCCTGATATCATTCCGTAACTTTTTACATTAAGCATTTCACCTTCTAAGACTTCTAGACCATTGAAAACAGTTGCTCCTGGTAATGATAAAACAATAACTTTACCTTCTTGAGAATCTAATGTGTTTGTTACTAATTGAATATGTTGATTTGTTTCTTTATTAATTAAAACTTCTAGAACAAATAACTTTTCACTTTTAGGGTGATTTTCTCTTTTCGTAATTAAACCGTAAATGATTTTAGATTCATTTTCTAAAGCAAAACCATTTTTAACTAAAACTGAAGATAATTTTGTAATTTGTTCTGCATTTAATGCACCAAATTTCGAACTAGGTTCAATATCAAGAAGCTTATTATCAAGTAAATTTATAGAATGTATTTTTTTATTATCATCTGAGAAAATAATCATATTATTAAGTTGTATTTGTTGAGTTTTCGAAACTCTACTATCAACAAAAATAATAGATACATTTGAGAATGATTTATTCAAATTATTAAACAATATCATAAACAAAATTATACATAAATTTAATATAATTGAATTTATGAAAAACGTAGCTATAGTAGTAGATTCAGCTTCAGGATTAAATAAAAAACAAGCTGAAGATTTAGGATGATTTTATCTCCCTTTAAGAATTGAATTAGATGGAAAAACATACAATGATGGTATTGACTTAACACCAGAAGATTTTTTCACTTATTTTAATTTAGATACAAAAACTTATAAAACTTCAGCAACACCAATCGGAATAGCAGAAGATTTAATTAGTGAGTTATCAAAAACGCACGATTATGTTGTTATTTTCCCTATTTCAAAGCATTTATCAAGTCAATATCAAAACTTAAAGGTTCTTGAATCATCATATCCAAAATTAAGAGTTATTGAGTCAATTTTTGTTGCATCATTAATCACACTTCAAGTTTGAGATTTTGTTGAATTAATCAAAAATGGAACTGATCTTGATAAAGCAATTAAAGAAATTGAACAATGAGATGAGAAACAAAAAGTTTCAATTTTTCCTAAACACAATGAATACTTATTAAAAGGAGGAAGATTAACACCTGCTGCAGCTGTTGTTGCTAGATTGCTTAGAATCATTCCTATTGTGAGTTTCTATAAAGGGAAATTAGAAAAAGAAGGAAAAGGTTTAGTATTCTTAAAAACAATTTACAAGAATATCGATGTTAAATTAAAGGATAACAATAAAGATATCTTAATTATCCATTCAAATTCAAGTGACTTAAAAGATGTTGTTGATTATATAAAAAGCAAGGGGAAAAATAGAGTTTTCACAGCATTATTACCTAACTGCATTTCAGTTCATACAGGGCCTGAAACTATTGTTGTAGTTCAATTATCAAAAAACTTAACTGAAGAAAAAATTAGTACATTATAGAATGCTAAAAAAAATCGTTTGTTCTAGTCTGCAAGACTTAGAACTTTTTATAAATCAAAATTTTGAACTATTTAAAGAGAAACAATTTTTATTATTATCAGGTGATTTAGGAGCTGGAAAAACTACTTTTACTAAATTATTAGGTAAAAAAATAGGTATAAAAGAGAAGATTACGTCACCAAGTTTTTCATATATGAAAGACTATGATGGTCTAATTCATATTGATTTATATAACTTTAAATCTTCGATTGATGAGTTTGAAGATTATTTTGATGATAATTTAGTTGTTATTGAATGAGCTAACTTGCAAAATTTAGATTTTACACATTATGTAAAAATTAATGCATATATTAATGAAGATGAAAAACATGTTTTTGAAATTGTAGAGGTTAAATAATGAATGTTTATTTAGATACAGCAACAGAGGACTTTATTTTAGTTTTTTTTGATAAAGATTTCAATGTTGTTGACTTTGTTTTATTAGAAGGTTATAAGAAAAAAGTTCAGTTAATAACCGAACAATTTCAACTATTATTGAGTAAAAATAATTTAACAGTAGATAAAATTAATAACTTTTATATAAACAAGGGCCCAGGTTTTTTCACTGGCGTAAGAAGTTCTTTAGTTTACTTTAGAACTTTTGCTCTTTTATTTAAAAAACCTCTCTTTACAATAAATACATTTGAAATTTTAGAAACATTAAGTCCTAATAAAGAAAACTTCTATATAGACGCACAAGGTTCAAAAGTATATTTTTATGATAAAAACACCATTCAAATAGTTGATAAGGATTCAATAGAAGTAGACAAAGTAGATTATAAAAAGATGATTGATAGCTTCAAAGATTTTAAAGATAAATTCAAAGAAGAAAACACTATGAGCGTAGAACCTTTATATATTAAACAACCTCAAATTGGAGGTGTAAACTAATGAGAATTTTAGGTATTGAAACTTCCCATGATGACACATCTTTAGCAGTCTTAGAAGATGGAAAAGTTTTAGATTTATGAACTATATCACAAATTGATATTTTTAAAGAGTTCGGAGGAACCATTCCTGAAATAGCTTCACGTGAGCATGTTAAAAATATTGCACTTATTCAAGAATTAATATTGCAAAAATATGATCCAAATTCTTTTGATTATATTGCTTACACGAAAGAACCTGGTTTAATAGGAACGTTACAAGTTGGTTGTTTATTTGCAAGTGCTTTTGCACTAGCAATAAATAAACCTTTAGTACCTGTCAATCACCTTGTTGGTCACTTTTTATCAGCCACATTAACTAACGAAATTGTATTCCCTGCATTATGTTTATTAGTTTCTGGTGGACATACGCAATTAATTTGTGCTAAAGATGTAGATGATTTGAAAATCGTCGGAGAGACACTTGATGACGCTGTTGGAGAAGCTTTCGATAAGGTTTCATCAAGATTAGGTCTAGGTTTTCCTGGTGGACCAATTATTGATAAGCTTTTCAAAGAATATGATGGTGAATTTACAAAATTAACATTTCCACACACAGATAATGAATTAGATTTTTCATTTAGCGGTCTTAAAACACAAGTTTTAAATAAAGTTAACAAAGCTCAAATGAAAAATGAAGAACTTAACAAGGAAGAACTTGCTGTTTCTTTTCAAAAAACAGCTATTGACTACTTGATTAGTAAAACTAAAGCAGCATTAGAGAAATATGATGTTAAAACTTTAGTTTTAGGTGGTGGAGTTTCTGCTAACTCTTACCTAAGAGAAGAGTTTTGTAAATTGCATAAAAACACTATCGTTCCATCATTAAAATATGCAACAGATAATGGTGCTATGATAGCTCAAGTTGCCTATCTAGCTTTTTCCCAAAAAAATAAAAAGACTTTTAAATAATTTATAATTAAATTTATAGATTAATTAGAAGGTATTTATGAATTCAGTATCACTAAAAAGCAGATTACTTTAACTTTATTATCATTCTTCTTTAGAGCATTTGGAGTAGATAGATTCTATGCTGGAAGAATCAGATTAGATTTATTTAAAAGTTTTGGTAGGATGATGATTTGGAAATTTGGCCATTTGTTGACTTCATTTTAGCTGTTTGTGGAAAACAAAAAGATGCAAATGGTAACGAAATTTCAAAATGAACAATATAAATTGTTCATTTTTTAATTTACTTATTTCATAGTGCACAAGGGCTAAAAAAACTAACTCATATTATTTAAATGAGCTAGTTAATCATTAAAAGTATTATTTTGTAATTTTTGTAAAGTCACTTTCTAAGTCAGCTGCAGCTTCTGAGTTTACGTCAGCTAAAATTAATGACATTCTTAATGCTGAGATAATTAAGTTGTTTGCTACAGATTTATCAAATCCAAAGGATTCGATTTTTGATGTAAATTCTGCGATTTGCTCTTCTGAAGCATTAACTGGATATTTAGCAACTCAGTATTGAATAGCTTTAGCGTTTTCAACATCTTTTGTAGCTTGTTTCACAAATTCTTGTTCTAAATCAGCTTCTGATGATTTGATTAATTGTAAGTACTCAGTTTTCTTCATTCCAAATTGTTTTAATTGTTTTTCGAATTCAGATTTTAATAATCCAAGTCTTTCTTCCACGAATGATGGATGCAAGTTAACCTTTGCTAATTTGATTGTTTGTTCAATTAATGAAAGATAGAATGAATCAACGTTTGAGAAGAATTTTTTAATGAAAACATTGTTTTTAAGTTCTTTTTCAAGCGATTTAAGATCTGTGATTTTAGGATCACCAAGTAATTTAACATTTTCATCTGTAAATTCGAATAATTTTAATCTCTTGATTGAGTTAATTGAAACTTGGAATACTGATTCTTTGTTTTGGTATCCCTTAACGAAGTAATCAGCCGGGAATGTAACAACTACATCACCTTTTCATCCTACTGATTTGCCAAGAAGTTGGTCTTCAAATCCTGGAATAAATGTTTTTGAACCTAATTTTAAATCGTAGTTTTCAGCTTCTCCACCTTCAAATGGTGCGTTGTCAATAAATCCTTTGAAGTTAATGTTTACTGTGTCCCCAAGTTTTGTTTTATCTTTTTTATCTGTAATTTCTTCATTAACAGATAATTTTTCTTGGATATCTTTCTTCATATCGTCAATATCTTTTTTAGCTACTTTAATTGATTTGTAGTCTAATTTTAATTTTTTAGGTTCAACTGCAAAATCCGGTTCTTCAACAAAAATGTAAACTAAGTAAAGATCTTCGCCATCTTTTTGTAAGTCTAACATTGGGTATCTAGCTGCTTTAATTTTGTTTTTTGTAGCATATTCAAAAACAGCTGGAAGATTTTCGTTGCTAAATGAGTTAACTGTATCAGTAAATGCAGCTCTGTGGTCTACATATTTTTCGATTTCAGCTTTAGGAGCTTTTCCTGGTCTGTAACCTTTAACTTTAACTTTTTTAGCTAATTTGTCTGTAAATTCTTTTAATTTTTTATCAAAATCTGCTTGATTAATTTTAACTTTAACAACAACTTCTGATTTTTTCTTATCTTTTGTATGTGTAATCATGGTTACCTCCAATATTATTAATAAATTAATAATATTTTACACTATATTAAAAATTAAGGGTGTAAAAAATAAACATGCCAGAGCATGCTTAAATTATTGAATCTAAAATAACTTTTGGGTCTTTGTCATTAAATAAAACATCAATAATTCCTTGTAAAAATGGGATATCTTTAATGTTATATTCTCGAATTATTTTTTGCAATGTTATTGCAGTATCATAACCTTCTGTAGTTACGTTTTGTGTTGCTGAAGCTTCCTTAACACCTACTTTTGCAACATTAATACCAAAGCTAAAATTTCTGCTTGTAGGTGATGAACACGTTAAGAAAATATCCCCCATAGCTGCAAAATTGTAACCAATTGTATCTTTCTCATTAGGGAACATGGTTTTATATATTTTGAAGATTTCATAAGTCCCTAATGTAAGGAGCCCGGCGTGTGAATTTTGACCTGGATATAAAACTGATGCTATTCCTAATCCAATAGCTAAAACATTTTTAAGAGCAGCAAAAACTTCAGCTCCCTTAATATCGTTATATGGTTTTACGTAAAAATGTGAATTATTAAAGTATTGTGCAACTTCTTGGTTGAATTTTGAATTTGTCCCAACAATGTTAACCATCGTAAGTTTTTTTTCAAAAACTTCAATTGCAAATGATGGACCCATAATTGATGCAAGATTTTCAAGATTCTTGCCAAATGCAGCAGTTATATAGTCTGAAAAGAATTGTTTTGTTTCAGGTTCAAGACCTTTTGATAAGTTAATAATGCTAATTTTTCTATTTCCAAGCACTTCAGCTGATTGTTTTAAAATTGCACCAACTGCAACTGATGGAACAGCTAAAATAACCGTGTTTACATTTTCGTAAAAGTAACCTAAATCATTTGTTGCTGAAATAAGATTAGAGTTTTTAAATGGAATCTCGCCAAAAAATTTGCGATTATATCCATCGTTAATATCGCTAATTTCTTGTTCATTAATTCCATACATCATTACTGGAAAATTATTCTCAATTAAAATATTTGCTAATGCAGAACCGAATGCTCCAGTCCCTAGCACACCGAATTTAATTTTTTCTTTCATATTACTAATTTTACTTTATTTAATATAAAAAAAGAGTATAAAAAATGGCAGGAGTAGCAGGATTCGAACCCACAACACACGGGGTTGAAGCCCGTTGTTCTACCGTTGAACTATACTCCTAAGCCATCTATATTATATATTATTTATCTAAAATCCTAATAACATCTTTAACTGTTTTTACATCTCTTAATTCATCGTCAGAAATTGTAATTCCTAATCTTTCTTCGGCATCAAAAATTAATTCAGCTAGATCCAGAGAGTCAACTGCAAGTTCCCTAATATTAGAGTCTTCTGTGATGTTTTTGTTTTTAGATATTTTTTTAAGTTCACTAAAAACTAAGTCTTTAATATTTGAATTCATAGCTTAATTATATATTATTTAAGCTCTATTAAGTAAGTTTTAGTTTTTACTTTGTCTTCATTAATGTGCTTCATGTAAATAAAAATTTGATTTTTATTGATAATTTTATAATCAAACAAAATTGAACCATATTTTGTAGGAAATCTTCTGATTACGTCGTGAATTACAGATTTAATAATGTCTTCATCAATGTATTTAAATCCATATTCATCAACTTTTACAAATTTTTCAAAATATTTTGTCTCTAATGTCGGGAAAAATCAGGAATTCTCTTCTTCTTTGTAATCGTAATAATTTTTGATTTTTCCATCAATTCTTTTTCATCTTTTGCCAGGAACTTCTTCAAACTGTTTTCTATTTTCTGATAAGTTTCTATGTAGAAAGTATGCTCCAGTCCCTATTAAAGCACCACCAACACAAATAAGTACAACTTTACTGATTTTTTTGATTAAGTTTTTTCTTTGCCTGTTCATCTAAAATGAACTCATTGAAGTTGAAAAATTCTTCTTTAATTATTTTGATTGAATCCTTTAAATCGATTACGAAGCGATATGTAACTTTAGGATTGTCATCATCAAAATAAGTAATTCTCAATCTTTTATCTGCATTACTTTCGTAAAGTTGAGTGGGTTTGATATCAAAAGTTTTGATGAAATCAAAATTGAAATAAGGTGTGGAAATTGGAAATTTGAAAGTTAATAGACCACTATATTGATATGGAATTTTTAAGGATTTACTAGGTATTAAACCTGGAATTTTGTTAATTGTCACATCTGATTCATTAGTAGTTAAATAGTCATCTATCCTTACTACCTTATGATAATAATTATTTTCAATTAGTCCAGAGTGATAAATATTATCATCATTTTCCTTTTCTAAATGCAAATTAATTTTTTCATTTTTGGATAAAAAATTATTTATATGAACTTCATTGACACTAATTTGCATATCTGTATTTTTATTATTTTCTCCAGGCATCAAATTATCTTTTTTATCATTGAATTGTGTAATTTTCAATAAATTCGTGAATTGATTTGTATTATTAATTTTTGGCAATTCTAAAATGATATTGTGATAGTACTTTTTAGTTCAGTAAGTTGAATTTTCAGAAAAATTAAAAACATATGAGTAAGGTATTTTGATTTTAAATAATAAATTTTGTGGAGATATTTGTTGTGAATTCTTAATTTCATTCCCAAAAATTACCTGATATTCCTTAAATAATTCTTCCTCAATTCCCAGAACTTTGGATGTAAACGTAAACTTAATGAAGATTGAATTTAATTTATTGAATGGTGTATTTAACTCAATGAAATTTAATCTTTTGAAATTACTAAGACCAAAATCATCAGTACTAAATTCAGCTTTTTGTTCCATATTAACAAAAACATAAGCTTTAATAGTAAATTTATTATTTAAAATGTTTATATTAAATCTTCTTTTTAGAAGGTATCTAAGAGCTTCAGTGAAGGGTGTATTGATTTTATCTTTAAATCCAAAACTGATATCTGTATATCCATTTGATAAAATTCTATCTATACTAATAATAAATGGTAAATCAAAATTACTTGTATCAAAATTTCTCAGATTGCCACCATTTAATATGTTTACTTTGAAGTCTCTTTATTCAGCAATATAAGTATCCTGATTGTGTATGGACACAATGTTATACATAGTTAAAGTAGATTTCTATAAACTCTTTGATAGCCTCTCTTTTCCTCTTGTAAAATGTGGTTTTTGAGAAATAATCAGTATATCATTCTTTGTTATATCTTGTTTCTTCATCACAATACATTTTGTTGATTATTCAAGAATTTTGAATTTTCATCAATGATAAAACTAATCCGACTAATGAAGAGTCTTTCTTGAGTTTGTTAGTTTCAATCTCGAGTTGTTTAGAAACCTCAGGATCATTTTTGTGTCTTAAAATAGTTTCTAAATTAACTATTTTACTTTTAAGATTCTTAATAAAAATATCTCTCAATTTAAATATATTATTGATTACTGCGCACTCTTAAGCATATAATGCTTTTTCTTGTGCTTCGGTTAATAGATTTTGTTGCATGTTTTCTCCGTTTAATAAATTTATATATGTAGTTATTTTTTGAATATTTTTGGCCATATTTTTCCTCCTTTCACACTTATTTTGTAAAAAAAATTATTGATTTTGATCAAAAAAACACTAAAAAAGAACAAAGGTATTGCTTTGTTTGCATTTAATGAAAAAATAGAATATAAAAAAATGATGTAGAACATCATTTTTAATATGCCTTTGCAAAGACCACATATCTACTTGTTTTCTTATCACAACCCTCTCAAAAACATTCAACATCCTTGATTGGTTTATCTAAAGAAAGAGGAATGCATCTTGCTGTTGCACCAGTATCTTCTTTGATTTGATCTTCAACATTTCCATCACAGCAAAATGGAGCAATAACAAACTTGTTTTCAACTATTTTTAATTTGAAATCTTCGTAGTTATAAACGTATTCTTGATTGCTAATTAATCTTTGTTCTGCTTGTTCATATAAATTATCATGAATTTGTTTTAATAAGTTTGAAACAACATTTTTAACATCTTTAATTGCTACTTGTGATTTTTCAAGAGTATCTCTTCTAACGATTGTAACTTGATTGTTTTCTAAATCTTTAGGTCCAAGTTCAATTCTTAATGGCACCCCTTGGATTTCTGAGTTAGAAGCTTTGAAACCTGGATTTTTATCAGTATCATCTAATCTAACACGGAATTTTCTTGAAAGGTCAGCAAAAAGTTTTTTAGCCAATTCATGAATTTGTGGATTCTTGTTTGCAAATAATTCTAAAATATCAATTTGAACTGGAGCAACATAAGGAGGGATGATAATTCCTCTATTGTCACCATGTGTCATAATAACTGCACCAATTAATCTAGTTGTGCAACCTCATGAAGTTTGATAAACGTTTTCAAATTCATTCTTTTCATTTTTAAAAAGAATTTCAAAAGGTTTTGAGAAGTTTTGAGCTAAATAGTGACTAGTTCCCGCTTGAAGAGCATATCCATTTTTCATCATAGCTTCAATTGTTCAAGTAGTACATGCACCTGCAAATTTTTCATTTGGTGTTTTTTTGCCTATAATAGTAGGAATAGCAAGGTATTTTTTAAGGAATTTAGAATACACTTTAATCATTTCTTTTGAAAGAGTTCTAGCTTCCAGTGATGATGAATGAGCTGTATGCCCTTCTTGTCATAAGAATTCTCTAGATCTTAAAAATGGTCTGGTTGTTTTTTCTCATCTAATAACACTTACTCATTGGTTGTAGATCATTGGTAAATCTTTATATGATTGAATTGAATTTTTAAATAAGTGTGCAAATAAAACTTCTGATGTAGGTCTAATAAAAAGTTTCTCATCTAACTTTTTATTACCGGCCATTGTAACTGTAGCAAGTTCAGGATTGAATCCATCAATGTGTTCTTTTTCTTTGTTGAAAAGTGATTCAGGAATTAATAATGGTAAGTTAACATTTTGAACATTTTTTTCTTTGAATGCTTTATTTAAACTTTCTTGAATTAGTTCTCAAATTCCATATGAGTTAGGAAGTAAAAACATTGTACCTTTTGTAGGTCCGTACATCATTAATTTTCCGTTTTGAACAACGTCTGTATATCATTGAGTGAAGTCTTCTTCTAATGGTGTAATTTTGTCTAATTGTTTGTTATTATTCATAGTTTTTAAATTTTAGCACAAAAGATAAATTTAAGAGGCTAAAATTCAAAAAGCACAAATTTAAACTATTTTTATTTAAAAATTGCATTTTTAATAAAAAAGTAATGTAAAAAGGCAATAAAAAAACACCTTTCGGTGATATGGCTGCCCCAGTTAGATTCGAACTAACGCATCGTGGAACCAAAACCCACTGCCTTACCGCTTGGCTATGGGGCAATAATGGTGGGGGGAGAGGGATTCGAACCCCCGAATCCGAAGAAAGTGGGTTACAGCCACCCGCATTTGGCCGCTTTGCTATCCCCCCAAACACATCAATATTATAAAACAAAAAAAATATTTTTAAAATAAAAAAATGTTTTTTATTTGGTTATATAAGAGCGAAAAAATATAAAAGAAAAAGCAACAATTGTTGCTAATTTCTAAAATTATCTATGGTGTCCTAAAACTGATTGAATTCTTTCTTTTGTTGGTTCAACAATAATGTATGTTCCTGCGACACATGCATCAGCACCTGCTTTAAAAGCTTCTGGTC
Source organism: Mycoplasma sp. 888 (assembly GCF_035609225.1). Lineage (NCBI taxonomy): Bacteria > Bacillati > Mycoplasmatota > Mollicutes > Mycoplasmatales > Mycoplasmataceae > Mycoplasma > Mycoplasma sp. 888. The sequence continues at coordinate 54,431 of NZ_CP141192.1, forward strand.
CAGTTATATTGTTAATTCCTCCGTCAACTTGAATTAAGTATTCGTAACCATTTTCAATTTTCAAATCTTTTAAGTAAGCAATTTTCTCTAACGCAGATGGCATAAATTTTTGCCCTCCAGCACCTGGTTCTACGGACATAACTAAAACAAGAGCTAATCTATCTAAAAATGGCTTAATTTCATCAACTAATGTAGATGGTTTGATTGCTAAACCGATTTTTAATTCGTCATATTTTTGAGTTAAAAATTCATCAAATTTTTTAAGATCATCTTTGATAGCTTCAAAGTGGAATGTGATAATATCAACTACATCTTTAACTTGGTCTACATAATCATAAGGGTTAACGACCATTAAATGAGCATCTTTAAGGTGTTTTAAACCATTTTTATTGATGTTTTCAATTTCTTCTACTTGAATAGCTGTGTTAGGAACAAATTTTCCATCCATAACATCATAGTGAATTCATTTGATACCATTTTCTACCAATGTATTAGCCATTGCTAATCTGTTTTCTTTTTCAACATTTAATAAACTTGGTGTTACATATTTTGTCATATTAAAATCCTCTTTTATTTTCATTAATTTCTTGATTTAATTTTACATAATTTTCATAACGTTTTAAAGGAACTAGCTTAGTGTTAATTTGTTGCTTAATAGCACAGTCTTGAACTTTTTCGCTTATGTGCAAGCAGTTTCTGAATTTGCAAAGTTTTGATAACTCATAAAACGTTTCAAAACTTTGTGCTAATTCAACTGCTGTTAAATCCAAATTTAAGGATGAAAAACCGGGCGTATCAATAAAATAACCATCATTAAAAGGGATTATGGACACAACTCTTGTTGTATGTTTTCCTCTTCCTAGTGCCTTAGAAATTTCTTGAGTGTCAAAGCTAAATTGACCCAAATTATTGATAGTTGTTGTTTTTCCAACACCACTTTGACCCATAAAAACAGAATATTTGTCTTTAAATATTTGTTTGACTTCATTTATGTAGCTTGATGGTTTTAGATTATCGATTAAAAATACTTTATAACCCATATTTGAGTAATATTCATAAATTTTTCTAGAGTATTCAGAATCCAAATCGGCCTTGGTTAAAAAGATGACTGGCTTAATTTTTTTAAATTCAATAATCGCAAGATATTTATCAACTAAAAAAAATTGAAATTGTGGGTCCTTAACAGACATTACAACAATCATTTGATCAATGTTTGCAACTTTGGGCCTTATGAATTCATTTTTTCTTTCTAAGATTTCCTTTAATTGATTATTCTCAACTAAAACATTATCTCCGACAATAGGTGTTTGATTTTGGTATCTTAATTTACCTGCTGCAGGTATATTTAAAATCTCGTCTTGATTATTTTGCAATGTATAAATTCCTGCAACAATTTTTGTGACTTTGTAAATCATTAATTGTTACCTCAAATTGTGAATCATAAAACTACAGCAAGAATTATTACAAGAATAATAACAATCATTGTAATTAGGAAAGGATTGCTGTTAATAATATTGCTAAGTTTTTTCTTTTGTTTAGCTTTGCTAGGTTTCAATGGTGTCTCAAACATTTTTGATGGATCAAGCGATTCGCTGAGCGCTTTTTTAAATTCAAAAACAGTTTCATATCTATCTGCAGGTTTTTTAGCTGTAGCTTTCAAGATAACATTATCCAATGCTTGAGGGATGTCGGTAAAGTTTCTGGCTGATGGAAACGTACCTTTATAATGCAATGTTATTGTTTGGTGCTCGTGTTCGCTTTTGTATGGATAAGTTCCTGTCAACATTTCAAACAATAAAACACCTAAAGCATAAATATCAACAGCTTTTGTTATTTTGTGGTTTTTAATTGAGTATTCAGGTGCTGCATAATATGGGCTACAAATAACTGCATTTTCTCTTGTTAATCTTTGTGATTCAGGGGTTAATGAAATACCAAGGTCTAGGATTTTAATTTTCTGGTCATTAGTAATTATGATATTTTGGCTTTTTATGTCCCTGTGAATAATTCCGTGCGCATGAAGTTCACCTATTCCTTCAGCGATTTCCATAATGTATGATCTTGCTTTTTTAGCACTTAAGGATGTATGTTTTCGAATGTGGTCGTGCAATGTCAAGCCACTAATATATTCCATAACATAGTATTCTTCAGATGAACTTTTATGATGCTCATAAAAACTTGGTAAGTACTTAGATTTTACTTTTGAAAGTAATTTAGCTTCATCTTCAAATCTTTTAGCTTCAGTTTCATTAAAAATATTATTTAAATATTTAATTGCTACTTTTTTGTTTTTATCATTCTTGAATGTAGCTAAAAAAACAGTTCCCATCCCTCCTGTTCCAAGAATTCTTTGAACATCATATTTTTTATAAATATTAGATTGAGGATTTAAATTAATTTGTTCATTTGATTTACTCATTTCTACCTCTCAATCTTTGTAAAACCATACTCATATTATCACTTGATTTATTCTTTTGTGCCTCTGAAACTATCTTTTTAGTAGCCTCTTCGGGATAATTAGTTGATGTTAAAATATTTTCAATTTTTGAAGTTGAAACAAATTCGTGAATACCATCTGAAGTTAATAAAATTCACTCAATAATATCTAATGATTTTGGATCTAAAACAAATAAGTCAACATCAAAATGTTTTTTGTTATTATAACTAATAGCATTAACAAGCAATCTTAAATAGCTATCTGAAAAAGTTGATGAATCTTTATTTTCTTCAGCAAGTTTATTTAATAAGTTGTGATCTCTTGTCATTAACTTAAGTTCTGTTTTTTTAGATTTTTTAGTTAATAAATAACATCTACTGTCACCGATGTTAAAAATAACAAGTGAATTTAACAATTTAGAAAAATAATATCCAACACAAGTTGAACCCATTGTAAATTTTGATGGATCTTCTTTGATTAAGTTGTAAAAATCTTTATGAACTTTGTCGAATGTGTTTTTTATAAAATATTCAATAGCAATAGTTGAATTAAGAGTTGCAATGCTTTCGAATTCTGTTTTAAATCTCGAAATTATTGTTTGAGCAGCCGTATCACCATGTGGTTGTCCACCGATTCCATCACATAGAATTGATAAATAAGCTGTATCATTTTCGAATACAGCTACTCTATCATCGTTTTTAGGTCTAATACCTTGTAATGATTCAAAATAGAAACTACTCAATTCCAAGCTCCTTATGTAGAATACTTCTGATTTCTTCTGCCGCTCTTTCAGGAACATCATTTACAACGATATATTGGAAAATGCGTGAATCAGCAATTTCTTCTTCAGCTTTTTTAAGTCTACTCTTAAGAGTTTGTGGATTTTCAGAACCACGGTTTAAAATTCTTTTTCTTAAATCATCAACTGATGGTGGAGCTAAAAATATAGTTATCAAGTGATATCTATCAGCTTCTCTTGTATCTTGAGTGAACTTTTTAATAACTTGTTTAGCACCATTTGTTTCTATTTCTAACATAGGCACTTTATGTTTTTTATGAATCTTATCTAACTCAGAATATAAAGTTCCATAATAATTATCTAAATGGTAAGAAAATTCAAGAAACTTTCTACTTTTAATTTTGTCTCTGAATCTATCTCTATCAATGAAATAATAATGAATACCATCTAATTCCCCTTCTCTAGGAAGTCTTGTTGTAGCAGAACAAGATAACGATAAGTTTAACTCATCGTATTCGAATAATAATCTTTCAACTGTCCCTTTTCCTACACCACTAGGTCCAGTGAAAATAATAATTGGATTCTTAGATGCATTCATAGTTGAAAGTATTATAGCACTTTTGTCATTGAATAACTTTGCAAATAATATTAAATTAATATTATTTTTTCTTATAAAATTTAAATACTAAAAGTAGGTGCATTATGTTTTACAAATATCATAAAAAAAGTGGTGATTTTTCAAATAGAACTATTAGAGGTTTACAAAAAGAATTGGGCGCCAAAAAAATAGGCCATTCTGGAATTTTAGACCCATTAGCAAGCGGTTTAATAATTTTTGCAACAGATTTTGAAACTAAATTGTTGCCTTATATTGCTGACAAAACTAAAACCTATATAGCAAAATGCAAATTCAATTATAAAAGCGATACGTATGATGTTGATGGTAAGGTTGAAATGCTAAATAATAAACCTATTAGAAAACAAGAATTTCTTGAAGCAATGGAGTACGTTAAAACATTAAAATTTCAAATACCACCTATATATAGTGCAAAAAAGATAAATGGTAAGAAAGCATATCAGTTTGCAAGAGAGCAAAAGGAAGTTCAATTAAGAAAACAACCAATAGAAATATTTGCTTACAATTTGATTGACTTTGATGAGCAAACTCAAGAAGCAACAGTTGAATTAAAAGTTTCTGAAGGTGCCTACGTTAGAAGTGTTTTAGTTGATACAGCGCAAAAAGCAGAAACAAATTGTGTAATGACTTATTTAAAAAGAGTAAGCTGTGGAAATATTTATGTCGATAACTTATCTGAAGAATACTATGAACAAATTGAAATTGATAAATTATTAAATCTAAAAAAAATGATTTCAAATAATGAAATTTTTAAATTCATTAAAAATGGTAACGAATTTAAAGTTGAAAAAGAAGATGGTGATTACCTACTTTATTCACCAAATGAAAATGAAGTTTGAGCCATTGGACAAGTAATAAAAGGTATTTTTAAACCTAAGAAAGTTTCGATTGAAAGGATAAATTCATATGAAAACAATCAAAGATAATATTAAAGTAGCTGCATTTGATATTGATGGGACATTATTAGCTAAAGGAATCAGAGAATTTTCATTAAATACAAGAAAAATTTTTTCATTATTAAAACAAAATGGAATTGTTTCAGTTTTAGCTACAGCAAGAGAATTTGCAACAATTGGGGATTTTTTAAAAGTTCTTCAACCAAATTACTTTATAGGAGCAAATGGATCATTTATTTATGATCCTAAAACTGACAAATTTATTTACAAAAATACTCTTCTTAAAGAAGATGTTATCAAGTTTTATAATGCGTACAAAGATAAAATTGTTGCATTTGCAGTAACTGATTTTGATAAAGTTTTTAAGTCGCCTACGATGGATTTAAGATCTTGATTTATTAGACCGTTTATGACTAATTATTATGATTTTGATGAAAAAGAACTATCAAATGATGATTTATATATGATTACAATTAAGACACCTGATGCAAAAATATTAGGTAAAGAAATGCAAAAATTCATCGAAGATAACGATTTATCAATGGAAGTGTCTTCAACTTGAAGTAATGGAATTTTCATTAGTCCAAAAAACTGTATGAAAAGTACTGCTTTAGAAGTGTTGTGTGAAAAACTTGGTTTCACATTGCAAGAAAACCTAATTGCCTTTGGTGACGGAGCAAATGATGTTGATATGTTACAAAAAGCTTATATTGGTGTAACTACAGAGACTGCAAGTAACAGCGTTAAAAAATATGCTGATGAAATTATGTTAGATGCAGAATACGATGGAGCATATTTAAAATTAAAAGAATTAGGTTTAATTTAATATGAAAGATTTATTAATCTATAATTTATCTGATTTTGAGGCAAAAGATAATGATATTTTTCTTTTAGGTGAATTTAATTCATTTCATTTAGGACATTATCAACTCTATAAAAAGGCTATTGAATTAAAAAAACAAAATGAAGATAGCAGAGTTATTTTAGTTTGTTTTAATTCTGACAAATTACTGCCAAAAGATAATGGAACTAGTTTTACAGATAAAAATGCTAAATATATGCAGCTTACTCAATTGGATTTAGATTCAATTATTGAACTTGATTTTGAAACGATCAGAAATTGAGATGGAATTTTATTTTTAAATAAATTGGGTCAAAATAAAAAAGTTACATTTATATCTGGTGAAGATTATAAATACGGTCATCAAGCAGGTTATAATTTTGAACTTGTAAAAAATGAAAATACTTTAAATCAAAATTATTCATTTATTACTGAGCGAACTCAGAAAATTGCAGATGTAAAAATCAGTACATCGAAACTAAAAGAAAGCATAGAGTTTGGTGATTTAGATTTTGTTAATTCATTATTAGTTTTCAATTATGCAATCAGTTGTAATGTCAATTCTGATTTAATAATCACAAAATCTGCAAATTTAGTAAACATTCATCCAGGTGTATATTCAGGTGTGATTTATTTTGAAGATTTAGTAATATATGCAAGCATATTAATTGATTTGGATCATTCAGTTTATTTAGATTTATTTAACTTCGAACTTGAAGATTTAGCAGATAGTCAAATAGTTATTGAATTCAAAAGAGTAGTTAAATTAATTAAAAATGAATATGAAGCATTTTTAAGTGACACTGATATTGCAAAATCTAAAGAAATATTATTTAATTATTAAATTAGATTTAGAATTAGAACAATTTAATCAAAAAGTTATATAATTAAAAATAATTGCAATATATAATTATTAAATAAAACTTACAGATACTAGGAAATATCAGATTTTTTCATATAAAACACAAATTTATAGCTCGGAGTTTTGATATATAAAACATCTGGGTTATAAACATAATAATTTCAAATTCAAAGGAGATATTATGGTTTCAAAACAAAGAAAATTAGAATTAACTGAAAAATTCGGTAAAAATTCTAAAGACACTGGAAATATAGCGGTTCAAATCGCTATCTTAACAGAAGATATCGAACTTTTAAAACCTCACTTTGCTAACAACCCAAAAGATAATCATTCTAGAAGAGGTTTCTTAGCAAAAATTTCACATCGTAAAGTTCTTTTAAAACATTTAAAAGAAACAAATTTTGAAAAATACAACGAAGTGATTGAAGCTTTAAATATTCGTAAATAATTGATTTTTTAAAATTTTTTCACATTTAACCAAAAAGTTTTAATTTTTTATTTTATTGCAGTTATTATAAAAAAAGAACTACAAGTCATCAAAGTTAATCGGAAATTTATACTATGATGCTTGTGGTTCTTTTTTAGTTCAGTTTTGGAATGAGTGATAAATTTTCTTAAAAAAGTTGTGTAATTAGATTGGGAGGTGAAAAAATGAATTTAACAGAAATCGAAACAACCATTCTGATTCCTGATTATGCAACATTAATGAAAAATGCAAAATCAGTTTTAAATGAAATCGAAAAAAAGTTTGGTAATGATTCAATAATGATTTTAGGTGAGAAACCTGAAATAAATATACAAACTATACATAGTGGTAGCTATGTTCTAGACAGAGCCTTAGGTATAGGTGGTTTTCCACAAGGGAAGATTATTGAAATCTATGGTCCTGAAAGTAGTGGTAAAACAACTTTAGCACTACATACTATAGCTGAAGTTCAAAAGAATGGAGGTTTAGCTGCATTTATAGATGCAGAACAATCAATAGATCCTGAATATGCTAAAAGAATTGGTGTTCAACTAGACAAATTAATTTTATCTCAACCAAGTTCAGGAGAACAAGCGTTAGAAATTGTCGATACACTAGCTAAATCAGGATTCATTGACTTGATTGTGATCGATAGTGTTGCTGCATTAGTTCCAGAAGCTGAATTAAATGGAGAAATGGGTGATCAACAAATTGGTGCTCAAGCAAGATTAATGTCAAAAGCACTTAGAAAAATAACAGCAAATTCAAATAAGAATAAGACAACAATCTTATTTATAAATCAAATGAGGGAAAAAATAGGAGTTATTTTTGGTAGTCCAGAAACAACTCCGGGAGGACGTGCTCTTAAATTTTATTCAAGTATAAGAGTTGAAGTAAGGAAAGGAACGATTATTACAGATGGAAAATCAAATGCAGGAACTGAAATTAGATTCAAGGTCGTTAAAAATAAATTATCAGCCCCTTATACATCTGCTCAGAGCGAATTGATATTTTCGAAAGGTATTGATAAGTTTTCAGAACTTGTTGATGTCGCAGTCGAAGAAAAAATAATTGAGAAAAAAGGTTCTTGATATAGCTATAATGGCAAAAATATAGCTCAAGGAAAGAAAAATATGCGCGATTATATTGAAAATGACAATGAGTTAAGAGAAGCAATTTTAACTAAAATTAAATGTTAAAAATAAGTTAAATATTTAATTTGTTAGTCATATAATTGCTATATGAACTTGACTAAGCAAAGAAATAAGAAAATTCGAATACTATTTTTTGGAGATATTTTTGGAGAACCAGGAATTAAAACTGTAGAAAAATATATCCAAACTTTAAAAGAAAAATACAAAATAGATTTTATCATTGCTCAAGGGGAAAACATTTCTGGAAGAAAAGGCCTTAATAAAACAGATTATTTAAAACTTTCAGAATTAGGGATAAATGCATTTACTATGGGAAACCATGTATGAGCTAATGAGGAAATTTATGAACTATTAGAAAATGAGAATAATATAATTAGACCATTAAATATAGATAGAGGCTATCAAGGAAGTGGGGCTAAGATATTTAAAGTTAAAAATTCCAAACTAAGAGTTATTAGTTTGTTGGGAATAACTTTTAATAATCTACTTAGTCCATGAGAACAAGAAAGTGCAAATAACTTTTTTGATGCTATGGATTCTATTATGCAAGAAGAATTTGTAGACTTTAATTTTGTTGATTTCCATGCTGAAACAACAAGTGAGAAAAATGTACTGGGTCTATATTTAGATGGAGTTGTCGATGCACTAGTCGGAACACATACACATGTTCAAACTAATGATTATAGGATCTTACCAAAAGGAACTGCATATATTACTGATGTAGGTATGGTTGGTCCTATGAATGCGGCAATCGGCGCAAACTTTGAGGAAGTTTATAAAAAAATGAGATATAACAGTAGGGAGAAATTTACTGTCAGTGAAAATAACACACAGTTAAATGCTGTAATTATTGAATTAAACACTAAAAGAGAGAATACAATAAAACCAATAAATATATATAATATAGAAATTTAAAATAAGTCAATTTTAGAGGGGTAATAAAAGTAGACTGAGAATAAAATTTCAGATAGCTAATTATTAAGAAGCACAACTAGTATTTATTAACTAGTTGTGTTTTTTTATTCAACATTAAAAAAATTAAAAAAAATTTTGAGAAATTAATTTAGTGTTATAATATTCATGCTTTTGATAGCAAAGAAGTTCTTTGAAAACTAGATATATACAAGACATGACAAGTCAATTTTTTTCGAGAGTTTGATCCTGGCTCAGGATGAACGCTGGCTGTGTGCCTAATACATGCATGTCGAGCGAAGTTCTTTGAACTTAGCGGCGAATGGGTGAGTAACACGTACTTAACATGCCCTTTAGATTGGGATAACGATGAGAAATTATCGCTAATACCGGATACTTATATGGAGCGCATGTTCTATATATAAAAGGAGCCTTAAAGCTTCACTAAAGGATTGGGGTGCGTAACATTAGCTAGTTGGTAGGGTAATGGCCTACCAAGGCTATGATGTTTAACGGGGTTGAGAGACTGAACCGTCACACTGGGACTGAGATACGGCCCAGACTCCTACGGGAGGCAGCAGTAGGGAATTTTCCACAATGGACGAAAGTTTGATGGAGCGACACAGCGTGCAGGATGAAGGCCTTCGGGTTGTAAACTGCTGTTATTTAGGATGAAAAATAGTAGAGGAAATGCTATTATCTTGACAGTACTAAATCAGAAAGCAACGGCTAACTATGTGCCAGCAGCCGCGGTAATACATAGGTTGCAAGCGTTATCCGGAATTATTGGGTGTAAAGCGTCTGTAGGTTGTATGTTAAGTCTGACGTCAAAACTTGGGGCTCAACCCCAAATCGCGTTGGATACTGGCATGCTAGAATTGCATAGAGGTTAACGGAATTCCTTGTGAAGCGGTGAAATGCGTAGATATAAGGAAGAACACCAACATGGCGAAGGCAGTTAACTGGGTGCATATTGACACTGAGAGACGAAAGCGTGGGGAGCAAACAGGATTAGATACCCTGGTAGTCCACGCCGTAAACGATGATGATTAGCTAATAGTGATGAAGCTATTGGCGCAGCTAACGCATTAAATCATCCACCTGAGTAGTATGCTCGCAAGAGTGAAACTTAAAGGAATTGACGGGGATCCGCACAAGCGGTGGAGCATGTGGTTTAATTTGAAGATACGCGTAGAACCTTACCCACTCTTGACATCTTCCGCAAAGCTATAGAGATATAGTAGAGGTTAACGGAATGACAGATGGTGCATGGTTGTCGTCAGCTCGTGTCGTGAGATGTTCGGTTAAGTCCTGCAACGAGCGCAACCCTTGTCCTTAGTTAGATGATCTGAAGGAAACTGCCCGGGTAACTGGGAGGAAGGTGGGGACGACGTCAAATCATCATGCCTCTTACGAGTGGGGCAACACACGTGCTACAATGGATGGTACAAAGAGAAGCAATACGGCGACGTGGAGCAAATCTCAAAAAACCATTCTCAGTTCGGATTGTAGTCTGCAACTCGACTACATGAAGTCGGAATCGCTAGTAATCGTAGATCAGCTACGCTACGGTGAATACGTTCTCGGGTCTTGTACACACCGCCCGTCACACCATGGGAGCTGGTAATGCCCGAAGTCGGTTATGTCAACTACGGAGACGACCGCCTAAGGCAGGACTGGTGACTGGGGTGAAGTCGTAACAAGGTATCCCTACGAGAACGTGGGGATGGATCACCTCCTTTCTACGGAGTACAATCAGCAATTTTATATTGCTATTCTAAATCTTTTTATTACGATAATTTTTGTCATGATATATCTAGTTTTGAGAGAATTTCTCTCTAATGTTCTTTGAAAACTGAATAGTTATATAAAGATATTAATATAACAACGACATCAAAAATAAATTAAAGTCAATTTGTTTTGGATACCGAGTTATAAATTATTAGAAATAATAATTTATTAAAATGTCTTTGAATACATCAACAATAATAGGTTATATTGTTACAACTTTTAAATAAGTAAGAGTTTGTGGTGGATGCCTTGGGTCTGGAAGTCGATGAAGGACGTGATTACCTGCAATAAGCCTCGTGGAGCTGGATATAAGCTACGAAACGGGGATTTCCGAATGGGGAAACCTAACTAGAGTAATGTCTAGTTGCTAAGGGATGAATATATAGTCCCTTTTGCGAGACACGTTGTGAACTGAAACATCTTAGTAGCAACAGGAAGAGAAAATAAAAAATGATTTCATCAGTAGCGGCGAGCGAACGTGAAAGAGCCCAAACCAATTTTTAATTGGGGTTGTAGGACTACTTACACAAAGTTACAAAATTTTGTTATAGCAGAATAGATTGGAAAGTCTAAGCACAGAAGGTGATACTCCTGTATGTGAAATAACAAAGTCTTTTAGTAGTATCCTGAGTAGGTCGGGCACGTGAAACCCTGTCTGAATCTGCCGGGACCATCCGGTAAGGCTAAATACTAATCAGACACCGATAGTGAACTAGTACCGTGAGGGAAAGGTGAAAAGAACCCCGGGAGGGGAGTGAAATAGAATCTGAAACCACTTACTTACAATTAGTCAGAGGCCGTTAATGGCTGATGGCGTACATCTTGCAGTATGGACCGGCGAGTTATGTTAACATGCGAGGTTAAGTAGATAAAAACGGAGCCGTAGAGAAATCGAGTCTTAATAGGGCGTTTAGTATGTTGATATATACCCGAAACCATGTGATCTATTCATGAGCAGGCTGAAGCTTGGTTAACCCCAAGTGGAGGGCCGAACCGTAGTACGCTGAAAAGTGCCCGGATGACTTGTGAATAGTGGAGAAATTCCAATCGAACTTGGAGATAGCTGGTTCTCCTCGAAATAGCTTTAGGGCTAGCGTGTGATGTTAAACTTTGATGGTAGAGCACTGAATATGGAATGGCCGCGTCTAGCGGTACTGACTATAATCAAACTCCGAATATCATTGTGTATTATCATGCAGTCGGAACCGGGGTGCTAACGTCCCGGCTCGCGAGGGCAACAACCCAGATTGTCGGCTAAGGTCCCAAAATTGTGTTAAGTCAGAAAGGTTGTGAGATTTCATAAACAACTAGGAGGTTGGCTTAGAAGCAGCCATCCTTTAAAGAGTGCGTAATAGCTCACTAGTCAAGAGATCTTGCGCCAATAATGTAACGGGAGTAAAACACAATACCGAAGCCACGGGTACATTTAGTACGTTAGAGGAGCGTTCTTATCGCAGTGAAGTCAGACCGTGAGGACTGGTGGAGCGTTAAGAAGTGAGAATGCCGGTATGAGTAACGATTTGAGGTGAGAATCCTCAACGCCTATTGGGAAAGGTTTCCTGGGGAAGGTTCGTCCACCCAGGGTTAGTCAGGACCTAAGGAGAGGCTGAAAAGCGTATCCGATGGACAACAGGTTAATATTCCTGTACTACCTTGATTTGTGATGGAGTGACGAAGGAGGATAACACTACCCATTATTGGATTTGGGGGTAAGTAGCAACTGGGGAGTTTAGTTAAATGCGAACTCTTTAACTGGGAGCTATGATGCATAGGTGGTTTCATCGAATTGTGTGATTTCATACTTCCTAGAAAAGCTTCTAAACTTTAAGGTCAATGGTACCTGTACCGAGAACGGACACACGTTCCCAAGATGAGTATTCTAAGGCGAGCGAGAAAACCAATGTTAAGGAACTCTGCAAATTAACCCCGTAAGTTCGCGAAAGGGGTGCCAACTTTTAGTTGGCCACAGTAAATTGTGAGGGGCAACTGTTTATCAAAAACACAGCTCTCTGCTAAATCGTAAGATGATGTATAGGGGGTGAAGCCTGCCCAGTGCCCGAAGGTTAAGTGGATTTGTTAGCTTTACGCGAAGCATTGAAATGAAGCCCGGGTGAACGGCGGCCGTAACTATAACGGTCCTAAGGTAGCGAAATTCCTTGTCGGCTAAATACTGACCTGCACGAAAGGCGCAATGATCTCTCAACTGTCTCAACATTGGACTCGGTGAAATTATGGTCCCAGTGAAAACGCTGGGTACCCGCATCAAGACGAAAAGACCCCATGGAGCTTTACTACAACTTCGTATTGAAACTTGGCCTAACATGTGTAGGATAGGTGGGAGACAGTGATGCTAAGACGCCAGTCTTAGAGTAGTCGACCTTGAAATACCACCCTTGGTATGTTGAGTTCTAACCTGCCACCGTTATCCGGTGGGGAGACAGTGCGTGGTGGGTAGTTTGACTGGGGCGGTCGCCTCCTAAAAGGTAACGGAGGCGTTCAAAGGTACACTCAATACGGTCAGAAACCGTATGAAGAGCGCAAAGGTAGAAGTGTGCTTGACTGCGAGACCTACAAGTCGAGCAGGTGCGAAAGCAGGACTTAGTGATCCGGCTGTACGTCATGGAACGGCAGTCGCTCAACGGATAAAAGTTACCCTGGGGATAACAGGCTTATCTTGCCCAAGAGATCACATCGACGGCAAGGTTTGGCACCTCGATGTCGGCTCATCGCATCCTGGAGCTGGAGTCGGTTCCAAGGGTTTGGCTGTTCGCCAATTAAAGCGGTACGCGAGCTGGGTTCAGAACGTCGTGAGACAGTTCGGTCCCTATCTGATGTGGGCGTTGGAATATTGATGAGAGCTGCTCTTAGTACGAGAGGACCGGAGTGGACGTACCGCTGGTGTTCCAGTTGTTTCGCCAGAAGCACAGCTGGGTAGCTAAGTACGGAAGGGATAACCGCTGAAAGCATCTAAGTGGGAAGCCTCCTCAGAGATAAGTATTCCCTTGAAATTCCTTGTAGACTACGAGGTTGATAGGATGGAAGTGTAAGTGTAGTAATACATTCAGCTGACCATTACTAATAAATTGATAGGTTTAAAAGTATATTAAGATGTATTCAGACATTTTAATGAATTATTAAAATAACTATTCAGTTTTCAAAGAATATTTAGCACCTTTAATGGTGTGAAATTCCTTGTAGACTACGAGGTTGATAGGATGGAAGTGTAAGTGTAGTAATACATTCAGCTGACCATTACTAATAAATTGATAGGTTTAAAAGTATATTAAGATGTATTCAGACATTTTAATGAATTATTAAAATAACTATTCAGTTTTCAAAGAATATTTAGCACCTTTAATGGTGTTTTTTTATTAACTCAAACTATGAAAAAAAATATTTTGTTATATAATACCAATATATTTTAAAAAAGGGGCGAGTACATTGGGTAATTTAATCTATAAAACAAAAAATAGATTAAGAGCATTCTTCACAAATAAAGATTTAACGAAGAAGGCTATTTTTACTTTACTCATGTTGGCAATCTATATTTTAGGAACTACTATAACATTACCATTTGTAAAGATTAAAAATGAAGATGCAATTAGTAGTAACTCTTTTTTAAATACATTAAACTTAATCGGTGGTGGAGGGCTTAGACAGTTCTCACTATTTGCTTTAGGCATTAGTCCATTTATTAATGCTTCTCTTATAATGATGATTTTACAATCAAAAATATTCCCTCCAATCTATAAATTAAGTCAGAGTGGACCGCAAGGTAGAAGAAAAATAAATATTGTTACTAGATTGTTAACAATTGTTATTGCTTACCCACAAGCTGTTTTCTTGATTAAAACACTTGGTAATGGAAATAGTCAATTCATTGAGTTGGATGGATATGGAATTGTATCAAAAGAATTTTTAACATTCTTTATGCTTCCGATGGTTTTAACTTCCGCTTCATTATTTGCTTTATTTATTTCAGAACAAATCACAAATAAAGGAATTGGAAATGGAACAAGTTTAATTATTTTCACAGGTATTGCTGCTAGATTACCATTCCAATTTAAAGAAGCATTCTTACATTACATAGGTGTTGATTTATCTGGCTCAAGCGGCGTACTTGTTGGTATAGTCAACTTCTTCACATATATACTTGTTTACTTACTTGTTTTAATGATTATAGCTATTGTTTATGTAGCAGAAAGACATATACCTATCCAACAAATAGGAGCAGGTAGATCTAAATCTAAAAAAGACATCGGTTATTTACCTATTAAACTAAATCCAGCCGGAATTATGCCTATTATCTTTGCTATGATGGTTTTATCATTTCCGACAATGATTGCAAACGTACTACCAGATGATAATGCATCAAAACAATGAATTAACCAAAATATGCAATTTACTCAACCAATTGGATTTATATTACTTATAGTTGTTATTTTTGCATTCTCATTAGTTATGGGTATTCAACAATCAAAAGTTGATAAGATAGCTGAAGATTTTGCTAAAAATTCAACATTTATTCCAGGTGTAAGACCTGGAGAAGAAACACAAGATTACTTAATTGGGATTGTGTTTAGATTAAGTGTGTTTTCATCATTCTATTTATTAGCGTTAGGAAGTATGCAATTTATTGAAATTATGGCCGGTATTTTACCTAGTGTAATTTCATTTGGTGGTACAGGACTTATGATTTTAGTAAGTGTTGCACTTGAAACAGTAGGACAATTACAAGCAAGAATTAAATCAAATAATTTATCAAAAGCAAAAAGAGAGTCAATTAAAAATATTGAAAGTAACTCAGCAGAAAACGTAGAAGGTTTATTATGATAAATAAAATAAATAAAAATGTGATTTTTATGGGACAACCAGGAGCAGGAAAAGGCACTGTTGCTTCTTTATTGTCAAAAACAAGTAATTTAATTCATTTATCAACAGGTAACATTTTTAGAAACGAAATAGCGCAAAAAACTGAACTTGGTCTTAAAGTTCAAAACATTGTGACAACAGGTGGATATGTACTTGATGAAATCACAAATAAAATTGTTGAAAATGCAATCTTAAAATTAAAAGAAAATAACCAATTTTTTATCCTAGATGGTTTTCCTAGAACTAAAGCTCAAGCCGAGTTCTTAAATTCACTTAAAGACTTTGAATTTATAGTTATCGAGCTTCAAGTAAATAACGAAGAAATCATTAAACGTTTAAGTGGTAGAAGAACATGTGTAAATTGTGGTTCAGGCTACCATGTAGACTTCCAACCACCTAAAGTGGAAGGTGTTTGTGATGTTTGTTCTGATCAAATTATTCAACGTGCAGATGATACACCTGAACGTATTGAACACAGATTAAAAATCTATGAAGAACAAACAAAACCATTAATTGATTACTACAAATCACTCGATGAATTAAGAGTTGTAGATGCTTCAGCTACACCTGAAGAAGTTGCAAAACAGGTACTTGAAATTTTGCAAAAAAGTGATAAAATAAATAAACTTTAAAATATCTAACATATATGTTAGATTATTTTATTTTTTACAAAGAAAGGTGATCTAATTATGTCTTGAGTAAAAACAGAAGAAGAAATTCAAAAGATTACCAAATCTTGTCAAATCTTGGCAGAAGTCAAACAAACAGTTTGAGACTTTGTAAGACCAGGGGTTTCTTTAAAAGATATTGATCAATTGGCTTTTAAAGAAATAATCAAACGTGGAGCTAAACCTGCATTTAAAGGTTATCAAGGTTTTCCAAGTACAGCATGTATATCAGTTAATGAACAATTGATCCACGGAATACCTACAGATCGCATCATAGAAGAAGGTGACATTGTTAGTGTTGACTTAGGATGTATCTGAGAAGGTTTTTATAGTGATAGTGCCTTCACTAAACCGGTCGGAAAAGTTTCGCCTCTAGATCAGAAACTTATTGATGTAGCTAAAGGAGCTTTTGAAGCTGGATTAAAAGCGATTAAAAAAGGTGCTAGAACAGGTGATATATCTTATGCAATAGGTGAATATATCCATAAGCACGGTTTATTTACACCAAGAGACTTTTGTGGTCATGGAATCGGAAGAAGATTACATGAAGATCCTAATATTTTCAATGAAGGTAAAAAAGGAACTGGTCCATTACTTAAAGATGGTATGGTAATTTGTATTGAGCCAATGATTGCCCAAACTAATAAATTTATTCAACTTAGAGATGGGTGAACAATAGTTAGCGCCAATAATACAAGAACAGCTCATTATGAACACACTGTACTTATCAAAAATGGAAAAGGAATCGTGTTAACGAAAGGAATCTAATTGGCAAAAGATGCTATTAAAATAAAAGGTGTTGTCAAAGAAGTTTTCACAATTGATGATTATTTGGTAGAACTTGAAAATGGCATCACAATTAAAGCTCATATTTCTGGAAAGATGAGAATTAACCAGATTCGTATCTTACCAGGTGATACAGTTGATGTCGAAGTAAGTCCTTATGATACAACACAAGGACGTATTACTTACAGACACAAGTAATAAGGAGAACTAATGAAAGTTAGAGCAAGTGTTAAAAAAATGTGTAAAGACTGTAAAATCATTAAACGTAGAGGAATTATCCGTGTTATTTGTGTTCAACCAAAACACAAACAAAGACAAGGGTAATTGTTAGAAAGGATTTTAAATGGCTAGAATTTTAAACGTCGAAATCCCAAACAATAAACGTGTTGTTATTTCGTTAACATACATTTATGGAATTGGAAGAACATTAGCAAAAGAAATTTGTAAAGTAGCAAACATTAGTGAAGATGCTCGTGTAAAAGATTTATCAGAAGAGGAATTATCAAGAATTCGTGAAGCAGCTAAAGTTTACACAACAGAAGGTGACTTACGTAGAGAAGTTTCATTAAACATCAAACGTTTAATGGAAATCAAATGCTACCGTGGAATGAGACACCGTAAAGGATTACCAGTTCGTGGACAAAGTACTCAAAAGAATGCTCGTACACGTAAGGGTCCAAGAAAAACTGTAGCAGGAAAGAAAGGTAAATAATAATGGCTCGTAAAACTAAGAAAAAGAACATTACAAGTGGTGTAGCACACATTCACTCAACAAACCAAAACACAATTGTTACTTTTGCTGATGAAAACGGGAATGTTATTGCTTGAAGTTCAGCAGGAGCAATCGGATACAAAGGTACTAAAAAGAAAACTCCATATGCTGCTGGCTTAGCTGCGCAAGCTGCTGCTGAAGCTGCTAAAGAACACGGAATCAAAACAGTTAAAGTTGAATTAAAAGGTCTTGGAGCTGGAAAAGATGCTGCTAGAAAACAAATCGAAGTTAGCGGTATTACAGTAACAGAAATCAAAGATGTTACACCAGTTCCACACAACGGAACAAGACCACCAAAACGTATCTTAAAACGTGAACGTATGAAAAAATAATTCAAAAGAGGTAAACAATGGAAAAAATGAAAAAATTGGTTTACTTAGATAAACCTGTAATCCACAAAAGAGATGATGTTGCTGAAACAACTTTTGTATTAAGAGGTCTTGAAAGAGGGTTTGGTAATACATTAGCTGTTCCTTTAAGAAGAACATTATTATCAACAATTTCATCATTAGCACCATTTGCAGTTAAAATCGAAGGTGTTGATCATGAATTCCAAACAATCAAAGATGTTACAGAAGATGTTATTACTTTATTAATGAATTTACGTAAAGTTCGTTTTGCTTACAACCCTAACATTGTTAAAGACAACGAAATTGTAAAAGTGACATTACAATCAGAAACTTCTGGAGAAGTTACTTCAAGATCACTTAAAGTAGTTTCACACCCAGGTGTTCAAGTTATTGATACAAACATTAAGTTAGCTACAGTTATGAATGTTAAAGCTCTTAATGTTGAAATTTACTTACGTTCAGGGCGTGGATTTGTTTCATTTGATGAAAACAAAGCTTACATTTCTAAACGTAAAAAAGATGATTTAGCTCCAATGAGTGACATTAAAAAAGGTGAATTTATCGCAGTTGATTCAAACTTCTCACCAATCAAAAAAGTTTACTACAACATCAAGGAAATGAACTCAGCTTCAAACAGAATTGAAGAAGAACTTGAGTTTAACATTGAAACAGACGGAACAGTAGATGCAAAAGATGCTCTTAGACAAGCAGCTGACATTTTAATTGGTCTTCTTGAAGTAATTGGAGACACAGATAAAATGAAAGTTGATATCTTTGAAGAAATCGTTGAAAAACCAGAAGAAAAACAAGAAGATGACATCGATATTTCACAAATGAACTTATCAGTTCGTTCAGCTAATGCACTTAGAAAAATTAAGAAAACTAAATTATCACAAATTAGAGAACTTACAGTTTCACAATTAGAGCAAACAAAGAACTTAGGTAGAAAATCAATTCAAGAAATCATTGATAAAGTTAAAGATTACGGTTTTGAATTAAAAGAAGGAGATGAGTAATATGGCAAACCCAACACAAATCTATTCACGTGACACTAAATGAAGAAACGGTGTAATGCGTTCACTTGTTAGTGAATTATACGTAAACGGAAGAATTGTTACAACTTTAACAAGAGCAAAAGAATTAAGAAGACACGCTGAAAAAATGATTCAAAAAGCTAAAAACCCTACATTAGCAAACAGACGTGCTGTTGCAGGTTTCTTACGTCCAATTAAAACTAAAGATGGTAAAGCTGTATTATCATACTTATTTGATGATATTGCACCAAAATACTCAGAAAGAAACGGTGGATACACAAGAATTATTAAATTACCTCGTCGTCAAGGTGATTCAACACGTATGGCAATTATTGAATTAGTTTAATCTTTACTTTTATATAATAAATATGAGTTTTATATATAGATATCAGTTTACATTTAAACTGATATTTTTTTATTTAACACTAAATAACTTAGTTATATACAATTAACATAAAACTAAACTATTGGTATAATATAACAAACTAAAAAGGATACTATGCTTTTACACTCAATATTTTGAAAAATTAAACACAAAAAGCACCAATATACAGTGCTTTTAATAGATACTTATTTACCTTCTCAAAGGTTCTGAATAAACAAATTAATGCTAAATAAAAACATCATAATCAACTACTTATCATTTAAAAACTCAAATGATAAACACGATGTTTTTGTCTCATTTGACCAAATCCAAGAAATTAAGCAAAACTACATAGAATCTAGATTAAAAAAACAACCTAATTTAGATTTAAATCAACTTGACCTTGAGTTTGATTCAAACACTAGAAACATCATTGGAATGTACATTGCTAAAACACAGAAATATGACGTTGTTGTAGGAGGATATAACACAACTTCAAAATCATTTTATCATAGTGCTCTAAGGGTTTTAGATAAAACAACAAGCACAATTTCATCAGCAATGGTGCTTAATAAAAAATTACAAACTTATGTAGTTTCTGATCCTTCTTTTATTATTGAGCCAACTGAAAAACAATTAGTTGATATAACTAAAAATGCCATGGACTTTAGCAAAAAAGTTCTCGATAAACCAACTGGTGCATTTGTGTCGTTTTCAACAAATGGTTCAAACTCAAGTGCACAAGCTTTAAAAATGTCAAATGCAGCAAAATTGTTTTCAGAAAAATATCCACACGAAAATGTGTATGCAAGTGAAGTTCAAGTTGATGCAGCGTTAAATAACAAAATAAGAGAGAAAAAAGATTTATTCAATTACCAAGATGCTAATGTATTTGTGTTTCCTGATTTAAATTCAGCTAACATATCTTACAAATTTATTCAACAGTTAGGTAAATTCAATGCATATGGTCCTTTTGTTTTAGGATTTAATCAAACTGTTGCAGACTTATCAAGGGGAGCAACGACAAAAGATATAATAGGAACAATTCTTATTTCAATTCTAAACACAAACAAGGAGTGATAATGAATAAAAAAGTTTTAGTAATTAATGCGGGAAGTAGCTCAATTAAATTAAGTTTATTTGATAAAGAATCATTAGAATTAATGGCTAGTGGTATTGCTGAAAGAATTACATTACCTGAGGGAGCTATTTCAATTAAATTCAATGGTCAAAAATTTGAAAAAACAGTAGCAATGCCAAATCATGAAGTTGCTGTTAACAAATTATATGAATTAATGGAAGAAATTAATCTAATCCACCAACCAGAAGAAATTGAATACATTGGATTTAGAATTGTTCAAGGTGGTACATACTTTAACAATACAGCTAAAATCACAGATGAAGCAATTAACATTGTAGATAAAGTTTCGATTTATGCGCCATTACACAATCCAGGGGCAGTGCAATCAATTTACGGATTTAGAAAAGTTTTCCCACACGCTAAATTATCAGGTGACTTCGATACAGCATTTCATACAACAATTAACAAAGTAAATAGCTCATATGCATTACCAAAAGAATTAGTAGAAAAATATGAAATCAAAAGATATGGTGCTCATGGAATTTCACACCAATACATTACAGAAAAACTTGCTCAAATCTTAGGCAAAGAAACTGTAACGTTTGTTAATATGCACTTAGGAAACGGTGGTTCATTATGTGCTGTTAAAGATTCAAAATCATTTGACACATCAATGGGACTTACACCATTAGCTGGAATAATGATGGGAACAAGAAGTGGTGACATTGACCCTTCAATTCATCAATTTGTTATCAACCAATCAGGTTTAAATATCAATCAATTCACAGATATTTTAAATAAACAAAGTGGTCTTTTAGGTGTTTCTACAATTTCTTCAGATATGAGAGATATTTGTGCTGCAGCAGATAAAGGAAATGTAGATGCACAATTTGCACTTGAACTTTACTCACAAAAAATTGCTGACTATGTAGCAGTTTATGCAAACAAAATTGGTGGTAAACCAGACGCGCTTGTTTTCACAGCTGGAATTGGGGAAAACACACCTATTATTAGAGAAATGATTGTAGATAAATTATTCTTTAAAAACATTAAATTAAACTCAGAAGTTAACTATGGACGAATTGGTGAATTCGCTTTAATTTCTGCACCTGATTCAGAAGTTCCAGTTTATGTAATTAGAACAAATGAAGAATTAGTTATTGCAAGAAATGCAATTAAAATTTATGAACAAAACTAAAATAGCTTTATTTCCTGGGTCATTCGATCCATTTCATAAAGGTCACGAATCAATAGTGCAAAAAGCTACCGAGCTTTTTGACAAACTTTATGTTGTTGTAACTTACAATCCTGATAAAGATAATATTGAAAGAATTGAAGAAAATTTTGAAGCAATTAAAAATAAATATCAAGAAAACGATAAAGTAGTTGTCTTAAAAAACTACTTTGATTTAACAGCTGATTTGGCCCATCAATTAAATGCAAAATGACTTGTACGTAGTGCTAGAAATCAAACTGACTTTAATTATGAACTTAAATTAGCTACAGCAAATAATGCTTTAAATAATAATCTTGAAACAATCATAATAATACCTGATTATGAAAACTCAAATATTTCTTCAACTCAAATCAGACAACAGCATAAAGAACAAACAGAAAAAGCAAAACAAAAAAGGAATTTAGGACATGTTTAAATTTATTAAATCATCTACAAACAGAACAAATTGATACGAACATCCAAATTATGAAGTTGCTTTTTGAGGTCGCTCAAACGTTGGAAAAAGCTCATTAATCAATGCAATTGTTGAAAATAAGAAATTAGCAAAAACATCTAAGACCCCAGGTCGTACACAATTAATTAATTATTTTGAAAATGAATTTGGAGCAGTTTTAGTTGACTTACCAGGTTATGGTTATGCAAAAATTTCACAAACTCAAAAAGATAAAATGATTAAGATGATTTATGAATATTTAATAGAAAGAAAAAACCTTAGATGTGTTTACTTATTAATTGATTCTAGACACGGAATTACTAATACAGACGTTCCCGAATTAAATTTTTTAATATCAAATAATATAAACTTTAAGTTAGTTTTCACAAAAACTGACAAACTTAAACAAAAAGACAAAAACCAACTATTAAATCACATTAAAAATTTACGTAATGAATTTGGAAACTTTGAGTATTTCTTAGTTTCTTCAGAAAAAAAAGTCGGAATTGAGCAACTTAGTGACGATTTAACACAAACTCTTTCAGGAGATGAAAATGAAATTGACTAAACAAACATTAAAACCATTATTACTTTTAGGTGGTTCAGTTGTTGTTCTTGGTGGAATAGCAGCTACATCGGCATTATTAGTTAAACAATCAATGAAAAAAACTAATATAAATTATGCAGATTTTAATCTAAATGCTACTGGTTCATTAACTAAAGATAAACATTTAGCTTCTGAATATGCAACAAACCCATTAGTTCCTATTAATGGAACAAAATGAGATAATTCAGCTTGAATTAAAGAACTTACAGTTGACAAAATCCAAACTGAAAGTGATAAAAATCAAGTTGATAATATTAAATCATTTCAATTAACAGCAAGCGATGGAATGGTATTTAATGCGATTGCTCAAGAAGCTAGAGATCAAGGTTATAGAATTGAATTTGTTTCATATGCAAACGATTTAACAGGTACATTATTACTTAAAATGTTAGTTAAAGATAAAAATGCAAATACAGTTAAAACTCACATTTTTGAATTAACTGGTTTTGCAATATTGACTGCTAAAAATCCATATGCCAATTTAACAATTGCTACATTAACTGCTGATACTGAAAAATTATTTAGAGAATTCAAATCTTCAGATGCCTTAAAAACACACTTTGAAGCCTTAGAACAAGATAAAAAAGTTGAATTTATTAAAAATCATTTTTTGACAAAAGAATCATCTAAATTGACTGATTTTAATTGAAGCAGTGTGCAAGTTACATTTGAGGGCAAAATAATGAAATTAAGCATTTCATACAACTTAAATGTATTAGCTGCTACAAAAGAAAATTTAAGTACACAATCAGTATTTAATTTAGAAGAAAATAATAAAGTTGATACTACTGTTGATTTATCATTCTTGGACGCTGTTAGACCGACAATTGAAAATTATTCATTAGTTTCAACAGGTTTATTAGATAAATCAACTCATTTAGCTTCAGAATTTGCTAGTTCTCCAATTCTTCAAATCGGCGATACAAATTGAAACAAAGATAAATGATTAGCAGAACTTAAAACTCAAAATGTAATGACTTCAGAACAAGCTGCTAAAACTGATACAGATAAATCATTTACATTTGTTTATAATGATAATGCAACAACTAAAAATATCTTCTACACTATGTCAAACATCGAATTTACATCATATGCAAATGATGAGACAGGAACTTTATATTTACAATTTAAGAAACTAAATAGTAAAAATGAAGCTGTAGAACAATATATTTATGAACTAACAGGATTTGCAACGGTTGCTGCAGATAATAAATATTCAACATTAATTACTAAATCACTTACATTAAGTGAAGAAAAATTAAAAGCTAACTACTCATCTATTCAAGCATTAAACGATTATGTAACTACTTTAAACGAAGAAACTAAACCTGAATTTATCAAAGCTAACTTCGATTTACAAGTCAATGATTTAGTTACAATTGATTGAGCACAATCAACAATTACAATGGCAGATAAGATATTAAATGTTCATTTAGTGCTCAATCAAAACGTTTTAAAAGCTACAAAAGATGATTTAACTGCTAAATCTGTATTTGCATTAACAAGTGATAATACAATCGAACTTAATCAAGATGTTTCATTTTTAAATCAACAAGTTTAATAAATTATTTGTGAACACAATGTTCTAACAATTAGCGCATTGTGTTTTTATTACTTGTGCGTAGCAATAAAAATATAGAACTAATTACAAACTACCATAAGGTAAAACTTAAAAAATGTTGTAAAATATGTTTATATTTTAAATATATATTTAATTACTAGGAGCAATATGAAAATTACTGATAAAAGAACTAAATTAGTTGCTACAATTGGTCCATCAAGTGATAACTATGATATGTTATTATCATTAGTTCAAAATGGTGTAACAACAATTAGAGCAAACTTTAGCCACGGTTCACACGAAGAACAATTAAATAAATTTGCATTAGGAAAAAGAGTTTCACAAGAATTAAAAGTTCCAGTTTCTCTTATGTTAGATACTAAAGGACCTGAAATTCGTATTGGAAAAATGAAAGATGGAGCTCAAGTTGTGCAATCAGGTACAGAAATGATCATCTACACAACACAAGAAAAATATCTTTCACACGAAGGTACATCAACAGAAATTACAGTTGCATATGATATGGCACAAGACTTATCTGTTGGAAACCAAGTTTTAATTGATGATGGTAAATTATCAACAGTAGTTACAGAAGTTGGAAATGGTTACGTAAAAGTTAAAGCTGAAAACACACACAAATTAAAAACAAACAAACGTGTTAACTTACCAGGTGTTGACTTCTCATTACCATTCTTAGCTGAAAAAGACATCAACGACGTTAAATTCGGAATTAAAAGTGGAATTAACTATGTTGCTGCTTCATTTGTTAACTCAGCTAAAAACGTTAAAGAATTAAGAAAATTATTAGATGACAACGGTGGAAAACACATTCAAATCTTCTCAAAAATTGAATCACATTTAGGATGTGTAAACATTGATGAAATTATTGAAGCATCAGACGGTATTATGGTTGCTCGTGGAGACTTAGGATTAGAAATTCCTTACTACGATGTTCCATACTATGAAAAAATGTTCATTAGAAAATGTCGTGAAGCTGGTAAACCAGTTATCGTTGCAACACAAATGTTAGACTCAATGGAAAACTCGCCACACCCAACACGTGCTGAAGTTACAGACGTTTACTATGCAGTTGAATTAGGAGCTGACTCAACAATGCTTTCAGGAGAAAGTGCAAACGGTTCATTCCCATTAGAGGCTGTTAAAACAATGTCAGCTATTTCAAGAAGAGCAGAAAAAGAATTCTACTCAAGAAACTACTATGAAATTCAATTAGAAAAAGTTTGAAAAAATTCAGATCAAACAAACAAACGTTCACAAATTGCTTACTCAATAGCTCAAAAAGCACAACAAGGAAAATACAAATATGTTGTTGTTTTATCAAGAACAGGAGCTTTATTAAAAGAAGTTGCTAAATTCAGACCTAACTCAACAGTTATTGGTATTGTAAATGATCCATTATTAATCAATGCATTCGGTTCATATTCATCAGTATGAAACTCAGTTGATTCAGAATCATTATTCCCACTTATAAAACAAGATCACGAAAATGCTGTTTCAGCATTAGAACCATACGGAATTCAACAAGGAGATGCTTTCTTAGTTGTTGAAAACGATCAAATTACAGAACACGTTGTTAAGTAATTTGCATTAAGTAATTAATTACTAAAACACCTATGTATTAGGTGTTTTTATTTTTACCCTCAAAAAATCAATTTGCTATAATTAAAAAATTAATTAGTAAACTAATTATTCCTTACTTTTAAAACACATAATACATAATGAAAGAGAGAAAAATATGGAAAATGTAAATATTTTCGCTCTTGGAGGACAAGACGAAAACGGTAAAAACTGTTATGTTTTTGAATATAATGACGACATTTTTATAGTTAATGCAGGAGCTAAGGTGCCTTTAAATATGTCAAATGGTGTTAATACACTTATTCCAAATTTTGATTATTTAGTCAAAAACAAAGACAGAATTAAAGGTTTATTTATCACAGACATTAAGAATGAAACATTCAGTGCAATCCCTTGATTATTAATGAAAATTCCTAACCTTAAAATCTATACTTCGGCATTTAATCAAGTTTTAGTTATTGACAGAATTACAAAATACGATATTCAACTTAAAAAAGGACAAGTTCAAGTTATTAGACAAAAACTTCAATTTGGTGATTTAACAATCGTTCCTTTTGGACTAACAGGTTCAATGCCCGGAAACATTGGGTTTAACTTCCAAACTAAAACAGGTGACTACTTATTTATGTTTAACTATGTTGAAGGTAACTTAGGAATTTATGGGAAAGTTCACTTCCCATTACTTGCAAAATACTTTGAAGGTAGAAAAATTGTAGCTATTGTTTCAGATGCTGGTAAATCAAATGTTTCAGGCAGAGGAATTGAAAAATATAATGCATATACCGAACTTGATGATATTTTCAAGAAAGCAAATCCTAATGAAAAAATAATTGTTGGCGCATATGGTGAAGAAATGATTACATTGCAACAAGTTTTAGATTTAGCAATCAAATACAACAGACCAGTAGTTCCATATGGAAAAACATATGCTGATTTATTAGATTTAATTTCTAAATTCTCAACAGTGGTCCCATTACCAAAATTAATTGACCACAGACAAATTAATAAGCATTCAAATGCTATTGTTTTAATTACTGCATCAACTGAAAGACTTTATTCACGTTTCAATAGAATTACAGAAAATAATGACGTTTATTTAAAAATTAAATCTACTGATACTGTAATTATGTTAGCTCCACCAGTTAATGGTCTTGAGTCTGATTATGCACAAACAATGGATGAAATAGCTAAAATCACACACAACCTATTTGATATTAGCGAAAAAATGTTCTTTTATGTAAGACCTACAAGAGATGATTTAGTTTCACTTGTAAAAGTTCTTAAACCAGATGTATTCATACCTGCTCAAGGTTTATACAGATATTTAGTTTCAGCTAGTGACTACATTAATGATGAACTTAAGAATGTTCAAGACATCAATACACTTGTCTTAATGAATGGAAAAATAGCTCACTTTATTAATGGTAAATTATTTAGTCACAATGGAAAAGTTAAAGAAGTTGGAACTACTATTATTGATGGTTTTGGAGTTGGAGACATTTCGTCAGAAGTTATTTCTGAAAGAGAATTTTTGGGTAGAGAAGGTGTTATTGTGATCAATATTATGTACGATTCGAAAACACGTAACTTAACAGGACAATTACGCATTAATTATGTTGGTGTTATTGATATTTCTGAGCAAGAGCGAATGACTAACTTAATTAAACAAATCGTTGTAGATGTAGTCAAATCAAACAACTTCAAACGTATATATGATTTAAATGAAAAATTACGTAAAACAATTAGAAAAAAAATATTCAAAGCAACTGATAAAGACCCTATGATTGCTTTGTCACTTTTAGCTGTTTAGAGGTGAATATGTTTGAAAATTTAAAATGAGAAGAAGCTAAAAAAATAATTGAAGCTAATAAAGATAACGAATTAATCTTCTTAAATTTCACTACTCAATGATGTGGTGATTGTAAAATGATGAGACCTATTGTAGAAGAAATTGCTAAAGAATATGAAGGAAATCATAGAATTCGTTTCATTAATGTGGATGCTGAAGAAGCTAAATTATTCAGAGTTCCTAATACAAAATGACAAGTTTTAAAGGTTCCTACAATGATGTTATTACAAGGTCAAACTATCCAAGAAAAAGCTTATGAATACGTTCCATTTCAGATTTTAAATAACTGAATTTTAAAGAAAATTTCATAAGAAAAAGCTCCTTGATACACGGAGAGGAGTTGCTAGAAATAAAAACAGAAATTTTGGTTTCTGTTTTTTAATTTTTACTATATAATCAATAAGCAACTATAGCTATGAATTTTAAGGTTGTCAACGTGTCAAAATGTTGTTGAGGACACGTTGAGTTTTTAAAAGGAGCTATGTTCAAAATCAAGAACAAAGGAGACAACAATGAGTAAGTTAAACATCAAAGTTAAAGGGTTTGACCATGCATTAGTTGATGCTGCTGCAAAAAGAATTTATGAAATTGCAAAAGCAACAGACGCTAAAGTAAGTGGACCAATTCCTTTACCTACAAAAAGAGATGAAATTACTATCTTAAGATCTGTTCACGTTAACAAGAAAAGCCGTGAACAATTCGAAAGCAGAACACACCAAAGATTAGTTGTAATTACCGATCCTTCTGCTAAAACTCAAGATCAATTACAAAGACTTGAATTACCAGCTGGTGTGGATATTCAAGTTAAAGTTAAATAATCAAATTTAATACCCAATTTTTAAGGAGACAATATGAAAGGAATCTTAGGACGTAAAGTTGGTATGACTCAAATCTTTACTGAATCAGGAAAAAGTGTTCCTGTTACAGTAATCGAAGTACAACCAAATGTTGTTTCAAAAGTTTTAACAAACGACAAAGATGGTTACGTTGCAACACAACTTGCTACAGCTGATAAAAAAGCAAGTAGAGCAAATAAACCTGAAATCGGTCACTTTGCTAAAGCTTCAACAACACCTAAGCGCTTCGTTAAAGAAGTTCGTGATATGTCAGGATACGAACTTGGAGATTTAATTAAAGCTGACATTTTTAAAGCAGGTGAACTTGTAGATGTTACAGGTACATCAAAAGGGAAAGGGTTCGCTGGTACAATTAAAAGACATAACCAACACATCGGACCTAAATCTCACGGTGGAGGTGGAGGATCTCAACCTATTAGACAAACAGGATCACTTGGGGATATATCAGGTAACCGTGTTTACAAAGGTATGACAATGCCAGGACACCTTGGACATGTTAAAACAACAGTTCAAAACTTAGAAGTTGTTAAAGTAGATGTAGAAAACAACTTATTATTAATCAAAGGTTCAATTCCAGGGCCTAAAAAATCATTCGTAGTAGTAAAAGAAGCGGTTAAAGGATTACCAAGCCGTGAAGAAATTAAATTAGTAAACGTTAAAGAAGCTATGTTAATGAACGAACTTATTGAAAAAGCTAAAAAATTCAACATTGAAGTTACAGTTGGAATGAACGCACAACAATTACAAGAATTAATTGATGCTGCAGAACCAAACAAAGGAGAATAATTTATGGCAGAAACAGTTAAAAAATCTACAACAGCTAAAAAAGCTGCTCCTAAATCAGCTCCAGCTAAAAAAGCTTCAACAAAACCAGCTGCTCCTAAATCAGCTAAAGTTACAGTTCAAAAAGACAAAAACGTTGCTAAAGTTGCTCATAAAGCAGATTTACCAGCACAATTATTTGCTAGTGAAAAAATTTATGAACAAGCAGTATTTGACTCAATCTTATCAGAGAGAGCATCAAGAAGACAAGGAACACACAAAGTTAAAAACCGTTCAGAAGTAAGTGGTTCAGGTAAAAAACCTTGAAGACAAAAAGGAACAGGTAGAGCACGTCACAGTTCTATGCGTTCACCAATCTGAGTTGGAGGGGGAAGAGCATTCGGACCTAAACCAAACAGAAACTACTCACTTAAAGTTAACAAGAAAGTTAAATTCCGTGCATTTATTTCAGCTTTAACATTATTAGCACAAGATCAAGCTGTTATCGTTGATGATTTAGCATTAGACACAATCTCAACAAAAACAGTTGCTGCTAAATTAGCTGAATTACAAGTAGCGAACTTAAAACATGTTTTAGTTGTTACAGAAAACACAATGGTTTACAAATCAGTTAGAAACTTACCAAACGTTACAGTTGTTAAAGCTAATTCATTAACAGTTGAAGCCGCTATTGCTGCTGACGTCATGATTGTTTCAAACGAAAGTCTTGAATTATTAAAAGGGAGAATTAAATAATGGAATTAACAAGAATCATTAAAGCTCCAGTTTTAACTGAAAAATCAGACATTCAAAGAGCTAAAGGTGTTTATACATTCAAAGTAGACTTCCACGCAAACAAATTCCAAATTGCACAAGCTGTTGAAACAATTTTCCAAGTTAAAGTTGACAAAGTTAGAACAATCAAAGTTGATAAAAAAGCTAAAAACGTAGGACGTTTCCACGGATTTACAAACCGTTACAAAAAAGCTATGGTTACTTTAAAAGAAGGTTCAACATTAAACTATGTTCCATCAGACGCTGAAGAAGCAGTTTTAGCTGAAACTAAAGCTAAAGCAGATGAAACTAAAAAAGCAAAAGCTTCTAAGGCTTCAGAAGTTGAGAAAAAAGCTGCTGCTAAATTAGCTGCTAAAAAAACAAACACAGCAGTTAAGAAAACTACTACAAAACGTAAAGTTGGTGGAGAATAATTAAATCCGATGAACTTTATGTTCAATTTAAATAATTAGTTAAGGGGTTTAGATAATTGCTTAAAAGATAATCTTGCAAATCCCCGAATATTTTTAAGCAAAGGAGAAGACAAATGGCTATTAAACATTTTAAGCCAACTACAAATGGTCGTAGAAACATGTCTACTCTTGATTACAGACAAAACTTATCAGGTCACGCTCCAGAAAAATCACTTTTAGTGAATTTAAAAAATCATGCTGGGCGTAACAACCAAGGTAAAATTACTGTTAGACATCATGGAGGACGTGTTAAAAGATTCTACAGACTTGTAGACTTTAAACGTAATAAAGATAACATCCCTGCTACAGTAAAAACTATTGAATATGATCCAAACAGATCAGCAAACATTAGTTTAGTTGTATATGCAGATGGAGAAAAAAGATACATTTTAGCTCCTAAAGGTATTAAATTAGGACAAAAAGTTGTTTCAGGAGACAACGTAGATATTATTGTTGGTAACACATTACCACTTTCAAACATTCCTGAAGGTACATTTGTACACAATATTGAAATGCAACCAGGTGCTGGAGGACAAATTGCACGTAGTGCAGGTACATCAGCTCAAATCCTTGGTAAAGATGACAATGGAAAATACGTAGTGTTAAGATTAAAATCTGGTGAAACACGTCGTATCTTAGCTCGTTGCCGTGCAACAATTGGTGTTGTAGGAAACGAAGAACACTTATTAGTAAATATTGGTAAAGCTGGAATTAACAGACACAAAGGTATTAGACCTACAGTACGTGGATCAGTAATGAACCCAGTAGATCACCCACATGGAGGAGGGGAAGGTAAACAGCCAGTTGGTCGTAAAGCTCCTCTTACACCATGAGGTAAAAAAGCTCTTGGAGTTAAAACAAGAAAAACTAAGAAATCTTCAAATAAACTTATTTTAAGAAGAAGAAAGGATGCTAAATAATGGCACGTAGTCTTAAAAAAGGTCCATTCGCAGATGACCATTTACTTAAAAAAGTAGATGCTATCATTGAAGGAAAAGCACCTAAAAAACCAATTAAAACTTGATCAAGACGTTCAACAATTTTCCCTAACTTCGTTGGATTAACATTTGCAGTTCACAACGGAAAACAATTTGTTGAAGTTTACGTTACAGATGACATGGTAGGTCACAAATTAGGAGAATTCTCACCAACTAGAACATTCTCTGGTCACGGTGCAGATAAAGGGAAGAAGAAATAATGCAAAAACAACAAGCAAAAGCTCACGTTAAATTGCAAAGAGTTAGTGTATCTAAAGCTAAATTAGTTGCAAACTTATTTAGAGGTAAAGATGTAACTGTTGCTTTAGGATTATTACACAACACAAACAAAAAATCAGCTCCTATTTTCATCAAGTTATTAAACTCAGCTGTTGCTAACGCAACACACAACCATGGTTTAGATGCTACAAAATTATTCGTAAAAGAAGTTTATGTAAATGAAGGTCCAACTCTTAAAAGATTCCAACCAAGAAGCCAAGGTAGAGCTTACTCTATCTTAAAACGTACATCAAATTTATCAATCACATTAGAGGAGAGAAATTAATATGGGACAAAAGGTTAATCCAAATGGTTTCCGTTACGGAATTTCAAAAGCTCACAACTCACAATGATTTGCAGAAAAAGCTAACTTTGGTTCATACTTAGTTGAAGATGCTAAAATCTACAAATTCTTTGATAAATTAGTACGTCAATACCAAATTGGTAAAGTTGAAGTAAAACGTAATGCAAACAACAAAGTTACAGTTTTAGTTCACACAGCTAAACCAGCTGCTATGTTAGGTGCTGAAGGTAAAAACATTCAAGACTTAACATTAGCATTATCAAAATTTATTAAAAACAAAAATTTAAACTTAAATGTTCAAGTTTTAGAACTTAAAAATCCAGATTTAAATGCAAAATTACTTGCAGAAATGATTGCGACAAAATTAGAAAACCGTGAAAGTTTCCGTTCAGCACAAAAAATTGCTATTAGAAATGTAATGCGTGCTGGTGCTAAAGGTATCAAAACAGCTGTTTCAGGACGTTTAAACGGAGTTGATATGGCTAGAACAGAAGGATACTCAGAAGGAGAAATGAAACTTCACACATTAAGACAAGATGTTGATTACGCTACAGCTACTGCTAGAACAACATACGGTGCAATTGGTGTTAAAGTTTGAGTATCATTAGGTGAAAAATTGGAAGGAGATAAATAATGCTTCAACCAAAAAGAACCAAATACAGAAAACCATTCATTCAAAGACACGACAAACGTAAAGCAACAAAAGGAAACAAAGTTTCTTTTGGAGAATTTGGTTTACAAGCTGTAACATCTGCTTGAGTAACAGCTCGTCAAATCGAATCAGCTCGTATTGCTGCTACACGTAGAATGGGACGTGAAGGGGAAGTTGTTATCCGTATTTTCCCTCATTTTGCTAAAACATCAAAACCAATTGGTGTACGTATGGGATCAGGGAAAGGTACTCCTGAATTATGATATACAGCAGTTAAAGTTAATACAGTTATGTTCGAAGTGTCAGGTGTTGCAGAAGATGTAGCAAGAGATGCTTTAAGATTAGCTGGTCACAAATTACCTGTTAAATGAAAAATTATTAAAAGAGAAAAAGGAGATAAATAATGCTTTACAAAGAATTAAAAAATAAATCAGTTGATGAATTAAACACATTAGTTGAACAACTTAAAGCAGAATTATTTACTTTAAGATATCAAAACGTTACAGGTGATTTAAAAGAAACACACAAAATTGCAAACATTAGAAAAGACATTGCTAAAGTTAAAACAGCTTTAAATGAAAAAAAAGGAGCTAAATAATTATGGAAAGAAACTCAAGAAAAACTTTAGTTGGAACAGTTGTTTCTGCAGGTAAAACAGCAAAAACAATCATCGTAGCAGTTGACACATACAAAAAGCATCCATTATATTCAAAACGTTACAAATCAACAAAAAGATTTGCTGTTCATGATGAAAACCATGTTGCTAAATTAGGTGACATTGTTGTTATTATGGAAACAAGACCATTATCTAAAACAAAACACTTCAGATTAGTTGAAGTTAAACAAACTGCAATCGAAGGAAATAACTAATGATTCACGAATTATCTAGAGCAAACGTTGCTGATAACTCAGGTGCTAAAGAAATTGGTGTTATTCGTGTTTTAGGTGGGTCAAAGAAAAAAACAGCAAACATTGGTGATGTTATTGTATGTTCAGTTAAAAAAGCTATTCCAAACGGTATGGTTAAAGAAGGACAAGTTGTTAAAGCAGTAGTTGTACGTTCAGCTTACGGAATTCACCGTGACAATGGTACATACATTCGTTTTGATGATAACGCAGTTGTAATTTTAAAAGAAGATGGAACACCACGTGGAACACGTGTGTTCGGACCTGTTGCTCGTGAAATTAGAGAAAAATACCCAAAAATCGTTTCACTTGCACCTGAAGTACTTTAATTTATTTATAAGGAGATAAGTTATGAACAAAATCAAATTCAAAGTTAATGATGAAGTTATGATTATTGCCGGTAAAGATAAAGGAAAAACAGGTCAAATCGAAAAAATCTTACGTTCAGAAAACAAAGTTATCGTTAAAGGTGTAAATATTGTTAAAAAACACAACAAACCTTCACACCAAAACCAAGATGGTTCAATTTCAGAAAAAGAAGCTCCAATCCATGTTTCAAATGTTGCATATTTAGTTAAAAAAGCTACAAAAGATAAACCAGCACAAATCTCAAAAATCGGATACAAAATTGATGACAAAGGTAAAAAAGTAAGAATTGCAAAAAGAACACAAAAGGAAATCTAATATGTTAAAAAATATTTATTTAGAAAAAGCAGTTCCTGCTTTAAAAGAAAAATACCAATACAAATCATCAATGGAAGTTCCAAGAATCGAAAAAGTTGTATTAAACATGACAGCTGGAAAAGAAATCAACAACTCAAAAGCTATTGAAGAAGTTTTAAATGAATTAACATTAATCTCTTCTCAAAAACCATATCAAACAACAGCTAAAAAATCAAACGCTTCATGAAAACTTCGTGAAGGTATGCCTATGGGTGGAAAAGTTACACTTCGTAGAGAAAGAATGTGAGACTTTTTAGACAAATTAATCAATGTTGCAATGCCACGTATTCGTGACTTCCGTGGAGCTAATCCAAAAGCTTTCGATGGAAGAGGTAACTACAACTTAGGAATTAAAGAAGAAATTATCTTCCCAGAAATCGAATTTGACAAAATTCGTAAAATTAAAGGGCTTGACGTTATTATTGTAACTTCAGCTAAATCTGACCAAGAAGCTAAAACATTATTAGAAGAACTTGGTGTACCATTCGAAAAAAAAGGAGCTAAATAGTTTATGGCAAGAAAAGCATTAATCGCAAAAGCTAAACGTCACCCTAAATTCTCAACACGTGCTTACACACGTTGTGAATTATGTGGACGTCCACACTCAGTTTTAAGAAAATACAAAGTATGTCGTATCTGTTTTAGAAACCTTGCACACGAAGGTAAAATTCCAGGTATGAAGAAAGCGAGTTGATAATTATGTTTATTACAGATCCAATTTCAGATTTAGTTGTTAGAATTAAAAACGCTAACATTAGAAAACATAAAACTGTTTCAATTCCATATTCAACTAAAAAAGAAGCTATTGTTAAGTTAATTTTAGAAGAAGGGTACATTGCATCTTACACAGTTTCAGGTGAAGGTGTAAACAAAGAATTAGTAGTTACATTAAAATACAAGAAAAACAAGCAAGCTATCGTTGACTTTAAAAGAGTTTCTAAGCCAGGTCTTAGAACTTACGTTAAAGCAGATGAAATTCCTAGTGTTTTATCAGGTTACGGTACAGTAATCATCTCTACTTCAAAAGGATTAATGACAGGAAAACAAGCTAAGGAGGCTAATGTTGGTGGTGAAATCATCGCTTACATTTGATAATTAGTATGTCTCGTGTTGGAAATAGAGTTTTAGTTATTCCTGCTGGAACAGAAGTTTCAGTTAACGGTAACACAGTTACAGTTTCAGGAAAACACGGAAAATTAGAAAGAACATTTAGTCCATTAATCAAAGTACAAGTAGAAAATAACCAAGTTACAACAGTACGTGCAAATGAAAATAAACAAACAAAACAATTACATGGAACAACAAACGCTCTTATTGCAAACATGATCAAGGGAGTTTCAGAAGGGTTCCAAATTGATTTAGAAATCAAAGGGGTTGGGTACAAAGCTGAACTTAGAGGAAATGAACTTGTAGTTAACGCTGGATACTCACACCCAGTTTCAAAACAAGTTCCATCAGAATTAAAAGTTACAGTTGCTAAACCTACAGAAATTTCAGTATTTGGAATTAGCAAAGAGCAAGTTGGACAATTTGCTTCAGTAGTTAGAGCAATCAGAAAACCTAACGTGTACTCAGGTAAAGGTATTTCTTACAAAGGTGAAAAAATTAGACGTAAAGAAGGGAAAACAGCTTCTAAATAATTTAGGAGTTGCTAGGTGAATAAAATGAAAGCAAAATCAAGAAACGCAGCTAGAAAAGTTAAACATGTTCGTTTACGTCAACACATTAGCGGTACAGCTACAAAACCTCGTTTAAATGTATTCAAATCACACCAAAACTTCTATGCTCAATTAATCGATGACACAAAAGGTGTTACATTAGCTAGTGTTTCAACACTTAAAAATGAAAAATATTCAGGTAACATCGTTGCTGCAGCAGAATTAGGTAAATTAATGGGTGAAAAAATTAACAAATTAGGTATCACAGAAATCGTTTTTGACCGTGGTGGGTACATCTACCATGGACGTGTTAAAGCATTCGCAGAAGCAGTAAGAGAACAAGGAGTTAAATTCTAATGGAAAACAAAAAAGAAGTTAAATTAGAAGCTGGAACAAAAGAAGTTACAGCAAGAAGACCAAGAACAGTTAAATCAGAAGCTACAGAAAATAAACAAGAACGTGCAAACAGAAAACCAATCAACAGAAAACCACGTCAAGCAGCTCCTAAATTCGAATCAGAATTCTCAGAAAAAGTAGTTGACATTGCTCGTGTTACAAAAGTTGTTAAAGGTGGAAGAAGATTCAGCTTCTCAGCTTTTGTTGTAGTTGGAAACAAAAAAGGTCTTGTTGGATTTGGACATGGTAAGGCAAACGAAGTTCCAGATGCTATCAAGAAAGCTGTTAAAGATGCGCAAAACAACCTTGTTTCAGTACCAGTAGTTAATGGTACAGTTCCACATGAAATTACTGCTAAATTCTTAGCATCTAAAGTAATGTTAAAACCTGCTCCAAAAGGAAAAGGACTTATTGCTTCTGGAACAGTTCGTGCTGTTGTTGAATTAGCTGGATACACAGATATCGTTACAAAAACATATGGATCTCGTTCAAAAGCAAACGTTGTTAAAGCTACAGTTAAAGCATTATTAAACACAAGAACTGTTGAAGAAATCGCTGAAATCAGAGAAAAAGAAGTTAAGGATTTATAATATGGCAATTAAATTAAATACTTTAAAATTTACAGAAGGTTCAAGACCAGAAAAACACCGTAAAGGTAGAGGACACGCTGCTGGAAAAGGTAAACAAGCTGGTAAAGGACAATCAGGTCAAAACAAACGTAAAGGTCACAGATTAGGATTCGAAGGGGGTCAAACACCATGATTCCGTAGAATCGGAAAACGTGGATTTAACAATGTTAACCACGTTGAATATCAAGTAATCAACCTTGCTGATTTAGAAACAAGATTTAATGACGGTGATGTGATCACAATCGAAGCTTTATTCAGTGTAAACTTAATTAAAAGAAATATGCCTGTTAAATTATTAGGAAATGGTACATTAACAAAGAAATTAACAATCGATGTGCACAAAGCATCAGCATCAGCTAAAGAAGCTTTTGCTAAATTAGGTGGAACAATTAACGAATTATAATTTCTAAATTCAATTAAACATATAAGGCACTTTAGTTATTGCTAAGGTGTTTTTTTATTTTTGATTTTCTTTATTAAAACGTTGAAATTTGATTAAAATATTTGCTAAATATTAACTTTTTGCAAAATATATAAACTATTAAAACAATGTAATTTATTCAAAAAGAGTAATATAAATAAAATCAAACAAATAGCTAAAAAAGCGCACTCATTGAACTCTTTTATGATTTTGTCTTTGTTTTAGTTATTAGCCAACCTGTTGGTATCTTTAACCATAAGATACCGAAATTGCTCCTACATCAACAATAGATTATATTTCACCAAATGGAATTAATATTTTAGTTATTTTCATACATTTCTTTTAATAATTACAGTTATCTATCCTTATTCTAAAAAAATGTAAATAAATTCTGGAAAATCAGGTATTTAGTAATTGTTTTAAAAAGACATTAAAAAATCACAACTTCAATAGTCATGATGTTTAAATAAATTAATCTAATGGTGCCGCTTATGAGAATCGAACTCATGATGGTTGGTTACGAGTCAACTGTTTTACCACTAGAACTAAAGCGGCTAATGGTGGAGATAAGGGGAATCGAACCCCTGTCCACAAATTGAGTATATTGCTGCGTCTACAGTTTAGAACACTTTTAACAACTGTTTTAATGATAAAGTATTCGAAAAATATTAAACAGTTTGGTTAAATTTCACATTAGTTTACCAAAACTAATGCTATCCTCTTAAGACCAACTTTAATATAGAAAGGAGCTAAATTAAAGTCACCAGATTGCATTTAATTAAGCAAAAACTGGGTTTAAGTTGTTCATTGAGAACATTGCAAAGTTTGAAACTTTGTTTTCTTTTTTAACGTTTCCATTTAAGAAAGTCTAGAAGTAATTATAGTCTACCACACTACTGCAACAACAACACCCCAAAGTATGTCGAAACCATTATATCCCCATAATGATTATTTATATGAATTAATTAGTTTATTGAGTTTTTTATTAACTTCGTCTTTAATGATTTTTTGTCTCTTATCGTACTTTTTAAGACCTTTAGCTAAAGCTATTTCTACTTTAATTCTTGACGAAGAATTAAAGTACATTTTCAAAGGTATGATAGTAAGACTTTGTGATTCTGTAGCAAATTTAATCTTACAAATCTCATTTTTATGAAGAAGTAATTTTCTATCTCTAAACTCATCTGCTTTTACGTGCATATATTGCTTGAAGTAAGCTTCCTTAAGATACATTTCACCTTTGTAAATTGAACAAAATGCATTCAAAATGTCAATTGAATTAGTTCTAGCTGATTTTACTTCTCAACCAAGTAATTCAATTCCTGCTTCATATTTATCAATAATTTCATAATTGCGATGAGCTTTTTTATTTGTACTAATTATCTTCATACAATTAAATTTTACTATATTGTTTTTATAAACATTTTATTTTTTCACTTATGTACTACCAGTAAAAGGGGTAAGGAATTTTAGCAAAATTTAATATAATTTTAATAATTATTTATATAGATATTTTTTTAAGTAAAAATACCTTGAAGTTATTTAAAGGAGGTATTAATGGACAAAATATATAATCACACGCTAGTTGAAAAAGACATTGATAAAAAATGACAAGCTAAGAAATATTTTCAAACTCATGATTTAGACAAAGAACCTTTTACTATTTTGTTACCACCACCAAATGTAACTGGTAAGCTACATTTAGGTCATGCACTTGATGTTTATATACCAGACACAATTATCAGATATAAGAAACTTAATGGTTTTGATGTTATGTGAGTTCCAGGTATGGATCACGCAGGGATAGCTACACAATCAAAAGTTGAGGATGTTTTATTCCAATCAACAGGTCAAACTCGTCACGATTTAGGCAGAGAAGCTTTCGTTGATAAGATTTGAGAATGAAAATCTGAATATGCAAATTTATTTAGACAACAATGATCAAAAATTGGTCTAGCACTTGATTATTCAGCTGAAAGATTCACACTTGATGCAGAAGCTAATGAAGCTGTTTCAAAAGTTTTCATCGACTTATACAACAAAGGTTTCATTTACAAAGGTGTTAAAGCAATTAACTGAGATGTTAAGTTACAAACTGCTTTATCAAACATTGAAGTTAATAATGAACCTACAGAGCAAAAAATGTACTACATCAATTATCCAATTAAGGATTCAAACGATGTGCTTACAATTGCTACTGTTAGAACTGAAACTTTATTAAGCGACGTTGCTGTTGTATTTAATCCAAATGACTCAAGATACAAAGATTTAGAAGGACAATTTGTAATTCACCCAATTACTAAAAAAGAATTACCAATTATAACTGATGAATATGTTGATATTAACTTTGGTTCAGGATTAATGAAACTTAGTGCACATGCTGAAGTTGATATTGATATTATAAAAAAACACAATCTTGAAATCAATGAAACAATTTCAAAAGATGGTTTAATTAACTATCCTGCATTACCTGAATTCCACGGTTTAGAAAGATTTGTAGCAAGAGAGAAGATTGCACAATTCTTGCAAGATAATGGTTATATTAAAAAAGTTGAAATAACAATTTCAAATGTTGGTATTTCAGATAGATCTAAAACACCAGTTGAAATTTTAGTGCTACCACAATGATTTGTTAAAATGGAACACTTCAGGGATTTAATCTTAAAAGATTTAGATTTTCCAGAAGCTGTTAAGTTCTATCCAAAACGTTTTGAATTAACTATGCGTCAATGAATGGAAAATGTTTATGATTGAACAATTTCTAGACAGCTTTGATGAGGACACAGAATTCCTGCTTGATATGACCAAGATGGCAATATGAAAGTTCAAGTTGATTCACCAGGTGAAGAATGAGTTCAAGATCCAGATGTTCTAGATACTTGATTCTCATCAGGACTTGCTCCATTTGTGTTCTTAGGATGACCTCAAATTGATGAAAAACTAAAAAGATATTATCCAACATCTCTTTTAGTTACAGGTTATGACATTATTTTCTTCTGAGTAGCTAGAATGTACTTCTTTGGACTTGAATTTATAGGTCAAAAACCATTTGATAGATTACTGCTTCACGGCCTTATTAGAGATGCACAAGGTAGAAAAATGTCTAAATCATTAAATAATGGTGTTGACCCTATGGATATGGTTGATAAATATGGTTCAGATGCTTTAAGATGATTCTTAATCACAAATACAACACCAGGTTTAGATATTAAATTCTCAGACGATAAAGTTGAAGCTGCTTGAAGAGTTAATAACAAGTTATGAAACATTGCTAGATACATTAATGAACTAGAAGATAATAACAATGAAGCTACTGATGCAGATAAGTCAATATTAAATCAACTTAAAAGCTTATCAGTTAAGATTGATTCACTTATTGATAACTATGAGTTTTCAATCATAGGTTCAGAAATCTACAAATTTATTTTCACTGACCTTAGTGGATGATATGTTGAATTCTTAAAGAGTTCATATTCTAAAAAATCAGCTCTTGAAGTCCTAAGAAAAACTTTAATTGTGCTTCATCCATTCTTACCATTCATAACAGACAGGTTATATTCAGAAATTTTTAATGCTGAATTATTAGAACAATTATGACCTACATTTGAAGATGATCATTCAACTGATTATATAAACACAGTTATTGAAGTTGTAACTGAACTTAGAAAATATCGTGAAAATAATCAAATTTCTAAAAAAGAACTTCTTATTTATTCACTTAAAAATAACGTTCCACAAGTTGCTATTGAGACAATTAACAAAATGGTATTTGCTTTATACGAAGATAATAACGATTACTTAATAGCACTAAATGACAATGTTTTATTCATAAAACAATCAGATGAAACAAAACAAAGAAATGAAGAGCTACTTTTAGAAAAAATTAATTTTGTTAAAGCAGAAATAGCTAGAGCAGAGCAGCTTTTAAATAATGAAAGATTCGTTTCAAAAGCTCCTGCTGATAAAGTTGCTGTTGAAAAAGCAAAATTAGAAAAATATACAGATGAACTTAAAAAATATGAAGAGGAATTATCATGCAAATATTAAGTGGTAAAGAGTTAGCTAAACAAGAATTAGCTAAATTGAAACAAGAGATAATTGATCTTGATTTAGAAAGAAAATTAAGAATGGCAATTATCCAAGTGGGAGATAATGCTGCTTCAAACAAATACATAGCTCACAAATTAAGAGTAGCTGAAGATTTAGGGATCGAGGCTGAATTGTTCAAATTCGATGAAGATATTTCTCAAGATAGATTACTTAAGAAAATGGACAGAATCAATGAAAAATTCGATGGAATCATTGTTCAGTTACCATTACCTTCTCATTTACCAACTCAAGTTATTTTAGATGCAGTTCCATACGATAAAGACATTGATGGACTTACAACAAAAAATGAATTCAGATTATATAATGATACAACTGACAAACACTTTATTCCAGCAACAGCACGTGGTGTTTTAGAATTAATGGAACACTATGGAATTGATGTAGAAAACAAAAGAGTATGTGTTGTTGGTAGATCACATGTTGTAGGAAAACCTCTTGCACACATTATTAAAAGAAAAAATGCTAACGTTTCTACATATAATGAAGAAACAGGAATTAAAGGTATTGAAAATGCAGACATCTTAATTGTCGCAATAGGTGTCGCAAAATACATCAAAGCTCACAATGTTAAAGAAGGAGCTATTGTTATCGATGTCGGGACTAACTTAGATGACAAACTTTCAGCAGAATTATCAGGTGATGTTGACTTTGAAAATGTTAAAGATAAAGTAGCTGCAATTACACCAGTTCCTGGTGGAGTTGGACCTATGACTGTGGTTGCCTTAATGAAAAACTTAGTTGACATTGTTAAATAGGAGATTAATGCAGAAACCTAAAATTATTTTTATCGATTTAGATGGAACCACATTAGATGGTCCAGAAGAAAAATTCTGAATGCGTAGTGCAACAGAATTTACTAAAAAAACACTTACAGAGTTAAATAAACAAATTCCAGTTGTGGTTGCAACTGGTCGTGGTGTAAGTGAGAAAACTTCTGATATTGTTAAAGGTTTAACAGGAGAAATTACATATATAGCTTGAAATGGAGCTGTTACAGTTGAGAATGGAAAAATTATTTCAGAGCAAATAATTGAACCTGAAAAAGCACAGTTATTATTTGATTTAATCTCTAAAAACTTTGCTTTTGTAACAATTGATTCAAAACACGTATATGTAAAAAACTACTTATATTACATTATTAAATTTGTAAAGAAAATTTACAAAAACTTTTCTAAGAAATTCAGATGAATTTCAAATGCAAAACCATACAAAGACTTTAAAAACGATTTTCCTATACACAAAGCTCTTTTATCTAGTTTATCAGCTAGAAAGGCTGCTAAATTTGCTAAAAGATGAAAAGAAAAATATGAAGACATATTTGAAATAGCATTTGTTGGAGAAAAAAATAAAACCTTAGAAATTACTAAAATTGGTTCATCGAAAGGTGAAGCTGAAGTTGCATATTGTAAACTTATGGGAATTGATCCTGAAGACGCTATGCACATTGGTGATTCAATGAATGATTCAACTACAAAAGGTAAAGTCGGAACATTAATTGCAATGCAAAATTCAGTTTCCGAACTAAAGAAAATTGCAGATGAAATTACTGAATTCCCATGCGATCAATCAGGACTTGCAAAGTATTTATCTCAATTTTTAGACAAGTAAATTTTCACAAAATATGGAATAAATTTTCCATATTTTTATTTTTTATTTGTATAAAATTATAAGTAATATAATTTCCAATTATTATATTGATACATAATAGAACTAAAATAATAGAAATTTTTAACCTTATTTTAAGGAGGAAAAATGAAGAAAATTTTTAAAAAATTATTTTTAACATCAAGTTTAGCAGCTAGTGGTATTTTATCGATGGTTTCACTTTCATGTAATAAAACAAGTGATGATGTAAAAAAAGAAATTGTTACACCAAAACCAGTTATTCCTGCTTCACCAGCTGAAGTTTCATTAGAAAATGCAAGCAATGTATTTAAACCTATCGAAATTCCTGCTACTTCAAAAGATCAAATCTTAACTTATTTAAAAGATGGAAATAACAAATTCTTATACTTCATGAGAAATACAAATGAAATTGGTTTAAACAGAAAAACAGGGCCAGCTGTTGGAGTATTATTTAAAGAAGCTATTAATGCTAAATTCCATCCAGCAAATTTTGAAGAACCAATTTTCACATACAATGGTACAGGTAGACCAAATGGTGATATTAACTTTCAATTTAATGCAAATACAAATGAATTAACTTTAACATACAAAGCTGCAATTAACACAGGTGCCGCTGATAATAGTGGATATGAATTTTCAACTAAAACATTCACATCAAAATTTACTGTTTTCTTTAAGGAAGCACAAACTATAACAACTCCATCATCAACAGGTAGAAACACAGGTAGTTCAAATATAACTATTACACCAGTAAATTCAAGCTACTCATATAACTATGATTCAAGCAATAATTACTATGCATCAGCTAA
Organism: Mycoplasma sp. 888; assembly: GCF_035609225.1. Classification (NCBI taxonomy): domain Bacteria; kingdom Bacillati; phylum Mycoplasmatota; class Mollicutes; order Mycoplasmatales; family Mycoplasmataceae; genus Mycoplasma; species Mycoplasma sp. 888. Next base: position 98,735 of record NZ_CP141192.1, read on the forward strand.
TGGAAAAAGCGGTGTAGAATTATATGCTGCATTATTAAAGATTCAAAAAGCACATTTATCAGGTGTTAGAGAATATAAATATATTCCAGCTTTCTACCAATCAAGCAACTCACCATTCAGAGATATTTACTTTGAAAAAGATAACACAATGTTAGATATTTATTCCGAAAATCCAACAGGCACAGATCCGTACACATATAGATCTTACCCAACAAGTAATGATGCTTCTAGTGAAAGCGATGGAATGAACAGAGAACACGTTATTCCTCAATCTTGATTCAGCAAACAGACGCCAATGGTTTCAGACGTTCACCACATTTATCCAACAGATATTGTAGTAAACAGAAAAAGAAATAACTATCCTCACGATTTAGTTACAGACGCTTCTGCTACTTGAACATCAATGAACGGTGGAAAATTAGGGACAAATTCAATTGGTGTTACATCGTTTGAACCAATCAATGAATTCAAAGGTGATATTGCTAGATCATACCTTTACTTTACTGTAACTTACAATGACAGAAACTTAGCAGCTACACCTCAATCAATCTTCACAAAAACAGCACCTTACATTAAAGAACACTACTTTAATACTTTTGTAAACTGAACAGCAACTGATCCAGTTTCTCCATTTGACGTCGAAAGAAATAATAAAATTGCTGCATTTGAAGGTGGATTAAGAAACCCATTCATTGACTATCCTAACTTATTAGAAAACTTAGTTGGATCAAATCCTAAACCATTCACAAACTTAGGAGTACTTGTTTCAGCTACGCCAAAGAATTAATCAAATAAGCCAAAATGGCTTATTTTTTTCACATTTTGTGAAAATTAAGGCTATTTTCTATTACTTTTTTAAAAAAGTGATAATAGTAAGGGTATGAAAAAGTTTTTAAAACCATTATTAGTATTATCATTATTTGTTACATCTACATCAGTATTATCAACTCAATGTTCACAAAAAAATTCAGAACCATCAAATCCAATTGATGGTAACCCAATACCAGAACCTAATAAACCAGTTACAAATCCAAACCCTGAACCAAATCCAGGACAAACCATAAATGAATACGAAATGCCTGATGCTTCAAACATAGTTTCTAACCCAACATCAGAACCTAATAAACCGGTTACAGATCCAATAACTCTACCTGTTTCAAATCCAAACCCTGAACCAAATCCAGGACAACCCATAAATGAATACGAAATGCCTGATGCTTCAAACATAGTTACTAACCCAATGTCATTAACAGAAGAAAACAAGCAAGCAATTGTTTCAGGATTAAGTGCACAAAATGCAAAACTTGTCTTCAATGCTGCTGATAGCACACTTCATTTGAATGATACAAATAATACATTTGTTGCGTTGTTAAATGATGAGGGTATTTTTCAAGAGTTTAAACTTATTAATAAATCATTTGTAGGAAATGAAACCACAAATGAAGAAATTGCAAGCAACAAATTAATAGATGTTGATTCATTCAATGAACAAACAAACACAGTTGTAATTAGTTATAAAGCTGCACAACCAGCTGATGGTTATATTGCAGTTGGAAGCAATGCGTATACTTCAACATTTACTCTTGATTTTTCAGGCAACGTGACTCAACCAGCTGAAAAGGATATAAAAACTTTATATAACAATATTTTAGTTTCATTACAGCTTTCAGGAGACTTAAAAACACAAGTTTTAACAAAGTTAAATGCTCACGAAAATATTGCTTATATGTACACAGACAGAACGGTTGGATTAGATAAGAAAAAAGGACCAGCATTTCTTAAATTCAAACCAGAATTTGAAAACGATGAGTTCCAATTGGTAAATGATGTAGAAAAAGAATTTACATATAAAAATAAGAAATATCCAAATAGTTTCTTAAATTATGAATATAATGCACAAACGCAAACACTAACAATTAAATATAAATTAACAGTTAGAAATGAAGATAAGACATTTGACTACTCGAATGATAATTTATACACATCTGTTGTAAAACTTAATATTGTTGAAGACTCATCTACAGAAGAATCAGTTAATGGAAGTGATAATCCATCAATTCTACCAACATCAGGAAATGATGAAACGCGATCAAATTCAAATCCAAAGCCTTCGCAACCAACTCAACCGGTTATAACTAATGGTTTAAGATATGATGCAAGTAATAATTATTATGCACAAGCTGATGGCAAAATGGGAGATGAGTTATATGATGCATTATTAGCAATTCAAAGCAGTCACTTTGGAGGAGTTCGCTCATATGGTGCTTTAGGAACATTCTATGATCAATATAATGCGTTTAAAGATAAATATTTTGAAAAAGATAATACACTGTTAGATATTTATTCAGAAAATCCAAATGGAAAAGATCCATATACATTCCCTAATTTTAAATGAGGAGAAAAATCATCTGCAAGAGACGAAGGGAAAGGAACAAACAAGGAACACTTAATTCCTCAATCTTGATTCAACAGAGAATCACCAATGGTTTCAGACGCACACCACGTTTGACCTACAGATATTAAAGTTAATGCAAACAGAGGTAATTTCCCTCACGACAACGTTAGTGATGCAACTAAAACATCAAGAAATGGTGGAAAATTAGGAAGAAACTCAATTGGTGCAACAACATTTGAACCAATAGATGAATTCAAAGGAGATATTGCTAGAGCATATCTATATTTTACAGTTACATATAGAAATAGAAGCTTAAATCAAAAACCAAATTCAATATTCTCAAACACTAAACCATATATTAAAGACCACTACTATCAAACATACAAAAACTGAGTTTCAACAGATTCAATTTCACAATTTGATATTGATAGAAATAACGAAACAGCTAGTTACCAAGGTGGATTAAGAAATCCATTTATCGATTATCCAGACCTTATTGATAGTCTTGAAGGAAGAAAACCATTTGTTAATAGAGGTATTTTAGTAGGTTTAGAAAATAGTTAATTAAAAAAGCAAAATGAAAACACCCTAGTTTGAATTACTAAGGTGTTTTTGATTATCTTTTAACACTTATAAAGTGTTTGTCTTATTTTTTAAGACCTGATCATTTTCAGAATCTAACTTCGTCAATGTCAATTCCAACTTCTTTAATGTATCTGTTGTGGTATGCAACTTTTTCTTCCATTTGTTTTATGAAGTCAGCTGCTTTATCACCGTAAACTGCTTTAGCAGCTGTGATTGAGATATGGAATCTATCCATGTGGCTCATTTGTCTAATGTCAAATGATGTTGTGATGTCTCCGTTTTCTCTGTAACCGTGAACAAATAAGTTGTGGTTTTGACGTGAGAAGAAGATATCTCTAACAAGACCTTCGTATCCGTGGAATGCGAATACAACTGGTTTGTTCTTTGTAAAGATTGCGTTGAATTCAGCATCTGATAATCCACGTGGGTCAATGCTTGGGTGACGTAATTTTAATAAATCAACTACGTTAACGAATCTAATTTTAAGTGAAGGGAATGCTTTGTTGATGTATTCTAATGACGCTAATGCTTCTAAGTTTGGTTCTGTACCTGATGCAACAACAACTAAGTCTGGTTCTTCACCTGGTTTTGTTGTAGAAGCTCAATCAATAACTTTAAGACCTTTTTCAACCAATTCTTTAGCTTCTTCTACATTGTAGAATTGGTCTCTTGGTTGTTTTGAAGCAACGATAAGGTTAATTACATCTCTTTCTCTGTAAGCTTTGTCTAATACAGCTAATAATGTGTTAGAGTCAGCTGGTAAGTATTCACGAATTAATTCAGGTTTTTTGTCAGCTAAGTGACCTAAAATACCTGGATCTTGGTGTGTGTAACCATTGTGGTCTTGTTGGAATGCTGTTGATGTAGCAATAACGTTAAGAGATGGATAATCTTTTCTTCAGTGAACTTTTCTTGCTTTAGCAACTCATTTCATGTGTTGTGTAAGCATTGAGTCAACAACTCTTAAGAATGATTCGTATGAAGCAAACATTCCGTGACGTCCTGTTAATACGTATCCTTCTAAGAATCCTTCAGCTTGGTGTTCTGATAATTGTGAGTCAATAACTCTTCCAACTGGTCCGATAGCTTCATCTAATTCAGGATTTACTCTTTCTAATCATTGTCTGTTTGTAACTTTAAGAACATCGTAAAGTCTGTTAGATTTAGTTTCATCTGGTCCGAATACACGGAAGTTATCTGGGTTCATTTTGATTACTTCAGCAAATCATTTTCCAGCGTTAACCATATCTTGGTCTTGAACTGAACCAGGTTTTTTGATGTCTAATGCAAATTGTGTTCAGTCTGGTAAGTTTAATGCTCTAGGGTTTACACCACCATTTGTAATAGGGTGCATTGCCATTCTTTTTGAACCTTTAGGAGCAATTTGAGCATATTCAGCTTTGAATTTAGCATTTTCATCAAATAATTCTTCTGGATGATATGAAGTTAATCATTCTTTTAATAAGTCTAATGTAGCTGGTTTTTCTGATGTAACAGGAAGTGGAACTTGGTGCGATCTAAAGCTTCCTTCGTATGTTAAACCATTGTATGTGTGAGGTCCTGTTCAACCTTTTGGTGTTCTAACAACAAGAGCTGGTCAAATAGGTCTTGTAGCTTCTTCAGCTGATTTTTGTCTTGCTTTTGCTTGAATTTTTTTGATTTTTTCAATAGCTTTATCAAATGCTTTTGCCATTGGTTTGTGAATTCCTCTTTGGTCAAAAACATCAGCTTCAACAAAGATAGCTTCTCACCCGAATCCAGCTAACATATCTCTGATTTCTTTATCTGATTTTCTAGCTAAGATTGTTGGGTTTGCAATTTTTCCACCATTGATGTGAATGATTGGTAATACAGCTCCATCATTAACTGGGTTAATGAATGATGATGAGAATCATCCTGCTGTAAGTGGTCCTGTTTCAGCTTCTCCATCACCGATTACTGTAGCAGCAATGATTTGTGGGTTATCTAAAATAGCACCTGTTGCATGTGATAATGCGTATCCCAACTCTCCACCTTCGTGAATTGAACCAGGTGTTTCAGGAGCAGCGTGAGATGCAGTTCCACCAGGGAATGAGAATCTCTTGAACATTCTTTTTAATCCCTCTTCGTCTTGTGAAATTTCTGGGAATAATTCTGTGTAGCTTCCATCTAAGTATGAGTTAGAAATCATAACTTGACCACCGTGTCCTGGACCTTCAATGTAGAACATTTCTAAGTCGTATTTGTTAATAACACGGTTTAAGTGAGCATAGATTAAGTTTTGTCCTGGGATTGTTCCTCAGTGACCGATTGGGTACATCTTAACATCTTCGGCTTTTAACTCTTCTCTAAGTAAAGGGTTGTTTCTTAAAAACATTTGCCCAACTGAAAGATAGTTAGCAGCACGTCATCAAGCATGCACTTTATCTAAATAATTTTTACTATCAAATAAAGTTTTTTTCATCTTGTTTCCTTTTTTGTTTGATTTTATTTCGAAATAAATTTAAACATCAAGTTAAAAGCGTTTTGTAACTTAATGTATCATTATTTTACTTTATTTATTTTTTAAACAAAACCGAAAGTAACCAATATTTTGCACCATCAAACTTCATAAATTTTGTGCATTTATATAATTAATTTTTAGAAATTTTTAGTATTATTTATCGCATATATTTTTATTAAATTTAATTGATGATTTTATATAAAACTGCATCTCTAATTAGTTTCATTATTAGGCAGAAATAAAAGAAATTGCATTTTGTGATACAATATAAAAACTAATTTAAATATTATTGGAAATAATGTTTTCAAAAATTATTTTTGATAAAATTAATGTGCTAATTTAACAAATGGACAGGACCTAGATGAAAGGCTAGGCATAGGTTGGTTTTGGCGCTAAAACACAATACATTTATTAAACAATTTTATATATAAAATAGAAAGGAAATTACATGGCAAAATTAGATTTTGATCGTAGTAAAGAACACGTTAACGTTGGAACAATCGGACACGTTGACCATGGTAAAACAACTTTAACTGCTGCTATTGCTACAGTTTTAGCTAAAAAAGGATTATCAGAAGCTCGTGATTACGCTTCTATCGATAATGCACCAGAAGAAAGAGCACGTGGAATTACAATTAACACGTCACACATCGAATACCAAACAGAAAAACGTCACTATGCACACGTTGACTGTCCTGGTCACGCTGACTATGTTAAAAACATGATTACAGGGGCAGCTCAAATGGATGGAGCTATCTTAGTTGTTGCTGCAACAGATGGACCAATGCCTCAAACACGTGAACACATTCTTTTATCTAAACAAGTTGGGGTTCCTCGTATCGTTGTATTCTTAAACAAAGTAGATATGCTTGAAGGTGAAGAAGAAATGATCGAACTTGTTGAAATGGAAATCCGTGGACTTCTTTCAGAATACGGATTTGACGGAGACAATGCTCCAATCATTCGTGGATCAGCTCTTAAAGCATTAGAAGGTGATGCAAAATACGAAGAAAAAATTATGGAACTTATGGATTCAGTTGATTCATACATCCAAACACCTGTTAAAGAATTTGACAAACCATTCTTAATGGCTGTTGAAGACGTTTTCACAATTACAGGACGTGGAACAGTTGCTACAGGACGTGTAGAACGTGGAACACTTAAATTAAACGATGAAGTTGAAATCGTTGGATTAAAACCTACTAAGAAAACAGTTGTTACAGGAATCGAAATGTTCCGTAAAAACCTTAAAGAAGCACAAGCTGGAGATAACGCTGGATTATTACTTCGTGGAGTTAACCGTGATGAAGTTGAACGTGGACAAGTTTTAGCTAAACCAGGTTCAATCGTTCCTCACACAGAATTCGAAGCAGCTATTTACGTTCTTAAAAAAGAAGAAGGAGGACGTCACACTCCATTCCTTAAAAACTACAAACCTCAATTCTACTTCCGTACAACAGACGTTACAGGGGGAGTTGAATTTGAACCAGGACGTGAAATGGTTATGCCAGGGGAAAACGTTAACTTAAAAGTTAAATTAATCGCGCCTATCGCTGTTGAAGAAGGAACAAAATTCTCAATCCGTGAAGGTGGACGTACAGTTGGTGCAGGAACAGTTACAAAAATTATTAAATAATTTGATTAATTGTTTTTCACAAATAATTTCAAATGCACAGATTTAGGTCTGTGTATTTTCTTTGCATTTTTAACAAAAAAATCAACACCGTAGTGTTGAGAGTAAATTGTTTTATCTTCTTTTAACTAATATAACAATAACGAAATAAAGTAGTTGAGCTAATGAAATAAACAATTGAAGTCCGTGCTGAATTCCTAAAGTGATTAATGATTTTATGCTCATATACTCAACATAATCAGCTGTTTTTCTAATTGAATATCATTGAAGTATCATAAATAATGAAATTAATGCAACCATTAAAATCCCAATTCATCAGTTAATGTTATCTCTTTGTCTAAAAGCAAAGAATGAAATTAAGAATGTAACTAATATTGCAAATAATAGAACTGAAATCATTACTATTAGTGATCTTACATTAATAATTTTTAACATCCCTAATATTCCGGTCAAGAATAATATTCCTACTGGTATAAAAATAACTGATGCTAATTGCAATGATGCATACTTGATAATTTCTAATGGAGAGTTATCATGTGTACGTGTTCCAAAACTAATTAATAATAAAGCTGTTCCGATTAAAAATCCATAGAATAATGCATAGAAGAAGAACTTGATACTCAAGAGTATTACATTTTGAGATTCATTTTTCGGTTTTATAAAACTTAGAATCATAATTCCAATAAAAGGAACGAATATCATTATTATTAAAAATAAAAGTTGATAAGACCAATCTGAGATTGAATTTAGTATTAGTAAATTAATTCACACAAAGAAGATTGATAATAATGATAATAAAAACAATCCACCAGTGCTTGTTAATAGTATAATTCCATAAAATAATTTTACAGAACCTGATTTAACATCAGGAACTGCTTTAATAGTTTCTTGATTATTCATAATTTAAATTGTAATACATTATGAATTAAACTAAAATAAATTAATAACTAATATACAAGGCATATAGGAGTAAAAATGAATGTAACTAAAAACTTATTAGATGAATTTAAGTCAAAATTTGAATCAAAATCAAACAATAAAATGATTCAGAACTCAATCATCAAAAATGGTATTAAGAATACAGTTTTTGATCATCAAACATTTATCAAACACGATCACATTTTTAATATAGAAACAACATTAGGTGATATAACATCACAAAAAAATAGTGGAAGATGTTGAATTTTCGCTTCATTAAATATGGCTAGAGTTGAAGCTGCTAAAAACTTAAATGTAAGCAGCTTTGAGTTTTCACAAAACTACTTTGCTTTCTATGACAAAATTGAAAAAGCAAATACATTTTTAAATTATGCAATCCAAACAGCGAACTTACCATTAGAAAATAGAAAAGTTTATCACTTAATTAATAGAAATGTTGCTTCAGATGGTGGATACTGAGAATATTTTGCTAACTTACTTAAAAAATATGGTGCAATTCCAAAATCAATTATGCCTGAAACATTCCATTCAGGAAATACAACAGATATGAATGAACAAATTGATAAGCATCTTAAAAATGGAATGAAGAAAATTAGATTACTTGTTGCACAAGGCGCTGATGAAACACAAATTCAAGCAGTTAAAGAAGATGTTCTTTACAGAGTTTATGACATTGTTTCTAAATGTTTAGGAACACCAGTTACTGAGTTCACTTATGAATACAAAGATAAAGGTAATAAGTATCACAAAATTGAAAACATAACTCCAATAGAGTTTTTCGAAAAATATGTTGGAAAAGATTTTGATAAAAAAGTTAATCTAGTGCACGACCCCAGAAATCTTTATGACTATGGAACTAAATATGTTCTTAAATATCAAAAATCAGTTTATGAAGATCAAGATGTTGAAATGATTAACATCCCATTAGATGTGATTAAAAGTGCTGTAATTGCTTCATTAAAAGATAACTTACCAGTTTGATTCGCTTGTGATGTCGATCCTTTCAAAGATAATAAATCAGGAATTTTTGACCCCAAACTTTATGATTTTGATTCAGTTTTTGAACCAATTAGTGACTTTAATAAAGAAGATAGAATTATCTACTTTAACTCAATGTTAAATCACGCGATGGCTTTTGTAGGTGTTAAGACAGAAAACAGTAAACCAATTGCTTGAAAGGTTGAAAACAGTTGAGGTGATGATTCTGGTAAAAAAGGTGTTTACTCAATGTCTGATGAATGATTTGATGAATACAACTTCTCAGTTATTGTAGACCCTAAATATGTTCCAGAAGAATATCTTAAAGCTGATAAATCAGTTGTTCTTGAGTTATGAGAGCCATTTGCTTAATAGCAAAAAGTTGAATTTTTACATTAAAAACTAAAAAATTTCGATTTTTTGGTTTTTATATTACAATTTATATACTTATTTAAGTATATAAAGGAGAAATATGTCTAAAAGAGTTGTTATAGGTATGAGCGGTGGTGTTGATTCATCAGTTGCTGCTTATTTATTACAAAAGCAAGGTTACGAAGTAGTAGGATTATTTATGCGTAACTGAGACAGCGTTGTTAATAATGATTTTCTTGGAAACAATGATCTTAAACAAGATATGTGCCCACAGGAAAGAGATTATATGGATGCTCAATCAGTTGCAAATTCATTATGTATCAAACTTGAAAGAGTTGACTTTGTTAAAGAATATTGAGATAATGTTTTTGAAAACTTTATTGAAGAATTCAAAAAAGGAAGAACACCTAATCCTGACATTTTATGTAACAAGTACATAAAATTTAATGCTTTTGCTAAGTATGCATTTAATGAACTTAAAGCTGACTATATTGCTATGGGACATTATGCAAATGTAATTGATGGTCACTTGTACAGAGCAAAAGATGAAGATAAAGATCAAACTTACTTTTTAGCTCAATTAAGTCATGATCAACTTAAAAAAGTTATTATGCCACTTGCCACATTAACTAAACCTGAAATTAGACAAATTGCTTCTGAATTAGGTCTAATTACTGCAACTAAAAAAGATTCAACAGGAATTTGTTTCATTGGAGAAAGAAACTTTGGGCAATTCTTACAAAACTATATACCAGCACAAGATGGAGATATTGTAGATATTACAACAAATAAAGTTGTTGGAAGACATGTCGGATGTTTCTATTACACAATTGGACAAAGAAAAGGTTTAAATTTAGGTGGTATGAGTGAACCATATTATGTTTGTGGTCACGATGTGCAAAAAAATATTTTATATGTTGCGCCTAACTCAAAACCTGAATACTTAATTTCAAATAATCTAATCGCTTCAGGATTAACCTTAAATAACAAAGATTTTAATCCTAACAATTTAACTGCTAAATTTAGATATAGACAAAAAGATATTAAAGTGTCCGTTGAATTTTTAGGTGATGATAAAATCAGAGTATTCTATCCTGAGGGTTCACCAGCTGTTACACCAGGTCAACAAGTTGTTTTATACGATGGAGACAAATGTATTGGTGGAGCAACAATTGATGAAGTTTATGATGATGAAACTAAAAAATGATACATATAACAAAAAATCATATGAGTGTTAAATTAACTCATATGATTTTTCTTATCTTAATTTTCAATTAATTGGTTTTTATTAACTACATTTAATTTAGGCGCAACTAGAACTGGGGTTGACTTTGTGGAAAAATTGATCTTACTCAAGATGAACTAACACTTTCCAAGTTAGGGAATTAAGTGCAAAAATTGCTTCAAATCCATTTGCAAATGTATTTGAAGCAATACCCTTAATATTTTTTCCTTGAATTGAGTTTATTTAGTATGAGAGTTATTGAATGCAGTTGTGTAAATAAATTCAACGTCATCAGACAATGCAACATAAGGATTATCAGATTTAAGTTTAATTAAAACTTTCCCTAACATCGCTTTTGTCCTTTCTTAATCGTTTAAGATGTTATTGTAATATGATGTTCTTTGAAGTGCTGTAACACCTAGAGAAGTTAAGTTAGGCAAGTTTAAACTTGTTAAGTTTGATAATGATCCAAATGTTCCTTGATTTACTGATTTAACATTTTCTGCTGCTATACTTGTAATAATTTCATTAGCAGTTGCTGCTTCTGAAATTTTTATTGTCAAATGAAAATGCAGAGTTGTAGATTTGTGTAATTCATAGGTCTAAAGTCATTTCAGTTTTATTATTAATATTTTATTGCTTTTAAATAAACCATTTACAAAATAAAGCGGTTTATTCGAAGTTATTTGCAGATCAGTTGCTTGCTATTCATAGATATATAAGTATTCTCATTAAATTAAATTTGTTTTTTTAAAGTTCTCCGGAACTGTATTCGCAAATTCTGCTAACAATTGATGTCTAATCGCATTTTGTCCTAAATAAGTTACTTTTGGTAAAAATACATTTCTAATATCTTCTGTATTTAATTAATCTTCTCTAATTTTTTCAACATATGGAGAATAAACATATGAAACTTTTTTATCCTTAAATGCTTCATCCATAATTGCAGTGTAATTTTCATTTAAGAAAAAATAGCTATTTGTTTTTTTGAATTTCGTATTTAAGTTCTAAAACAGTATTGTTTTATTTCTTTAAAAAGAAATCAGTAAATTCACTAATGATTGAATTCAGCATTGTTGTAGTCTCATCTTTTTGAATAAACATAAAAGATACATTGTCAACTATTATGTTTTTTCAATCTTTATAACATTGTTATCAAGCATTTGGTCGATCATATATAAGTAAAATTGGTATTATCCTTATGTTTATTATTTATTTCTTTTAAGAAAGTTACGATTTTTTCTTTTTCTCAATTCCTAATGAATCAAACGTTTTAGGATTATTTATTACAGAATTTACTAATTGAGAAATATCAACAATTGTTTTTACCATTCCATAGGTTTCAATATTCAAGTTTCTTTCAGCTTGAATATCAGATTCCGGATTAGAATAATTCAAAAATAGAAAAATAAGAGAATTATTGCCTAATTCTTTTAAAGTTTTATCATTATGAATTAAAAGATTCATATAATTTTGTTATTGCAGCAATAAAGAATTGTTTAACTTACTCTTGATCCTTTAAATTTGTAAATAGATCATTTAAAGAATTTATATCCATTCTATTAAGTAAGATATATTTATCTCTAATAACTTTCATAACTGTCGGATACATGTTATCAAAATATGAGCTAGTCGATTTCAACATATAATAGGCTAAAGTAACCAAATTATCTAGTTCAAAATCGTCTAATTTTTTTATGTTGACACTATTTAGTTTTACGATTCAAGATTGATATTTTGAAGTGACATATTTTTTTATCTTTTCAATTAACTGAAATTAACAAAATTTTGTGCTAGTTATTTTGAATTCAAATATGCAATTAAAACTTTTAACTTAGTGTACAAGATGTTTTAGTAATAAAAATGAAAATAAGGATATTCATTAAAACAAATTGAAAATTTAAACTGTTTAAAAATCTTTTTAATATAATTTAGTAATATTTTTACTTTTATTTCAAAGAAATAAAAGAACATAAGAAAGGTAAGTATGAATTCAAAACAAATTAGAGAATCATGATTAAAGTTTTTCGAATCTAAAGGACACTTTGTTCTTCCTTCAAAAAGTTTAGTTCCTCAAAATGACCCATCATTACTTTGAATCAATAGTGGTGTTGCAACTTTGAAAGATTACTTTTCAGGTAAAAAAGAAGCTCCTGGAAAAAGATTAACTAACTCACAAAAAGCAATTAGAACAAATGACATCGAAAATGTTGGTATTACAGCTAGACATCATACATTCTTTGAAATGTTAGGAAACTTTTCAATTGGAGATTACTTTAAAAAAGAAGCTATTGATTTTGCTGTTGAGTTTCTATTAGATGTTCTAAAACTTGATAAAGACAGATTATATTTCACATACTACTATGAAGATTTAGAAACTAAAAATTACTGAATTGCTCATGGTTTTGATGAATCACACATGATACCAGGTGACAAAGATACTAACTTCTGAGAAGTTGGTTCAGGCCCTTGTGGTCCTAACACAGAAATTTTCTATGATCGTGGTGAGAAGTATGATTCAAGAGGAATCGAGTTACTTAAAGAAGACATTGAAAATGACAGATACATTGAAATCTGAAACATTGTGTTTTCAACATATAACTCAAATGGTGAAGGTGAATATACAGAATTAAAACAAAAAAATATTGATACTGGTGCTGGATTAGAAAGAATTGTTTCAATTATGCAAGATGCACCTACAAACTTTGATACTGACTTATTTTTACCTATTATTCATGAAATTGAGAAATTCACAAATTATAGATATGATACAAACAATTACTTTGTAAATGATAAAGATCAAACTTTAATAAACTCGTATTTTAAAGTTATTGCCGATCACATGAGAACAGTAACTAATGCTATTGCTGATGGAGCTAAACCATCTAATGTTGGTAGAGGTTACATTTTGAGAAGATTAATTAGACGTAGTGTTTACAAAGCTATGCAATTAAATATTCACGAACCTTTCTTATACAAACTTGTTGATGTGATTAAAGAAACATTACCTTTTGAATATGATCTAAATCCAATTAAAAAAGTTATTGAAGATGAAGAATTAACTTTTGCTAAAACTATTGAAAACGGAAAACAAATTCTATCTGACTTTATTGTTGAAGATTTAAAAGTTTTTCCAGGAGACATTGCATTCAAATTATTCGAAACATATGGTTTTCCTGTTGAATTAACTGCAGAAATTTTAGCTCAACAAAATATCCAAATCGATTATGAAGCTTTTGAAGCAGCAAAACAAAAACACGCTGAAATGAGTAAAGGGACAAAAGTTTCAGGAATGGATAAAGTAATCAACTCATTAACTTTAATCAAATCAAAAGTTGATGAATTTATTGGTTATGAATACACAAAATCAGTTTCAAACATTTTATACTTACTAGATACTGAAACAGAAATTGAGCAAACTAACGAAATTTCATATGTTGTGCTTGATAGAACGCCTTTTTATGCAACTAGTGGTGGACAAAAACACGATCGTGGTTACATGAAACAAGGTACAAATACAATTTTCATCTTAGATGTTTTCAAAGATAAATTTGGAAACCACATTCACAAAGTTGAAGGGAAAATTGTTAAAAACTTACCTGTAGAATGCTTTGTTGACGAAACAATTAGACTAGGTCTTGAAAGAAACCATTCTGGAACACATTTATTATTCAGTGCACTTAGAAGTGTTTTAGGAAATCAAATTAAACAATTAGGTTCAAATAACAATGAAGAACGTTTAACATTTGATTTACCAGCTGATACAAAACCTACAAAAGAACAAATTAAAGCAATCGAAAACTTAGTTCGTGAGTACATTAAGATGGATGCTGTAAGAGATTACTTGAATATGACTACAGACCAAGCTAAAGAAATGGGCGCAATTATGACTCTTGAAGAACAAGAATATATGAACCCATTAAATGTGAGAATTGTTAAATTTGACAATATTACAGCTGACTTATGTGGAGGCACTCACTTATCAAATACAGCTAAATTAGAAAATTTCAAAATTACAAACATTGATAAGAAAGCTGCTGGTGTATATAGAATTAGAGCTATTTCATCAAATGCTTTAGTTGATGAGTTTTTAGATGAAGAAATTGATAAATTAATTATTGAAGCAGAAAAATTAATTGACAAAAACACTAAGCTACAAGCTTCATACAACTTTAATTTAAATATTCCTACTGCAAAAGAAGTAGCAATCGACTACTTGGAAGAAACAATTGAAAAACTTAAAGAAGACAATAAGCAAATTCAAAAATATTTACAAAATTCATTTGAATTCGATTATGACTCAATTGAAGTTTTAACAATAAATGGAAACAAAATTTACGTAAATCAAACACTTGATAAATCAAACATTAAAACAGTAGCTTCTACATTAAGAGAAAAATACAACGACATTTTAGTCGTGCTTACATCAAATGATGAAACCAATCCAATGATTGTTGTAGCTTCAAAAGAATACAATTCAAATGCTATTGCACAACAATTATTTGCAAAACTTAATGGACGTGGTGGTGGAAACGCTATCTTATCTATGGGTAAAGTCGAAACTGCTAATAACTTAATTGCTGCATTAGAAGAGATTACATGAGAAAAATAGGTCTAGATTTAGGAACTAAAAGTTGTGGAATTGCAATCACTGATGAAAGTGAAATCATTGCATCAGGATTAGAAAACTTTAAATTCCAAGAATATAAATTCACTCAAGCTCTTGACAGAATTAGCTACTACATTAATGAAGTCTATAAAAACAAAATTGACGGAATAGTCCTTGGCTACCCACTTAAAATTAGTGGAGATAAGAGCGATAGAACTTTAATGGTTGAAGATTTCAAAAAGCAACTTGAAGAAAAATTTAACTTACCTGTTTTATTGATCAATGAACAATATTCAACTAAAAAAGCCCATGAGACTATGATTGAAGCCGGTTTAACTAGAAAAAAAAGAAAAGATCATAAAGACAAACTTGCGGCACAAATCATACTTAATGATTATTTAGATTACTATAAACATAAATGAGGTAAATAATGAGTGATACAACAAGAACGATTTTAATGATATCTGCAATAGTTGTGTTTGTTTTAGGTATTGCTATTTACATTGGGTTAAATATTTACTCCAGAAAGATTCGTAAAAAATATTTAGCAAAAGCGCAAGCTGAAGCACTTGTTCAAATTGAATCTTTACGTAGTGAACTTGGTGTATTACCTTTTGATATTAAAGACTTCCTAAAATCAAAAGCAAACGATTTAGACATTGAAGGTATTATTAATACAATTTATCAAAATCATTATCAAAATTGCTTAATTATTGATGAAAAAGATATGTTTCCAATAGTTGCAATTGATTCAAAAACAAAATCAAATATTTATTATTTAAACTCAAATTTAAATAAAGACTTATATGATAAAGTTAAAGAGCATTTTGGTAATGAAGCTGGTGAAGGAATAATAGAATATAAAAATCAAGAATTAGATTTTGTTGCGATTTTACGTACTGAGCAAGACATAAATGACTTATATGATAAGTATGTTCACAAGATGAAAAAAGGTATGTGTATTATTAATTTTGATAATGCAAAAAGATCTGAAATTAAAAGATTAATTTCATTACTTAGAATATCTTCAATCCCATATGAAGTATCATTTTTAAGTTCTAAATTTCTTTTTATAGTAAAAAGATAAAATCAGACTAAAATAAAATATAATTAAATTAACTTTTCTCAAAATAACATAAGGAGAATGATTATGAACAATGAAGAATTAAAAGGTGTTGTTTACCTATCGCAAGAAACTTATGATAGATATAAAAAAGAATACGAACATTTAGTTAATGTTGAAAGACCTGCTGTTCAAGCTGCTTTAAAAGAAGCTAGAGCACAAGGGGACTTATCAGAAAACGCTGAATATGATGCGGCTAGAGATAAACAAGGTGCTGTTGAAGGTAGAATTAGCGAATTAGAACAAATTTTAGATAATGCAAAAATTATTGAAGCTAAAGATGAGTCAACACAAAACACAGTTGGAATTGGTACAACAGTTCAATTTGTTAAAAAAGACACAAATCAAGTTAAAGAAGTTACAATTATGGGTACACACGATACAAACCCATTCGAAAATAAAATTTCAAACAAAAGTCCACTTGCAGTAGCAATGATGGGGCATGTTGCTGGTGATGTTGTTGAAGTTGATGCACAAACAAAATACATGATTGAAATTTTAAGCGTTAAATTCAGTAATTAAGCTGAATTTTTCTTTTCTTAATTATGGAACTACATAATTCACAAAATCATAATTCTTGTTCTAATAAAGAATTAATATGAATTACAAATTCAAATAGAGAACAACAAACTAGACATAAACTCAAACAAAATTTTTTCACAATAAAAAACATAGCTTATTTAGCTATGTATATGGCGATTATTGTAATTTTAACTTTTACACCTTACACAGGGTATATTACGATTGGTGTTATATCAATAACAACTGTTCCAATTGTTATTTTAATTGCTTCAATTCATTTAGGTATGATTGGAACTTTATGAAACACGCTGTTATTTGGTTTTTGATCTTGAATAGGTTCGATTGTTTTAGGTTATCCAATTTTCAATAACATCTTATATTCATTTGTACCAAGAATCGCTTTAGCTTTATTTTTAATAGGAGCATATTATTTATGCTTTAAAATAGGTAAATTTAATATATTCACAAGTACAATCTTTGCTTTCTTAATTTTTGCTGCCAATACATTATTTGTTTCGATTTTTATTTTTATCGGAATTCAATTCATAGGCATAAAAGAAGTATCATCACCATCGGTTTGATTAACATTAATTTGAGTAAATATGCTGGTCGAATGAGGTGTTTTAGTAATAATTTCAATAGCAATTTATCCATTTTTAAAATGAGTTTATACACAAAATGTGATTAATAAAACTAGTTTAGGATATTAGATAAATCTGAGAGCTCGACGAGCTCTCTTTTTACTTAACATTCAATAACTATTTATTTTTAATTATTTCACAGAATAGGTGATATTATTTAAATATTAAGAAATGGAATCAAAAATGATATTAATGATTATTTATTATCTATCCTGGCTGATAGATGGAAAAATGAGATTTATATGACATAAAGTGTTTGACATTATACGATTAATTGATTCAGGCACGAAAGTACATCCTGAAATTTTTGATTACTTAAAAGAAAAATTTCTTAAAAGATTGAAATTCGAACAGATATTATTAATCGTTTTTCTTGTAATCATCATAATATCGGCTATACACACAATTATATCGATAATTTTGGCATCCATTTATTTTGCTAAAATAAATACTATCACTAGTATCTGTTTCTACACAGGATTACCTGCTTCTATTATTTTACTATGTGAGGGTTCTTCACTTTTGAGTCTTTGAATATCAGGTAATCTAAAATCATATTTAGATGATTATATAAATTACTTAATACCAGAATATTCAAGTAAGAATGCAAGATTATCCAATGAAAATTTATATGATAATTTAATTCTAAATGGTCATTCCAAAGTTCATTTTTTAATAAATGAAAAGACAAAATTTAAAACAGTGTGGCCTTCAGTTAGAGTGAACATATCTTCAGTGTGATTTCCTTGAATGCATATTAAAATTAAATTTTTAAAGAAATCAAAAACTAAGAAAATGGATGTTTATTTAGTAATGTTATTATGTGGTGATGATATCTGAAAACTTAGTAATATCGAATTAAAACCTGAAATGTTTTATTATGAATATAAAAGAACAATTCTTAATGAAAATATAAAACCACCAAAACAAAAATTTGTATTGAGTCAAAATTATAAGACTAGAGAAATTGATATTTAAGTTTTTTTACTTCTATGTAAATAATTGAGTCAAAATTTTGACTCTTTTTTAAATTTATTTCTAATGAATGACTAATGTGAACTTCAAAATTATGATGAATGATTATTATTTAGTATTAATTTGTTTATATTTTTTCACATTTTGTGAAAAAATAAGAAGAAATATCACTATTTTGAATCATTTATTTTTCATAGTGATAACATTAAAACATAAAAAGAATATTTAATTAATTAAAGGAAAAATAACTATGGAATCAAAATTGTTTTCGCTTGGTTCTTCAGTAATTTCTTTGGCTTCAGGTGTTATGGATTTAGTTGAAACAGGTAAAGACTTAAACGCAAATTTAAAAAAACAAAATGCTTTATTAGATAGAATTGCTGGATTTTCAAATCAAATGTGAAAAATGGAAACAATTGAGTGAGTTGTAATTGATGAAACGAAATTAGATAAACCATATAATGAAGGTGGAAGAGGAGAAAAAAACCAATATTTCTTCAATTTGAAAACAAAGCAAACAAGGCACTTATCACACTTTTTAAATATAATATCTAAAAGAGAATTGGCTATGAATGGATTTATAAAAGTTAAATCAAAAACTCGCGGACAATATATTAAGAGAATTCCAAATAAAACTAAAGAGGATAATCTAGGTTAATTTATCAATTTATTTATTAATACTAGTAATTTATGATATTTGCATTATTATTATTCCTCACAAAACTTTTTCAACCAAGACTGAGACTTGCTGAATATAAGTTTTATGTTGTTATAAGGCTTGTGGATTCAGGTTTTAAATTAAGAGATGAATTATTTGATTACTTGACAATAATTTTTAAAAAGAGATTAAAATTCGAAGTAATCTATGAGAGAATCTTTTATATTTTAATGTCATTATCAGTTTTGTATTTGATTCCTGCGTGTATTGTCTTATTTGCTTTGAACAGGGTTTATGTAAATTTATCCGATTCATTATCTATGTTTTTAGTGTCGAATTGTGGTCTTAGTATTGGTTTCCTAGTAAGTAGTAGTATTTTTATGTTTGTATTTAAAAAATATGGAGTAATAAGAGAACGTTGAGAATATTTTCTGAGAGAAGTAGAGATATATCGTGATAAATCAAAATCATTACCTGAGGATAATTTTTATGATAATAGATTTAAAAATCCTGATCATGAAATGCAATTTCTATTAAATGAAAAAGTGAGACTAAAAACAGTATGATATTCTGTCAAATACAATATAAATGCATCTGTTTATCCATGAATGCACCTTAGATTAAGTTTCCTAAAGAAATCAAAAACAAGAAAAATGGATGTTTATTTAGCTCTGTTATTTTGTGATGATGGATTATGAAAATTAAGGAAAATAGAATTAAAACCTGAGATGTTCCATTATGAGTATAGGAGATCTGTGCTTGGGAAAAAAATTAAACTATCAAAACGAAAATTCACATTAGCAAATAACTACAAACAAGATTATGATTTTTAGTTTAATTTTTATATCTAAAAAACGTTAAAAATAAATGACGTAAAACTTTATTTTTAACTAAATATCCATACAATAATTATTTACCTGAAAATTGCTTTTTCGAAACACACATAGTGTTAAAAGTCAAAAAGACCTATTCAACTCATAAAAGTTAATAGGTCTTTTTTATTTTATAAATAAAAAAGTATAATTGAACTTATGAAAAGTTGAAAAGAATTATTAGACTTCAAAACATCAGAAATGCGTATTGCTGAGAAAGCTTTAAAGAAAATTAATCAGCTTGAAAGCATAGTTTCTAAATTTACAGATGAAGAACTTAAATCTAAAACAGAATACTTTAAAAAACTATTAGAAAAAGGTTATTCATTAGAAGGCATTCGTAATGATGCTTTTGCAGTAGCTAGAGAAGCAACAAAAAGAGTTTTAGGTAAAAGACCTTATGACGTTCAAATATTAGGTGGATTACTTTTAGATTTAGGTTCAGTAGCTGAAATGAAAACTGGTGAAGGTAAAACAATTACATCTATTGCTCCAGTTTACTTGAATGCTCTTTTAGGCAAAGGTGCAATTGTATCTACAGTTAACGAATACTTAACTGAACGTGATGCAACTGAAATGGGTGCTGTGTTTAATTTCTTAGGACTTACTGTTGGGATTAATAAAGCACAAATGAATGAGGATGATAAAAGAAAAGCTTATGCAGCTGATATTACTTATTCAGTTCACTCTGAACTTGGGTTTGATTACTTAAGAGATAATATGGTCTCAAATAAGAATAACAAAGTTCAAAGAGGACTTCAGTTCTGTTTAATCGATGAGGTTGACTCAATCTTAATCGATGAAGCTAAAACACCTCTTATCATTTCAGGTGGAGAAAAAGATGATACAGCAGCTTACTTTGCTGCTGACCAATTCGTTAGAACTCTTGGTTCTGAAGATTACATAATTGATGAAGAGTCAAAAGCTGTAGCACTAACACACTCAGGGATTGCTAAAGCTAATGAGTTTTACAAAACTGATGGACTTTATAAAATTGAAAACTCTGAAAATGTTCACTTGATCCAAAACGCATTAAGAGCACATAAAATTATGCGTATTGATGTTGAGTACATTGTCCGTGAAGGAAAAATCGAATTAGTTGATGCATTCACTGGTCGTATAATGGATGGACGTAGCTATTCAGAAGGGCTTCAACAAGCTATCCAAGCTAAAGAAATGGTTGAAGTTGAACCTGAAACAAAAACTTTAGCAACCATTACTTATCAAAACTTTTTCAGAATGTTCAAAAAGCTTTGTGGAATGACTGGTACAGGAAAAACTGAAGAGCAAGAATTCATTGATATCTACAATATGAGAGTTAATGTTGTTCCTACAAATAAACCAATTGCTCGTGTAGATGAACCTGATGCAATTTTTGCAACTTCTAAAGCAAAATGAAACGCAGTTGCTGAGAAAATTGAAGAACTTTACAAAAAAGGTCAACCAGTTTTAGTTGGTACTGCTCAAATTGAAGATTCAGAGGTTATTCATAGACTTTTAACACATAGAGCAATTCCTCATAGAGTTTTAAATGCTAAACAAAATGCATCTGAAGCTGAAATTATTTCGCATGCTGGTGAAGTTAAATCAGTTACTATTGCCACAAATATGGCTGGTCGTGGAACTGACATTAAGCCTACACCTGAAGCTTTAGAACTTGGTGGATTATACGTTTTAGGAACAGACAAAGCTGAATCAAGAAGAATTGATAACCAGTTAAGAGGACGTTCAGGGCGTCAAGGAGATGTCGGTACAAGTAAATTCTTTATTTCTATTGATGATCAATTAATGCAACGTTTTGCGAACTATGAAAGTTTTAGAGAAGCTTACTCAAAAGATGGTGACAAAGAAGTTACTAATAAACAACTTAGATTTGCTTTCAACCACGCTCAAAAGAAAATCGAAGGTTTCAACTATGACTCGCGTAAATCAGTTTTAAATTATGACGACGTTATTAGACAACAACGTGACTTGATTTATGCGCAACGTGATTTAATCTTATACAGCAGTGACATAGTGTTTATCGTTCAAAGAATGATAGCATCTGCTGCTAGATCGATTGTTAGAAGTGGTGAATATAGATTGCATAATAATGTTTATCATTATGAAGCTCTTGTAGACTTTTTAAATGAAAACATTGGTAAATTCATTAAATTCCACTTTGATATTAATGACATTTCAAAAGTTCACGAAACAGATTTACCAGAATATATTGCTAACATTATTCTTTCAATTTATCAAGATTGAGAAAAGAATGTGATAGAAAACACTTCAGAAGAAGAGTTAATAAAACACTTAAGAACACTTATTTTAGGGACATTAGATGAAAAATGACAAAATCATATTAACTTAATGGACAAATTACGTTCAAACGTTAACTTGGCTCAATATTCACAAAAGAACCCCTACCAAATTTATACAGAGGAAGGGACAAAAGCTTTCTATAAAATGATTGATGATATTGCTTATGGAGTGCTTTTGAAAGTCTTCTCAGACAGATTAGGAATGAAGTCATTATTCACAAAAGATATGAAAGCTGACCCAATATTCCAACAAATTCTTTCATCATTCAGAATTGATCCATACAAATCAATTGAAGAGCAAGAAAGAGTTGTTATTGAAACTTACGAGTTAATTAAGAAAAGAATGGAAGAGCTAGAGCAACAAAAGAAAGCTGAGCAAGAAAAATTAGCTCAAGCAACTAGTGAACCAATTGAAGTTCTGGTCGAAAATCAACTACAAAATCAAGAAGTAGTTAGATTAGATGAAAAACCAAAAAAAGTTAGAAAACAAAGTAATAAAACTAATAAAAATATTGCTATAAATCTTGATAATAAACTTTATAATTGTAGTAATATTGCTTATATTAAAGATAATGAACATAAAATTAGTCGTTCAGTAGCTCTTTCACCAAAAAGAAGACAACCACAAAAACCGAGACTAAATATCAATGTTTATGTAAACCATAAATAAAAATTGTTCAAAATCATAAATTTATTAAATCTAAATAGTTTGAAAATAAAAGGAGTTCCTTATGGCACAAGTAGAATTAGAAGTTAAATTAGATGGAAATTGTAAAGTATGTAAATCACCAAGAATTCAATGTGTTTGTTTCTCATGTCCTTGTTCAGGTGGAAAATACGACGTTGAACAAATGACAATTGTTGAAGAAGTTAAAAATGAAGAAGTATTAGTAGAAGAAACCGTAGTTGAAGAAGAACAACTAGTAGAAGAAAAAGAAACAGTTGTATATTCAGAAGTAAAAGAAGAATCTAAAGAAGAATACGTTTATGTTGAATCAGACTTAACACGTGAAGAAAATGTTATGGAACCTGTTGGTGGACATAGATGCGACGGACACTGCTTGGCAAATAGAAACGCTAATATGGTTAAAAGAGAAGCAGAAGTTGTTTACAGTTCATCAGCATTAGCTAAAGAAGAATGCGGATGTGAAGAAGAAAAACAAACATGCTGTGAAGGTGAATGTAACTGTGAACAAGTTGAAGAAAGAATAGAAAAAGCAGTTAGTGAAGCTACAGAACAAGTAGTTGAAGAAGTTATTGTTCAAAACTACTACACATTACAACCGGTTGCAAACAAATTCAGAGAATACAGCGAAGAAGTTATTGCAGAATTCAAAAAATAATTTATCTTTCACATAGCAAATTTGCTATGTGATTTTTATTTTTATGGTATTATTTTTAGGAGCCGACATCGAAGTGAAAACTTAGATGTGTACTGCCTTCAATTTGAAGGTTTTTTTATTCAAAATAATATAAAATATATAAATCGTTGATTTATATATTGTTAATTAAAACAAAGGAGCTAAATATGATTGAAGTTCAAAATTTAAGCAAGATTTTTAGTGATAAAAAATTATTTGAAAACGTAAACTTAAAATTCACAGAAGGTAACACTTATGGAATTATAGGTGCTAATGGTGCTGGTAAATCAACATTTTTAAAAATAGTTGCAGGTGATATTGAACCATCAGGTGGAAATATTGTTATCGAGAAAAACAAACGTATTTCTGTCTTAAGCCAGGATCATAATGCATATGATGATTACAATGTTACTGAAGTTGTAATTATGGGGAACACTGATTTATACAAAATCAAAGAAGAAAAAGATGCAATTTATATGAATCCTGATGCAACTGATAAAGATTATGAAAGAGCAGCTGATTTAGAAGAAAAATATGGTATGTTAGGTGGATGAACGGCAGAAAATGATGCGCAAGAACTTTTAAGTAACTTACATATACCTAAAGAAAAATGAGAAGCTCCAATGAGAGAACTTACAGCTAATCAAAAAATCAAGGTTCTTTTAGCTAAAGCATTATTTGGAAATCCTGATATTTTAATTATGGATGAACCAACAAACCACTTAGACCTTAGAAGTATTAGATGACTTGAAAACTTCTTGATTGACTACCCTAACATTGTTATTGTAGTTAGCCACGACAGTGACTTCTTAGATGCTATCTGTACACATATTGTTGACATTGATTACAATGAAGCAAAAATTTACACAGGTAATTATTCATTCTGAAAACAAAGTTCAGAGTTAGCTAGAGAAATGATGAAACAATCAAATCTTAAAAAAGAAGCACAAATCGAAAAACTTAAAGAATTCATCGCGCGTTTCAGTGCTAATGCATCTAAATCAAGACAAGCTACATCACGTAAGAAAGCTCTTGAAAAAATTTCACTTGATGAAATTAAACCTTCAAATAGAAAATATCCATTCGTTCGTTGAGAAATGAACCGTGATCACGGTAAACAAATTTTAAATGTTGAAGGTTTAACATACAAAAATGATAAAGGTGAAATTTTATTTGAAAACGTATCATTCTCACTGAAACCAGGTGAAAAAATGGTTGTTGTCGGAGAAGATGACATTCCTAAAACAAAATTATTAGAATGTTTACTTGGAATTAATAAACCAACTTCAGGAACAGTTGAATGAGGACAAACAATTACACCTTCATACTTCCCTAATGACAATAGTAAATACTTTGATACAGATGAAAATATTCTTGAATGAATTTCTAAGTGACCACTTGAAAATAAAGAAAAAGAAAACAGAGAAAATGATGATGCTAGAATGCGTGGGTTCTTAGGGCGTATGTTATTTAGCAATGATTCAGTATTCAAAAAAGTTAAAGTAACTAGTGGGGGAGAAAAAGCTAGATTAATGTTCTCAAGAATGATGCTTCTTGAATCTAACTTTATTATCTTAGATCAACCATTAGATCACTTAGATGCTGAAAGTATTGACTCAGTTATTGAAGGTGTTAAAAACTTCAAGGGTGGAGCAATTTTCACAACATATAACAGAGCATTTGTTAACCAATGTGCTGATGTTATTTTAGAACTTCAATCACCTACAAAGAGTTTCTTATTCAGAGGTTCTCTTGAAGAATATGAAGAAATTATGCAAGATAACTAATTATGAATAGATTTTTTGTAACAGAGAAAAACAATGACTCTTTTGTTTTATCAAAAGAAACATTAAAACATCTTCAAGTTATCAGAATAGACACAAAACCTTTTATTTGTGTTTATAATGAAGAATTTTATGAATGTGTATTAGATAATAATGCAGCGAAAATAATTAAAAAAATAGAACAAAATCACGAACATAAATACGAAGTTGTTCTTGCAATGGCTGTAATTAAGTTAGATCGTTTTGAATGAGCGCTACAAAAAGCTACAGAACTTGGAGTTACAAAAATAATTCCACTAAAAACTCAATACACAAATCACGACTTGCTTAAATTTAATAAATTTAGTTCAAAATATGAAAGATTTAAAACTATTTTACAAAATGCAGCTGAGCAATCATTTAGAAATAAAATTCCAGTTTTAACTGAATTAATGACATTAAAACAAGTGTTAAATCTACCAATTCAAAATAAATATATAGCGCATGAAAAAATTGATATTTCATCAAACTTATCTCAACCAATTGATAGTGATGTTATTTTCTTAGTTGGACCTGAAGGTGGCTTTTCAGATGAAGAAATCAATTTATCTGCAAAAAATAATGTAAAAGTTGTTTCATTAGGTTCAAGAATTTTAAGAGCAGAAACAGCAGCAATTTTCATGTTATCGCAAATGAAAATTGATTAATAAAATTAATTAAGAAAATATATAAAATACCTAGAATATAGGTTTAAAAAACATAACAAACCATATGTAAAAAAATGAGTATAAAAAAACTTATGTGGTATAATAAATTAGCAAATTTATAAATTTATAAACCGAGATAAATTTTTTATTATTAACGTATATAGGAGGATAGCGTGAGACAAACAACAATAGTTAATACTCAACAAGCTAACAAAAAATGATATGTTATTGATGCTGAAGGACAAGTATTAGGGCGTTTAGCTGCTCAAGTTGCATCAATTTTAAGAGGGAAAAACAAACCTACATTTACACCTAACGCAGATATGGGTGACTTTGTTATCATCGTAAATGCAGAAAAAGTAGTTTTAACAGCTAAAAAAGAAGAAAACAAAATTTACTACTCACACTCAGGATACCCAGGTGGATTAAAAAGCATTACAGCAGCAAAATTAAGAGTTAAAAGACCTACAGCTTTAATTGAAAAAGCAGTAAGTGGAATGATTCCTCACACAAAATTAGGAAACAAACAACGTCGTAGTTTATTTGTGTACGCTGGACCAAACCACAAACACGAAGCTCAACAACCAGAAAGATTAGAGGTTAAATAATTATGGCTAAAGAAACAGTTATGTACCGTGGATTAGGAAGAAGAAAATCTTCAGTTGCTCGTGTTAGATTAACACCAGGTAAAGGTAAATTTGTTATTAACAATCGTGATGCTAGAGAATACTTAACATCTGACATTTACTTAAAAGATGCTAACCAACCTTTTGTTTTAACAGATACTTTCGGAACATTTGATGTTAGTGTAAACGTAAGTGGTGGTGGTCTTAGTGGTCAAGCAGGTGCTATTAGATTAGGTATTGCACGTGCTTTATTAGAAGCTAACCCTGAATATCGTTCAGCTTTAAAAGTAGCCGGAATGCTTACAAGAGATGCTCGTGCTAAAGAACGTAAAAAACCAGGTTTACGTGCAGCACGTCGTGCAAGACAATTCTCAAAACGTTAATAAAATTAATAATATTTTGTACTTCTATTTTTATAGTTTTATGCTATAATAGAAGTACATTTATGCGAGCGTAGCTCAGCTGGTTAGAGCACACGACTGATAATCGTGAGGTCGATGGTTCAAGTCCATTCGTTCGCACCATTTCATAAAGATGACCTTATTTTTACCAACTAGAAATAGTTGGTTTTTCTTGTTCTTTTTTATAAATTAAAGAAATTATTTTTTACTTATCTGACTGGCTCACTACTGTAAAAGTAAAAAAAAAAAAAAAAAGAACCTTTTAAGGTTCCTCGGTCAATTTCTTGAAATGGTACGTCCTAGAGGATTCGAACCTCTGACCCAATGGTTAAAAGCCATTTGCTCTACCTGCTGAGCTAAGGACGCACATTTTTTGGTGCCCAGGACTGGACTTGAACCAGCACGGTATTGCTACCGAGGGATTTTAAGTCCCTTGTGTCTACCATTCCACCACCTGGGCATTTCTTTTTGCTTGAATATTATAACACAGAAAAAATAAAACAAAGTATTTTTTTAATATTTTTATTTAAATAATAAAGCAACAAAAGGGGTAAAATATAAATGAGGAAAAATGAATAAAGATCAAACAGTTATTTTTGGTATGCATAATTCAGAAAAATTAGCAAAAAAGATTTCTGAACTTGTTAATATACCACTTTCGAAAGCAACAAGAACAGTTTATACTGATGGTGAAGCCATGTTAGTAGCTGAAGAAACTGTTAGAAACAAAGATGTTTACATCATTGCTTCAACATCAAAGCCTGTAAATGATAATTTAATGGAATTATTGTTATTTATTGACTCACTTAAAAGAGCAAGCGCAGGTTCGATTAATGTATGCTTAAGCTACTACGGGTATGCTCGCCAAGATAGAAAAGCATCAGGAAGACAACCGATTGGAGCTAAATTAGTTGCTAATTTACTTCAAGTAGCAGGTGCTACTAGAATGATTTGTGTTGACTTACATAACCCTTCGATTCAAGGGTTCTTTGATATCCCTGTTGATGATTTAAGAGCACAATATCCACTTGCATTAGCATTAAGAAAACTTAATACATCATTCACAGTTGTATCTCCGGACCACGGTGGAACTGTAAAAGCTAGAAAACTTGCTGAATTAATAGCAAACACGATTAAAATTACAATTATAGACAAGAGAAGAAATGCTGATAATCAAACTGAAGTAATGGGCATTATCGGTGACATCAAAGATCAAAATGCGGTTATTGTGGACGATATTATTGATACAGGTGGAACGATTAAAAAAGCAGCACAAACATTAAAAGATAACGGTGCTAATAAAATTATTGTTGTTGCAACACATGGTGTGTTTTCAAAAGGGTTTGATATTTTTGAAAACGACCCCAACATTGAAAAAGTTATTGTTACAGACAGTATCGATAACTATGAGTTACTAGAAAAATACTCAAAATTACAAATTGTTTCATTAGGTGAATTTATAGGGAAAGTTATTAATGCATCTTTAAATGGTGGAAGCATTACAAATGTATACGCAGAAATAAAGGAACAAATAAATAATTACAATGATGAAAAGTAAAGAACTTGTTAGAGAATTGTGTATTAAAAATAACTGAGATTTTAGTTTATTTGAAGCTTATGTTAATCTAATTGAAGAGAAAAACAAAGTTATGAATTTAACTGGTTTTTCAAATGAAAGACTTTGAAATGAAGGTATTTACGAATCTTTAGTATTCATGATTGAGATCACTAAAGACTTACAAAATGGAACTATTTTAGACATTGGAGCTGGAGCAGGTTTCCCATCAATTCCATATGTATTAACAAAGCCTAAAAACAAAGTAGTTATATATGAACCACTTTTAAAAAGAGTTAACTTCCTAAACGAAGTTATTGAGAAGTTAAACTTATCAGATTATGTAACCGTTTACAAATATAGAGCTGAAAATGTAAAGGAAATTAATCAATTTGATGTTGTTACAGCAAGAGCTGTAGCAACTGTAAAAGCTTTAAGTATGGCAGCTTTACACTTAGTTAAAGTTAATGGTTTTTTATCTTTATTAAAAGGTAAAAAAGCTATTCAAGAAATTAATGACACAAAGAGCATTTTGAAAGATGTTAAAGTTCAATATTCGATAAGGCCTTTTATTGATGAGAATATTGATAGAGAAAATTACGTTGCCTCAATTAAGAAATTAGAAAATACACCGAAAAGATTTCCTTATTTATGAAAAGATATTAAGAAGGTTAATTAATTTATTCAAAGATAGCATTAAACTATCTTTTTTATTTTAATTTTATTTTTCATGTTATTAAGAGAGTTTTATGTTTCGATAAAAATGGATGACTGTTATTCGATCATCCATTAAATTCATCTTATCTAATAATTACCAGAATAGTTTTTTTATGAATGCCTATTGATGCTCCAACAATTGTACAAATCGGGAAAAGAAATCCTACTATGTATAAAATTGCGACAGGTATGTTCATATTACAAATTCTAATTGTACCAATGTTTACATAACAAATAAAGCTATAGTAATTCCAATAATTGAAAATAAAACAAGAATCACAACAGGACCCACACCAGCAGCATATCCTCCATTAGCTGACAAGAGTAGTGATAAAATTAGAGGAATAATTAAAAATCTACTTAAAATTCATAATACCAATATAGGCACTGATAAAAAAATGCTTTCCCATTTCTTAAATTTCCTTTCAAAATATTAAAATTTAATATCTATTTTTACTTGTTGCAAGTAAAAATGATACTTTTAAATCAGTGATTTCAAATCAAAATTACTTAAATATCTTATAAGAGAAGCTTTAAGCACTAATAAAACTAAATTTGCATTCAATTTTTTAATTGCTATTCTAAAAAATTAAAGAAAAAAGTCAGAAATATTCTAATTTTCTACAAAATGTTTAAAAAAATGCATATGATTCAAATCATATGCATAGTTTTTAATTATTCAATAGTATCTTTCTTGTTTTTGAAGTTCATTTTAATAGGACAACCTCTAAAATCAAATGTTTGACGCAATTGGTTTTCAAGGAATCGTCGATATGAGAAGTGTAGGTATTTTTTATTGTTAACAAAGAAAGTGAATGTAGGAATTTTTCCTTTTTCTTGTCTTGCAAAGTAAATATTTAATCTACCACCATTGAATGGAATAGCAGGTTGAATAATTTGAGTTTCTAAGATCAAGTTTGATAATAATGATGGTTTGATTTGACGTTCTAAGTTTGTTCTAACTAAGTTAATTGTGTCATAAAGTTTGTTTAATCTTTGATTGTATTTAGCTGAAATAAATACAAATGGAACTCATGGAACAAAGTGGAATTTGTTTCTAAGTCTTTTTTCATATTCAGTCATTGTGTTTGTTTCTTTTTCAATTAAGTCTCACTTGTTAATTACAATGATAACTGGTTTTTCATTATCTAATGCATAACCGATAATTCTTGAATCAAAGTGTGAAACTTCTTCTTGTGAAGCATCAATAACGATAAGTGATAAATCAGCTTCTGAAAGTGAGTTCATAGCACGCATAAGGGCATAGTGGTCAACTGATTCAACTAATTTTGACTTCTTAGTTATACCGGCAGTATCAATAACATTGTATGTTTTTCCATCAATATCAATTAATGATGTAACTGAATCACGGGTTGTACCGGCGATATCTGAAACAATTGAACGCTCCTCTTTAGCTAAATTGTTTAAAAGTGAAGATTTACCTGCGTTAGGTTTTCCGATAATAGCTAAATTAAATGCATCAATTTCTTCAGGGTCTGAATAATCTAAAACTTCAATACATTTAGTTAAAACATCCCCGATCCCTTCTCCATGAAGAGCTGAAATTGGATAAATGTGATCAACTCCTAAACTATATCAAGAGTAATCAAATTGTTGTGTGTCTTCAAGTTTGTTAGCTACAGCAATGATTGGTTTTTTAGATCTACGTAAAATGTTCATAATGAATAAGTCATCATTTGTAATTTCACTAGTTCCGTCAAATAAGAAGATGATTGCATCAGCTTCTTCAATAGCGATTTTAGCTTGAATTTGAATTTGTTCTTGGAATGGTCTGTTTTCAATTTCAATGCCACCAGTGTCAATGATTTTAATTTCGTGGCCAGTTCAAACAATACGTTCGTAAAGTCTGTCACGTGTAACACCAGGTTCATCGTGCACAATAGAAACTTTTCTTCCTACAAGCTTATTGAAAAAAGTGCTTTTCCCTACATTTGGTTTCCCTACAATTGCAACTGTATTACGCATTTTGTTCCTTCTTTGTTTTTAATTTTTGGTTAACAATATCAATAATTTTGTTTTCAACTTCTTCAGTTGTTAGTTCAGTACAATCAATATAAATAGCATCTTCTGTTTTATGTAATGGATCAACTTCTCTATAGATATCTTGTTGATCACGTAATTCAACTTCTTTTAAAACTTCTTGGTAGTTTGTGTTATAACCTAATATTTTGTTTTGTTCATATCTTCTTTGCGCTCTGACTTCTGGTGTAGCTCATAAGAAAATTTTAACTTCAGCGTGAGGTAGAATTCTGAAAGTTGTATCCCTTCCATCAATGATGTAACCCTTTTGTCTTAAAGTCATATGTTGAATAAATTTAACAACAAATGCTCTAACTTCAGGAATTTTAGCCACAGTAGGAGTAACTTTTGAAATATAGTCAGCTCTAATTTTGAGTGAGATATCAGTTCCATCTAATAAAGTTATATCGTTTGGTAATAACTCAATGTTGATTGTTTCAAGAGATTTAATTACACCTTCTGTATCAGTTGTTAAAATATTGCGTTGAAGAGCATTTAATGTGATTGCTCTATAAACTGAACCACTGTTAATAAACATGTAATGTAATCTTTGAGCAAGATTTTTAGAAACAGTTGATTTACCAACGCCGTTTGGACCATCAATAGCTATATTAACTTTTCTCATATTTTCCTCTTTAAAGTCTTATTTTATTTTTATTGATTTTTGTACTTTTTGTATCTTCCTGTTTATTGTTCTCTGGATAAAGAGAATTTAGAACATATTTTAATTCAGGTAGATTATTATCGAAAATTACATAATCATCCATGAAGTCAATTGAATTGATTTCAAGATTTAATTCAAGTTTATTTAATTGCTCTTTGATTTTTAAGATTTGTTCATCAGGTTTATACAAATCTGATTTAGGTATTGTTTTAGTGTTTGAAATGGTGTTGATGTATTTTGGAATGAAAATAGAAGCGTTTGAAAATGTTTTATACAACCATTCGTATTCTTTTTTCAATTCAACATCATCATTTATTGCAAGAATTTTGATTCTTTTAAATAATTTAGTTTCTCTATCAACACTCATTTTTATGTACCTCTTTAAATTCTTTTTTATTTTAACATAATAAATTAATTATATTAATTTATTACAAAAAAGAGCATTTAAGCTCTTTATGCAAACTTTTTAAGTACTATTTCCTCAAATAATTTTTCATCAATTTTGTTAATAACTGACACTTCTTTTTGTGCTGATTTAAGTACAAAAAGGATATATTCTTTGTTATTGCTAAAATGTGAAGCTAACAATGTATCTTCTGTAAAAGTCACTTCATTTTGTTCATAAACTTTATTAACATATGGTGATTGTGAAATAAAGAAAATTGATTGATCTACAATTTTGCTTAGAAACATTTTTGTTCCGAATTTCTTGAAAAACAACATATTCCCAACTTGATCTTTGAATGTTACAGGTATGTTTCTTGAATATTTGTTTGCTCTTGTGAATGAACCAAGAATGTTAATGTCATATTTTTCGATATCAAATTCATCAAATTCTTTCTTAGAAATTTGAATTCTTGATTTTTGAACAAATACAATCACAATAATCATAAATGAAATTAAAACTGCAAGCATAACACAAGATAAATAGAATACTATTGATGAAACTGAAATTGCACTGAATGAAAGGGTGACCTTTTCAGCTGTTTTTGTTTCTTCATTAACTTGTGAACCAATTAATTTAATTACTTCTGTAGCATTTAAAACAAATAAAATTAAGCTAATTGAAAAGAAACCAAATCCAGCTAATGCTGAATAAATTGATTTCATTTGCATGTCTTTGTATGCAAATCTACCCTTAATTAATTTAAGATAATTGATTAATCTATATGCACAGTAATAAATGATTAAAGTAATTATTACTTGCATAGCTACCATTACTAAACTACTCATGAAATTATTTTACTATATTTAAATATCTATGCTCAATATAAAGTACAAATATATTTTTATTTTTAGGACTTGTACACTATGGTTTAAGTTTTATTTGACTGATGTGATATTTTGATTTATAAAGTAAAATATAGATATGGGATTTTTTAAAAATTTAGTAAATAAGGTTTTTAATAGAAAACCTAAAGATGTTGAACAAGTTCAAGAAGAATTAGACAAAAAAGAATATAAGAAAATAATCACAAGTGAGAAATTTAAGAAATATGAACAAGGTTTAAATTCTTCTGCATCATTTGGTAAAAAACTTTTAGAGCTACAAAATAGACACGTAAAACTTGATGAAGACTTTTTTGATGAGTTTGAAGAGTTATTGATTATGTCTGATATTAATGCTTCATTAGTTGATGTTATGGTAGAAAGAATTAAACAAGAAATTAGATTAAACAATATTGATGATCCAAAAATGATTGGAGAAATTGTTGCTGATCAAATGTTTACAATTTATACAAACAACTCAGTTGTTAATACAAATCCAAACTATGAAGTTGGTAGATTAAATGTTTTTGTTTTTGTTGGTGTTAATGGATCAGGTAAAACAACTTCTATTGCTAAAATAGCAAACAAATATGTTAAAGAAGGAAAAAAAGTTTTAATTGCTGCTGCTGATACTTTCAGGGCTGGTGCTGTTGATCAATTAGGTGTTTGAGCACAAAGAATTGGTGCAGAAATTGTTAAACCTGCTCACGAAGGGGCTGATCCTTCTAGTGTTGTTTATCAAGCAGTTTCTAAAGCTAAAGAAGAAAATTATGATTTATTAATCATCGATACTGCCGGTAGATTACAAAATAAAGTTAACCTTATGAAAGAGCTTGAAAAAATGATTGGTGTTATTAGAAAATTTGAACCTTTAGCACCACATGAATCATTATTAGTTCTTGATGCAACTACAGGTCAAAATGGATTATCTCAAGCAAGAAACTTCAAAGAAATTGCTAACTTAACTGGGATTATTCTTACTAAAATGGATGGAACATCAAAAGGTGGAATTGTTTTATCAATTAAAGATGAATATAATCTTGATGTTAAATATGTTGGTTTAGGTGAAAAACTAGATGACTTACAAGAATTTGATCTTGAATTATTTATTTATCAAATGACAAAAGCATTAATTGATAATGAACAATAAATCATTAGAAAACGTAATTAAATACACAGAGTTATTTGATAAATATGGTAATTTATTAACTCAAAATCAACAACAAGTTTTTAAGTTATATTATGAACAAGATTTGTCATATGCAGAAGTTGCTGAAGTGATGGCTACAAGTAGACAAGCTGCAACTGACGCAGTTAATAAAGCAATTCATAATTTGCTTAAAATTGACGAAAAAATGAACAAAATGTAGATGCTTTTGCATCTTTTTTTGTACAAAAAACACATCCAACTACCATTAAATTGGACGTGCTAATAGGATATTATATGTATATTTTTTTGATTGGTTCAAGTGACGACTAGTGAACCAAATTATTTAATTGAAAAACAAATTTTATAAAGGAGTAATCTATGGAATTACCAAATAATATTAATATCTGCTAATTAATAAAGATAGTTAATATTTTGAAAATTTAAAATTTATATATGACAAACTGTGCGTTTAAATTTATAAAATTACTCAAATAAATATGATTAAAATTTCTTTATTTTAAAGAAGTGTAAATGGAAAATTTACTCTATTAAAATAATAATAAAAATAAAAAATTAAAACAACTAAATATAATATGTGATAAAAATATAGTGAATATCTTTATTGATAATAATAAACTTGTATAAAAAACCAATAATTTTAATGATTAATAATAAATGTATGTCTATTTTATAACTTGCTAAATTAAATTTTTAAAATAATAGAATATTTTTTAATATATAAAAGAATTTCCCTTTTGTTGCGACAATATACTTGTCGCACTTATATCATATTCCTTTTTAGTAAATAAAATTATGAGCATAAAAATATTTATTTAAAATAATTTTTGACTTTTAAAATAGTGTGTAAGTGATAAAAGTTTTTTCTTATTTTTGAGATTCAAAAAATTTCATATATTCCATTCATGTAATTTTAGGATTTTGCAATTTTTGTTAAAAATTAGTTGCAATAAAGTTTTAAATTTAATTCTAAATTTTAGTGAAGAAAATGCACATCCAGTTCATTTTGGATGTGCATTTTTAACATTATAAATCGATATTTTTTACGTATTTTGCATTCTTTTGAATGAATTCTCTTCTCGGTTCAACTCTTTCTCCCATTAAGGTTTCAAAAATTGAATCTGATTTGTAAATGTCTTCAATTTGCACTTGAAGCATTTTTCTACGTTCAGGATCCATAGTTGTTTCTCATAGTTGCTCAGGATCCATTTCTCCAAGCCCTTTGTAACGTTGAATTGTAATTTTTTGACTTGGGTTTAATGTTGCGATTATTTCATCTTTTTGATTATCGTTGAAAGCATATTCAACAAATTTATTTTGTTGAATTTTGTATAAAGGAGGTTGAGCTATGTAAATAAATCCATACTCAATTAAAGGTCTAAAGTATCTGTAGAAGAATGTTAATAATAAAGTTCTAATGTGAGCACCATCGACGTCGGCGTCAGTCATAATAACAATCTTGTGGTATCTTAATTTGTTGATGTTAAATGTTTCTCCTCAACCTGTACCAATAGCTGTCATTAACGACGAAATTTCTTCTGAAGAAAGAACTTTTTCTTGACGAGATTTTTCAACGTTAATAATTTTCCCTCTTAATGGTAAGATAGCTTGAGTTTTTCTATCTCTACCCATTTTAGCCGAACCACCAGCTGAGTTCCCTTCGACAATATATAATTCAGAAATTTCAGGATTTTTAGATGTGCAGTCAGCTAATTTACCTGGTAATCCACCTGATTCAAAAACATTTTTTCTTCTTGCATTTTCTCTAGCTGCATTGGAAGCTAAACGTCCTTTTTTAGCCATAGATGCAATTTCAATAATTTTCTTAGCATCAACAGGGTTTTCATTTAAGAATCTTTCTAAAATTGGACTAAACACTCTGTTAACAGCTTGACGAGCATCTTTTGAACCTAATTTTCCTTTTGTTTGTCCTTCAAATTCTGGATCAGGGTGTTTGATTGAGATAACTGCTGTAACACCTTCGATTAAATCGTCACGAGTAAATTTTTCACTTTCAGATTTGATAACACCTTTTTCAATTGCATAGTTATTAATTAAACGCATTAAAGCATCATAGAAACCAGAAACGTGAGAACCACCTTCGTGTGTTGAAATGTTGTTTGTATATGAAATAATGTTTCCACGATATAAATCAGACAAGTATTGCATACCGACTTCAACACCAATAACAACATCCTCATCTTTGTTATTTTTAACAGCAAATTCTCCATCTGCATAAATAACAGGTGTAACTGGTTTGTAACCATCGCTTAATTCGTGCACGTAGTCAATAATTCCATTTTCATATAAGAATTCATAGTGTGTATTATCTCTGTAGTCAGATACTGAAACATATAAACCTTTGTTAAGGTGTGCAATTTGCTTCGCGTGGTCTAAAATAATTTCTTTATCAAATGGTAATTCTTCCATAACTGAATAGTCAGGATGGAATTGAATTTTTGTTCCTGTTTCATTTGGGTTAGTGAGTTTTTCAATAACTTCTGTTGACTTGATAGTTTTTCCACCATTAGCAAACTCTGCATAGTATAAGTTTCCGTTTCTTTTAACCCAAGCTTTAAATGAGTCTGATAAAGCATTAACAACACTAGCTCCAACCCCGTGAAGTCCACCAGAAACTTTATATGCATTAGATTCGAATTTACCACCGGCATTAAGTTTTGTTAAAACAACCTCAAGTGCACTAATTCCAAATCTTGCGTGGGTATCAACAGGAATTCCACGACCATTATCTTCAACAATAATTGAATTATCTTGTGTGATGATAATATCAATTCTATTGGCAAAACCAGCCATAGCTTCATCGACAGAGTTATCTACAATCTCTCAAATTAAGTGGTGTAAACCTGATTTAGATGTTGATCCAATGTACATACCAGGTCTTTTTCTAACGTGTTCTAATCCTTCTAAAAACTGAATATTACTTGCATCATAATTATGTTTTTTTTGAACTTCAGACATTTATACCTCCATGTGCGAATGTAAATTTTAATAAATATTATATATTTATTAAAATATTATATAGATTTTTAAGAAAAATAGATTGTTATATTTGAGCAAGTGCCTTTTTACTTTTACAGCTTGTACACTATCATAAAAGTGAAAAAATATCTATTTTTACTAATTCATATATGTATATGTAATATGCATAATTTAAGCTAATCAAATTAGATAAAAAAATCAAGCTTTCGCTTGATCACATTATCAGTTCTTTCTAGGGTTCTTATAAAATACATTTTCAATTGGGTCAACTCAGAAACCTAATCTATTTTCTTTTGCATAATTTTGAGAATTCTTAATTGTCTGATACATTGTTTGTTCTTCTTCAGTTTCTGCGTAGAATTTTTTATCTGAAGGGTCTAATGTAATGTAAGCAACTCTAGCTAAACCTGCTCTAATTAGCTGGTTTCCAAACTCTAAATCAGGATTTTTTCTTTCATCTGGATATAAGAATACAACTCATCTTCCATAATCATCTTCTTTTAACTTATTAAAGTAAAAGAAGAAACCATGTGATTGAACGTGTTCTACGTAGTATTTTTTAGAAACTTGAGCTCAATAATTTTCTTTTGAAGCTAATTGATTTGAATTTGAACCTTTATCTGTTTCGGGAGTATCGATTCCTCTAGATCTTAATCCTAGATTTCTACCATTACGATTATTTGATTGAGTTCCTGGTTGAATACCACTAACTAAATTCATATATGGACCATATAATGTGTCACCATCAACAATTCCTGACATATCAACAACAGCATAGTTTTGTGGTAATGATTTTTTAATTGTTGTGCTAAAACCTAAACTTGTTTGTAAATTTAATGATGATAAGTAATCCATTTCTCGCTGATTAGCAAAAGCTGAAAATAATTTACTTTTATAAATTTCTAAATTTACATCAATTGCATTAAGTGATTCAATTAAGTTTTGCTCATTTGCATAAGTTTGTCTTAAAAATTTTGATGTTTCAGTTAAATTGTTATATGTTTTTGAACCTAAAAATCATTGATGTCTAATTTCAGCAGTCATTTCATCAGCACTATTGAAAACTTTTACAACATTTCCCGCTTGAGTTAATAAATCTTGATTAGTACTGTTTGAGTTTATTTTATTTTTGTAGCCGTCAACTAATTCAACCAAATTATTGTCAGTTGAATAATTATTTTTAACTGTTTCTAGTTTTTGGATAAGTTCACTATTTGCATTACTAATAGGATTTGATGGTTCTTTTAAAACATCATTTTTATTATCACATGAAATAGATAATGTAGTAGCAACTGGTAAAATTGCAAGTGAACTGAATAAAGATAATTTTTTAAATTTCATCTTCTCTCTTTTCTATTTGTATATAAATATAATTTTATTCCTATTTAGAAATAATGTGTATAAAAAAAGCATCAAGATGATGCTAAGCTTTATCATTTGATCCAAACTCTAATATTTTTTGTTTAATCACCCTGCACATAGCTTCATAACCAGGTTTGTAAAGTTTTCTAGGATCATAATTTTTATCTTCAAGATCTTTGTTGCTAATAATAAATTTTCTAATTGCAGCGTGATTTGCTAATTGTAAATCGGTGTTAATGTTAATTTTTGTAACACCTAAACTGATTGCTTTTTGAATTTGGTCAAGTGGAATTTCGCTACCACCGTGAAGAACAATTCCTAAACCAGTTTCACTTGATAATTTTTGAAGAACTTCAAAATTAAGACCTTGTCAGTTTTTTGGATATTTACCGTGGATGTTTCCGATTCCTGCTGCTAGAACTGTTATTTTTTCAGCAGCTAATTGTTTAGCTTCTTCAATATCTGCAATTTCGCCGTTTCCAATAACACCATCTTCTTCACCACCGATTGAACCGACCTCAGCTTCAACAGTCATATTTTTGCTTTGAGCTAAGTAAACAAGTTTTTGAGTTAATTCTTTATTTTTAGCAAATGGGAGGTGTGAACCATCGAACATAATTGAAGTGAAACCATCTGACTCGATAGCTTTAACACAAGCATCAAATGAACCGTGATCTAAATGAAGAGCTACAGGAATTGAAATTTTTAAGTCCTTAATAAGACCTGAAACTAAACCTGTTACAGTTTCATATCCACCTATATATTTAAGTGCTCCTTCTGAAACTCCTAAAATAACAGGTGAATTCATTTCTTGACATGTTGTAAGAATTGCTTTTGTTCATTCTAAATTATTAATATTAAAATGAGGAACTGCGTACTTACCCTTTTTAGCTCTCTTGAGCATATCTTTTGCATTAACTAATGACATAAAAACCTACTTATTAGATATTTCTTGCTTCTCAGTTCCCATTTGCAAGTCTGTTGAATCTTTTATCAACTGTTAATAAACGATATAACTCACCAATTTTTCTTTCTCTAACTTTTTCATATGGTGTGTTCATTGTAACGAATCTGTCTTCTCAGTCATATCTTAACTCGTCTTCGACAGTGTTAAAGATTTCCATAAATGCAAATTCGTCTGTTGGACGTGATGATACTAATTCGTATGCGATTTCTAACATTGTTTTGTACATAATAAATTCTCCTTTAATTACATTGATAAAGGTGCAGAAACACCAATTAAGTTAAGTCCAAGAGCTAAAATCGCTTGAACTGATTTGATAAGGTGAGCATATGTTCCTTCGTCTTCGTGACCTAATAATTTAGTTTCAGCATAAAAACTGTTAAATGATTTAGCTAAATTAATTAAGTATTGTGTTAATAAGTTGACTTTAGAAGTTGACACAATTGTTTTAATTAATTCAGGAAATGAGTCTAATTCAATAATAAGTTTTTTAGCTTTGTTTGTAAAGTTAATTTGATCATTAACTTCTTCTTGTTTTAATCTATTTAATAATGATACAGCTCTTGAGTGAGCGTATTGAACTATAAATACAGGATTGTTAACATCAGATGAGTTAGCTGCATCAATATCAAAATCAAATTTATTATTGATTTCTCTAATGAGCATCATAAATCTAACTGCATCAGCTGAAGAGTAATCTAAAAGATCTTGCAAAGTAACTGCTGTACCGGCTCTTTTAGACATTTTAAATTCTTCTCCATCTTTGATTAATCTTACTAATTGAATAGTTAATATATCTAAATTGTCTGAATTGTAACCTAAGCATTGCATCGCGATTTTCATTCTTTGAATGTATCCTGAATGATCAGCACCTCAAATATTAATAAGTTTAGGTGACTTTTGGAACTTAAGTTCGTGATAAGCAATATCAGGTAAGAAATAAGTGTAATTTCCATCAGCTTTGATAAGCACGCGGTCTTTATCATCGCCAAATTCTTTGGTTTTCAAGAATAATGCACCATCTTCAGTGTATGTGTATTTGCTTAATTTTTTAAGAACTGGCTCAATTAAACCATCTTCTTTAATTGTTTTTTCAGAAGAAAATGTATCAAATGAAACATTTAATCTACCAAGATCTTCTTTAATTTTTTCAAGCATAATATCTTTAGCTACAGTTGATAATTCACTTAATTTAACTTCATCAGCATTTAAGAAATAATCACCATATTTTTCTTTAATTTTTGTAGCACATCAAACTATATCTTGGCCTCTATAACAATCTTCAGGTAATTGTGCATCAATACCAAATAAGTTTTGATATCTTACATAAACTGAATTTGTAAGCACATTAATTTGATTGCCTGCATCATTTACATAATATTCAGCTTCAACATTGTAACCAGCGTGTCTTAAAATTCTAATTAAAGAATCTCCGTAAGCAGCGCCTCTAGCGTGACCAACGTGCAAAAATCCTGTTGGATTAGCTGAAACAAATTCAACATTAACATGTTCTTTATTAATAAAGTCAGCTCCATATTTCGTTGGATTTAAATTAATGTTTTGTATTGTTGATAAAAATAATTGATTGCTTAAAACAATATTGATAAATCCAGGTACAGCAATGTCTATTTTTTGGAAGATATTTGAATTTGACATTTTAGCAACCAATTTATTTGCTACTTCAATTGGATTTTTAACAGTACAATGATTTTTTAAAATAAATGCAATATTTGTACTAAAGTCATAAACAACTTGATCAATGTTAATATTGTCAGGAACATTAGGTTGAGTAATATTAAAAACTAAATCTTTAACATTAAGATCCTTATTAACAAAATCTTCATTTTGTAACTCTATAACTGCGTCAATAATGTTTTGTTTTAACTGTTCTTTTAGTGTCATAATCCTCCTTATTTATAGATATATTTTATATATCTATTATATTAAAAAATATTTTTTATATAGCTAAGAAACAACTAGTTTTACGTGCCTTATACATAGTTATAAAAGTTAATTTTGCTTATATAAAATGGTAATTAAATATTATTTTTTATTATAATAACAATATGTTAAAAATATATGTATGTGGACCCACAGTTTACAACGATGTTCATATAGGAAATATGAGACCTATTGTAACTATGGACTTAATTTTAAAAGCTGCAAAGCAACTAGGAATTGAATATAAATTTGTTCATAATATTACTGATATTGATGACAAAATTATCAAAAAAGCCCAAGAACAAGGTGTTTCAGAAACTCAAGTATCAGAAAAGTATGGTAATTTATATTTAGATTTACTTAAACAATTCAATGTTGACACTATAACTGTCATTGAATACGTAACCGAAAATATTGATTTAATTGATAACTTCATTCAAAGATTAATCAAATCAAATAATGCATATTTAGATAATGAAGGTAATGTTTGATTTGATGTCATAAAAAACCAAAATGACTATGGTATTATTTCAAATCAAAAAATTGAAAACATGAAATTTGAAGATAGCGAACTTTCTTCAAATAAAAAATCACCTGCTGATTTTGCTTTATGAAAAAATACAACTGAGGGTGTTAAATACAATGTTTCTTTTGGCGAAGGTAGGCCAGGATGACACACAGAATGCGTTGCCTTAATTGAAAAACATTTTGGAGATTCTGGTTTAGATATTCACGGAGGAGGGATGGACTTAACGTTCCCACACCATGAAAATGAAAATATTCAATTCTATGTTTTAAATCAAAAACAGCTTTCAAGTAAATGATTAAGAACAGGTCAAATTAATTTAAATGGAATTAAGATGTCTAAGTCATTACAAAACGTAATTTTAGCTTCTGACTTTCTTAAAAAATATTCAGCTGATTATTTTAAAATGATTTTAATATTAAACTCATTTACAGGTTTGATCAATATTGATGAGAATTTAATTAATAATGTTGAAGTGACTTTCAAGAAAATTAGCAAAATTTACTTCTTAAATGCACGGTTAAACAAA
The DNA here is from genome assembly GCF_035609225.1 of Mycoplasma sp. 888. Taxonomy (NCBI): domain Bacteria; kingdom Bacillati; phylum Mycoplasmatota; class Mollicutes; order Mycoplasmatales; family Mycoplasmataceae; genus Mycoplasma; species Mycoplasma sp. 888. The sequence goes on from NZ_CP141192.1 coordinate 141,640, forward strand.
CAAAACAATTCACAAATTAACAATGAATTAGCTAAACAAGCATTCACATATATTTTTGAACAGAGATTTTCTGACTTTAATAAACTTATTAATGATCTAATTAAAAATATTAATAAAGACAAAAACACCTTAGACATAGCTACATTAGTATATATTTTTAATAATTTAGGTTTTGGATTTAAGAAATTTGATTACAAAAAATATGTTCCAATTTATCAAAAATGACAAGCGTTTTTAGCTCAAAAAGATTATCAAAATGCTGACAAATTAAGAAACGAATTGATTGAAAATAATTTAATATAGGGTAAATATGAAAAAATTACACGAAAAACAAAAAAAATACGATATGACCACTAAAAAAGTGGGAGAATTAATTGTGTATGGGAAAAATTCCGTTATTGACTGTGTCAATAACAAATTAGATATTTCTGAAATACACATAACTGATGAAGGAAGTTTAAAGTATTTTAAAGGTGATAACACTTTAAGGGGTATAAAAATTGTTATCACTGATAAGAAAACTTTAGATGAAGAAACAAAAGAAAACCATCAAGGTTTTAAAGCAATCTTAAAATCTGTTAATTACAAGGGACTTGACGATTTAGAAAGATTGCATAAGGATAATTCGCCAATTCTTGTGTTAGATAAAATTCAAGATCCACATAACTTTGGTGCAATTATAAGAACAGCAAATGCTGGGGGAATTAAGCATATTATTTTCCCTAAAGATAATGCAGCTGTAATTAATTCAACTGTATTAAAGGTTTCATCAGGTGGATTTGTAAATATGAATTTTTACAGAGTTAATAGTCTTAATGCAGCTTTAACTCAACTCAAAAAAAGAGGTTATTGAGTTTATTCAACTGTATTAAATGAAAAAGCTCTCCCATACACAACAGTGGAATATGACAGACCTACAATTTTAGTTGTGGGTAACGAAGGTGATGGAGTATCAAAAAGTGTGCTTTCAGTCACAGATCAAACAATCTATATTCCACAAAGGGGGAATGTGCAATCTTTAAATGTATCAGTAGCAACAGGTATTATTGTGTTCGATGCATTAACTAAATGATAAGAAAATATCATTTGAACGATAAGTTTCTCTCTGAATTTTTGAAACTCGAAAATGACAAGTATTATTCAGTTTCAAAAATCATTTCTGCTTTTAGTATGCAGCACAGCAAGTCAATAGATGTTTTATCTAGAAAAGTTAGTTGAGTCTTTGGTAAGGTATCTATTGAACTAGCAGAAATTAAAAATGTTACACTTCATGAATTTTTAGGAATTTTTCTAGAAGTTTCTTCAGAAGTTTTTCGTATGGATTTTAAATCCTATTCTCATTTCGAATCATTCATTTGAAATAAATTAAAGTTAAATACTCTGAATTTCTTCCACTCAGAAATTAACTCTCAATATATTTTTGATGATGGTATTGCTAACAAAAGGGTAAATTTACAAAAAATTCTAATAGACATGGAAAATAGTGTAGTTGATAACTCACGTAGTACAAAACAACTTGATTATCAAATTAATACTCAAAAAATACACTCAAGAAATCATTTTTTAAATAGTAGTTATAAAAAGAAACACTCAGTTATGAAAACAACAGATTTAAACGTTGGTTCATCAATTGATATTGACATTATTTGTTCAAATAACCTTATTACTACATTGATATAAAGTTAAATAGAGCTTATGTTATAACTTATATGTCCAAATTTTTAATTCTTCTTTCTCATATATATTTATAGTATATTTACATAAGTTTAGGAAATTTTTTTTATTGTATAAAACGCAGTAAATTTTTCAAATTATTTTGTGTTGATTTTTAACGTTTTTTATAAACAAGCTATATTTTGCTTGTTGCTCCATTATTTTTATAATTTTTTGTGACAAATCGTTTTTACTCTCTGGCGATTTTGTCCCATCTATATTTATTTTATTTTTTCACTTATTTTCACTTACAAAATATGCATGTATAGACGTTTTTTTGATTCTATCTATGATTTTTCCATATTTTAGGTAAACTCACTTGGATTTTATTTCCAATAATTATTCATTCTTGCATATTAATAACATTGGGTAAGTGTTAGGTTATGAAAACTTATCATCTCGGTTGCTTGGGGAAGTGTTTGAGATGGTTAAAATTAATTAAACTTGAATTTAAGTTTTATGGGTTAAGGAAAATTCATAAGTTTGATTAATATGTTTTCTCTTGTTGCTTTTTATTTTTATTAGTGTAAATTTTTGGGTACTTCTCAAAATTACAGTTATCTTCTTGTATGTTGTGAAGACTGAACTTTTTTTTCACTTTCCAGTTTATGTTCTTCATTACTCACTTTGATTTTCATTAAATTTTTATAGTGTTTTAAACAAAATTTAATATGGTTTTTAGTTCATTTGTTGGATTATTCCTTTCTAAACATTTAAAAAGTATTTGACTTTCTTATATTGATCCATTTATTGACTTTTATTCAATATAAGACTTTATTATTAAATACGAAATATAAAATTGGTTCTAAATGAACCGAAATTCATTATTTTCTTCTTCTCTCATCAGTTAGACATTTTCTGTTAAATGTCAAACATCTTTCTTTAATTTTATTATTTAATTTTTTAGAATGTCTATTAGATTTTCCACTTAACTTTTTAAGTTAAGTGGTTTTCATATCCTCTGTTTGTAAATTTTATCTTTTTATATTATGTGCTAATATTTTAGTAATATGAATAATCGTAATTTTAGAAATAAAAAATTTGTATTTATTGGTGACTCAATAGCGCAAGGTTTTGATTTATCTCAAGGAACTGGAACATATGGAAATTTAGATGAACCAGGTTATGCTTATTCAGACTATTTCATTGAATTAATTCAGAAGAATATTGGTAGAAATTTAGACATTAAATATAGCAATTTAGGTCTATCGGCAAGCAAGATTAGTACTTGAATTAATATCGTTTCTGGTGAAAACTTTACGGATGAAACAAGAGAGTTAATGCACATAAATAAAGTTCTAGCTCAAAAATTTAATCACACTTATTTTAATTATGATTTTGATTCATATTTAAAAGAAATTAAGGAAGCAGATTACTTATTTATAAACTCTAGTGGAATTGAATTTTTATTCAGTATTTCCTATGTAGACTTAGTTGAAGTAATGTCTCAAAAAGATTACTACCTTCAAAATAAACAAATTGATGATTTATTGGAAAATGTTAAGCGTACAACACAGCAAATCATTAATGAATATATTGTTTTAGTTAACAAAATTAAAGAAGTTAATACAAATTGCAAAATCTATTTAGTCGATTATCCTATTGCTTCATTACCTGTGCTTAACAAGTTGATTCTCAAAAACAAAGATAATCTTTTAAACAAGAGTTATTCTATTTTTAAATCTATATACAAGGTATTTCAGAATATTTTTGTAGAAGTTTCAACAGCAACAAATACTAAATATGTTGAAATATTTGACTTTGAACAATGTTTAAGAAATGAACGTAAATGATATCAGTTGTTTTTAGATATTCATTGCAGTAAGAAATGTTATAAATACATTGGTAAGAAACTTTATTTAAATTTTGCTAAAGAGCATCATTTAAATAAATTTACTTGAACTAAATTTAGAAGCATTCCAATATACCCGGATAACAAAATTATTGAGCTTATTCAAACTTGATACAAAGAATTAGGCGTTCTAGAAGGTTCACTAATTAGAATTTATATAAGCACAATTAGCAATTCATTGATTAATGAGAAACTAACTAAAGGTTTAGATATCACTCTTAATTTCAGCGCACTTTTAAATGAGAATGTTATGTCGCTCATTGGTAAGATTTTCCATGACGAAAACGTACTTGAATATATTGAAAATAAATTCACTTCACTGAAATTCACAGATACATTAATTGACTTTTTAGCTAATAATCAAGAGTTTGTTACATTGATTGATAATGTTGAAAAATTCTTTACTAGAAACAAAAACATTTCCCTTAATAAGTTTTGACAATTCTTTTTAGTCTCAAATGAAAAAACATTGTTTGATATAACAAAAAAATTCTTTGAAAAGTACCCTAATTTTAAAGAAGAGATAATTGATTTAATTCATTTTATCCTTGGAGAGTTAAATAAAAGAAAATTTATTAAGATTCCAATTGATATTAAAAAGATTGATTATAAGTTTAATTTAGATTTTTCATTAGTAAAAAATGATTTAGATGAATTTTTAATTATTTTTAAAGATTACTTTTTATCAAGTTCAAATTTTGTTAGCTTCGAAAGTTACTTTAATAGTTTTATTATTCAAAACAAAGAGCTAATCAAACAAATATCATTTAAGTTTCTTAACATTGTTTTAGAACAATTGTTCACTGATAAAGATGAATTAATTCAATTCATTTTAGCCTATTGCAAGATTGATTATAAATATCTCTCAAGAAAAGATTTTGAAGCTCTTGATAGATATGTAGATAAGTTATTGAGCAACTTAAATATGACTAAAATGCAAAATAAAATCATTAATGAAACAATTAACTTTATACTAAAAACACCAAAAATGAAACTTATTAGTTCTAACAACATTATGCTTATTAGCCTTATTATTAAGAATCAATTTAGAAATAGATTATTTTTAAGTTTAGTTAGAGGCAATTTATCCCCAACAGTTAATTTAGGAGTGCGTTTAGCATTTGCAAAAGTGAGATCAATATTTAGATGAAGAAAGTAATGTGTTATGTTTTTTTATGTATGTAAATAATTTCGATTAAACCTATTGCATAGCATTCATTTACTTAATGTATATTGTAATGTTGTGGTAAAATTAAAACACTATGAAAAGTAACAAGGTATCAATTGCATGTGAAGTATGCAGAAAGAAAAATTACGTGACAATTAAAAGTGCTGGAAATGTAGAACGTTTAGCAATCAAAAAATATTGTCCTCATTGCAAACAACACTCAATTCACAAAGAAGAAGTTTAATTATGAGAAAAAATAAGAAAGTAAAAATTAGAAAAGTTGAAACAGGAAAAATGTCTTTAAAAGACAGATTTGAAAGCAGAAATAAAATTTATTTTTTTAGAAAGACTGTTAAAGAAATTAAACGTGTTCGTTGAGCAACTCCAAGACAAAATTGAATAAACCTTGTTAAAATTCTTGTTTTTACAGCTATATTTGCTTTATTTGTTTATGCAGTAACAATTGGATTTACAAAATTATGAGAAGTATTTGGTTCAGTTTAGAAAGGTAAATTATGAATAATTTTAAATGATACATGATCTCTACTGTTAGAGGAAAAGAAGAACAAGTTATTGAAGCTTTAAATAACCGTATTATTGCTGAAAATGTTGCAGAATCATTTAATCAATATGCAACACAAGATGGCGCTTTTAAAATCTTTAAAAAACCTATCTTAACAGCTAAAGAATTAGAAAAAAGACGTTTAGGTCAAGAATACAAAGTTAAATACACAAATCTTTACCCTGGATACATTTTTGCAAATATGAATATGACTGATGAAGCTTGATACATTGTACGTAACACACAAAATGTTACAGGTATCATTGGATCATCTGGTAAAGGAGCAAAACCTACACCTGTTTCTTCTAGAGAAATTAGAAAAATGGAAAAAGCTGCTGAAGAAGCTACACACTTATTTAACTTAGGTAAAAACTTACAAGGACTTAAAGTTAATGATTTAGTTGTGGTTTTAGATGGTCCATTTAAAGGTGAAATTGGCCCAATTAAATCATTAAACTTAGACGCAAATATCGCTACAATTCAAATTGAATCATTCGGAAAAAGAACTTCTGTTGAATTAAGCATCGATTCATTAGAACATTCAACAGAATATTAATTATTTTAGAGTAATTAAACAGTGTTAGCTGTTCTTTTTTATTCAAAATTTAATAAAAGCATAAAGAATTACTTTATTATCTAATTAAACAATTGCTTAATAAGTAATAAAGTCTAATTTTAATATTTCTTTTAAGTTGAATTTGATATCTTAAGTTCTAAATGCTTGAGATTATAATGTGGCTCAGAAAAGAGAAAGATTAATTTTAATCGGAATTCGTAATGATTTAGTTGACAAAATTAATTTTCACTTCCCGAATAAACAGTATCCTAAACCTATTTTAAGAGATATTTTATTAGATGTTCTTTCTAGTGAATGCGCTAAATATTTTAAGGAAAAAGAAGCTATTTCCTCACTTGTCCTACCAGGTGGATATTGAAGAGATATACCTGAGAAAATAACAAAGTAATATATGAAATCCGGTTGAGATTCATATAGAGGAAGAACTTGTATTTTAAGAAGATTAAGCCTTGATAAACCATCATTAATTATCTTAGCAACTCTCAGATGAAGCAAACAGACAGGTGCCGTCCGTTCTAAAACGGACCGCTTACAATTAGAGAATCTGCAAGAATTCAATCATTTCCAGATGAATGAACTTTTAAAGGATCAATTGCAAATCAATGTAAGCAAATTGGAAATGCAGTCCAAGTAAACTTAGCCAAAAGTGTTGGAAAGAAAATGATCAAAGTTTTAAAAAATATGAAAAGATATGATTAATATAAGTTACAAATATTTCTAGATATGAAAGATTTATCAGTGTTGTTGAATTAGCCGAAATAATATCGTCTATTCCAAATATTGATGAAAGGATTAAAAACAGCGATCCGAAAGTTGTAGCGACTATTGCTAGAGCTAACGAAAAGATTAATCTGTTCTCATTTGCATCCAAGTATTCCTGTTACCACAACAAGAATCTTTATGGTAAGGATGATTATTCAATATTGGATACTATATTGAAAGAGTCATTACCTAAGATGTTCAAAGATATAAAAGATATAAATAAGTCGAATGTCCAGCATTGAGTGAATACATATGACTATAAATCTTATAATGATTTCATCACAAATAAACTTGATGAGTTTGGAATAACTGTTCCTTTTAGAAAGAGGAAGTTTGACCATTTTATCTGATATAAAAATCGATAGGAGGAAACTGAATATGATTAGTGAGTTTTCACAGGAAGTTGCAGAACAATTAAAATATTATGTTTATAGATTAATCGATCCTCGAAACGGGCAGACATTTTATGTTGGAAAAGGAAAAGGCAACAGAGTGTTTCAGCATGTGAAGTGTGTTATCGATTACTATGATGGAGCTAAAGGAATTAATGAAGAAGATCCAAATAAATTCAAAATAATACAAAGCATCAGAGAGGCTGGACTTGAAGTCATCCACATCATACAAAGGTGGAATCTGACAGAAAGTGAAGCATTCCAAGTAGAATCTGCTTTAATTGATGCGTACCAAGGGTTGTCAAATATCCAGTCTGGTCATCATTCGGATTTTGGAGTTACAAACGCTAAAGAACTTCAAATGAGACTATCAATGAAAACTTATGATGAACCTACTGACTTTAAGTATCTAATTATAAAAGTCCGTTGGTGGAGATTGGAACAATTAGAATCTGAATTTCCGACTACTTATAGATATGAGGCAACAAGAAAAGAGTGAAAAATAAAACTAAGATCAGTAGAAGAATATAAATATGTATTTTCTGTGACTGACGGAATAGTAAAGGAAGTCTATAAAATAAAAGATTGGTATAGGTCGCCAGATGAAAAATCATCACGATTTGCTTTTGACGGCGAAATCGCTGAAGAAGAAATAAGGAAGAAATATATCAATACCAGAATCCCAGATACATATTGCAAGAAAGGAATGGCATCTCCTGTTTTATTCTCAAAGAATTAAGAGTAGAAAGGAACTTTATAGCAAGAAAACTAAAAGTATACGAGCAATCAATGAGTAGCAGCAGCTACACTTAGGTTCCGACCATTATCCTAAAAAGACAGTCTTAAGGGTCGCAAGCTTCGAGACTGAACAATATGTTAAGGTTGTATGTAAAGGAGATAAGATTATTCTTTCAAAAAACAGCTGCACCAGAACCGATAACTAAGAAATCATTGGAAAACAAAATAAAAAACCTAGACAAATCTCAAAGTAAACAGGAACATGAAATATGGAGAATCCATATTTCGTGTTTTTTGTATAGGAGAATATATCAGACAATTTAAACAGCATAAATTAATTGAACTTTTTTCAATTTATCAAGATTTAAAAAAAATTAATTGGAAAAATGATTTTGAAATTAAATTTCTTTCAATCAGAGGAATTATCTTTTTCGATAAAAAATTCGTAGAAGTGAAAAAATATTTTATTAAAAATTACAAAAGATATAATTTAGGTATGACTAATTTAGAATCACAAACAGGTAAATCTCCTAAAAAGGATTATTTGATTGCATTTAAAAACATTAAAGATTATTTAGAATTAAAGACTAATCGCACTTGTCAAGAAAATACTATTTACTTTAATGATCATGTTTATGTTTGAGATTGAGTAATTGCAAAGGAGTGATAATGATTGAAAAATATATTTATGAACTAACTACTTATGCATCTAATTTAGAAAATATTGATATCACTATCGATCAAACAAAAAAATTAGTTGATGATTTAGATGATTTAAATTTGAATTTTTATAATAAAAACATTGTTTTAAATTTATATCATACATATAAAAAAGTAATTCATGATGAAATCGAATATAATGAAAAATTCCCTGTTTTAACACTAATGAAAATTAACAAAAAATATTGGAAAGAGAATTATTGTTGATAATGGAAAAATTAGAAAACAAAGTGTTTTAATTACCGGAACTTCTTATAAGCCGCCTGTGGTAAATGATGAATTAATTAATAATCTAATTTTAGATAATTTATATGACTTAAATATTGATAGTGTCTTATCCTTGCAATGTAAATTAATGAAATTACAACCACTTAATGACGGTAATAAAAGAAGTGCAATGATTTTTACTAATTTACTACTATCAAAACATTTCAATCAAGTTTTAGTTGTGAAAGATATAGAAAAATACCGTAGTTTATTTGTTGATTATTATGAAACAGATGATAACGAAAAATTAATCACTTTCTTAAAAAGAAATTTAAAAAGGAAAACAAATAAAATAATAAACCGTTAAAATCAGTATATTAATTTTAGATTTATTAAGAGAACATATTAATCAAAAAGTTAAAGAATTAAATAAATCAAAAGATAGAAGTAGATAAAGAAAAGAAAGTTTTAAATGCTTTCTTTTTATTATTATCTTTTTTATAAAAAATTACAAACTAAACAAAACCATGTTATAATTTTATATAAAAATATTTCAATTGAAGGAGATAAAAATGAAATTTAAAAAAAGTTATTTACTTTTAGGATCTATGCTTTCTACTGCTGCTTTACCTTTGGTAGCGATGTCTTGTGTTAAAAAAGAAATTAAAGAAACTAAAAAAACGCCGTTAAATGACGAAGTTAAAGAAATTAAAGCAGATGAAGTATTAAAAACAGAATTAGATGAAACTAAAAAAGAATTAACCAAAGCAAAAACAGAACTTAAAGAAACTAAAACTAAATTAGAAAAATTTGATGGTTCAATTAAACATAGTCTTTTAAGCTTACAAAATGAAAAAATCTTACCACTTACAACTAAGGTAATTACATTAATGAAAGAAATAAGCCAAACATATAAACATAATCAAATAACAATTGATTTAGGTAAAGATTATTTCCAAGCACTATTACAATTAAGCCAAGAAGCAGTGGCTAAAAGTCAAGAAAGCATTAAAAAGCAAGAATACCATTTAGCTTCTCAACAACTTGGCGCCGCATCACTTTATTATGGTGAAATGAGAACTGAATATGTGGCTTTAAAAGCTATTAAATCATTATTAGAAAATATGAACCAAAAAACAAGAGAATGATTTATCACAGAAGCTGCTAAAATTAAAGAAACATTAATTACAGCCAAAACACAAGAATATAAAGAAACACTAAAAGATCAAAAATACGTGCCTCATATTAGCGATCTTTACCAAGCGTATGCTAATGCCATTGGGGCAAAATTAGATATTCAAAAGTAAAATAATCAATAATAAAAAAATATAGGTTAAACTAGGACAAGAAAAGTAGACAGAAAATAAAAAAACTGTTTACTTTTCTTGTCCTAGTTTACAAATAATATAAATACTACTTTTATAAAAGTAGTATTTTTTTAGTTTTAAATAATTTTGTGTTATATTATCATTATTATGAAGAAAATTAAGAAAAATTTATTTTGATTATTTAATAGCTCAATTGGTGTTGCCACTTTAATACCTGTAAGTGTAATTTCTTGTTCTAAAACACAAAAACAAGTTATCAAAAAAGAAAAGGAAAATGAAAAAGAAAGTAAAAAAGATGAAATAAGTCTTGAAAAAGAAGTTGGAAAATTACAAGAGAGTTTAAAATCTTTAAAAGAAAAAAGAGAATTAATAGTTAATAAGTTAATTCCTTTCTTTAATGATTTTCAAATGATTAAATTATTAAGTAATAATCGTGATATTAAAAATGAGTATTTAGATTATCAAAGAGAATATCTTAATACAATTGATAAAGGTATAAATCTTTTAAATGATAATTCTAAAACCTCTTATCAAAGAAATAATGAATTAAAAGTGTTATTAGATAGTTTTGAAAAAGAACATCCTTATACAAGTAATTTAAAAGATGATTTAACAGTAAATCATATAATCGAGTTAATCCAATGAAGTGATGTTTCATACAATGAAGAAAAGAATAATAAACAAATTGACTTAATCGAAAATCACGGACATTTATTAAAAAGATTAAATAAAAACAATTAAAAGATAAACTAGGACTAAACTGGGACACTAAAAATGGACAGAAGGTTTAATTAGACATAATAACACCTCAATGTTGTTGGGGTGTTTTTCAATCTAATTTTGATTGAATTCTTTCATTATTGTATCAAAAAATAAACTCATTAATTATTTTGCTAAGATCATCAAAAGTTATCTGGGTTATATCAATTAATTTTAAACATTCAGACTTTAAAATGGAAAAGAAATATTCTGCTTCTCTGTTGTCTAGAGAGTTGCCAACTCTCCCCATTGAAACAATGCCATTATTTTTAGATATTGTTTGCAAATAATCTTTAGATGAATATTGGAAACCATGGTCTGAATGTGCTATTCATTGTTTGTTCAATTTTATTTTTGACATGTGTTTCATAACTAAATCTAAATCATTTATTTTTGACAAATTGTAATTTACAATAAATTTACTTTTGTGGTCAATGGCAATTGACAAAAAAACAAAATTGTTTTCACAATCTTTTGGTGCTGTAATATATGTAACATCTGTTGCGATTATTTGGTTGGTTTTTCCGCTGTAATCACGTTTTACAAGGTCTACAAATTTAACATTTGTGTTTTTTCTTTCTCTATCTTTTTTCTTTCTTCTAATTAAACAATATAATTGCAATCTATTCATAATTCTGCCAATAGTCCTATAATTAAGCAAAATCTGATATTTTTGTTTGATGTAATTTTCTAATCTTTTTCTTCCAAATATACATTTATTCTTTTTAAAAGCTTCTAATATTAATTCATCATTTTTATGATCAATTTTTTTGGTTTTAGATTTTTGCTCTTTGCTTTTTCAATTATGAATTGTTGATTTTGATCTGTTAAATATAATCGCTAATTTTCTAGTTGAAACAGAAGTTTTTTTGATTTTAGATATATCAACATCAAAGTTATTCCTATCGAATGAATCTTTAAAAATTTCCAAAATTTCAATCAATTGTTCTTTTGGCATTTTTTCTCATTCTTTTTTAACAATATCCATTGGTGTAATTTTTAATTTTTTAGGTCTCCCAGATCCTTTGCCTTTTTTAGGAGATTTACCTGTTTGTGATATTAGATTTGTCATTCCTAAATTATATCTTTTATATTTCTCTAAAAAATTCCTCTTCGAATATATAGATTTTTTGTCAAAAAAGCTAACACCTCTTATCGCTAGATATTTAATTTCAAAATCATTTTTTGACATTAAACTCTTCTTATAATCATCATAGTCTGAAAAAAAGTTCTAGTCATTGTTCTTGTTTTAGTTGTTTCATAATAACTCCTTAATATAAAAAACACAAAATACGGTTTTGTCCATATTTTGTGTCCCAGTTTAGACAAGAAAAGTAGACAGTTTTTTATTTTCTGTCTACTTTTCTTGTCTTAGTTTAGTATACGCATAAGAGCAGATTCTATTAATTTTGATGTTTTTTCTTGATTATAAACAAAATTTCTTTGGCAGTCGGGGGGGGATTATAATCAATAGACGTTTTCCTTTTAGGTCTTTTAATTTACTTATTGTATAAATTTCAGAACGAAATTTAGGTTGACTATCTCATTTTGTTATGCATTATTCTTTCTTTTACTATAAACTATATTTACTATACTATAATGAGTTATATACGTTTTTCTTATTGTTTATTTTGACAAATTAGCAATTTTTAAATTTAATTACAAAATTTAATAATTTAATTTAAATTAGATATTATTTTTATAAATAATTAAACAAACTAGCTAAAAATATTCTTAAATTCTTCTATTAAAATAAATATCAAAAATAAAAAAATCTGGTACTACAAAAACACCAGAAAATTTATTTGAAATTGGCAGGGGTTAAAGGAATCGAACCCTTACTTTCAGTTTTGGAGACTGCAGCACTACCACTATACTAAACCCCCTCATATAATCATCACCTAAAATGATGATTTTTTATTATTATTTCCCGAATTTAAAGTGACAAACGTCGCCATCTTTCATAATGTAGTTTTTACCTTCAGAACGCATTTTACCAGCGTTTTTAGCGCCTAATTCACCATTGTATTCGATGTAATCTTCATATGCAATAACATCTGCTTTAATGAATTTTTTCTCAAAGTCTGTATGGATAATTCCTGCGCATTTAGGAGCCGCTCAACCTTTATGGTAAACTCAAGCTCTTGCTTCCATTTTACCTGCTGTAAAGTATGTTTCTAAATTAAGAAGATCAAATGATTCTCTTGTTAAAACATCTAGACCACTACGTTCTACAGCATACATTGAGAGCATCTCATTTTTTTCTTCATCTGATAAATCAATTAACTCAGATTCTAATTGAACTGAAATTGGAATGATTTTTTCATTTTGTTTTAATGAATTTTTAAGCTGATTATAAAGTTTATCATCTGTGTAATTTGCATACTGTTCTGTACCTAAGTTAGCTACATAAATTATTGGTTTTAATGTGAGTAAATGATAACCTTTAACAGCTTTTAATTCATTTTCATCAAGTTCAACATCACGAGCCGGTATTGATTGAAGTAATGCATCTTTAATTTTGTTAGCAGCATTAAATTCAATTAAACCATCTTTATCACCTGATTTAGCTTTTTTAGTAACTCTATTAATTACGTTGTTAATTGTTTCTAAGTCAGCTAACATTAACTCATAGTTAATAACATCTTTATCTCTTACAGGATTTACTGAATTAGCTACGTGCAAGATATTTTTGTCTTCAAAACATCTAACAACGTGAATAATTGCATCAACTTCTCTAATGTTTGATAAGAATTTATTTCCTAATCCTTCACCTTTTGATGCACCTTCAACAAGTCCTGCTATATCAACAAAGTCAAATGTAGCTCAAACAATTTTATCAGGTTTGATAATGTCTGCAATTTTTTGTAATCTTGGATCAATTAAAGGAACTGATGAAATGTTAGGTTCAATAGTTGTAAAAGCGTAGTTAGATGATTCAACTTGCTTTTTAGTAATTGCACTAAATAATGTACTTTTACCTACGTTTGGAAGACCTACAATACCTGCTTTTAGTGACATGAATAAACTCCTTTTTAATTAATAATTACGTTTTTAATTTTACTCTAAATGCTTGAAAAGTAATTTTTTAATTTGATAAAATTAAAATAAATTTTAAGAAAGGTGAAAATGAGTCAAATTAACAATAAAATTACACATTGATTTAATTTTTATAAATCCAAAGAACTAATAAACTCAGACATTAATGAATTTGTTAGAAATGTTGATAATCAGTTTCCAAACGGTGAATTTTACACAAGAGCAAAATCAACTGTTTATGGAATCGAATTTGATACACAAAACCAACTTGGTTACAACAATTTAAACCCTTATACATTGCTTAATTTGATTTCACTTTTTGATAAATTACTTCCTAGAAAGTCAATTTTTAATAAAAGAAGAAAAGTTTTAGTTGCATTAAAAAACAAAGTTAATATTAATTCAAAACTTCAAGATTTATTAATTAGATTTTTAAATGATAAAAAATACCATGTTTATACTTTTAATATTGATAAGCTAAATGATTTTTTTATCAATACAACTGTAAACAATATGGATTTAGATTATTCAGTTTATTTAGATTACAAAGAAACTAATAATAAGTTTTATTTAAAAATTTACAACAAAAATAAATTAATTTCACTTGAAGAACAAGAAAAATTAATTAATGAACTTTATGAAGTTAAGGATCACATATTTGTTTCTGATTCAAACTATTCAATTGTTTTAAACACAGACAAAGTTATTGACTCAGCTTATGAAAACTTCTTAAAATCAGTTAAATCTGAATTTGATTTTAATTCAAACAACAAATTGGTTGTTTATACACTTATTAGTGACAATTTATCAAACTACATTATTAATAGATTTTTATCAAATTTAAATGTTAAGGTTTCAAAATTGAACCCAACACTTAACAAAGATTTAAAAAATAAAAATTCAACTTTTTCTATTGTTAAATGAGCTCTATCAACTAATTACAATGCTAACTTAATTATTGTTATGGATGAACATAATGATATTAAGTTATTTGTTAGAGTTAAAAATAGATTTGTTGAATTAAATAATGATCAAATTGCTTATCTTTTTATTTCAAACCAATATTTAAAATGAAAAGAAACTAAGTTAACTGATAAACCAAATATTTTTATTCCACTAGATGCTTCAGAGTTAATTATGAACTTACTTAATACTTTTAAAATTCCTTATGAATTTGAAAATAAAATGAATGACCCGAACAACATTTTATTTGCATACAATTCAAATTCATTTTCAAATGATATTAATGAACATTTAAGTTTTGAAAATTATAATTTTCTATTTAACTTCTGTGTGATGTTGCAAGAGTATTTAGAAAACAATAACTTACTTACACTTAAACACAACAAAATGATTGAATCAATGAATAAAACATACTATGTTTATTCGTACATTAACAAAACTGTTCAAGATATGAAAAATGTTTTTGATTATTTAATAAATAAACCAACTGGCTTTCTTAAAAAATCAAAAATAAATAAACTCCAATTACTTGATTGAGATAACACAAAACAACATTACATTTTTCAAGTTAAAACAAAAGGTAAAAGATTTTCAACTATTACAAGTGTTTCTTGCAAGAAAGCTAAAAAAGAGATTGAAATTAAAACTGAATTTCAATCTCATATCTATAAATTTCATCCATTTTTAGAAACTATATGTGCTAATTTAGTTAAAAATAAAATCAAAAAAAGAATTTTAAAAATTGTTAAACAAATAAATAAGCTGCAAGAGAAAAAAGTATAATTTCCAAATATATTAAGGAGTTACTATGATTACAAAAATTAAAGGAACAAAAGACTATTCACCAGTAGAGTTTTTATTAAAAGATTTTGTAACCGATATGTTCACTGAAACAGTTGCTAAAGCAGGTTATGTTTTAGTGGAAACCCCTATTATGGAACAAGCTACACTTTTCAGACGTTCTGTAGATGATTCAGAAATTGTTAAAAAAGAAATGTATGAATTTAAAGACAAAGGCGACAGAGATATAGCGCTTAGACCTGAGGGAACTGCACCTTTTGTTAGAGCACTTATTGAACAAAAATGATTAAATGATGGATTTAGTAAATTTGCTTACTATGGGCCAATGTTTAGATATGAGCAACCTCAAAAAGGCAGATACAGACAGTTCTATCAAGCTGGTGTTGAATTTGTAGGTGAAAAAGCTTATACAAAGGATGTCGAAGTTATTTTATTAGCTGCGCACATTTTAGATAACTTGATGGTTGATTGAGAATTAAAAATCAACACAATTGGTGATGAATTAAGTAGAAAACAATATGAAGAAGCTTTATATAACTACTTATTACCTTACAAATCTGAGTTAAGTGAAATTTCACAAGAAAGATTAGAAAGCAAAAAAGTTTTAAGAATTCTTGACGATAAAGAAGATTCGCAAAAACCTTTTATTAAAAATGCTCCTAAAATTGCTGATTATTTATCGGATGAATCAAAAGAATACTTTGCAAAAGTTACTACAGCACTTGATGCAGCAAATATTGAATACAAAGTTTCAACTGAATTAGTTAGAGGTCTCGATTACTATGATGAAACTGTATTTGAATTTGTAACAGCAGGTAAAGGTTCAACAAGTGGACTTACATTAATTGGTGGTGGAAGATATTCAAACTTAATAGCTCAATTAGGTGGAGATAATATTTCAAGTGTTGGTTTTGGAATGGGAATTGATCGTGTTGTTGATGTTGTAAGAGAAAATGCGATGGAAATTTTAAAACCAGATATAGAATTAAGACACGCTGATGTTTATATTGCAATGACAAATGATGAAGATAATATTGCTTTTGGTACTATAATGGGACAAAATTATATTGCAACAGCTGGTTTGTCAGTTTACACAGAACATTCTTTAATTAAAAATAAAAAGTTATTTGAAAAAGCAGCAAAGAGAACTGCTGACTTCTTAGTTTATGATAACAAAATGATTAATCCTAACTTATTAATTATTAGAGATATGGTTACAGGAGAAAAAGTTACATTCTCAAAAAATGAAGAGGGCATCATTTCTGCACTTAACTTTATTTTAGAAAATGGTGATGAACACATCACAATCAGTGACTCGAAATTAGTTGATGTTGCACTTCTTATTGAAGAATTAGAAGAAGGAAAATAATATGAAAAAAACAATTAAAAATAATCAATTAAGATTAGAAAATGTTGGGCAAGTTATTACTTTATACGGGTGAGTAGCTAACAAACGTAGATTTGGTGAATTAAACTTTGTTGACTTACGTGACAAATTTGGAATTACACAATTAGTATTTAAAAAACCTATTTCTTTCACAAAAGAATCTGTTTTAGAAGTAACTGGAACAGTTTGTGAAAGAAAAGATAAAAATCTTGACTTACCTACAGGAGATATTGAAATTTTAGTTGATGAATACAAAGTTTTATCATTATCTAAAGAACAATTACCATTTCAAATTAGAGATGACATTGAAGTTAAAGAAGAATTAAGACTTGAATATAAATTTTTAGACTTACGTAGAAATGTGATGCAAAATAATATTAAATTACGTAATGATGTAATTTTCGCAATTAGAGAATATTTACAATCTCAAGAATTCACAGAAATTGAAACGCCAATTTTATCTAAAGCAACACCAGAGGGTGCTAGAGACTTTTTAGTCCCTACACGCAATAAAGAAAATGCATTTTATGCACTTCCACAAAGTCCTCAATTATTCAAACAATTATTAATGATTTCAGGGTTTGAAAAATACTATCAAATAGCAAGATGCTTCAGAGATGAAGATTCACGCAAAGATAGACAACCTGAATTTACACAATTAGATATCGAAGTAAGTTTTATGGACGTTCCTAGCTTCCATTCATACATTGAAGGTTTATTCAAACACTTTATGAAAAAAGTTATGAATGTTGATATCAAAGTTCCTTTTGATAGAGTAAGATTTGATGACTGTATTAGAGATTATGGAACAGACAAACCTGACTTTAGATTTGAAAACAAAATTGTTGATATTCCTGAATTTGCTAAAAACAGCGATTTCAGCATCATAACATCAGCTCCTTCAATCAGATTGCTTTATTTTGAAGAAAAAATTAACAAAAAAGAATATAAGAAACTTGAAGAAATAGCTAAGAAAAACAAAGTTAAAGCATTATTCTACTTGGTTGTTAATGAAAATAAAGAATTTATTGAAACAAACTTTGCCCAAAAATTAAATCCATCAGATGTCCAAGAATTAATTTCACAATTTGGTGAAGGAACATACTTGATTTGTGCAGATAAATTCGAAAATGCTTCACAAGCTTTAGGAGCATTAAGAGTTGAACTTAATTCTTGATATGGATGAGCTAGAGATGAATATAACTTCAAATGAATTATTGATTGACCTATGTTCGAATATGATGAAGAAACAGGAAAATGAGCAGCAGCTCACCATCCATTTACTCAATTCGATAATCCGTCAGAAGATTTAGATAAATTACCTAAAGAAAAAATTAGAGCAAAAAGTTACGACTTAGTTCTTAACGGTTTTGAATTAGGTTCAGGTTCAGCTAGAATTTATGATGAAAAAGTTCAAACTAAAATGTTTGAAATGATCGATCTATCAAAAGAAGAACAACAAAACAAATTCGGATTTTTCTTAAAAGCTTTTGAATATGGAGTCCCACCACACTGTGGTATTGGTCTTGGGATTGATAGATTAATTATGATTTTAGCTAACCAAAAAACTATTAGAGATGTTATTGCGTTCCCTAAAAATTCAAAAAATGAAGACCTTATGACCCAAGCTCCTTCAAGTGTTGATTCAGGGCAATTAACAGAATTATTTCTTGAAGTCAAGTCTAAATAGTTATGTAAAAAAATACTAGATTTGGTAAGTCTAGTATTTTTATTTTGCAATTTATAGAATTGATTTTACTTCAATTAATTTACTGATTTTTTTGTATCCATCATGTTCATCTAAGGCCATTAAAACAACATTAGCTAAAACTTTTACACCTTGAGATTGAAGTAAATCAATAATAGCTTTTGTAGTTCCACCAGTCGCTAGAACATCATCAATAATGATTGCCTTTTGACCTGGTTTTAGAACTTCATCTTGAATTTCTAAAGTATTATCGCCATATTCTAAATCATACTTTTGAGAAATTGTATGGCCTGGTAGTTTGCCTTTTTTTCTAACCATTACAAATGGTTTATTAAGTTTATAAGCAACAGGAGTTCCGAAGATAAATCCTCTTGCATCAGGTGCTACAATGATGTCTGCTTCTTTGCATAATTGTGTCATTTTGTCTATGACATGGGTAAATGCATCAGGATTAGCTAATAGTGGCGCTATATCTTTGAATACAATTCCTTGTTTAGGAAAATTAGGAATGTCAGTAATTAAATCTTTAAGATTTTTCATAATAATTATTAGTTAACTCTTACATCTTCATAAAATTCAAGGACATCATCTGCTTCAATATCATTAAATCCTTTGATGTGTGTTCCAAAGTTTTTACCTTTAAGAACTTCTTTAACGTCATTTTTCTCACGTTTAAGTGAGTCAATAACACCTTCGTGAATAAGTTTTCCTTTACGGTAAACTTTAACTTTACAGTTAGATCTTACAACACCTTCATCTAACATTGTACCAGCGATGTTTCCAACTTTTGAGTAGAAGAAAATTTGAATAATATGACCTTCTCCAATTTTTTGTTCTTCATAGATGGGTGCTTTTTCTCCATCAAGCATACCTTGAACATCTTCGATAATTTTGTAAATAACATCGTGAGAAATAACAGTAACGTTTGATGCAGCTGCATTTTGTTTAATATTTTGTGAAACTCTCAAGTTAAATACGAAAATAACTGCATTTGATGCTTTAGCTAAAAGTAAGTCTGTATCATTAACATTTCCAACTGCTGCTGAGATAACTTTAACAATAGCATCTTCATTTTCTAAACCATCAATTTGATCTTTTATAGCTTGAGAAGTACCGTAAACGTCTGATTTAATAATAATGTTGATAATTTTTTTACCATCAATATTTTGATCTGTAATAGTTTTTGAGTGAAGTAAATCCATACGATCAGCTGTGGCTTTTTCTTGAGCTAATTTCTTAGCGAATTTTTCATCATTGAATCCAACAAATTTATCTCCAGCATCAGGTGCATAGTTAAGACCTGAAATAATTGCTGGTGCTCCCGGTTCAACTGCTTCAATTTGGTTTCCATTAGAATCAGTAATCATTCTAACTCTTCCGTATTTTGAACCAGCAATTAAGAAGTCTCCTTTGTGCAATGTTCCTGTTTCAACAATAATTGTAGAAACAACTCCAACTCCTTTATCAACACGTGATTCAATAATTGTTCCCATTGGATATCTTTTTGGATTTGCTTTTAAGTCTAAAATTTCGCTTAATAACATAATAGCATCAAATAATTCCGTAAGTCCTTCACCTTTAAGTGCTGAACCATAAACGATTTGAATATCTCCACCATATTCTTCAATAAGAACATCGTTTTCAGCTAATTCACCTTTAATTCTGTCAAGGTCTTTGTTAGGTTTATCCATTTTGTTAACAAAAACAATCATTGGAACATTTGCTGCTTTAGCGTGATCAATAGCTTCTTTTGTTTGAGGCATAACCCCATCATCAGCTGCAACAACTAAAACAACAATATCAGTAACTTTAGCTCCTCTAGCACGCATTTGTGTGAACGCTTGATGCCCAGGTGTATCTAAGAAAGTGATTTTTTGACCTTTGTGACTAATTTGGTAAGCACCTGTATGTTGTGTAATTCCACTGCTTTCTGTTGAAACGATGTTTGAGTTTCTAATTTTGTCAATTAATGTAGTTTTACCGTGGTCAACGTGCCCCATAACAGTGATGATTGGAGATCTTTTAACTAAATCTTTTGGATCATCTTTAAATTCAATTTCATCAAGAAAGTTTGAGCCATTAATGTTTGTTTCTTTTCTGAAGTCATATCCATATTCAATTGCCATTTCAGCAATTTGCTCTTCATCTAAAAGTGTGTTAAGGTTGTACATTTTACCTTGCATAAAAAATTTTTTAATAACTTCTGTAGCAGGTACTCCGATTTTTTGTGCAAAATCAGCAATTGACATTTTTTCAGTGAAAATAAATACACCATCTTTTAATTCAGTTTTTGTCGTTTGCAATTGCTTTTTAATTTCATTTACGTTTGAAATTCTATTTTGTTTTTTAGCCATATAACACCTCCTTAAGTTCGTTTTCTAATGAATCATATTGTTCATCAGATATGTTAGTTTTATATGTTCTATTTAAAGCTTTTGTTTTTCTTATTTTTTGTCAGTTTTCTAAACTTGCAACAAAATAAGCTCCTCTATGTTTTTTGTTTTTATGTAAGTCTAAAACTAATAAATTATTTTCTTTATCGTAACTGAATCTAGTGAGCTCATCAACTGGTAAAACTTGATTTGTCGCAATACACTTACGAAAAACTGTTTTAATCTCAGTCATCTGAATTTAAGTCATCTAAATCAAGTTTTACGTTTGATAATCCATAGTTTGTAAGGTCATCATCCACTTTAAAGTCTTTAAGTTGATTTTTAGTTCTCTTAAATTCATTAAGCATTTTTCTGTTTTTCTCTTCTTTTTTAGCGTTTTCAGTTTTTTCATCAAGAGTTTCATCTTCAACTTCATCTGTGAATTCATCATTGTATTTGTCAATTTCATCCACGAAACTGTATTCATCTAATGAGTTAAGAAGTTTTTCAAGGTTTGAAGATTCTTCTTCAAAAATATTGTTAATTTCTTCTGCTTTATTTTTCTTAGTTTTAACTTCGCTAGTTGCAGGTTTTTTAGCTTCTTCTGATTTTTGTTTTGCTTCTTCCACAACAGTTTCTGTTTCTAATTCTGTGTAAATATTGTTGTTAAAGTCTTCAAATAATGAGTCTGTATCAATGTACATATCAATGTTTTTAAGCATTGAGTTTGTTTTTGATTGTTTTTTACTTGCATTTACTTTTGGTTGAGTTGTGTTGAAGTAATGTACATCGTGAACATAATCATTTTTGAATTTAATTCCTTTTACAAGTGCTTCTTCAGTTGTTAATACTTCAATTCTTGTTCCTGTTAATTTAGAAGCAAGTTCAATGTTAATTCCTTGTTTTCCGATAACAACTGTTGCATCGCTTGGTTTAACAATTGCATAAACCTTTCTTCTTTCTTGATCAGCTCATTTAATATCAACTGCTTTACCAGGAGCAATAGCATTTTTAACATATTCAAGTGTGTCTGGTGAGTAAACAATAACGTCAATTTTTTCACCATCTAATTCAGTAACAACTGATTGAATTCTTGAAGCAAATTGTCCTGTAATTGAACCAACTAAATTAATTTGATCACTATTTTGATCTTTAAGTGCAAATGAAACTTTAGATCTTTCTCCAGGTACTCTTTGAATGTCTTTAATAACAATTTGACCTGATTTGATTTCTGGAATTTCGTTTCTTAAGATTTCAACTAATTCTTCTGTTGAGTTTAATGAAACTGTAACAATGCTTAATCTTGATTCAGGATTAATTGAATCAACATAAACCATAATTTTTTGACCTAAGTTTAATTTTAAGTTCTTAGGCTTTTTAGCCCCAGGTAAGAAAGCTGTTTGTTTATCTTCTAACATAACATTGTATGAGTTGTTAGATAAGTGTTTTAAAACAACTGCAGGAACTTTTTGTCCGATCATTTTTGAATATTTTTCAACAACTTTTGATTTGTTTGTTAAGTTTAAAGATTGTTTAACGCCACTTGTGATTGCTCTTCTTAATTTATCTGATAGTCCAGCAAACTTAAATTGAATTCTAACTACATCATCAACTTGAACATTTGAATCGTTTTTTCTAGCTTCTGAAAGTTGAATTGTGTAGATTTTAGCTAATGCATCATCTTCACTTAAAACTTGAGGTTCATCATCTTCTGAAATTTCTTCATCTTCAATAACTTCTCCGTTTAAGTTGAACATATTTACAGCTTTATTATCAAAGTCTACTTCAAATTGAATTTCAGCATTAGGGTCAACTTGTTTAGTAATTGCTTTTTGAGTTTCTGATCTAAATAATTCTAAAACTTCTTCAAATGGAGAGTTTAGACCTTCTGCTTGAAGTTCAATATATTTAAATAGTTGTTGACTTTCAACATCGACTTGTGTTTTATTTTTGGCTTTTGCCATAATTTACTCCTTATATTTTTTGTTAAAACTTAATATATTCTTCAATTTCATTTATGTTAGAAAGATCTAATTTAATTGTTCTAATTTGGCCTTTTTTATTTCATTTACCCACTATGTGATCTAGCTGAACTTCAGTTAATTTAATTACAAAATTATTTTGTCCTTCAAAACTTTTTTGAGTTTTGACTTCAATATATTTATCAATGTATTGATCTAACATTTCCATTGAAATTTTAAGGTCTGTTCCTTTTGATAATACTACTAAATTTATATCATCAGTAAATCATTTTTGTGTCTCTAAAAATGCAGAAATTTCTTTTCCAAGTTTGTTAACTTCATCCAAACTTCTATAATCAACCACCACTTCTAGTGTTTTTCCTAAAAGAGGGTCGTGTTCCATTTTTACTGATAAAACTTTAGAAAATTGCTCTTTTAAAATCTTTTCATCAAACATTTTGCTCCTATAAAAATGTAAATAGAAAGAGCTGCTTTCGCAACTCCTTTCTCTTACCTCTAAATATAATTAATGTTGTATATAAATAATACCATATTATTTTAATAGTATTTATTATATGTAGTGATTTTTTTATTAGTGCATAAGGCATAAAAGTATTTTTTGTATTATTCGTAAAGTTCTAATGTCATATTAATTGATGTTAGAACTTCATCATTTTCATATGTGAATAAGTCATATTGAAAGTTAAATTCATTAATTGATGTGAAGAAGTTTTTACATACAGTTTTTAAATTAATTTCAAATTTTTTCTGTGTTGAAGAGTCAACTACTGAAATGTTTGCATTACCCTCTTCATTTTTCTTTACGCATACAGTTGTTAAGTTTGTGTAAATATTAACTTCATTTTCTGAAATGTCAATTCTATTTGTTTCATTGTATTTAGGTTCATTGAATTTAAGTTCAATAACACCATCTTCAGTTTTGTTATATAAATCAAGTTGTGATAAAAATTCAATAACCTGAGGTTCATCATTTGTAGGAACCTTAATAATTGATTTGAAATTAATTTTCATATTCTTTAAGTCTTTCTGAAATTAATTCTTTTCCAAATAATCAAATGGCTTTTGCTAATTCAGGCCCGTGAGCAATTCCTGTTGCAGCAAGACGAATTGGCATAAATAAGTTTTTACCTTTAACATTTAAATTTGAAGAGGTTAAATTAATTGCTTCTTGGATATTTGCAATTGTAAAGTGCTCAGCAGCAAGTTTTTTGAAGTTATTTGCAAATTCTTTAACTGTATTTAATTCAGCTTCATTGAATTCAGTTTTTGAGTATTCAGGATTTAAATATGAATTTAAGTGAGTTTTTAATTCTGAAATTGTTACAGAGCTAGCTTTAAATGTGTCAACAAAAATATTTAATCATTCTCAATCTAAATTTGAGTTTCCTAAATTCATTAAGTCAATTAATTTTTGATTGTTTGTATTTTTTAAGTATTGTTTTGAGAATCAATCCATTTTTGAAACATCAAATTTTGAAGGTGACTTAGATAATCTTTGTGGATCAAATTTAGCAATGATTTCTTCTTTGCTCATTAATTCAGATGCATCAGCAGCTGTTCATCCTAATAATGATAAGAAGTTAAAAATACCTTCAGGCATATATCCTTCATTTTTGTAATCTTCGATAAATTGTTTTGTTTCAAGATCACGTTTTGAAAGTTTTTTACCTTCCATATTTGTAATAATTGTCATATGTCCGAATTGTGGTTTCTCTCAATTTAAGTATTCATATAAAACAAGTTGTTTAGGTGTATTTCCGATGTGCTCTTCTCCACGTAAGATGTGTGAAATTTCCATATCATGGTCATCAACTACTACTGCAAAGTTGTAAGTTGGATACCCATCTGATTTAAAAATAACTCAATCAGCTATTTCATCAGAGTTGAATGAAATTTCACCTCTAACAATATCATTTCAAGCTAAAGTGTGATTTTTAGGCATCACTAAACGGTATGAATATTCACCATTAGCATCTCTTTTTTGTTTTTCTTCGTCAGAAATTTTTAATCAGTTTCTGTCGTATCTAAAACTTGGAATACTTTTAGCATCTGATTCTAATTTTTGAGCTTCTAATTCTTCAGATGAGTCGTAAGCTTTATATGCGAGATCTTTTTGTAAAAGTTCATTTAAAACTTCATTGTATCTATCTAACTTTTGACTTTGTCTGTATTTGCCACATTTTGGATTCGGATTTAATGGAGATTCATCTGGAATAATTCCCAATCAAGCCAAGTTATTTAATTGTGATTCTTCACCACCTGGAACATTACGTTTAACATCTGTGTCCTCAAGTCTGAAAACAAAATCGCCATCAAAATGTTTAGCAAACAAATAACAAAATAAAGCTGTTCTAGCTCCACCGATGTGTAAGTATCCTGTTGGACTTGGAGCATAACGTGTTCTGATTTTTTTGCTCATAGTAAAATAACTCCTTTGTAGCTGAATATTAAAGTTATAAAATTATAAAACAATATTCTTGCAATGAAAAAACTTAATAAAAAATGCTATTTTTAAACTTTCACCATAGTGCTCTAGGTGTAAAAGTTTGAAAAAACACAAAAAAAGTATTTGAAGTTTTTGCTTTTTTATATAAAACAATTAATTTTAGAATTTCATATAATTTAAATATATGAAATCAAATTTAAATTATATGATTAATAATAAATATAAAAAGAGCAAAAGGCAATTTAGGGAAGGATTAGATCCTAGGATTTTAGAAAATCACCACGAGCAAGCGTTAGAAATATTAGATGACTCAATCGAAGTGAAAATGCCTGGTAGACTTAGTAAAAGAATTTCAAGAAAACCAATAACATATCAAAAGATTTCAAAACTTACAGGTGTTTCAGTTGCTACGATTAGTCGTTTCTATAATGATGGTTATGTTTCTAAAGATAACAGAAGAAAAATTGAAGAAATTATAAAGGAATATGATTATGTTCCTAATCCAAGAATTAGAATTAATAAAGTTCAAGTAAGCTCGATTTTTGTTATCTGCCCTCTTTATGGTCAAAATTATATTCAAAACATTATTTCAGGAATTATTGCTGGTGCATCAAAAAATAATAGAAGAGTTGTTACATTTTACACTGTGCCAACAGTTGATGAATATATTGAAACTTTAAAATATCTTTTATTATGAAAACCAAAATCAATCGTTGTATTTATTAGTAAAGAAAATCTAGAATTATTTGATTTCCTTAAAACCATCAAGGATGTTGCTGTCTTAGTTTATGGATACAAAGTTGATGGTGTTTCTTGAGTTGTTCCAGATGATAAAGAAGCATTTTACAAACTTACAAAATCATTTATTAGAAGAATTCCAAGAGCGAGAAACTCAAACAAAATTATTTTCTTAGAAGACCAAAAGCTATCTGATTATCAAAAATTCCAAAGAATTTCAGGATTCAAGGAAGCTTGTTCAGAATATAGTATGACTTATATGAGATATCCAATCAGTGCTAAGAAAAATAAAGAAGAAGTTAAAGAAATTATTGCTTTTGCAAATACAAATAATGTTTCAAATATTATTTCTTCAACTCACGATTCGTTTATTTCAATTAACACGTATGCTTCAAAACACTTTAGAATTAGTGACATTGGTTACCAATCAATTTACGATAGTTTAGGTGTTTATGTTGATAAGATTTTTGTGGACTATCCATATATGGGAGTGATAATTGAATCAATGATTACAAAACAACTTTCATCAAAAAATCCACAAACAGCGGTTATTAAACTTAAATTAATTAGTGAATTAAGTGAAAAAACATCTTAAGATTTTGGATGCAACATCAAATTGCATCTATTTTTTAATCTAACGATTTAAATAATGAAAATAAAGATTTTAAGACCTATAGGGGTGTCTTGAAAGTTATGTTAATAAAAATTAAATGCTATATAATTTAGAAATATTTAATTTAAATTAAAAAATCATTATTAAGAAAGGAAAATTATTATGGTTATAGGAAATTCAAAAGTAGCAATTGATGCTATTGAAAAATATGACAATATTGTTATTTTTCACCACATTCGTCCAGATGGAGACTGTTTAGGTTCACAAGCTGGGCTTGCAGAATTAATTAGAACAAACTACCCTAATAAAAATGTTTACACAGTAGGTGATAACTTACACTTATTTGACTTTATGGGTTACCACTTTGATGACATCGAAAAAATCGACTTTACAAATTCATTAGGAATTGTAGTTGATGCTTCAAGCGGAAACAGAATTGAATGTGCGAACTTATTATATGAAAACAAGACAACAGCTAAATTAAGAATTGATCATCACCCTAATTCAGCTGACATCGATTACGATTACAATTGAATCGATGAACACTATGTTGCAGCTGCTGAAATGATTGCTCAAATTGCATTTGATGCAGGATGAACAGTTACACAAAAAGCTGCATCACACATTTACCTAGGAATTAACACAGACTCAGGAAGATTTTTATACCCTGACACATCAGCTAGAACACACAAATTAGTAGCATTCTTAATGGAAACAGGATTTCACCCATCATTCATTTTAAAAGAACTTTCAAAAAGAACATTCAAACAACTTAAATTTGTTGGACACATTTTAAATGGATTCAAAAAAGAAGGAAGAGTTCTTTACTACGAAATTGATGCAGAAACATTAAAGAAATATGATATGGATTCATTTGAAGCTGCTCAATACGTAAATGAATTAGCTAACATTGAAGATAAGTCTTGTTGAGCATTATTCATTCAACTTGAAGATGGAACAGTTAGAGGAAGATTACGTTCAAATGGACCATTAGTTAACTTAGTTGCTAACAAATATGATGGTGGAGGGCACGATAACGCTGCCGGAATTACTCTTCAACATTGAGACCAAGTTAAAGATGTTTTAGCTGACTTAAATCAAGCTATCGTTGAGTGAGAGGCTAAATAATTATGGTTATTGGTAATTTAAAATTAGTTACTGAACAATTAGAAAAATACGATAACATCGTTATTTTTCATCACATTCGTCCAGATGGAGACTGTTTAGGTTCACAATTTGGATTAAAAGAATTACTTGAAACAAACTTCCCAAATAAAAAAGTTTATGCAATAGGTGATTCAAAAGGTTCATTCTCATTCTTAGATATCAAAATGGATGAAATTCCATCAGATGAATTTTTAAAAACTGCTTTAGGAGTTGTTGTAGATGCAAACTTCAAAGACAGAATTGAATATAGAGAAGTTTTAGACAAAGACTTATTTGCTCAAGTTATCAGAATTGACCACCACCCAAATGATGACGATTTAGGGGAAAATTGCATTAGATGAGTTGATTCATCATATATTGCAGCTGATGAAATGATTACAGAAATTGCGATTGTAAACAACTGAAAAATCACACAAAAAGCTGCTAATTTCTTATATTTAGGAATCAACACTGACTCAGGAAGATTCTTATTCAATAACACTACAGCTAGAACATTAAATTTAGCTGCTAAATTATATGAAGCAGGATTACAACAAGATTTTATCCACTCAAATTTAGCAAAAGTTACATTAGATGACTTAAAATACAGTGCTTGATTAATGACAACATTAAAAACAAGAGATGGTGTAGCTTACATTCAAAATGATTTAAAAACAACAAATGAATTTGGCAAAACACCACAACAATCAATTAGAGTAAATTCAATTGCTAACATCGATGGATTCCCAATGTGAGTTCAATTCACAGAAGAAGAAAACGGAAAAGTTAGAGTTGAATTTAGATCAAATGGACCAATTGTTAGAAATGTTGCTGTTAAATGAGGTGGTGGAGGGCACGAAAGAGCCTCAGGTGCTATTATTGACTCACTTGATTTAGTTGAACAAGTTATTGATGATTGTGCTGCTGAAGTAGCTAGATGAAGAGAAGAACAAGTTAATGCTTAATATAAATTTATTCCATACACAAATTAATGTATGGAATTTTTTATTTATTTTTAATTTAGAGAAATCGAATTCAACTTTTAAACCCAGAGCACTACTGTAAAATTTAATTTTTAATTTATTAGATTATTTAAATTAGAGACTGTCAAATAACTCTAAAAGTTTTATAATATTAATGGATCGTTAGCTCAGTCGGTAGAGCAACTGGCTCTTAACCAGTGGGTCGCAGGTTCGAACCCTGTACGGTCTACCATTTCGTTTAAGCGACCAATTTCCACATATTAAAAATATGTGGTTTTTATTTAGTATTCTTAAAATTTTGTTTTATTTGTAAAAGTGATAGAATAAGAATAGTAATTTAGTTATCTTGTTGATAGGTAACATATTTTTTAATTTTAAAGAAAGGAGCAAAATGATTTTTAAAAAGTCAAATAGTCATAAAGACCAAAATTCTTCTGAATGACAAGACACAGTTGAAAACTTAGAAAAAGTGCACATTAAAAAAGAGAACACTTTATACAAAAGAACAAAAATGTCTAACTTTGGTCTTAAATTAAATTACTTCTACCAACAAATGCCGCTTTGAAAAATTATTTGAATAACAAATATTACAGCAGTTATCTTCGGTATCATTGGTGTATTCTTTGTTAAAAATGTTGGTATTTACAACTTTGGTTTAGCTGCTTTTGGACAAGCTGGAGCAAAGATCTTAGTAGTTTCTATAGCTGAACAAGTTGATGGAACAGTCCTTAACTTGATTGATCAATTCGTCTTCTGAGTTGCTTATGTTATTTTAAGTATTCCTATTTTCATTTTCGGTTATAAGAAAGTTGGAAAATTATTTACAAACTTAACAATTTTATTTTTAGTTGTTTCATCATTAGTTTCATTCGGAATCGGAATGATCCCAGGTGCTGGTTCAACATATATTATTGGGGACTTCTCAAACAAAGCTGTTAAGGCCGCTTTACCTGAAGAATACCAATCACTTTCAGGATTAGTTCCATTATTATGAGACTCATACTCATCAGGTAGTGTGTTAGCATTAATGCTTTATGCAATTGTTTATGGAGTATTATTATCTTATGTATTTGCTATTATCCAAATCATTGGAGGAACAGCTGGTGTTACAGGTGTTATTGGAGAATGATACGCAAACACAAAGCAAAAATCATTTGGTTCAATTAGTGGATATATGAATATAGCAATTATGATTGTCGCTGTTTTAGTTGGATCTTGATTACCAGGTTCAATTCTTTTATCAAAAGTTCAACCTTCATTAGTTGCTCAAAATAAATCTATTATGGGATTAACAGATTCACAAGTAACTGAATTCACAAGACAAGCAGAAGCATTGAAAACAAAAATATGACACGCTGAACTTTACTTCTCACCTAACTTCATCGCTACATTATTAGTAAACGTTGTTTATATCGGTGTATTAGATAAATTATTCCCTAAATTTAAACTTGTTAGAGTTCAAATCTTTACAAAGAATGCTCCTAAAGTTAAAGAAATTATCACAGGCGATAAGAAAATTGTTACAGGTATGACAATTTTCAAAGCTACAGGTGGATACGAAGGAAAAGATATTGATGTTATTACATCAATCGCATTATTCAGACACGTGTTACGTATTATTAAAGATGTTCGTAAAGTTGACAAAGATGCATTTATCTCTATTTCAGATATTAAAAGTATTGATGGTTTAATTTACTTACCAGAAGATAAATTTTAATAAATTATTAACTAGCTACCTTTTAGGTAGCTTTTTCTTTATCTTTTTTAGTAACTAATTAAAAAGAAAAAGCAAGATATGAAATTAAATATCTTACTTGTTGTATCTATGTGCATAGGTTAAATGATTTTAACTTTAATTCTAAAAACTCTAGAAGAATAATATGAATCAGCACTATTATGGTATAGAAATATTGCATCATATCTATTGTCGCAAAATATAGCGATACCTTTATCTTGAATTCCTTTAGGTGTGTGAATTCACCAAGATGTCTTAGTATCTAGTAGTTAGATTGTATTTAAAAATCTATAGTCTTACTCATTTGGCAGTTCACTAAAATAACTATGCACAAGACTTAAATCATCATTTTCGGGTAGAAACTTCTTTCTGTTAATTAGCGCAGTTTTATCATAGCACAGTGATCTTCTATTGGATAACTGAGTTCATAAATCTGCAAGATAAACGTTATCAAACATTGAAACTAATGTTGATTCACCATTAGTTTATTTCATTCAGACAAATGTGTTAAATAATTGGAATTATTTGAACATATTTTTCAAATTCGTCATTTGATAATAGATTCAAATTTGCATTTCCTTCTAAAAGAGTTTTATAAATGTAATTTGTTTCCATAATTAATCAATTACTTTAAATGTGAATCCAATAACTAATTTATTAAATTCTTGAGCTCTTCTTGTTTCATAAGCTGTATAAACTTTTTCAAGCTCTTCTTTATTGTATTTAATTGAGTTTTTTGGATCTGAAATTTGTTCAGGATCACTCTCAGCATTTTTATTAGGGTTAGCAATTTTTGGATCAGTTAATTCAGTTAATTTGTTTTTGAAGTATGCAACTTTATCGGTGTCAAAAATATTTCATTTTTCTTTTTCTACTTTAGCAGCATCTAATCTTGTTGTTGCTTCTTCTTTTTGCCCTTCTAATTTATCTACTTCAGCTTTGAAAAGCTCGATTTGTTCTCTTAATTTTTGTTTTTCTTCTTCTTCTTGTGACGTAGCAAGTTTCTCTTCAGCAGGTGCAATTACTTGTTTTTTGTATGTATCAATTCTAGATGTGTAATTTGAGATTTCACTTTCATAAGAAAAAATGTATTCTGAACCTTTTGTTGATACATTAATGTAATTGTTAATTGCATCAATTAAGTATTTTTGAGGTAATGCAGATGGAATTTGATCAACAGGAATAGCTTGAGTTGGATATTTTTCATCAGTTACATCTTTAAATCTATACATATAACCAAATTTAGAAATCATTACCTTATCATCATCTGCTATTGTGATTTCTTTATCTTCAAGTGCTGAAATTTTAGCTTTTAATTCAGATACTTTCGCAAGTTCTTCATCAGACATTTGGTTAATAATTAATGGTTTAATTTGGTTTTCATAAATTTCATCACTCAATGTTATATATAAGTCAAATGAAGCATTAAGATTAATTCCTTGCTCAGAAAGTTTAACAGCATTTTTATCAATTAAGTATTCATATGATGTAGTTAAGAAGAATGTATCTCAAAAATCTTTGTAATGTCTCCCGGCAAATAATGAATTTCTAACAACTCCGATTTGCAATAAATTGTATTTGTTGTTGCCATTAGTTTCTTCTTTAATCTTATATTCAATTGGTTGAACGGAGTTAAATCCTAATGTAATATAGTCAGTTAGTTTTGTTAATTCACTAATATTTTCATCGCTTGATTGTTTATTTATCTTTGTATTAGCTTCATTAGGGTTGAAAACTCCTCAATAATTAATAATTTCAATAGGTAGTGATAATTTTAAAATATGATCAGCATTTCAGTCATTAATCATTGATGAAACTAATTTTGAACCTTGTGTAATTTTTTCTTCAAGATTTAATTTATCAAATGAATTTGTTTCCTTGTTTTTTGAGTAAATTACAGAACCAAATTTGAAAGATTGATTTCAATTAGTTGTGAACGAAATTGATAAAGGCAACATTTTTCCGTTTGTAAGATCATTTAATACACTTGGATTTTCAATTGTTACTTTTTCTTTTAAGTTTTTAGCTTTGATTTTTTCAATAAGAGCTTTAATTTCTTGGTTATTTTTGTATTTATCTAATAATCTATCATATGCTGTTGCTTGGTTTTTGTAATTCTCCTTACCATTTTCGTCAAGAATAGGTTTACCAATTTCGTTTGTATTTAGTATTTTTGCAAAGTTAGGAACAATTAATGAGTTAAATTGTTTATTTAGCAAACTTTCTGGTTGTGTTAATTCAAGATATGGGACATTAAACTGCTCTCTAAAACTCATAAATTGTTTTTGGAATTTTAAATATTCATCAGACATTTCTCTGATTTTCTCTTCAGATAATGAAGTGATTGAATCATATGCATAGTTTTGTGCATCATTTAATTTTTTATACTCAGCAATAATATTTTGATTTGATAATAAATATTGATCAACTGAATTTTTAAGTGTAGAATCATTTGTTAATGATTTAATTTTATTAGCTCTATTTTCACTCTCATTCATTAGAATGTAATTTTTAATGATTTCAACTTTACTATTTGAATAAAATAAGTATCCAACTAACTTACTAAAGTCAGATTTCATTAATTGTTGAATTTCTTCACTTTCAGGCATGAATCTAATAAATGTAGAAAGAATACCGTTAAGAAACTGTGGAGTTACAGCTCATGTGATTTTTGAAACTTCATTAAAGTATTCATAAGTATTTTGGATTTCACCATTAATAATTTGTTCAATTCATTTTAAGTTTGAGTCAATAATGTTGTTTTTAAACGATTCTGGATCTGATTTTAAAACATAAATAACCGTGTCTTTAGCATTTTCATTTTGACTAAAGAAATTATTTAATCTTTCATTAGCTGCAGAATCATTTTCAATGATATTTAATCATTTTTGAGCTGTATTAACAATATTGTTAAATAAAACATTCGCTGTTTTTAAGTAGTCACCTTTAAATGATTTTAAATTTTGATCCTCTTTTTGTTGATTGTTGCAAGAAAGTGCAATAATTGGTAATGTAGCAGATATTACAACCGGCATTGTTAATAAGAATTTTTTAACTAGTTTTTTCATAATTATTTTAATTTTATTAAACTTTATTATTTTTATTATTAAAAAATCATTTTTATCTAGCATATAGTTATATCAGTAAAGCACAAAAAATAGATATTGTGGTATTATTTAAAATATTAATCTAACTTATATTAAACTAAGTAAATATTGGGAGTAATAATGTCAACATTTTTAACAGTTATATTGATAATGGTTGGAATTCTAATTGTCTTCGTTTCATTTTTAATGTCGCCTGATTCAAATGGTTTTTCAGGAGCATTAGTTGGTTCAGGAGACTTGGAGTTATTTAAAAATTCAAAAGAAAGAGGAGTTAAGAAATTCTTAAAATACTCAATGATAGTTTTAGGAGCAATTTTAATTATTGCTTCAGTTGTTTTAAGAATAGTACTGAAAAAATAAAAGTATGCAAAAACAAGAAATATTAAATTACATTAGAAAATATAAGTCAAGGTCATTTTTAGACATTGCAAAACATTTTAAAGTTTCATTGAGAAATAATAAAGACTTAACTAAAGCTATTTCAGATTTGCAATCTGAATATTTAGTTTTTAGAAATAATAATGATGAATATTATTCACCTGAACTAGAAGAAACAATTACAGGAATTTTAAAAGTTGCTACAAAAGGTAACTTTGGATTTGTTGATTATGACATCAACGAAGAAGAAGGAACTAAAAAAAGTGTTTATGTAAAAACTTTTAATTTTAATGGAGCTATTAATGGTGATGAAGTTAAGCTTAATGTTTACAAACTTCAAAAAGGTGATGAAGAATTAAAAGATGGTGTAGTTACACAGATTATTCAAAGAAACAGTGAAAGTTTTGTTGGATTTATAAAAGAAAAAAATGGTGTTAAATCATTTGCGCCTATTGATGCTAGATTTAAAAGCGTCAAATTTAAATTAATTCCTTCAAGTGTTCCAAACAAATTAAATGACTTAGTTTTAACTAAAGTTTTAGCTTACGAAGACAAATTCATAACAATAAGTGTTGAAAGAGTTATTACAAACGAAGCTGACCCGATGGTTTTTGTTAAATCATACTTAGAACAAATTAAAGTTCCATCAGCTTTCCCTGAAAATACTGAAGATGAAATTAAATTAATTCCTGAAACAATTGATAATGAAGACCAAACAAATAGACGTGATTTTACAAACGAAATGATTGTAACAATCGACGGTGATGATACAAAAGATTTCGATGATGCAATTACAGTTAAAAAGTTAGATAATGGAAATTATTTCCTTGGAGTTTATATAGCTGATGTTTCTCATTATGTTAAAGAAGGTTCATTCATTAACCAAGAAGCCTTAAATAGAGGGACAAGTATTTATTTAGTTGACAGAGTTATTCCGATGTTGCCTGTTGAATTATCAAATGGAATTTGTTCACTTAATCCAAATGTAAAAAGATTTGTTTTAGCTTGCGAAATGGAAATTGATAAAAATGGAAATACAGTTAGAGCAGATATTTCACAAGGTATTATTGAAAGCAAATTTAGATTAACATATAAACAAGTTGATAAATACTACAATACAGGTGAAATTAATGAAGATCATCCAAACCAAGAAAATGTAACTAAATTAAAACAAATGCTTAATGTAGCTAAAGAATTAAGTTTAATTATTCACGATTGCAAGATCAAAGAAGGATATGTTGATTTTGATATTGATGAACCTAAAATTAAACTTGATCAATATGGTAGAGTTGAACAAATCGTGATTAATAAACGTGGATTTAGCGAAGTTTTAATTGAAGACTTTATGGTTAGAGCAAATGAAACAGTTGCTAAATATCTTTTTAATGCTAAGTTACCTGTTTTATATCGTGTTCACGAAGCACCGGATGAAGATAAAATTCAATTACTACAAAACTCTTTAGCAGCAGTTTCAATAGACGCATCAAAACTTAAAGCAAACTCAATTACTCCTAAAATATTTGCAGATTTTGTTAATAAAGTTAAAACTGAAAGAGATGATGATTTTATTAAATTAATGTTCTTGCGTTCAATGCAAAAAGCAATTTATTCAGATGTAAACATTGGACACTTTGGATTAGCAAGTGAATATTATTGTCATTTTACAAGTCCGATTAGAAGATACCCAGATTTAATAATTCATAGAATAATTAGAGATTTTATTATTAATAAACAAACTAAAAAACTTGAAGAGTTTAGATTAAACTTACCTGTATTTGCTGATTTAAATACTAAATCAGAACAAAAGGCAGTTCAAATTGAAAGAAATGTTAATGATCTTAAGTTTGCTGAATTCTTAAAAAATAAAATCGGTTCATCATTTAGAGTTCAAATTTTAAGTGTGCTTAACTTTGGTTTCTTTGTTGAATTTGACTTTAAAGCTAGTGGACTAGTTCATAAGTCAACATTGATTGATGGAGAATATGAAGCTAATGAAAACTTAACTAAATTGATTTCTAAAGATAGAAAATTTACAATTGGTGATTTTGTAGATGTAATTGTTACAGAAGTTGATTTAGTTGAAGGTAAAGTTACTTGTGTATTAGCTGATTTATACGAAGCTTGATTAGCTAAAAAGCAAAAAGAAGAAGCTGAAAGAGCTTCTAAAAATAAGCAAGATTTTCAAAACCAAGAAAAAATTTCAAAAAATAAAACAATAGCGCAAAGCTAATAAAAAGCTATGCGCTTTTATAATGAAAAGTTATCTTTTATACAACTTATTTAATATAATTAAAAATATTTATTAAAGGATAAAAATGAAAAATAAAAATAGAAATTTAGAGGAAAATTCATTAGGTTTCGATGCTGGATTAGTAATCAAACAAGATAAAGATATGTTTAATTATTCAGTTGACACCATTATGCTTGGTAATTTTATTTATTTAAATAAAAAAAGTACTAGAGCACTTGAAATAGGTGCTAATAATGGTGCTTTATCAATTTTTGTTGCTTCTAGATATGATAAATTAAAAATTGATGCAATTGAAATTCAAAAAAAAGCAGCAGAGTTAGCAAAAGAAAATGTGAAGATTAATAATATGGAAAATCAAATTCATATTATTAACCAAGACTTTAATGATTTTTACAAACAACACACAAAGAATGCACAAAAGAAATATCAAATTATTTTCTGTAATCCACCTTTTTATCCTTATGATAAAACAAAAGTTAAAAATAACATTTCGCAAGAAAAACTAATTGCAACGCACGAAATTCATTTAAATTTAGAACAATTAATTTTAGGTTCTTCTAAAATAATAGAGCAAAAAGGTTTTTTATCACTAGTATTACCTGTTGAAAGAATGGTTGATGCTTTTGAATTATTAAGAAAATATAAATTTGAGCCGAAAAGAGTTCAACTTATTTATCCTAGAATAGACGATAAACCTAAATTTATTTTACTTGAAGCAAGATATCAGACAGGTTGAGGTGTTCATTTCTTACCTAACTTATATCTTCATGATAATAGCGACAAAAATAATCACGATTATTTACCTGAAATTAAAAAACTTTATAGACCTATAAAAGTGGAGGAGAAGATGAATAAAAAAACAAGTTATATAACAACACCTATTTATTATGCAAGTGGAAATTTACACATCGGACACTTATACACAACTACAGTTGCTTGAGTTTTAGCTAATTATAAAAAACTACTTGGTTATGAAGTTAAAATGCTTACAGGCAGCGATGAACACGGTTTAAAAATTCAACAAAAAGCTGCTGAGCAAAACGTAAATCCACAAGAATTTGTTGACAATTTAGTTGCTAAATATAAACAAATGTGACTTGATTTTGGAATAGAATACGATTTCTTTTCAAGGACATCATCACAATTCCATAAAGATTCAGTAAAACACATTTTCTCTTATTTTTTAGAAAAAGGTTTTATTTATAAAGGGCAATACAATGGTTTATACTCAGTTTCAGATGAAGAGTTTTTAACAGAAACACAAGCAGTTAAAAAAGAAGATGGATATTATCATCCGACAAGTGGTCACAAGCTAATTTTAGTTTCAGAAGATTCATATTTTTTCAAAATGAATGAGTTTGCAAAATGATTAGTTGAGTATATTGATGGTAATATAGGATTTTTAGCACCTAACAAAATCATCAATGAGATTAAAAATAATTTCTTACTTAAAGGACTAGAAGATTTATCAGTTACAAGAACTAACATTGACTGAGGTATCAAAATTGATGAAGATCAAACACATACACTTTATGTTTGATTAGATGCATTGTGCAACTATATAACTGCTTTAGGGTATGATGTAAAAAACAAACAACAACCAGATGAGTTTATGAAATTTTGAGCAAGCAAAGACTCAGAAGTTATTCACTTAATTGGTAAAGAAATCGCAAGATTCCATATGATTTATTGACCTATTTTCCTTAAAGCGCTTAACTTAAAACAACCTACAAGAATTCAAGCGCACGGTTGATTAGTTACACCAACAGGAAAAATGTCAAAATCAAAAAATAATGTAGTTGATCCATATGATTTATTAGCTAAATACGATAAAGAAATGATTAAATACTATTTAACATCACAAATCACATTAGGAGAAGATGGTGTTTGAGATGAAGATAGATTTATTGATGTGATTAACTCTGAATTAATTAATAATTATGGAAACTTAGTTTCAAGAACTTTAAAAATGAAATCAAATAGTTTTTTAGGTCCTTTAAAATATAAGTCATCAAAAGATCAAAATAACTTGAACATAGACTTGAAAATCAGAAATTCTATCTTCGAGTACAAAAAATATTTTAACAATTTAGAAATTGACAAAGCATTAAAAGTTGCTATTAATTTATCAAGCGACTTAAATAAATATGTTGATTTAACAGAACCGTGAAAATTAAAAGAAGATTTACCAAGATTAGAGCAAATTTTAGTAAGACTTCTAAATGGTATTTATGCAGTATCAACTTATTTATCAGTTGTATTAAAAGAGAAAACAAAAGAAGTAGCAACTGCATTAGGTTTTGATAGTTTTTCTATTGATTTAATAGAAGATTATCAAAAATTTGATAATATTAATCAAGGGAATGAGTATATGCTCTTTGCTCGTTTAAAAAAATAACTTGATCTTATTAAGGAGGCGATTTTGATTTTTGCCAAAGCATCAAGATATGTAATAAATCCAGAAAAGTTAAAAGGATTTATTGATTATTTATTTATATTAACTAAAAAAACAAGAATGAAAGAAGAAAACTTATCATTCGAATATTCTGTCGATCCTGAGGGAGTAGTAATTGTTTTAGAAAGATGATCTACAAGATTAGATTATGAAAAGTTTATGCAGTTAGAAGAGTTTAAACAAGAGTTTAAAACTCTTAACAAAATGTGTAAATCAGTTAATACATTATATGATGTAGATTTAGTTAAATAGTAATAATAATTTTAAGTAAATTCAACTCATTAAATTAATTGAGTTGATTTTTTATCCAAATTTATTAAAGTGAGGTATTTATGGTTATAGGCATAAGTGGAATGATTGCTGCAGGAAAAAGTTCTTTAGTTAAAAACTTACAAAAAGAGTTTCCTACTTCAAAAATATTAAGAGAATTTGAAGAATCCGATGATGTTTTCAACACTTTCTTAAATTGATTGTATGAAAACAAACCAAATTTAACAATTAGTTTTCAATCTTATATAGCTGAAAATCATTCAGATAAATTTGCAAAATTATTATATGAATACAATCAATCAAATTCAAATATTAAAAAAGATCACATTTTTGTTGATAGATTTGCATTAGAACATTATATTTTTGCTAAGTTGATATTATCGGCAAAAAGTGAAAAATATTTACAGGCTTATGATGCTATGTTTGAAAAGTTAGTAACTGAAGATGAAATGCCACATTTTGCAATTTTCTTGGATGTAGATTTTGAAACATTTAAGAAAAGATTGTTTGCAAGAAATAGAGAATCAGAAGTGCAGAATTTTGATTCTAATTACGAATATTTTAAAAATTTACATTCTAACTATTTAAAAATCTTTAAAGAGATAACTTCAAAATACAACCTTAAGTACTATGTCATAGACACAAATGATAAAGATGAAAAACAAATATTGCAAGAAGCATTATCAATTATCAGTGCTGAAGAAAAATTACTTAGTCAATAAATTTACCCTTTTTATCACAATTAATAAAACACTTATTTTTAGTTCTATTAATAAACTAGGACAAGTCTTATAGACAATTTATAAAAAACTCAAAACATCTCAACATTGTTGAGGTGTTTTTCAATTTAACACAAATTGAAATCTTTCATTGTTATATCATTCAATGTAATCTTTGATAATGTTTTTGAGTTTATCAAAGCAAATTGTTTTGTAATTTACAAAGTTTAAACACTCAGATTTGATGTTTGAAAAGAAATATTCAACTTCCCTATTATCTAATGAATTTCCGACCCTACCCATAGATACATTACCATTGTTTTTGACAACTACATCGAGATATTTAGATGATGAATATTGAAATCCGTGATCGGAATGAAGGATTCAAGGTTTTTTTAAACTTGATATCCTTGATGTGTGAAATAACTAAATCTGTGTCATTTCTTCTTGATAAGTTTCAATTTAAAATTTTCTTTGTTTTATGATGTATTGCAACTGAAAGATAAACGTGGTTTTCATCTATATCGTTTGGTGCTTTTATATATGAAACATCTGTCGCAATAATATTATTTGTAATTCCATTGTAATCTCTATTTACAAGATCTTTAATCTTAACATTTGTATTCTTGATTTCTCTGACTTTACGTTTTGGCCTAACTACACAAATTAGATTTAATTTCTTCATTATTCTTCCTAATGTCCTGTAATTTATGTCCATTTTATATACTTTTAGTATATAAACACTCAATCTTCAACGACCAAAACGACCTTTATTTTCATAAAAGGCCTTTTTGACAATTGAATGTAATTCTTCATTTTCAGAATTTTGAGAGACTTCTTTGTCTAATTGCGAAATTTTCTTATAAAAAGTAGATTTTGGTATTCCTAAAAAATATATAAATTGTTTATTTGTAACAGAAGATGATTTCTTGATTTTGCTTCAATCAATTTCCATTTTATTATCTCTGAAAATTTCAATCATAATTTTTATGAATTCATTCTTTTGCTCATCAGTCATTTCTTCAATCATTGAATCATCTGTTTCAATAGGTTTCTTTTTAGGCCTTCCAGAACCCTTCCCTTTTTTAGGAGCCGTTCCTGTTTTTGAAAATATTACAGTTTCATCTTTTTGATATTCCTTAAATTTATTTCAAATTCTACGTCTAACATTTTCTTTAAAGTAATCCTTATTATATTTTTCTGAAATATAAGATGCAAATTTGTATTCATATTGATTTGTGTATTCTCAATTTTCTATTCATTTGAATAGATCTAATCATTCATAATGTTTCAATTGTTTAGCCATTTGTAAAATCCTTTCTCTTATTGTAAACAAAAAGCAGACAGTTTTTTATTTTCTGTCTACTTTTCTTGTCCTAGTCTATAAGAATAAAAAATGTGTGTTTTTCTTTTTGCAAAAGCATAAAATACAACACTAATCTAATTGATTTAGTGTTGTATAAAATCTATGTAAAAATTATTAAGCTGGTTTATCTGCTGAATCTGCAGTAGCGGCTGGAGCAGCTGGGAGTTTTAATGTAACTTCAAATGCTTTTGATGAACTCTTAACTGGTGTTGCATCATCAACATATTTAGCAACTTTGAATTTAATTGTAACTGTTCCTTGCGAATCATTGTAAACTGTGTTAAGTCATCCACTTGCCCCTTGAATACCTTGTTTGTTTTCGTATTCAGGTTTTACATCATTAGCAATCATGTAACCATTTTTGATAAATCGAATTTCTTTTTCACTGTTAACAGCCTTAATTTCTGCTGAAGGTTCTGTAACATTGTAATCTCTACCGGCACCTGTTGCTAATTGAGCATTATAGTTAGAGAAGAATAATTGTCTTTTTCTTACTTCACCTTTTGTTAATTTGTCAATAACAGCTTGTCTTTTTTCTGGTAAGAATGTGAATAATTCAGATCCTTTAGCCGCTAATCTTTCACCGATTCTATCTAATTCAGCAATTTCTGGGTCAGCTTGCACAGGTGAACCTGTGTTTGTGTCACCAGGTTGCTCTGGGTTTTTAGTGTCTTTACATGACACTGCCACGGCTGGTGCCACAATAGCTGATAATCCAGCAATACTCATAAGTAAAGTTTTTAATTTTTTCATAATAATCATCTCCTGAAAATTAATTTATCTACTTAAATTTAAGCACATTTTTCAAATATTATGTAATAAATATGTAATTTTTTCTTATTTTTTTCACATTTTGTGAAAAATTAAGTATTTTTTCTCTAGTTACACTCTTTATTCGGTGAATTCTGAAATAAAAACCACAACTAGAAGCTGTGGCGAATTTATGTAAGGCATAATAATGATTATGTGTTTTACATAAAATTATTTAGTGACAGGTGTTTAATAATTTAACACAAGAAGGATGTTTTATGGACATCACATTCTTTATCCGAATCAAGTTCAAGGATAAAGCACTAGTATTATTATAAGATAAAAATTCAAAAAATGAAAAAATTTTTCATCTATAATTTAAAGAACTATGAAAAAAAGTAAAATTCGTAATTTCTCAATAATAGCTCACATAGATCACGGTAAGAGTACTTTAGCTGACCGTATTTTAGAATACACGAATACAGTAGACACAAGAGAGTTAACTGCTCAATTTTTAGATTCAATGGATCTTGAAAAGGAACGTGGTATTACAATTAAACTAAATGCAGTTCAAATCAAGTATAAAGACTATATTTTTCATTTAATTGATACACCTGGACACGTTGATTTTAATTATGAAGTTTCTAGATCCCTTGCAGCTTCTGAGGGAGCTTTATTGCTTGTGGATGCAACACAAGGTATTGAGGCTCAAACTTTAGCTAATGTTTATTTAGCGATTGAAAATAATTTAGAAATCTTACCTGTTATAAATAAAATCGATCTACCAAGTGCTGATGTTGAAGGTGTCAAAAAAGAAATAGAAGAAGTTATTGGTATACCAACTGATAATGCTATTTTGGTGTCTGCAAAAACAGGTCAAGGTGTTCATCAATTGCTTGATGCGATTGTTGAATATATCCCAGCACCTAAAAATGCAGATGATAATAAACCTTTAAAAGCATTGATTTTTGATAGTTACTTTGATCCCTATCGTGGAGTTGTTATGTTTATTAGAGTATTCGAAGGCAAGCTTAAAACAGGAGATAAGTTTAAATTTATGTCAAGACAGGATGCAGAAAATGAGTATCATGTTATTGACTTAGGTATTAAAAATCCAAATGAAACCAAAAAAGACAAATTAGTTGCAGGAGA
The DNA here is from genome assembly GCF_035609225.1 of Mycoplasma sp. 888. Lineage (NCBI taxonomy): Bacteria > Bacillati > Mycoplasmatota > Mollicutes > Mycoplasmatales > Mycoplasmataceae > Mycoplasma > Mycoplasma sp. 888. The sequence continues at coordinate 184,779 of NZ_CP141192.1, forward strand.
AGTTGGATGAGTTTCAGCAGCAATTAGAGATGCAAAAGAAGTTAACGTTGGGGATACAATCACTTTAATTTCTGATCCAACAAAACAAGCTCTTCCAGGTTACAAAAAAATGAAACCTGTTGTATTTACTGGTTTTTACCCAATTGACACAAAAGATTACATGGATCTTAAGGAAAGTTTAGAAAAAATTTCATTATCAGACTCATCAATCACATGAGAACAAGAAACATCAAAAGCATTAGGGTTTGGATTTAGAGTTGGTTTCTTAGGAATGTTGCATATGGAAATTCTTCAAGAAAGACTTGATAGAGAATATAAAGTTGGAATTATTGCAACAAGCCCAAGTGTTGAGTACAAGGTAACTACTACAAAAGGAGAAATTGAATACATTTCTAACCCTACTTTATTCCCTGATAGAACTTTTATAGAACAAATAGAAGAACCATATGTTGAAGCAAGTATTTTTGTACCAAACGAATATATTGGCAATGTTATGGAACTTTGTCAAAATAAAAGAGGTATTTATAAAACTTTAGAGACAGTTGACTCTAGAAGAACTAGAATAATTTATGAATTACCATTAGCTGAAACTGTTTTTGATTTTTTTGATAGATTAAAATCAACTACAAAAGGTTATGCCTCATTTGAATATGAGTGAATTGGATATAGACCTTCAGATTTAGTTAAAGTTGACATCTTATTAAATGGTGATAAAGTTGATGCATTCTCAATAATCACTCATAGAGAAAAAGCATATGAAGCAGCTAGAGAGTTGTGTATAAAACTCAAGGATGCAATACCTAGGCAAAACTTCGAAGTACCTGTGCAAGCTACTATTGGTGGAAAAATTATTGCAAGAGAAACAATTAAAGCTTATAGAAAAGATGTTACTGCAAAACTTTATGGTGGGGATGTAACAAGAAGACAAAAATTACTTAAAAAACAAAAAGAAGGTAAGAAACGTATGAAAAAACTAGGTTCTATCGAAGTGCCACAAGAAGCTTTCTTATCGGTTTTAAAAACAAATATTGATAAATAATTTATTTAGCCAGATTAATACCTGGTTATTTTATTAACCAAGTTTTATAATTGTCTCCATATAAATTTCTAATCGCATCTTTATATGATGATTTTTGATTTTGATATCCTCCATAAACTAAATCATATGGTTCTATGTTGTATGATCCAAAGTTATGTGAATAATCTAATTTAGGCGATCTTAATAGACAAGATATTGACGCTTTATTTTTAAAATCAACATCATATGTAGCGAACATTAAACCAAGTAATTGGTTATTTTGATTAACAACCGGAGATCCTGATGAACCGTAATATGGTTGATAATTATTTATTACGAATCTTAAACCATAATTAACAAATTTATTTGTTTTGAAAACAGATTTATTTACATACTTAAAATTATTTAAATTACTTATGTACCTAAAGTTAAGCAAAATATCAACAAAACCGGGATAGTTTTCTAAAAAACGAAATTGCTCTGAGTGATTTAAATTATTTGAATTATTAAAAGTAAACTCATTTTCCTTATTGTGGTAACCTATTGAGAAAAATTCATGATTTTCCAAAATATTATTTGATGATATTGTGTTAATTTTTTTAATATTAATAAATTTACCTAATCATTCATTAAACGTCATATTTTTACAACTGATTAAATTTTCATTTTTAGAGTATTCAAAAATTGAATTACTTTTATTACGAATATTTTTCAAATCTAATTCCAATATACCAAAATCAATCATTTCTTCAACATTGCCCATATCATGGATGTAATTTTTAGGACTTGACTCTAAAAAATCTAATGCCAAATATACAATTTTAAAATCACTAGGATTAAAGTTGAAAATTTGCTTAATTTCTTGGTTTTTATTCGTATCAAAGTGCAACTTTGAAATTTGAACTTGAGAAGTTATAGGGTTACTTTCATCATTTAATAATTGATTATCACTGATAATATTTGAAAATATTGACCCATCAGTATTGTTCTTTACAAAGTTATTTAGAACATGAGCATTTGTTACGAAATACAATTTTTCAATTTCACCATTATCATCAAGATGATAATCAAATAAACTGATAGTACCTGAATGAATCATATATTTAGATTGTGAGTTCATTCTGTTATGAGGGTTATAGTTATGAAATGAAACTTTAAATACATTATCCATCATATCTTCATGCTGAACATTAAGGTTAATTTGATTATTTTTGTCAAGTTTGATATTTTCTCAATTCATTTTTCCTGAACCAAGCAAAATTTTATTATTAATTAATAACGGAGAAAAATTACTTAAATATTTTTGATTCAATAAACTATTTGTTGTTTTATAAGAATTTGTATTATGGCTTTTCTTATTCATTTTTTTTTAATTGAGGGTTATCAGTCTTGCATGAAGGAGTAAAAAAACTGCAACAAAACATTAACTTCATAAAAATTATTAAACAGACTAAAATTTTTTCATAATCACCTCATTAATTTAGTAATTTTTCTCAAATTTGAACTATTAAGTAATTAGTTGCAAGAATAGTTAAAAAAATTAAAATAGTTGATAAAGTTATTCATTTTCTATAGATAATTTTAAGAGTCTTGAGACATTTAATGGAGGAGAATATGAACCATATCATGCTAATAATGAATATACAATTTCAGATTTTGTGTCAATTAAATATAAAACACTTAAAGACACAATAGAAAATAGAAAATGAGTAAAGATCCCTAACAATAATAATAAAAAAGGAGTAGAAACTGTTAAAATCCCTGGAGATCTTACTGGTTATACAATAAAATTCTATAAAACATCAGAAAAGAATGATCACTCGGGTGTTTATGAGAAATTTTTTCTCAAAAGAATATAATGTGTTTTCATCGGTTGTAAAATCAGATATCTTAGAATTTGCAAAAAATAAAAATAAGTTAAGAGTTGCTTTATCATGAGACTCGAAAAATTTTGATTACAAAATACAGTAATTTTATGAAAAACAAGTCATTATATGATATTAAGAGTGAATTAGTTGACATCTTTGATTTTGAAGCCTTGAACAAGTCAATGTATAGAAACTTAAGATACATTATGAATTTTCCAATTGTTAAACAAAGAGATGATTTTACTTTAGTGCTGGAACTAATACAAATGTTGAGTGTGCAAAATGAGTTACTCATTAACTGGAAGGAAGTAATATTTTATATGTTAGGGCACTTGCCAAAACAGAAAGCAATCTCTTAACAAAAGAAAAGTGCGAATTAATAAAATGTATATTAGTAAATGGTTTATTAACAGAAACAATTTCAGGAGAGTAAAATCAAACTGAAATTATTAAAATAATTATGAAAAACCTCAATATAACTATCACTAAAAAATGTGTTCGTTATATTGAGGTTTATATTTTTCAATTTAGTTATCTATCAAATTTTGATTTGTTCTTCTTCAGGTAAAAACATTTGATCATTTTCATTTAAGTTATAAGTTTTTGTGAAATCTGGATTGTTTAATAAAACAACATTTCCACGTATTTCTGAAGGTGAGTGAACGTCAGATTCCAATCTTCTTTTTGCGCTTCCTTCTGTGATAATCATTCTTCAAACTCTAGCTCAGTTTTCGAAGAAGTTTTTTGGATTAAAATCATTTTCAAGTTTAGCAGCTTCAAAGGCACATGAAACTCCACCGATATCAGCAATATTTTCAGAAACTGTTAGTTTTCCATTAACTTTTCCATATTTAGTTTCTTTACCATCATATAACTTAATAACAGCTGCAATTTTTTCGTCAAATTTTACTCTATCTTCATCAGTTCATCAGTTGTTTAAGCTTCCGTTTTCATCAAATTGTGAACCGTTGTTGTCAAATGCGTGTGATATTTCGTGAGCAATAACTGCTCCAATTCCTCCATAATTTGCAGATGAAGATTGATTAATATCATAATAAGGAGCTTGTAAAATTGCTGCAGGGAAAACAATGTGATTTGCAAATGGATTAAAGTAAGCATTAATTTCTGCAGGAGACATTGCTCAATACTTATCATTCTTTAATTGATTGTATTGTGATAAGTTATATTGAGTCTTAATTGATTCAAAAAATAAAACATTTTCTAAAATGTTTGAACCTTGTTTATAGGTCTTAACAATAAAATCTTTGTAAAATGGCTTGATGATTTCTGGATATCCAACCATAACACCTAATTTGTTCAATTTAGTAATTGCTTTTTTAATTGTTTCTTTTGATAATCATGTGTTTTCTTCTAAGTTTTTTTTATAGACTTCAATCATATTAGCAACCATATGTTCTACATCTTTTTTAGCTTTCTCTCCAAAGAAATGTTTTGCATAGTACATACCTAACGGTTCTTTGAAATATTTAGTAGCTAAATCATAAGCAAACATTTCTAAATCTCTTGGTTTTTGGATTGAGTAAATTGCATTTTTAAATTCTGTTGCTTTAATTCTTGTTTCTTCATCTAAATATGAAGCTGCAAAAATTAAGTTTTTAATAAAGAATAATGCTTTATATTCTTCGAACGTTTCACTATTAAAAATATTGTTTAAGTTTTCAATAAATTTAACGTTTGAACAAGGTATCATTTCAACTTTTTGACCTACTAATTGCTCTGCAATGTTTGGAATATTAAAAATTGAACTTTTATCGGTATATCATAAGATTTCTTTAGGGTTGTATAATGAAACATAATCAGCCTTTTGAACATCTGAAAGAACATAATCTTTAATTTTTAAATCAAAAGCAATAGCTTTATTAATTAAATCATTTGATTTTCTTTCGTTAAATCCGTATTTTTGTAATAAATCAAAAACCATATTAATTCATACAGTCATTAATCTATTTGCTTCTTGTTCATTTTCATATGTTTCTTTTGAAGGTAAAATTAAGCTAAATTCATCAAGTCATAAAACTTGTAATTTATTATTTTTAAAATCTTCTGCAACACCAAAAGATAAAGGTAAAGATACATATCTATTATTAAAGTAATCAAAATTTGAAGCAAGTTGTTCAAATGATTCTAATTCTTCAATATTTTTAAGAAAATCTTTAGCCGGTTTTATTCCGATTTCTTTTCTCTTATCTTTATCAATAATCATTTTGTAAAATTCAACATACTGCTTCATCATAGGATCATTAGATAATTCTTTTTGACCATTAGCTCACTGAACTGTTAAGTCTTTAAGTAATTTTTCTAATTTGATATCTAATTCACCGAATGCTGACATTGATGATCTATCTGATGGAATTGTAGCTGTATTTAATCATTCATAATTAACGTATTCATAAAAATTATCTTCTAATCTAGGTTTTGACATTTTAACTCCTTATAATTTTCTTTTTATTATATAGCAATTAGAGTTTTTTAAATAAAAACCACCAAAAATTGGTGGTACATATCTATAAAACTAATATATAAATTCTATTTAATAAATTAAACAACTTTAACTGAAACTTCTTTAGAATGTGATTTACCTTCCAAATTGTTTCTTTCTATATGGAATATTTCAATTTTTTCATTTCCCTTGGTGTGTAATCCGTGTTTTTGACCACGGCGAAATCCTTTAATTTGACCTTCTAGTTCGTCAATTGTGTTAGCTTGTGCAATAACTTCACCACTAGCTACTAATTTTGCTTTGTATTTGTACATAAGCACCTCCGATTTCTTACACTTTTATTCTATAACTTTTTGAGATTAAGTTATCAAAAATTTAATATTTTCTAGTAAATTTTTCACATTTATGAAAAAAAATAATTACAGCACTTCTTATCTTATTTGAAGATAAAAAGTGTATGATTTAAATATGACTAAATTACGTAAATCTTTATTATTTTTAACTGGTTCAATTTTAGGTCTAGGAACACTTGTGACTAATTCATGTAGTTTTCTAGATATTTTTAAATCATCAGAAAATCGTGATAAAAAACAAGTTAATAAAGTTAAATTAAGATTTACAAATTACACACATCCTACAATTGCACCTTCTAATGTAGTCTCAATTAACGATAAAGAATTTATGAAAACTTCATCAAAAAGTAATTATGAAGTTGGTCAATTATTAAATAGATTTGAAACTGAAAAAAATAATGTGCATGAATATGAAGAAACTAATGGAACCTACTATTTTGAATACATAGATCCGTACACAAATGTGACTTTTAGAGACTATGCATATTATGTTAGTGAAGATAAAAGCGAACGTAGATATTTACTAGGTCCTGAAGGTTTAGTTTTATATGCTCATGAATTTAAAAGAAAAATTCCATTCAGCACTGAAGTTTTTGATCTTGAAGCTATAAATATAAATAATTTTAGTGTAATAGATAATACTGCAAACGGATTATATATTCCAAATATTAAAAATATCTTTATTAATGGTTTCTTTTTTTGTGAATCAGGAATGAGTCTTTATGAAATTATTGCTTATATGATGCAAACAACATTCCACGAATATATGCACCATTGAGCAAACTCATATGCAGAAATTGCATTTAAAAAAGATGTACTTGCAAAATATTATAACTTTGAAAATGATGATTCTGATTTAGTTAATCCATCAGTTATTTATTATTCCCCTGGAATAACAACTAAAGATCCACACAATCATCATTATATTCAATATTGAAATAAATCATTTGTTAATTCATTTCAATATTTATTAAACTATGACGTAACTTTAAAATCAAAAATTTCTGATGAAGCTTGAGAAATATTAAGAGCAGATAATAATAAAAAGAATAGTTTTATTCATAATGTTTTCAGTCCAAAAGATATTTGAGATCTTTCAAATGGAGCACCAACTAATCCTGATGTCATTAAACTTAATAAAAAATTAAATGAACATTCAAAATTGTATTATTCGCCTGATACAAAGTTTGGACTTTCATCAAATAATATTCGCTACTATTATTCATTGACTGAATTAGTTCCTAGAGAATATTTAAAATACGGTTTTGAACCTTACTTCAATATAAATTTACCAAATCCAATTGGTCCTGCTATAGAAGATTCAAGAAATAAAGGTCAAGATATCTTTACAATGAGTTATTTTAGCTATGCTCATATTGATAAGACATCTTCATCCACAACTTACACAATTTCACCAACATCTTTAGCAGATGATATGAGTAAGGTTTTCTTAAATAATTTTGATTCGCAATATAGACAAGGATGATACATACAAGGTGATTTGACAATTCAAGAAAATTCAAACAGAACAAGAACTTATAAAAATCAATCTTCAATTCTTCTACCAACAACACCTTTTGCTTTATCTGAATATCAACCTCAAGTAGGATATAGAACTAAAACTGAATATTTAAATCTTCAGAAAATAAAACAAGATAAATCAGTTGATTTTTACAAATTATTTTTAGATGCAATGGGTTATGGAAAAACTATTTCACAACTATATTATGATAATAGTGGATGAAAATGAATTGATTTAGAGCATTCGCAAATTAAAAATAATGAAGCAAATCAACATAAAATCAAATTAAGTGGTTACTTAGATTCAAATGAGTACACAGGGTTTGTCTTCGTTAATCCGGATAATAATCAAGTTACTGCAACATCAAAAATCAAATACTTAGATACATTCAATTTTTTTGGCCACAAATCTTTTGATAAAGGCGCATTATTATCAAATTCATTAACATCAGAACAAGCTCGGCAAAGAGAAGAACAATTAAATAATAGAATTTATCCAAATTCATTAAATGAATATACAAACACTTTATTTATTCCATATATTTCAGAAGATTTCATTATAAAACCAAGTAATAATTCAGTTATTTATTTATGAAAAGATTTAAATAACAATAATGTTGCTGAAGAAAATGAAATTTTAATAGAAAAAGAAATAACGCTTCCTGAAAATAGATGAGTAACAACAGCAAGATCAACAAAAAATGAAAATGTTTACAATATAATAAAAACTATAGATAACAAAGTTAAATTAGATTTTCATAAATTATTTACATAGTTAAGATATTCACAAGTAAACAGAAAGGAATTTATGCTATGAAATTTTTCTAAATTAAAAGTTGGACAAATGATTAATGTTCAAGCTTATAAACATAATGGTCATCTTTATAGACAATGAAATTCTGTAAAAGTAATTTTTCATAATAAGAGACATATTGTTTTATTTTTAAAAAACACTAAAGTGGCTGAATATGAAAGAGATGTAAATGGGTGAAGATATAAAGAAAATGCAATTTGATTTATTCCGAAAGATTCAATGTACAATGCAATTGTTCTTTTAAAAGAAAGTGGTTCTTATTATTATATAAACCTTGCATCACGTCCAATTTTTGAAGATGACACGCTTAAATTTATTGATTATGATTTAGATATAAAATGTTATCCAGATAAAGAATTGCAAATTGTTGATAGAGAAGAATTTGCTGAACATTCAAAAGAGATGAAATACCCCGAATCATTAAGAAAGAATATTTATGATGAAATTAAAGACATCATTTCTTTATATAATGATTATGAATATTTCTTTTCAGACGAAGTTATTGCATACTATTTAAAAGTTTTATATGATGATAAATTGATAACAGAGAAAACATATAATAAATTATTAGACACTAATAATAGAAGAAAATACAATGAAGAAACTTCGATGTTTGCCGATATTTCAAAAATATACAAATAATAAAAACTTTAATACTGTCCATTAAACTATGATGTGGATAGTATTTTTTAAATCAAAAGTTCAAATAAAAAATTCGAAAAAAATTTTTAAAAAAACTTTGAATAAAAAAAATAGTGTTATAATATTCATGCTTTTGATAGCGAAGAAGTTCTTTGAAAACTAGATATATACAAGACATGACAAGTCAATTTTTTTCGAGAAGTTTGATCCTGGCTCAGGATGAACGCTGGCTGTGTGCCTAATACATGCATGTCGAGCGAAGTTCTTTGAACTTAGCGGCGAATGGGTGAGTAACACGTACTTAACATGCCCTTTAGATTGGGATAACGATGAGAAATTATCGCTAATACCGGATACTTATATGGAACGCATGTTCTATATATAAAAGGAGCCTTAAAGCTCCACTAAAGGATTGGGGTGCGTAACATTAGCTAGTTGGTAGGGTAATGGCCTACCAAGGCTATGATGTTTAACGGGGTTGAGAGACTGAACCGTCACACTGGGACTGAGATACGGCCCAGACTCCTACGGGAGGCAGCAGTAGGGAATTTTCCACAATGGACGAAAGTTCTGATGGAGCGACACAGCGTGCAGGATGAAGGCCTTTGGGTTGTAAACTGCTGTTATTTAGGATGAAAAATAGTAGAGGAAATGCTATTATCTTGACAGTACTAAATCAGAAAGCAACGGCTAACTATGTGCCAGCAGCCGCGGTAATACATAGGTTGCAAGCGTTATCCGGAATTATTGGGTGTAAAGCGTCTGTAGGTTGTATGTTAAGTCTGACGTCAAAACTTGGGGCTCAACCCCAAATCGCGTTGGATACTGGCATGCTAGAATTGCATAGAGGTTAACGGAATTCCTTGTGAAGCGGTGAAATGCGTAGATATAAGGAAGAACACCAACATGGCGAAGGCAGTTAACTGGGTGCATATTGACACTGAGAGACGAAAGCGTGGGGAGCAAACAGGATTAGATACCCTGGTAGTCCACGCCGTAAACGATGATGATTAGCTAATAGTGATGAAGCTATTGGCGCAGCTAACGCATTAAATCATCCACCTGAGTAGTATGCTCGCAAGAGTGAAACTTAAAGGAATTGACGGGGATCCGCACAAGCGGTGGAGCATGTGGTTTAATTTGAAGATACGCGTAGAACCTTACCCACTCTTGACATCTTCCGCAAAGCTATAGAGATATAGTGGAGGTTAACGGAATGACAGATGGTGCATGGTTGTCGTCAGCTCGTGTCGTGAGATGTTCGGTTAAGTCCTGCAACGAGCGCAACCCTTGTCCTTAGTTAGATGATTCGAGGAAACTGCCCGGGTAACTGGGAGGAAGGTGGGGACGACGTCAAATCATCATGCCTCTTACGAGTGGGGCAACACACGTGCTACAATGGATGGTACAAAGAGAAGCAATACGGTGACGTGGAGCAAATCTCAAAAAACCATTCTCAGTTCGGATTGTAGTTTGCAACTCGACTACATGAAGTCGGAATCGCTAGTAATCGTAGATCAGCTACGCTACGGTGAATACGTTCTCGGGTCTTGTACACACCGCCCGTCACACCATGGGAGCTGGTAATGCCCGAAGTCGGTTATGTCAACTACGGAGACGACCGCCTAAGGCAGGACTGGTGACTGGGGTGAAGTCGTAACAAGGTATCCCTACGAGAACGTGGGGATGGATCACCTCCTTTCTACGGAGTACAATCAGCAATTTTATATTGCTATTCTAAATCTTTTTATTACGATAATTTTTGTCATGATATATCTAGTTTTGAGAGAATTTCTCTCTAATGTTCTTTGAAAACTGAATAGTTATAAAGATATTAATATAACAACGACATCAAAAATAAATTAAAGTCAATTTGTTTTGGATACCGAGTTATGAATTATTAGAAATAATAATTTATTAAAATGTCTTTGAATACATCAACAATAATAGGTTATATTGTTACAACTTTTAAATAAGTAAGAGTTTGTGGTGGATGCCTTGGGTCTGGAAGTCGATGAAGGACGTGATTACCTGCGATAAGCCTCGTGGAGCTGGATATAAGCTACGAAACGGGGATTTCCGAATGGGGAAACCTAACTAGAGTAATGTTCTAGTTGCTGAGGGATGAATATATAGTCCCTTTTGCGAGACACGTTGTGAACTGAAACATCTTAGTAGCAACAGGAAGAGAAAATAAAAAATGATTTCATCAGTAGCGGCGAGCGAACGTGAAAGAGCCCAAACCAATTTTTAATTGGGGTTGTAGGACTACTTACACAAAGTTACAAAATTTTGTTATAGCAGAATAGATTGGAAAGTCTAAGCACAGAAGGTGATACTCCTGTATGCGAAATAACAAAGTCTTTTAGTAGTATCCTGAGTAGGTCGGGCACGTGAAACCCTGTCTGAATCTGCCGGGACCATCCGGTAAGGCTAAATACTAATCAGACACCGATAGTGAACTAGTACCGTGAGGGAAAGGTGAAAAGAACCCCGGGAGGGGAGTGAAATAGAATCTGAAACCACTTACTTACAATTAGTCAGAGGCCGTTAATGGCTGATGGCGTACATCTTGCAGTATGGACCGGCGAGTTATGTTAACATGCGAGGTTAAGTAGATAAAAACGGAGCCGTAGAGAAATCAAGTCTTAATAGGGCGTTTAGTATGTTGATATATACCCGAAACCATGTGATCTATTCATGAGCAGGCTGAAGCTTGGTTAACCCCAAGTGGAGGGCCGAACCGTAGTACGCTGAAAAGTGCCCGGATGACTTGTGAATAGTGGAGAAATTCCAATCGAACTTGGAGATAGCTGGTTCTCCTCGAAATAGCTTTAGGGCTAGCGTGTGATGTTAAACTTTGATGGTAGAGCACTGAATATGGAATGGCCGCGTCTAGCGGTACTGACTATAATCAAACTCCGAATATCATTGTGTATTATCATGCAGTCGGAACCGGGGTGCTAACGTCCCGGCTCGCGAGGGCAACAACCCAGATCGTCGGCTAAGGTCCCAAAATTGTGTTAAGTCAGAAAGGTTGTGAGATTTCATAAACAACTAGGAGGTTGGCTTAGAAGCAGCCATCCTTTAAAGAGTGCGTAATAGCTCACTAGTCAAGAGATCTTGCGCCAATAATGTAACGGGAGTAAAACACAATACCGAAGCCACGGGTACATTTAGTACGTTAGAGGAGCGTTCTTATCGCAGTGAAGTCAGACCGTGAGGACTGGTGAAGCGTTAAGAAGTGAGAATGCCGGTATGAGTAACGATTTGAGGTGAGAATCCTCAACGCCTATTGGGAAAGGTTTCCTGGGGAAGGTTCGTCCACCCAGGGTTAGTCAGGACCTAAGGAGAGGCTGAAAAGCGTATCCGATGGACAACAGGTTAATATTCCTGTACTACCTTGATTTGTGATGGAGTGACGAAGGAGGATAACACTACCCATTATTGGATTTGGGGGTAAGTAGCAACTGGGGAGTTTAGTTAAATGCGAACTCTGTAACTGGGAGCTATGATGCATAGGTGGTTTCATCGAATTGTGTGATTTCATACTTCCTAGAAAAGCTTCTAAACTTTAAGGTCAATGGTACCTGTACCGAGAACGGACACACGTTCCCAAGATGAGTATTCTAAGGCGAGCGAGAAAACCAATGTTAAGGAACTCTGCAAATTAACCCCGTAAGTTCGCGAAAGGGGTGCCAACTTTTAGTTGGCCACAGTAAATTGTGAGGGGCAACTGTTTATCAAAAACACAGCTCTCTGCTAAATCGTAAGATGATGTATAGGGGGTGAAGCCTGCCCAGTGCCCGAAGGTTAAGTGGATTTGTTAGCTTTACGCGAAGCATTGAAATGAAGCCCGGGTGAACGGCGGCCGTAACTATAACGGTCCTAAGGTAGCGAAATTCCTTGTCGGCTAAATACTGACCTGCACGAAAGGCGCAATGATCTCTCAACTGTCTCAACATTGGACTCGGTGAAATTATGGTCCCAGTGAAAACGCTGGGTACCCGCATCAAGACGAAAAGACCCCATGGAGCTTTACTACAACTTCGTATTGAAACTTGGCCTAACATGTGTAGGATAGGTGGGAGACAGTGATGCTAAGACGCCAGTCTTAGAGTAGTCAACCTTGAAATACCACCCTTGGTATGTTGAGTTTCTAACCTGCCACCGTTATCCGGTGGGGAGACAGTGCGTGGTGGGTAGTTTGACTGGGGCGGTCGCCTCCTAAAAGGTAACGGAGGCGTTCAAAGGTACACTCAATACGGTCAGAAACCGTATGAAGAGCGCAAAGGTAGAAGTGTGCTTGACTGCGAGACCTACAAGTCGAGCAGGTGCGAAAGCAGGACTTAGTGATCCGGCTGTACGTCATGGAACGGCAGTCGCTCAACGGATAAAAGTTACCCTGGGGATAACAGGCTTATCTTGCCCAGAGATCACATCGACGGCAAGGTTTGGCACCTCGATGTCGGCTCATCGCATCCTGGAGCTGGAGTCGGTTCCAAGGGTTTGGCTGTTCGCCAATTAAAGCGGTACGCGAGCTGGGTTCAGAACGTCGTGAGACAGTTCGGTCCCTATCTGATGTGGGCGTTGGAATATTGATGAGAGCTGCTCTTAGTACGAGAGGACCGGAGTGGACGTACCGCTGGTGTTCCAGTTGTTTCGCCAGAAGCACAGCTGGGTAGCTAAGTACGGAAGGGATAACCGCTGAAAGCATCTAAGTGGGAAGCCTCCTCAGAGATAAGTATTCCCTTGAAATTCCTTGTAGACTACGAGGTTGATAGGATGGAAGTGTAAGTGTAGTAATACATTCAGCTGACCATTACTAATAAATTGATAGGTTTAAAAGTATATTAAGATGTATTCAGACATTTTAATGAATTATTAAAATAACTATTCAGTTTTCAAAGAATATTTAGCACCTTTAATGGTGTTTTTTTATTTTATTAAAAAATATTATAATTTTAATATATGACAAAAATAAAAAGAACAAATATTTCTAAAAGAAATATAAAAAGACGCCAACAATGACATCTTCAGTTAAAGAAAGATAAAGAATTAAGCAAACTTTATTTATGCAGAAGACAAATAGGTAATGTGATTAATGCATCAAATACCCTTGTACTGAAGTTAACGAATGAAGAATTATCACCTGAATTTGATAATAAAATTGAAAGAGTAAATAAAGAATTGAAGAAATTCATTTATTTTCAAGATGTAAAATTTATTTTATATTTTGTGAAGCAAAGATTAGGATTAATAAATAAAGATAATGATAAGTTATCATATAGATTTATAGGTTTCGAATTATTTGATGTCTTGTTTAAAGAAATGAGATTACTATTCAAAACAAAAGATATAGATCATAAACGATTTTACAAAGTCATAACAGATATCATTTCGAATAAAATATCAAATATTGATTTACTGAATGAAAAAATTTCAAAATACAATCCTACAAATACTAATGATGAGTTCATTAATGACATTTTATTTGAGAAAGTAAATCAAAATAAAGAAATTATTTTGCAAAATTTAAATAGATTTGTTCATAACTTCACAAAAAAAGACAGAATTCACAAATTCAATAAATATATTTACTTACATATTACAAATATTACAGAAAAGAATTTTAAAAATAAGAAATTTATTTTCAATAATTTAAATCAAATGATAAAAACATCAGATGAACATTACACTATAATAACACATACAAATTGAGTAGGTATACCTATTAATGTTTTCTTATTCAAACATCTTCCTTATGCAGATAAGGATAAACTAATTTTAGATACTATTCAGTTATATAAAAGAGATGATAAAAGTATTTCAGTTATTCCTTATGATTGACCTCTAGATATTGAGAACTTATCAAGTAAAAGTAAGAAACTTAATAAGTCAGTCGCTAAATATATTATGTATTCTAAAAATATATTTACTGAAAAATTAAATGACCATTACAAAAAGAGAATAAATACAGTTTGATCTAGAGTTTTTAGTAGAAAAGATAGTAATAAAGTGAATATTATTTCTAAGAAACCATTAAATAGCCTAAATTATTTATACATAGAAAGTTCTAAAGATAAAATCGATATAGATAAACAGGATTTGATTTATTTCAACAAATTGATAAATTTCGTAGAAAATAGGGATGACAATTTTGATGTAAGTAGTTTAAATAATATTGAACCAGATGAATATTATAAAAAAGAAATTAAATATTCAAAAATTAAGAACATCATCAATGTAAAAGATGGTTACGAAGCTCCAAAATTATGAGAGAAAATTCGTAGAAATAATAAAAATTTAGGATTACATTTTGCTTTTACAAATTTCAAAATACCTAAAAAGAAAGATTTAATTGATATATTAAAAAATGATGTAGATAACTATGAAAATAGTCAAATGATGAATATATTGATAAGTAGTTATCAAAAGTTTCTGAAATCATTTGAAGATATGAATGGATTTTTATTTACTAATTTAATAGCTATCTCAATAATTAAAACATTAAAATATATAATAAACTTATTTATTCGATCAAATCCATATTGTATTTGTGATGAATTTAGTACATCGGAAATTTTACAATTAATATATATTTAATGAAACTAACAAATTCAGTAGTGAAATTAAATATAACCTTCAGAATTCGAAAGAAGATGATGTATTCCTTAACTTTTTAAACAAATATGATCAGTTTGCAAAAATCTTGAAATTATCATTAATCAAAAAAGAAAGTGATGATACTAATACACCTATTACATAGGTAAAAAAGTCTATTTTATACTCCTTTTATCAAATAATTTTATATAATATAAAACATGTTCAAAATAGGTGTGGATGCAACTAATATTAATAGATTTATTAATAAAAAAACATCTTTTATAAATAGAGTTTTATCGACGCAAGAATTAGCAGAGTATAATCAAATAACTGATCAAAATTTGAAAACTAAATTTCTTGCTAGAGCATGAGCTATTAAAGAATCTATTTACAAAATTGATAATAGCTACATTGATTTTCGTAATATTGATTTAGTTAAAAAAAACAATATTTGAGAATTTAAAAACTTCTGTATTTCTATTACATATGTTGATAATTTAGTTATTTCCGTCGCTATTTCTAAGGAGAAAAATGAAAAAATATAATGTAAATGTAATTTTCAAGATGATTTTATTTTCACCAGTTTGGTTATTAAGATATTTTTTAATTAAATGAAAAGCTAGAAAATATAGAAAATCACCTGAAACAAGTAAATTAATCGAAAGATATGCTTTCTTACTCAAACATTCTAAAAAAATGCTAAATCTTTACAATGTGGATGTAAAAATTGAGGGATATGAAAACCTGCCACAAAATGGTTCTGTGTTATTAGTGGCTAACCATAAGTCAAACTTTGACTCTTTAATCTTAATGAAAGCTACAGAACAACAATCATATGAACAAGGCGCTAAAGCTATGATACCTACTTTTTTAGCTAAGAGCGAGCTACAAAAGAAAAAAATAGTTAAAGATACTTTGTCACTTTTAGATACTGTTTTTATTGATAGAAAGAGTATTAAAAACAGTTTAAATGCATTAGGCGATTTCGGTGCATTTGTTAAAGTTCAAAAAACATATGGTGTAATTTTCCCTGAGGGAACAAGAGTTAAAAGTGAAGGTTTAGGTGAGTTTAAAGCTGGTGCATTTAGAGTTGCGCAGAAGGATTATATGTCAATTGTTCCTACTGTAATAATCAACTCTTTAGGTTCTGACAGTGTGCACAAAAAGCAAAGACAACAAGTTACTGTTAAATTTTTACCAGCATTAAAACCATCTACATTTATGAATCAAGAAACATCAAAATTAGCAGAAAGAGTTAAAAGCTTAATTGAGTCAGAATTATTGAAGGAAAAAGATGAAAACTAATTACACAAATTACGATTCAGAATATAGCTTTAAAGTTGAAAAGTTTAATTTTGATGGACCTTTAGATTTATTACTTGCATTAGTTAAAGATAAAAAGATCAGTATTAATGAAATTAACTTAGTAGAAATAGCAGATAGATATTTAGAAATTATTTCTCAATTAAAAGAGCAAGACATTGATTTAGCTGCTGATTATTTAGTTATGGCTGCTACATTACTTAAAATCAAAGCAGCTATGGCAATACAAGAACCAGGACAAGAAATTCCTGAAGAAATTGAAGAAGATAAAAGACAAATTTTGAGACAGCTAGCTGAATATGAACAATTTAAATCAGTTAAAGAAGCTCTTAAAACATATGAATTAGATAGACAAGATATTTTCATCAAAGATCCATCAAATGTTGATGAATTTATAATTGATACCAATGACACTAGGTTAGATGGTCATTCTAACCCGGTTAAATTAATTGCTGTTTTAAGAAAAATGTTTGAAAGAGTTTATGCTCAAAAACTTAGAACAGCAAAATTAGAAACATTTAAACTATCACCATCTGATCAATATGGAATGATTAAAGAGTTACTTAGAAAACATGAAAAATTAACTTTCCAAATGATCTTTTCACAACCAAGTATGGGACACTTTGTTGTTACATTGCTTGCTGTATTAGTTTTAGCTAAAGAACAATATTTAAAAATAATTCAAGAAAAAGAATTTGAAGAAATCTCAATTATTAGAGGAGAACTTTACGATGAAAAATAAAATTTTAGAAGCACTATTATACATTCAAGGAGATGATGGTCTTAACTTAGAACAAGTTAAAGACATTTTTTCACTAGCTACTTTAGCTGAAGCTAAAAAAGTAATGCAAGATTTCTTAAGAGAGTTTAACGACTTAGAAAGAGCGCTTAAAGTAGTTAACTTCAATGATGTTTACAAATTAGCAACTAGAGAAACTTTCAAAGATTATGTTACAAAAATGGTTTCAGTTGTTAAAAAACAAAGATTATCAAATGCTGCTATCGAAGTTGCTGGTATCATTGCTTACAAACAACCAGTTACAAAAGGTCAAATTGCATCAATTAGAGGTGTTGCATCTGACCAAGTTGTTAATACACTTTTAATGAAAGGTGTTATTGAAGAAGTTGGGATTTCTCCTACGCCAGGTAACCCTGTTCTATATGGAGTGACAAACAAATTCTATGATCACTTCAAATTAACAAGTATGAGAGACTTACCTAAAATGACTGAGTTTAACTATGTAGAAGGTGTAGAAGACGAAAATGAAGACTTTGACTTATTCGGAAGTCAAAGAGAGGAATAATTATATTCAAGATACAAAATTACTATCACAAATTTAGTGATAGTAATTTTTATTTTTCTGATAAAAGTGGCTAAAACGAATAAAGCATACTCTTTGCACGTTTCATATTAAAATATTTTTACGAAGGAAACAAAACTGAAGTAACTGATAAGCTTGTTTCATAGATTTTCTTAGAAAACTCCTCAATTTCTTTTCTAGAAATCGATTGAGAAGATTTTAACTTATTCAATCAAGTCACACATATTGATTTGATTTCTTTAATTTTGCTTGCCGTTTGTGAAAGTAATGTGTCTATAACACTATTATCAGGCAATCGAAAATAAACTGATTGGAATACTGTAGTAAATTCTGTTCTTTTTTATCTGTGATTTTATCTTCTGGTTCTGTTGAATAACATGATACAAAAAATTCTGTGATAGTCATAGTAGGTGCTAAAACACCTGATAAAATTAATAATTTTCTAAATTTTATTTGTCTCTTTTATTCTTTATATAAATTATATTTAATTACATAAAATATATAGCTTTCGTTTAAGTCATGGAGACTATATTTTTAGAAATTTGAATATCTATTTTGGAAGTTGTTCAATACTTTATTAGAGGATAAAAAATATGTTTTAACTAAAAGTATTGATATTACATTTTTTATTTTATTTAATAAAATAAAAAAATATAATTACATTAATAAAGTAGGTAGAAATGATAGAAATAAAAGCAACATTAAATGATTCACGAAGAACAATCTTAAAACTTATTCAAAAATATTTTCCTAATTTAAGCAAAGGATTTGTTGAAAAGTTATTTAGGAAAAATGAAATTAAAATAAATGGATTAAGAAAAATTCAAAAAAATCAAATTGTAAATGAGAATGATGCTATCACTATTTATGGTTTAAGTGAATCTGATTTGCAACAAGAATATAAAGTTAAAAAATCAACTCCAGTTAATTTGAAAGTTTTATATGAAGATGAAAATATTTTAGTTTTAAATAAAGCGACTGGAATTTCAGTTCATGATGAAGATGATTCATTAGACGAACAAGTTTTATCATATTTAAACTATGTACCTACCGATAGTTTTAAACCAACGCACGTCGGTCGTTTGGATAAAGAAACAAGTGGGATTATCACTTATGCTAAAACTTATGAGACCGCTAGACAATTGAATGATAATAGTGAATTCGTCATTAAAAAATATATTTTCATCAGTGATATTAAGTTAGATAACTTTTCTGAACATAAACCTTTTGTAGTTAACAATTGAATTTACAAAGATGAATCAAATAAAAAAATGAAAGTTGCAAAAAGTAATATAAGAGATGCTAAACAAGCAACAACTTTATTTTATTCAGAAAAAAATCGAAAAATTGCACAAATTAAAACAGGCAGAAAGCACCAAATTCGTGTGACTTTATCAAATTTAGGTTTTCCTATTTACGGCGACAAAAAGTATGGTGGTAAAAAAGAAACTAGATTAATGTTACATTCATATTATGTTAAATATAAAAATATGAAGAATAATTTAAGTTATTTAAATGATTTAGAGTTATATTGCTTACCTAATTGAAAGAAAGGTTAATTATGGAAAAATTAGATATTGAAAAATTAAACCAAATAGTTAAATCATTAATGTTTGAACCTACTAAAGATGTTCAAGAACAAATTTTGTTAATTTGAAAAGATATTCAAGATGGAATTAAACTTCTTGACAAACTTGATTTATTAAATGTAAAACCAATGGAAAGAATTAATGAGCAGCCTATTTTAGAACTCTTACGTGAGGACATTGAAGATATGAGTTATTCAGTTTCAAAAGAAAATATTTTAGATAATGCAAAAGAAAAAGATAGTGACTTTATTTTACTTGCAAAGGTGGTTAAATAATGAGTAGAGAATTTTTAAATAAAGGTAATTTTGAAACTGCATACAATGAACTTCAAAATGATAACAATAATGCAGTTAGCTGCTTATATAAAAAATCAGAACAATTTTCAAATTCAAACAATCTACTCAATGGTGTCGTTTTAACTATCAAAGATGTTTTTGCCACAGAAGATAAAATTACTAGAGCTTCAAGTAAGATTTTAGAAAATTTCAAACCTTATTACAATGCTACTGTTGTTGAAAGACTTTTAAAAAATGGTGCAATTCCGGTTGCTAAGGTTAATAATGATGAATTAGCTTTAGGAGGTACAGGAACTCATAGTACTTATGGTTTAATAGTTAACCCTAAAGATACTAAACGTTATGTTGGGGGTTCTTCATCAGGTTCAGCTGCAACGATGACAAAAAATATAGGCATTGCCTTAGCTTCAGATACCGGAGATAGTGTTAGATTACCTGCTTCATTCAATGGTTTAGTAGGATTTAAACCATCATATGGTGCAATTAGTAGATATGGAATGTTTGCTTATGCTTCATCATTAGATACAGTTGCTTACTTTACTCATAATGTAAATGATGCAATCATTACTGCACAAGCTGTTTTTGGTAAAGATGTCAAAGATATGACTTCAGTTGATATTCAAATAAACAATGCAATTAAAACAAAACCAAAATCAGTAGTCGCTCTTGATTTTAGTTCATTAACAAAAGATTATGTGAATTCAAGATTTAACCAGTTACTCGAAAAATTAAGAGAGCAAGGTATAGAAGTCAAATTAGTGCAACCAAATTTTGATATTTTAAACACAATTTCTATTGTTTATAAAATCATTTCTTTTTCTGAAGCTAGTTCAAATTTAGCTAACTTAAATGGAATAGCTTTTGGATCAAGGGTTGACGGAAACTCTTGAGAAGAAGTTATGTTTAATACAAGAAGTCAAAAATTTGGAAAAATGGTTCAAGAGAGGTTAAGTTTAGGAAGCTACTTTTTATATTCAGAAAATCAAGAAGAAATTTTTATTAAAGCTCAAAAGGCTAGAAGAGTTATTGCTAAATACTTTGAGGACTTGAAAACACATGGTGATGTTTTAATCTTTCCGGCTTACGTAGGTATTGCTCCATTATTTGAAGATAAATCAAAAAATGGTGTTATGGACTTTATTTTAACTGGTGCAAATTTATCAGGTCACCCATCAATAACAATTCCATTAGGGGAATATGAAAATATGCCATATAACTTAGCTCTTGAAACAAAATTATATTCAGATGGAAAATTATTAGGTTATGCAGAATACTTTGAAGAACTTATAGGAGATTTAAATGAATAATTTTGAAACTATTATAGGAATTGAAATTCACGTTGAATTAAAAACTAAAACAAAAATGTTTTCACCAGCCGGAATTGACTTTAATGCAGAACCTAATACAAAAGCACACCAAATTGACTTAGCTTACCCAGGAACATTACCTCAAGTTAATAAAAGAGCAGTTGAATATGGAATCAAACTTGCAAAAGCTTTTAATATGCAAATTGATGATGAATTACATTTTGATAGAAAAAACTACTTTTATCCAGATTTACCAAAAGGTTATCAAATTACACAGTTTTTTAGACCAATCGGAAGCAATGGTTATGTAGAAATTCAAACTTCAGATGGATTAAAACAAATTGGTATAGAAAGAATTCACCTTGAAGAGGATACAGCAAGACAACACCACGATAATTTAGTTACAAAATTAGATTATAATAGAGCTGGAATCCCTTTAATTGAAATTGTAACTTATCCAGTGATTAGAAGCAGTGAAGAAGCTGCATTATATGTTGATATGATTAGAAAAATTGTGCAATTTTTAGATATTTCTGAAGGTAAGTTAGAACATGGAACCTTAAGAGCCGATATTAATATTTCGCTTAAACCTTATGGTGTAGATAAATTTGGTACAAAAGTTGAAATAAAAAATATGAACTCAATTTCTAACATCAAAAAAGCAATTGATAATGAAATTAAAATTCAAAAAGAAAAACTTCTTAAAGGTGAAGAAATATTACAACAAACAAAACGTTTTGATGATCAAACCAACACAAACGTGGTTATGAGAACTAAAACAGGTTCTGTTGATTACAAATATTTTGCAGATCCAAACATCCCAATCATTAAGTTATCTCAATCATTTATTGATAATATTAAATTAAATGAGCTTCCAAACCAAAAAGTAAAAAGATATAAAGATGAAAATATTGCAGATATTTACATTAACAGTTTAATTGATGATATACCATTAGCTAATTACTTTGACTCTATTAATTATGATAATAAAGAACCTTTATCAAAAATTTTCTTCTCAGAAGTAGTTTCATTAGCAAATGCACAAAATAAACACGTTATTGATCTTGATATTAAACCTGAATATTTAGTTCAAAGTTTACAATTATTAGATCAAGAAGTTATTTCAAGTAAGTCACTTAAAAAACTTATAACACTATTACCAAGCTATAAAGGTGACATAAATGACTTATTGGATGCGTACAAATTAAAACAAATAACAGATAAAAATATTATTGTAAGTTATATAGACACAATTATTAAAAATAATATTTCAATGTTAGATGAATATGAAAGTAGACCTGAAAGAGTTATTAAATTTATACTCGGTGCATTAATGAAAGAAACTAATGGACAAGTTAATCCACAGTTGTCAAATGATATTGTTTTAGAAAAAATCAATGAGTTTATTAAACAAAAAAACTAATACAAATACTGATTATAATAAGTTAATAAAGCTTAAAAATGTAACTAAAAAAACTAAAAAAACCTTTCATCAAAACTTAATTTTTCCTGAAAGATTTACATTTTTCTTAAAGATTTATGAGTTTATAATCAAGAAATGTTTGATTAGATTTTTCGCAAGCATACTGATTTGAGTTAGAAATGAATCAGATCATAGAAAACGTTTAAAAGTTGTGGATAATGTATATAGTAAATTCACAAGTAGTGAATATAACTTTATTTGATTGTCTACTGCATTTTACTTATTAATATCATTTGTCCCTGTAATATACGTAGTTTTCTTGTTAAACATATTTTTCGGTTTTATTCCGGGCTATAACAATCTAGTTGGAAGTAATTTCCAAGATAACTTCATAACAATTATTATGTCAAGATTCATTCCTGGGTCGCAAAACTACTTGCAAAGCATTCAAATGAAAGATCAAGGCACATCTGCATTCAATTTACAAGCATTGCTACCTAACATTTTTCTATTTTTATCATCACTATATATATCAAGCACAGGATATGGAAAGTTAATTTCAGCAAATAACTACATTTACAAACATAACAAAATTGGTTCATATTGAGGCAATAAAATAAAAGGATTATTCTTAGTTTTATTTGTATCAATATTATTCTGATTTTTCTCAACAGTCGATATCATCATTGAAACAAAAATAACAGAAAAATATAATGGAACGATTTGATTAAATACGTTTGTTTATATATTAATTTCATTTGTTTTTGTGTTTGGAATGTTAGTTGGTTTATTCAAACTTATTCCATCATTTAAGTTAACCATTAAATCTGTTTATAAAGGAGCTATCTTATCAACCACTCCAATTGTTTTATTAGTATTATTGTTTAAAACAATTAATCAACACATTAACTATGACAAATATGGGGGACCTGTAGGGTTCTTCCTTACGATTGCATTCTTTATAAACTGAATTGTTTACTTTATGTTCTTAGGTATTGCTTTCAACAATGCATACTATAAAAACTATATTAGTGAGAGAACAATCACAAAGAGAAATTGATTTATTTAACCAGCATATACTGGTTATTTTTATTACAAAAGAGTATAATTAAAATATGAGAAAAATGTTAAAGCTAACTAATGACTATAAAGATAGAATTTTAGAATTCCTTTATACACAAGATAAATACCTTAATATGATGTTAATTGCAGATATTGAAACATTTGGTCTAGAAGGCGAAAATATTGATAGTTACATTGATTATGTAAATAAAAGACCTGTTTTAATTTTTTATAGATTCCATGATACATTGTTAATTTTCGGAAGAAAATTAAGAGGTAAATACGAAGATTTAGAGAATATTATTAAAAAATATAATATCAAGAACTTTGTCTATCAAAAAGAACTTTATAACGAATTAAATAATGTATTATCAGTAATTATTGGAAATAATATTGTCCCCACTTATCAATATGTTTTAACTTTGAATAAAAAAGATTTTAAGAGACCAACCAATTTAAAATCAACAATGATTAAAATTTCAGATCTTAAAAATATCATTGAAAGTAGAAAATTAATTCCTGAATTTGTAGGACTATCATCACATACGCTTGATATTAAACATTTAAAAAGATCATTTAAAAAAGGTGCATATTGAGGATATGTACTAAAAAATGAAAATGAGAAAGTTTTATCACATGCATCAATTAATTGTCAATCAAAAGATGCAGTTATGATAGGAGGTGTTTTCACAATTCCTGAAGCAAGAAAGAAAGGCTATGCAAAGGATTGTGTAACGAACATTTGCGAAAGGATACTATACATAGAAAAAACACCTGTTTTGTTTTTCAGTAACAAAATTGCAGGTGCTATGTATTACGGACTCGGCTTCAAAGATTATGATAAAATCGCTTTAACAAAAGTTAAACCTACAATCAAACAAAAATAATTACTTTTATCCCTAAAAATTGTGGAAAAAAGTTTTTTTGTATTATAATATTGTTATTACAAACTTTTAAAAGGAGACATTGAAATGACTAAAAAAGAATACATTTTAGAAGTTGCAGATCGTGCTGAAATGACACCAAGAGATGTTGAAAGAGTTTTCGATGCTATGGTTTTCGTTCTTAAAGAACAATTAATCATGGAAGATAAAGTTAGATTATCACATTTAGGAATTTTTTCAACAACAGTTAAACCACAAAGAAAAATGGTAAATAAATTCAAAAAATCAGAAAATGATGCTGATTTTATTGTGGTTCCACAAAGACGTGTTGTTAAATATACACCTTCAAAATACTTACGTGAATTAATCGATTTTAAAGCTTAATTTAAAAATGTTAAATATCCAGGAAATTCTAAAAATAACTTTTTAGAATTTCTTTTTATTTCTTCATATTTGACACTACTTTTATTTTGAAAATATTGCAATAATTCTGGAACAGTTATTTTGTAGAACTCATCATATAATGAAAAGTATACAATAGCAAAAGAAATTCCTTTATTGCTATGTATAAGGGTTAAATATTCGATTTGATGTTTCTTAAATAATTTTTTAGTGAGTGAATTATCATTTGTACTCTTGACTTCAAAACAAATAAATTGACCATTATACATACCTATATAATCCACTGTTGATTTCTTAATTCTAAATGAACCCAAGACATTATTTTTAGTTTTTGATTGAATATTTTTTATATCAAGAGGAGTGCACTTTTTCTCGATGAATGCAATTTTCTCTTGTCATAAATAAGTTATAGTGTTGTTGATTATTTTTTCTAAAAACATCCCTCTATTTTTATTATTTGAACTTATTTGCATATTCTAATTTCTCCATTCTTAATTCAAGTTCAGCTATCCTATGTTTTATAAAGTCAGATGAACTAACTTTCTCTAATCTTTTCATTTTTAAGAACATTAATCTGGAAATATAAATGTATATAAATGGATAAATTATGTAGTATCAAAATTGATAATAAAACTTATATGTGACATTTGCTTTTGATAATAGCTGGATGAAAGATTGTGCTAATTCAGCAAATGGAATTGCTATAAAAGTTATTGGTAAAGTTAAGGTAAAGAAAATAATTAAAAACTGAAATATTGGTGTCAAAATAATTGAGTAAACATAAGATATTAAACTAATTTCTCTTATATATGCACTAATTATGGATATAGAAATGAATCAGGGAACGAAATAACCTCCAAAAAAGTTTGCTGCTTTTTGTTTTCATTTTTTAGGTTTTCAAAATTTATCCAAATCTACATTTAACATAACAATAGTCAATAACCTAAATTCATGACACTATAAGGTCTAAAAGATAAGAATAAAAATGCTATTATGAATATTGGACAACCGACATTCAATTCTTGATCTTTTTTAAATATTTTTCAAAAATGAATGATAAGTATAAATAAATAAGTTCTTATGATTGACACTGATTTTTTGCAAAATAGAAAATAAATAGTAAGTATAAGAATTTGTAAAATTCCATATTTATCAAATTTTGAAAATATCATTCTAACGAATATGTAAATAGTACCTAGATGTAGACCGCTAACAATCATTAAATGAACTACTCCCATTTCTTTTAAGGTAGTTAATGTTTCGTTATTTGTAGATGTGTTTATACCAAAAATTAATGGTAAAATAAAATCAGAATATGCTTTATTTTTGTTTAGAAAATGATTATAAAACATATGTCTTAAATTGAATCAATTATTAACAACAACAACTTTGTTAGGTTTAATTAAAAAATCAATTTCATTAGCTAACTAAACTGGGACACAAAATATGGACAAAACCGTATTTTGTGTTTTTTATATTAAGGAGTTATTATGAAACAACTAAAACAAGAACAATGACTAGAACTTTTTTCAGACTATGATGATTATAAGAAGAGTTTAATGTCAAAAAATGATTTTGAAATTAAATATCGAGCGATAAGAAGTGTTAGCTTTTTTGACAAAAAATTTATATATTCGAAGAGGAATTTTTTAGAGAAATATAAAAGATATAATTTAGGAATGACAAATCTAATATCACAAACAGGTAAATCTCCTAAAAAAGGCAAAGGATCTGGGAGACCTAAAAAATTAAAAATTACACCAATGGATATTGTTAAAAAGAATGAGAAAAAATGCCAAAAGAACAATTGATTGAAATTTTGGAAATTTTTAAAGATTCATTCGATAGGAATAACTTTGATGTTGATATATCTAAAATCAAAAAAACTTCTGTTTCAACTAGAAAATTAGCGATTATATTTAACAGATCAAAATCAACAATTCATAATTGAAAAAGCAAAGAGCAAAAATCTAAAACCAAAAAAATTGATCATAAAAATGATGAATTAATATTAGAAGCTTTTAAAAAGAATAAATGTATATTTGGAAGAAAAAGATTAGAAAATTACATCAAACAAAAATATCAGATTTTGCTTAATTATAGGACTATTGGCAGAATTATGAATAGATTGCAATTATATTGTTTAATTAGAAGAAAGAAAAAAGATAGAGAAAGAAAAAACACAAATGTTAAATTTGTAGACCTTGTAAAACGTGATTACAGCGGAAAAACCAACCAAATAATCGCAACAGATGTTACATATATTACAGCACCAAAAGATTGTGAAAACAATTTTGTTTTTTGTCAATTGCCATT
The DNA here is from genome assembly GCF_035609225.1 of Mycoplasma sp. 888. NCBI lineage: Bacteria > Bacillati > Mycoplasmatota > Mollicutes > Mycoplasmatales > Mycoplasmataceae > Mycoplasma > Mycoplasma sp. 888. Next base: position 211,986 of record NZ_CP141192.1, read on the forward strand.
GACCACAAAAGTAAATTTATTGTAAATTACAATTTGTCAAAAATAAATGATTTAGATTTAGTTATGAAACACATGTCAAAAATAAAATTGAACAAACAATGAATAGCACATTCAGACCATGGTTTCCAATATTCATCTAAAGATTATTTGCAAACAATATCTAAAAATAATGGCATTGTTTCAATGGGGAGAGTTGGCAACTCTCTAGACAACAGAGAAGCAGAATATTTCTTTTCCATTTTAAAGTCTGAATGTTTAAAATTAATTGATATAACCCAGATAACTTTTGATGATCTTAGCAAAATAATTAATGAGTTTATTTTTTGATACAATAATGAAAGAATTCAATCAAAATTAGATTGAAAAACACCCCAACAACATTGAGGTGTTATTATGTCTAATTAAACCTTCTGTCCATTTTTGGTGTCCCAGTTTAAACAGTAATTTGATTTTTCTTTAACTTCCTTCAATGTTCCTCAAATAAATATTTTTGAATAGATAGTTATTTGATCTTTAGTAGATTTTAATTCAGACCTGCTGAGTATGAATTTGTTCATAAATTTATCCTCAACATAAAGAGCTTTATCCGACATATCAATCACTGTGTAAGTTTCGGAGACGCCTTTGTTACTGTAGAATTATGCATTTATGATAATATGTTTAAGATTAAAAAATATCAAAAATGCTAATAATATTGCTAACAAGATTACGAAGTCATTTCTTTTTAAAATAATGGAAAAAATAAAGAGTGGAATTAAATATACTAATAAAATCAAATCAGAAGTGACTAAGAGTAAACAAAATACAGATAAAATTAAAAAGAAATTAAATCATCTTAAGTTAATTCTATAACCGTTTGTAAGTATTCTATAGTACGAGTAGAAATTCCTTTTATATCTAGCAATTCTCGTCATGAGTGTAAACTTTCATTCTTTTCGCGATGTTTATAAATTAACTTTGCAACTCTTGAGTTTAGACCTAATCATTTTAAAGTCTCAACATCTTTGATTTCTTCTCATTTTATTTTGTATTTTCTTAAACCGACATTAATGACACTAGATGTAGTTGCTAAATCATCTAAGTTGTAACTGCTTATATCTGAACTTGTTTTAAGTTTTACTTTATTAAAAACATCTCTGTATGTTAAAGGCTTGTCTGATTCAAATGTAGCAGGAAATAATACATTACCAGCTACTGTATATTTATAAATTTTCTTTTGTTTATTTAGTTGATCATCTATTTTCTTTGTTTGTTTTATTTCTGTAAATTTAACAACACTTATGAAAACACCTGAACTTAAACAAATAATTACTAATAATATATTGAATCAACTAATCTTTTTCATACATATATTTAGTAAATTTCTTCAAAAATGAACAAAGTAGTAAAAAAGTGCATAAAAAAACACTCAAAGAGTGATTTGTTAACAATTGGCGGAGCAGAGAGGATTCGAACCTCCGCTGGTGTTGCCACCACTACAGTCTTAGCAGGACCGCCTCTTCAGCCTCTTGAGTACTGCCCCAATAATCTAAAATATTATAATATAAAAAATAGATTTTCTTAATTCAATTAAAAAAATATTTGAACTTATTAATCATGCTTCTCTAATTCCGTTAAAATAAAAAAATCATGAAAAAAGAAATTACATTATTCGAAATGTTTGCAGGAATAGGTTCGCAATATAAAGCATTAAAAAATATATCTAAGAAATTGAATTTTTCAGTTAGATCACTAGGGACATGTGATTTTTATATCGATGCCATTGTATCCTATTTAAGTGTTCATTATGGTATATTAGAAGCAGAAAATAAGTTGTCTAAAGAAGAAATGCTTGATAAATTAAACAAGTATCTTTTTTCTGCCGACTCCAAAAAACCAGTTAATAAAAAATACTTTATGAGAATGTCAGAAAATAAATTAAGAAATTTATTCTCTTATCTTTATTCATATGTTGATAATGACTATATGAGTGAAAGATATGGCTTAAGAGAGAGAGAGAGAGAGCGGCACGGACATTACTGCTTATAATACTTTACCTAAGAATATAGATATTTTTACTTATTCATTCCCTTGTCAAGATTTATCACAACAAGGCAAACAAAGAGGAATTAACGAAAATACAAGATCAGGGTTATTGTATGAAATTGAAAGAATTCTTAAAAATAATTTAGATAGATTACCTAAGGTCTTATTATTAGAAAATGTTAAAGCATTGGTTTCATCTAAATTTAAAAACGATTTTCTCAAATGAATAAATGCATTGGAAACATTGGGTTATAAAAGTTATTGAAAAGTTTTAAATGAAGTTGATTCAGGTTCAGCCCAAAATAGAGAAAGAGTTTTTATGGTTTCTATTTTAGATGGTGAAGATTTTGAATTCATTCAAAAGAATGAAAAAAACTTAATGCTTAATCAAATCATTGATGAAAATGCTGTTCATATTGATCTGACAAAATTATTAAATTTATACAAAAAGACACCATTTACATTAACTAAAAACAAAATCAATAAGTCTAGATTATTAGGGTACACTAATTTCAATAGTGAATCTTACATTTATAAAATAGATCACAAAGACCCTACATTGACTGCTTCTGGCGCAAATGCAAGACTGAAATTTTTATTAGAAGAAGATAAATTAGTTTTAATGAATTCAGAAGAAGCATATTTATATATGGGATTCGAAAAAATTGATGCATTAAAGGTTCGTCAAACTGGTTTAGTTCACGAAAATAAAATGATTTTTACAGCTGGAAATAGCATATCTGTTGAAGTTTTAGAAGATATATTTACTGAAGTTATTAAAAAATATTTTTAATTATTATGAATTTTGAATCTAGTGAATTTGTAAATTTAAAAAAACAAATTAAAATTTATAGCATTTTAAACGTATTTTCTAAAGAAAATAGTAAAAATCATTTTAATGCAAAAATCTATTGCTTTTTTGATTCAAATGGACTATTAATTTATTGATATATAAAATTTCTTGCAGGTACATCCTTAGATTTAAAAACTACTACAAGATGATTTAAGGATGAAACCACCACATTTAAATGTAGGAAAAAATTATTTTCGCTTATCGGTAACGGTTTGAAACAAGAACCTAGAGAAAACAAAAATGATAAAAATATCTTATTTTTAAATAATCAGGAATTGGATGCTCTGAATTATTATGTTAATTTTGATTATAAAGGAACTTTTAATAACTTAATTGGTGTATTAAAAGGTAATAATCCAACAGGTAGTTATGAAAAACCCAACAGTTCCGAAGTAAAGTCTAGTTACGAAAATCTAAAAAATAATCCACTTATGTATTTGGATATTATTAAAGACAATTGATATTACAATAGTTTTAAAAGTTTTATAGCAAATGAAGATCATTTTAACAATCTACTTAGCTCTTTAAAAAATGAAAATGATTTTATTAATTACTTCAAAAATAGTGGTAATAATTCATTTTTACCTATTCAAGATTTAATTCATACAATTGAATACGAAAATAAAACGAAAGGTCTTAATGATGATGAAACTAGAAAAGAATTTAGAAATAAAATCAAAAGAGTTAAAAAACCACTAGAAACATTATTTAAAATTCAAAATGAAATAGAAAAGCAAATTTCAAGAACTAGATCAAAAATCCAAAAAATTCCTACTGAATCAATTCAATCGTTTAATTTAGAAGAAAATACAATAATTGAAAGAGCTCATATTTATCCTGTTTACAAAATAAGGGAAAGAATAAGGAATGAAATAGAAAAACGATTTTCTAAAACCAAAAACATTATTGATTCAATAGATAAATTTAAAATAAATGCATTAACGATGATTTTTGATGTAAATAATTTATTAAATTTATCACCTGATATTCACAAAATTTATGATAAACAGAATCTTATTTATTGAGACACAAGTGGAAAGTTATGCTTTATTCGCGAAGATAAAATTTCAAACGATAGTCAAAAAAAGTTAAGCAAATCATTTAATCAAATTAGAAATTTAACACCTCAAATGAAGGAATATTTACAAATGTATTTTGATGAAATAGCAAGCATTTATATTAGTAAAAAAGATTAGCTTATGTGTGGTATAAAAGTTAAAAATGTATAAAATTTATAACATCTATAAATATAAGGAGTTTGTATGGAAAAAAAATATGAAAAATTAGCTTCTAGATTAGAAAAATATATGTCAATTGAAGCTATTTCTAGATTTGAAGAACCAGTTGCAGATGAATTAAGAAAAAACATTAAACCAGGTTTTGAAATTTTACGTGATTCATTTGGTTCAATTGTTTTCTTCAAAAAATCTAAAGTTACTAATGCACCTAAAGTTATGTTAGCTGCTCACATGGATGAAGTTGGTTATATGGTTAAATCAATTGCTGAAAACGGAAACATATTAGTTACAACAATTGGTGGTGTTTGACCATCTGTAGTTATTGGAACAAAAGCAGTTGTAGTTTCATCAAAAACAAATAAAAGATTTTATGGTGTATTCGGACACACAAGTATCCACATTATGGATAGAGACAAAATCACAGTTGCACTTAAAGAATCAGACTTATTTGTTGATTTAGGTTTCAAATCTAAAAAAGAAGTTGAAGAAGCACACATTCAAATTGGGGACAAAATTTTCTTATCTGGAGAAACAATTCATTTTGCAAATAACATTATTGGTGGAAAAGCAATGGACAATAGAGCAGGTGTGACTGCTTTAGAATTTATTGCAAATAATATTGCTGATTTAGAATTAGGATGTGATGTTTACTTAGTGGGAACAGTTCAAGAAGAAGTTGGAACAAGAGGTGCTAAAACATCAGTTTCAATCATTAATCCAGATGTTGCTTTTGCTGTTGACACAGGTGCTGCACACGATACAACAGGTGCAAAACCAGGAACACCAGTTTTAGGTAAGGGAGTAAGTCTTTTAGTTAAAGATGGTGGAACATTACCAGATCCAAAATTAATTAATGTATTAACAAATATTGCTGCTACAAAAGAAATTCCAGCTTACAAATATGTTGCTGAAGGTGGAGGAACAGATGCAGCTGAATTACAATTTGCTCCTGGTGGTGCTGCAGTTATGACAATTTCAATTCCACAAAGATACTTACATAGTCCAATTGGATTAGCTTCACTTGTTGATATTCAAGCTACAATTGATTTAATGACTGAATTTATCAAAGCATTTGATAAAGAAATGTATGAAGAAAAATTAGCTTACAAATAGTATTGAATTTTGAAATTAAAAGCAGATAGAAAACTATCTGCTTTTTTGCTTTAAATTAGTTTTTAGACAACTTGATAAGGCTATCATTTAGAGCTAAAAGTAATATAATATAGAAAATTTAATAATAGACTCAGGAGGTGAGAAATTATGGCAAAAGTATTGTTCATACTTATAATAATTGTTTCAATCATTGTCCTTTTACTTTTGGTCTACTTGCTTTCTGTAAACTTATTTAAACAATCATTACAAAAATTTAGTGCACGCTCAAAAGATGCGATAACTAAACAAAATCATCAAAATCAATCTTTATATTCAAAAGTTAAAACAACGACTTATTTTAATCACGAGCTTGAAAATATGCTTAATTCATTGATTGAAGTGAAACAAAGTATTGAAACTATAAATCAAGAAATTTCAGTTAAACTTTCTGAACTTGATGAATTGCTAGCTGAAAAACAAAAAGTTAAATCTTACAAAAAATATAAAGCAATTAAACAACAACAAAAAGAAGTTTCTAAAAAACAAATAGAATTTAACAAAATTTCAGATGACTATTCAAAGAACTGAAACAACATTGATGAAATTACTTCAACGATCCTGGAGATTAGGGACTTTTTAAATAGCAAGCTTAAAAGTTATAAGAAAGCAATGCCTAATCAATATGAAAATCTTCAAAACAAATTAGCTGAATTATCAATTCAAATCACATTAATTGATGATCTTAAAGTTAAAGCCGATTTCTTAAGAGCTCTTGAAAACATAACAAAGAGAAAAGAAGAATTGAAGAACTATACAAAAATCATTTTTGCATCAAAAAATATTGAATATTCACTTTTTGAATCTTTACCAAAAATACTTGACCAAGCGATAAAAGATAAAAATAATGAGCAAATTAAAGGTAAATTAATAGAGTTAAAGAATAAAACCACAGCACTTCAATCAGCTATTAAAGGTAAAAATACTGCTGAAACTTTAGATACAAATATCAAGTCAGTTTATAAAACTTTTTACAAATTAGTCAACCTTGTTAATTCAATGTTTTCTATTAAAGATTTCATTGATAAGACAATTCCAATTATTCGTGATTTATATTCTAAATTGAATAAAACTCACAAAAACATTCTTGCACCAAATAGTATTCAACAAAAAAATTATGAATCAGTAAAAAACGCATTTGACAAAATCAAACAATCTTTTGAAAATAAATCATTAAAAAACATCCAAACATTAGTTCAAGATTTAGTTGTTAAATATGAAAATTATGAAAAAAATAATGTAGTTATTGAATCAAAATCTAAAGAATTAAAAGAACTAAATGATAATTTTCAAATTCAAATTGATGAAGCTATTGATGTCTATTTATCTTGCATTTACCATCCTGAAATCCCAAATGATTCAAAAATAAATAAATTAAGAACTGAATTAATTTATTTATATGAAAGAAATTTCAAAAAGCAAAAGTCTTGAAATAAAATTAAGACAATTTGAGATGAATTCATTAGCAAATTAGCTACTTTAATTAAAGTGATTTCGCTCAACTCAAAATACAAAGAAATCTATAATAATATAAGATTAGAACTTCAAAGAAATGACTCATTTATAAATAATCAAGAAACTTTTGCTAATTACATTGATATTAGCAAAAGTATTGAGAATGTAATTAAAGAAGAAAATAATTATAAAAATGCTTATTTAGCACTTAAAAAGTTTTTAATAAAGGAGAAATATGTACAGTAAAATTTTGATTCGTTACGGTGAGTTAGTGCTGAAAAAGAAAAACAGAAAACAGTTTATTAATCAACTTGCAATTAATGTTAAACACATTGTTGGTGCAACTCCAGAAGTTGAATTTGACAGAATGTATTTACCTTATTCAGAAGAAAATATGAATAACTTAAATTATGTATTCGGAATCAGTTCATACTCACCGGTTATGGTTGTTGAAAATGATATGGAAGTTTTTGCAAATGCAGTTTTATCATCAATTAGACCTGATTCAAAAACTTTTAAAATTGCCGCTAGAAGAAATTACAAAAAGTTTGAATTCTCATCAGACCAAATTAACAATTACTTAGGTGGCGTAGTCTTAAAAAACACAAATCTTAAAGTTGATGTACATAATCCTGACCAAACTTTTTATGTTGAAGTTAGAAACGGAAAAACTTACATTTTCTCTGATTACACTAAAGGTTTAGGAGGTTTACCTGTAGGAGTATCAGGTAAAGTTCTTCACCTTATTTCTGGTGGTTTTGATTCTCCAGTCGCTGCTTGACAAATGATGAAAAGAGGACTCAAAATTGACTTTTTAACCTTTATCACGCCCCCTCAAACAGATATTAGAACTGTAGAAAAAATTACAAATTTGGTTAAAGTTTTAAATAAATATCAAGTGACATCAAACTTATTGATCGCAGATTACTCACACTTAATGAACTACATTTCATTTGTTTCAAAAGAATCATACAAAATCACTTTAATGAGAAGAAGTTTTTACCGTATAGCTGAGCAAATAGCACAAAAATATAATCAACAAGCAATTTCAAATGGTGATAATTTAGGTCAAGTTGCATCTCAAACAATTGAATCGTTATCAACAATTGGAGAAGCGACAAGAATGCAAATTTTACGTCCATTATTAACATACGATAAAAATGATATTATTGATATTGCTAGAAAAATCGGTACAGAAAATATTTCAATTATTAAAGCTAATGAAACTTGTGAACTATTTGCACCTAAAGAACCAGTTACAAAACCTACAATCCAGGAAGCTTTAAGACTTGAAAATGAACTTAAAAATATTAAAGAACTAGAGCAAGAATTGCTAAATTCAAAAATTGAATTAGTCAAAGTCAAAAAACAAATTTAAGCTGTATAGCTTATTTTTTATGCAACTTAAAACTTTTTATTTCCATGCCATAGTCATTTTAGTTTCATACATAAAAAAATAAATTATTTATAATAATAAATAATTATGAATACACTACTTAACAAAAATATTAATAGGCAAACTTCAAAAGTTTCAAGAAAAGAAAATCCACAATTATTTTTAGGTTACAAAACTGGTGACGTTGCTTCAGCGAAAATAATTACATCAGGTTCAAAGTTTATAAAACTTCATGACAAATATGGTAATTCATTTTTAATTTACAGAAAAGACATTACAGATTTTACACATCATCAAATGTCGGATTTATTTTCAATTGGCGAGATTATCAATTTTATTGTTTTAAATTTTGATAACAATAAAAAACAAGGTTTAGGTTCATTTAAAAAAAATCATCCAAACCATCAAGGAAAAGACTTTTACAAAAGAGAAAAATATTACAATGAACTAAAAGCGACAAAAAATGGATTTAGAAATTTAATTAATTACACAAATAGTTATTTTGTTGAAAATAAGAAATATGACAATAAAAATAATAATCACAAGAATAAGTAGTTAAATGCAAGTAATTTCAATTAAGAAAAATTATTTTCAATCTCAACACGAGTTGCAAATTCAACAAAAGCAAGCTTCAGAAGTAATTAATAAAATTAAATCTTTAAATTTTGATGGTTCATCATATTTAGGTTTCGATGATATTGCATTAAACTTTGGACTCAACGGTGTAGATAAAATAATTCAATTTTGCAACAATTTATATTCAACAAATATTTCTAAATTAATTATTTGAACTTCTAAAACAATTGAACTTTCAATTAAAGCTGCAATGGAATTTATTTTTGGACAAATCGATATTAATAAGGATAAGAAAATTGAATTAATCTTTATTAATTCATCAATTCCAATTAATAAAATTGAACAGTTAATTCAAACTTTTAAAAATGGAATTGGGGATAATGTTGGTTTTATGTTTTTAAATGAAACCGGAAATAGTGATTATGAAAATGAATGAATTTCATACATTACAAATATTTTTGAGCAACATTCAAATGAATTTATGGTCAAAAATCATATGTTTTATGTAGGTAGTAAAACTAATTTTTCAAACTTAAGCAAATTTAAATTCGCAAGCAACAATATTTTATTTGTTTCAAATGATGTTCATCCAGAATATAGTGTATTAAGTGAAATTGGATTATTGATTATGTCACTTCAGGGGATTAATATTCAAAAAGTTATTGACGGTTATGTTGAAGCTTCAAAAAATATTCTTAATCCTGATGTTTATTTCAACAAAGCACTTGAATTGGCTTTATTAATCAATGAAAGTGTTCTTAAAAACAAAGAAGATGGATTTGCTAATATTTTTGTTTCATATGATTTATTTTTAAATAATTATTTCGCTTGATTTGCAAATCAATTCAATAATACAACTAAGCAAATTAAAACAATCAGCACATCAATAAACTTTCCACGGCAAATTGCAACTTATACTCAACCATTGCTTTCAGGAAAGGGGAATAAATTTGTTACTTTTGGTTTAATTAAACAAAGATTCTTTGATTATCAGTTATCTTCAAACCTTGAAAATGATGACTTAATTGACAGGTTTCAAAACTTATCAATTAATCAAATTAAAGATGAAACTTATCAAACTTTTGTTAATTATTTATCAAGTTTTAATAACGAAGTTAACTCAATTACAATTGAAATTGCAAATAATTTTGAAGAAACTTTAGGGCAATTAATATCATTATTGTACTGAAGTAGAATATTTTATTGTGTTTTAAATTCACTCAATCCATTTGCAAATTAAAACTTTTGATACTATGAGCAAGCTATAAAAGTTAAAGGCTTGCTCTTTTATTTTAGCTTTGTTAAACATAGTTTAACAATTTTTGCAATTTGTTTGTTTACTCTCTAATTTGGTAAAATTTTATGAAATTAGTTTTATATACACTTATAGTGTATATAAGAGAGGTGATTATGAAAAAACAAAAAAAGTTAACGTTAATTTCATTAGCTGCAATCTTAACTTCAGCTAGTGTTATTTCTGCGTCTTGTCAAGCGCCAGGTTCATCAAAACCAATCGATAGATGAACCGATTTAAACGATGGTGACGCACCAATCATTATTAAACCTGGATCGGTTGATCCATCTGGTGAAATTAAAATTACTGAACCAGGAGTAAATAATGGTAGCGGTTCACAAAACGGAGGTAATAGCTCAAACCAAAACCCTGACGGAAAAACTGATGTTGAACGGGCTAAAGAAAAATTATCTAAACGTCTTGTTTCAAATAACTTCATATCAAAAGATCAAAAAATTAGATATGTTGCATTAGGAGATTCAATCACTGCAGGATATGATGGAGCACTTCCAAAGGATTATCCAGGTAAATTAGAAGCTAACGGAGAAATCACCGGATCTTCTTATGCTGCGTTTTTAGCAAGATTACTAAATCAAAATTCAAATAATAGACTTGAATATTTTGAAAACTTCTCAGCTTCTGGCGCTCGTATAGTTGACTGATTTAAAATTTTGGGAATCGACTATGACAACCCTTACAATGACACACCTGATTGACCTACTATTAACAGAACTTTCAAAAATGACAATATGCAAGCAATGGGTCAAATCATCAAGGATCAATTAAAAGAAGCAAACTTAGTAACTATGTCAATTAGTGCTAATGACTTTATCTTCTTGTTAATTGATACAGTTTCAAAAAGTGGACCAATAGAAGTTGTTAATGAATTCAGAAAAGAAAAACCTAACTATGGAAAGATTATTGATTTTTTCAACAAAGTTCTTACAAACACACTTCCAGAAGTTAGAAAAAGAGTTTTACTTTTAGTTAATGAACTTAAAAAACTTGCTCCAAAAGCAAATATTAACTTAGTAGCTTACCCATTACCACTTTCTGGTTTAAAAAGAGCGATTGATAAATTCTTCCGATCTAAATTAGGAAACATCCCGGTAGATCCGACTCAAGTTTTATTACAACAAATTAACAGCTCATTGTATGATGTTGCGAAAATTACAGATGTTAATGTGCTAAATGCATACAATGTTGATTATTGATCTGCTCATTCAGATGAAATTTCTGATGTTTATATTAACATTCACCCCAACACAAGGGGATACAAAAAAATGGCTATGGATATGTATATTAAACTTACATCTCCATCTTTTGACCTCGCAAATTTTGATCCGACCTATAACTTTAACCAAGATTACTTACTCACCGACTCTACAACACTAAAATACCAAATTGAACCTCTTGTAACTAACTTACAATTATTCGGGCCTGATACAAATTCATATTTAGATTCTTCAATTCCATTCATTGATGAAATTAACAAACTTAGAACTCCATATAATTACCCTGATAGACTTTTAAGAATGTCAGCTACATTTAGAAATGTAACCGCTTCAGCAATTAATGGTCTTACAAATAATGAATTTTATAAACAACTAGATCCAGAAGGCAAATTAAAAGATTTAATTCTAGATACAGAAAACAATGGTGAAAATGGTTTTGTTACAATCGTTGAATCTATTGTTAATTCAGGATTAATTCAAGAAATTTACTTAGATTTCCAAAATGAATTATCAAGATTAAACAAAGAAGACCAACTTGAATTAATGGAAATTCCTCAAATTTTCATTAAATCAGTTCTTAAAGAAGAAAACTTATTCAAACTTATTAGAGCAATTGCGTCTTCAAAATTCATTACACATAAAAAACCTGAATTAATTTCAGCTCTTCAAGGCGTAATTGCAAACTTATTTGCACTAAAAAGTGAAATGATTTCAGATGCGATCACAGGCCTTGCTTATAAATATGTTGAACCTTTCAAAATTGAAAAAGATGATCTTAAATTACTAATCACTCAAATTGTAACTAATCCAAACATTTCAAAAGTTATCGGACTTGTACTTGAAAGTTTCATTAGTAACTCTGAACAATTTGCACAAGTAGAAAACTTACAACAATTAATCAAAGTTTTCCTGTCAGATAAAGAAAACATTCAAAAAATTGCAAACTCAATTTCTGATTTTGCATGAAACATTGTTTCAAATGATGTTATAAAAAATATCCTTAAAGACATTTTATGAAACTTACTTGAAAACAATGGATTATCAAGCCAACTTATCAAAGCTCAATCAGATGATTTTATTGATAGTTTATTAAACAACTTAACAAGTGTAAAACCAGACTCAATTAAAGAGTTTATTTCAGATTTTATTTCTCAATTTGCTAACTTATTAAATCAAAATGAATCATCTTCACTTGACAACATTAAACAAATTACAAATCAAGCAGGAAAAATTGCTGTTGATAATTTTGTTGCTAAAATAAACAACTCATATTCTGAAGAAGAAACAAATGAATTTAATGTTTTCAAAATTTTTAAATTCATTAATGATTCAAAATTAGTTACAAACAACCAAACATTTATTAAACAACTTATCAAGAATATTTTAAACAATCTTGATCGTTTAAACATCCCATCAATGATTGCTAAAGCATTATCATCAACAAAAATTACTTCATTTATACGTGAAGAAAATGTTAATTCACTTGTTAGTTCATTACTTAAAAATCAAAACTTACATGACCTTGTAAATTACTTAGTTGAATCTTATATAGATAATTTTTCAAAATTTGCTGATGTTGAAGATTTAAATGTATTAATTCAAAAATTATTAGTAATTCCTAACTTAGGAACTGTTAAAGAACACCTTGAAAGATTAGTTACTGACTTAACTGACGATCAACTTGCTTTTAACTTACTTGGTAATGTACTTAAATCAATTGCTAAAAAATACAATCAAGCAACTAGTGATGAACAAATCACAGCATTTGTTAACGACTCAAAAGTTGAATTATTAAACTTTGTAAAATCATTAAACATTATTAATCCACTTATTGATTTTGTGTTTAGTCAACTTGAAACAATTAAATCAAGCAGCACACCTTATGCTGATGTAAGAGTATTACCTTCAAAAATTACTGATTTCTTAAAATCAAAATTAACTTCTGACCCTATTACTTTACTTAAAAAAGTTGCTAACTTAAAAACATTTAGTTCTTATGCACTTATCTGAAAAGAAATTATTAAAAATGTATTCGTTGAATTAAATGAAAACAATGCAGTTGTTTTGAAAATCAGAGATATTTTAATTTCTATAGTTTCTTCAAATGAAACTTTAGCTAAATATACAGATATTGATGAAATTAAAACAATTATTAACAAGATTTTTGAAACAGACCAAATTAATTCATTAATTCCAAATGTGTTTGATTTAATTTTTAACAACATTGCAGAATTAAAAACAGTTGAAAACATTACTGACTTAATTAATTTAGTAATCAACAAACCTGAATTCAAAACAATATTAACTTCAAACATCAAAGCAATTCTTGATAATGTAGTTACTGATTTAACAATTAACAAAACTCTTACAAAAGTGTTTGTAGTTTTACTTAAAAAAGTAGGATTTACTTACGATGTTAAATTCAATTCGATGTTAAATACTGTATTTGCAAACTTAATGAATAACTTAAGTGCAGATAATAAACTTAATAATTTAGTTGCTGAAGTTATTACGTTATTCGATAATGAAAACATTACATTAAGCAGTTTAACTTCACAATTACCAAATGTAATTCTTAAAAACTTGAAGGTGACAGAATTTGAGTTTATTAAAAATCTTTTAAGTGCACCACTTAGTGACATTCAAAAAGCTTCATTAAAAGAATTTATTAAATCATTATTATCACAACTTAAAACAAATGATAAAGTTTCAGGATTTATTAATAATTTAAATCTTGATACTATTGCTACAAAACTTAATGTTTCAGCAGACGAACTTAAACAATTACTTAACGATATTGTTGTTTCACAACCTCTTCAAAATATTGGAACAAGTTTAACTGACTTTATCTTAAGTAATCAAAAACAAATTGCTAACTTATCTTCTTTAACTGATTTAGTAATTTTAGTTCTTAAGGACGCTAACTTTATTCACAATGTTAAAGATTCGCTTAAAACTGCATTTGATAGATTAAAATCAAATCCAACAATTAAGAAAATTGTTATTGGATTTGTAAGCAACCTTGTCAAAACAAATCAATCAATTAGTTGATTACTTAAAGATGTTCAAAACATTGATGGATTAGTTTCTGATTTATTTGACTTATTACCAAAATACAGTGATACATTCAATATTTTTGCACATATCTACAGTGGTTTAGAAGAGTTTAATCAAAATGGAAACTACACAAAATTATCTGATTTGGGTACATTAATTTTCAAATCATTTGCAGAAGAATTTGGTGGTGAAAATCAAGAAACAAACATTATTAAAGCAATCAAGATTTTATGTGATAACTTACTTTCAAAACATAATCAAGATATCAAGCAAATCATTACAAATGTTTACAACAAGATTGCTACTGACTCACAAATGTTTGAATCGATTTTCGCTAAAATTCCTTCAAACTTAAAAGAAAAGATTGAAAATTATGTTTCATTTGGTAACTTAAAAGAATTAGTTAAATTTGTTTTAAATAATGACTCATTTAAAGTTGTGTTCTTAAATCAACTTACAAATGTTCTTAATTCAATTACAACTACAGAGCAATTTACAACTTACAATGATTTAATAATCACAGTTCTTAAAGGACTTGATTATGAGCAAATAAAATCTAACTTAAGTAATTTCATTTCTGAATTATTTGAAAATGAAAATAACAAAGTTACATTAAAAGAATTAATCAATAATGTTGTTAAACAAACTCTTCCTAACTTATATTCACAATTAAGTAAAGACTTTGTAAGTGATTTAGTGGATAATTTAATTCCATTATTAAATTCATTAAACATTTATCAACCTGTATTTAACAATGTGTTTGAAGTTCTTTCAAATGCTAAAAATGCAGATGAACCATTAAGTGTGATTAAAACATTACCAAACGAAATTGTTTCATTAATTGTCGCTGAATTTAATAAAGACAAGCAAACATTTGTAAACAAAATCTTAGCTTCTCCTATTTATTCAAAAAACAAACAATTCATCAAAAACTTATTACACTACTTAGTTTCAACAATCTTGGTTAAAGATTCAACGATTTCAAAATTAACTTCAATGATTAATTATGGAAATTTAGGTGAATTAGTTTCATCAGAAGGCGCATCACAAGTAGCTAACGATGTTTTAAGAAATAGTAACTTACCAATATTACTTAACTCATTAGTTGATGCAATTGTTGATAATGATTTATTAGATTCAATTTTTACAAATCCTAAAGATGTTATTTTCAAAGCTCTTAAAAATTCAAATGTTACAACTGAGCACAAATATGAACTTGCAAGTGTTATTCATACAATTTTAAGTTCAAATGGTTTAGATAAACTAATGCATAAAGCGTTAAATAAAATGCTTACCGAACAAGGTTTATTATCTTCAGAATTACCGCTTGAATTCTATACAGCACTTAAACAAACATTAAATCGATTAATTAACTACAACCCTACAAATACAATGGTGGATCAATTAATTGAAATTGTTAATGCAGGTCTACTAGAGTCAAACAGTTTAGATCAATTAATCAAGTACATTGCTTCAAATGTAAAATCATTATTAAACATTAAAGAATTTGGATACATTAAAACATTATTAAATTCAAACATTTGAAATCACTCAAATCAAATTAAAGAATTAGCTTCTAATGTAATTTCTAAATACTATGTTGATGAAAATATCCAAAAAGTTGTAGCAATGATACCTGTTGCATCAATTGCTGGTAAATTAAAAATTGATGCTCAAGTTTTATCATATTTATTTGTTGATATTCTTAAGTCACAAAATACTAAAGACATTATTGATTTAGTAACAAACTTTATTATTGATAATAATACAACACTAAAAGAAGCGAACTCGTTTGACGAATTAGCTATTGCTATAGCTTCAAATCAGAACTTTGTTGCTTCAATCAAACCAAAAGTTCTAAGCTTGATTGACCAGGTAATGACAGGAACAAATGCACTTGAAAAACTTTCACAAGTTTTAGGAACATTTATTAAGAACCCTAATTATGTAAAATATTTTGCAGGTGTTAAAGAACCTGAGCAATTAGCTAAAAACGTTATTAACATTTACTCAATTATCAATAGAAACTTTGGTGTTTCAGAAATCGCTTTTGGTACTTTAATTAACTACATTAAAAAATCAGGAATTACAAACTTCTCAATTTCATCAGTTCTTTCTTCATTTACTTTAACAATTAAGGAAAGAATTTCAGAAGATCCATCAGCATTTGAAACAAAAGTTGTTTCAACATTCAAAGAAATAATTACTTCTGACTTATTCACAAAGAGCAAGGATGATTTACTAAAAATTATTGACAATGTATTCAATGTTATTCCTGCTAATGAATTAGCCACAAGTATTGTTAACCAAATAATGTCAAAAGCAGGAAATTCAATCGAAAACTACTTCTCTAGAGACAAATTAATTTCGCTTCTTGAATTTATCTTAAGTAATCAACACTTTAAGAACTTATTTGAAAAGATTGCATCTAATGCAATTCAAAAAGCAAACGAATTTGCTGATGTAACTTCTTACATTGATATTATCAAGAAAGCGTTTGTTTTAATTGACCCTCAATCAGTTAAAGAAGATACAATCGGATTATTAAACGGATTATTAACTAACCAAGTTACAAAAGATTTTGTTTATAAATCACTTGTGAAATTATTTGGAAACTTAAACATTGAAGTTACTCCTCAAGTTGATAAATTGTTCAGTGATTTATCAAATAACTTAAAATCACTTATTGATTCACTAGAACTTGTAAATCCTGCCTTGGATATATTCTTTGATAAGTTAACAAAAGCCTCACAAGCTAAAAATGAACAAATCTTAACTATATTAGGTCAAATTCCACAAGAATTATCAGATTTAATTAACAAACAAGTTCTTTCAGATATTAAAGGATTTGTTGACAGAATCATTAATCTTGACGTTGTTACTGATAACTATGAAACAATTATTAACTTAATTCCTAAAGTAATAATTGCGTTAAGAAACAACGGAACAATTACAAAACTTGTAAATTCACAAATTAATAAGCTTTCTGATTCAAATACATTATTCCAATACACAACTAAAGAACATTTAAGAAGCTTTGTAAACGAACTTATTTCAATTAGCGAGATAGATGATTTACTTCTTGAGTTTGTTCCTTGATTACTTGAAGATAAATCTTGAACAAATTACATAAATTTACCACTTGATGTAATTGAAAAATTCGATACTAATACAGAAAAAACTGAATTACTTAAATCAAAAATTCAATTAATCATTGAAAAAACGCTTAAGTTTGACTCAACTAAAGTTATTGTTTTAGATTTAATCAATACATTCGGTAGAAAATATAACATTCAATTAGCTGGAATTAATTTAGATAAAGTTGTAGGTGATTTATTACAAAACTTAAACTCATTTGCAATCTCTGCCAAATTATTACCTGATGTTGCAAATATCTTTGTTGATACATTTATTTCAACTAAAGATACAAACCAAGCTATAAGTGCTGTAGTTGAATACATCAAAGGATTACTAAAATCAGATGCATTTAACATTGTTAAATCATTATTCAAACATTTATCAACATTGGCAGTTAACCAAAATGAAGTTATCAAATTAGTTAATGCAATAATTGAAACTATTAAAGTTAATGATGAGCTTAAAGAAACAATCATTTCTAAGTTACCATTAAATAAATTACTTAAAAGCTTCGGTATTACAAAAGACCAAATCAAACAAGCTTATGATTTAATTGTAAAAATGCCTGAAGTTAAGGAATTAATTAACACAGTCTTAAGATTCTTATTCAAAAACTGATCAAGTTGAGCCAATGCAAACTCATTTGATGAATTGATTGTGATTATATTAAAAACACCTGATCTTAAAGAATCAATTACAAATTTGGTTTCTAGAATTATTTACACAATCACAAGCGAACAAAATGTTCAAGATATGGTAGCGACTGCAGTTGTAAGATATCTTAAATCATCGCCTTATGCTTCAATTTTCAATGACATAAGTGATCCTACACATTTAGTTAAACTGCTTTTAGCTAACATTGAAGGATTTGATAATGAATTGAATATTATTGAGCAAGTTGCAAATTCTATAGTTAACTTATTATTACAAAGACAAACTAATATTACAACTTCAGATATTACTTCAGCGATTAGAAGTGCACTTGGTGCAATTAATAAACAAGAAGGATTTGAACAAAAAACAATCAGATCGCTTAACTTAGTAATCAACTCACTTAAACAAGGAAATCATCAACAAGATTTATATTCACTGATTACAAATGCGCTTCACTTATTCAAGGACAAAATTAACTTAGGTGAAATTATTTGAAACATCTTTGATGAGGAAACACATAGTTACCTAAAAGAAAAAGTTATTCCTCAAGATTCATTTGTAGAGTTAGTTAACTCAGTTGTAACTTCTGATGAATTAAAAGCTTTAATCACAGAAGTTTCAAGTTACATTGTTGAAAATAACCAATTCCTAGAAAATACAACTACTTTCTACGATATTCTTAAGATTTACTTAAATGTAAATAAAAATGTTAAAAGATTTGGTGATTTAGTTGAGAAAATAATTGTTAAAACACTTAACAATGACATTAGTAAAGGTGTTGTTGAAAAATGACTTAATAGATTTATCAATTTCCTTGAAATTCCAAGAACAAGACAACTCGAAGAATTTATTCCTATATTAATTGATAACTTACCAGTTATCTTGCAACGTGCGGGAATATTCAGATCAGTTGTAGATAGCATGGTTACAACATACAAAAAATCTACTTCATTCAGTGAGTTTGGTTCAAGTGTTGTGGGAGCAGTTGTTAAAGGGATTGACTTTACAACATTTAATACAGTTAAGAAAATTCTTCTTGATCCATTTATTCAAAATAATAAACAAAAAATTATCGATTTATTCAGAAGCATCGTTACACAAATGCTTAATAATAAAGAAAAATTAACAAAAGTTATTTCTCAATTTGGTTTAGGAAAAGCATTATTAGGTACAAACGATTATGATACAGCAATTAACAATATGGCTGTTAACGCGTTAGGAAATGAAAACTTAATTAACTTATTAGTCACAGTATTCACTGATGTGCTTGATAGATCAGAAGATTATGCTAAACGTAATTCGTTCTCATCTGTGCTTAATAAAATCTTTGTTTCACCTAAATCACCTGAAATTAAGAAATATATTGTTCAATGAGTTAACCATATTTTAGATAATGAAGATGCTGAAATTTCTCATGGTATCGGACTTATTATTTCAAATATGTTCAAGGGAATGGGATTTGCATTTAATGATTCAGATTCACAAATCTTTGACAACATGGTTTCAGGATTATTCAAAACTCTTAGAGGTTCAGGTGAATTAACAACTATTGTTGACAATATTTATGAATTAATTCAAAAAACTGACTTTGAACAAATCGAAGATAGAATTAAAGCTCTTAAAGATATTGTTATTCGTGGTATTATGTCAATCATCTTGAATAAAAATGGAAACATTTCAATGAATAAAATTCTTGAAAAAGGACCATTTATTGGAAAAATTATCAAAAATATGGGTAATGGTACTTTTGTTAAATTTATCAACAGATTATTTGAAAGTTCGACATTACAACCTGAAAAAACTGGTATTTACAAGATTATTGATGGTATGATGAATCCAGATCAATCTTCATCGTCTACATCTAGCAATAATCAGGAAAGCTCATCATCACCAAAATACAAATTTGAGTTTGACGTAAGTATTTTTGAAATTGTGGGTAGAGTTAAAGAATTTATTAAAGAACTTTACATTCCTATCTGAGAATATATGTTTGAAGAAATTCAATCAGATAGATATAACACAAGTCTTAGAAATAATGCTTACAAACAAAATGATGCATATAAAGCAGTTTTCAGATTTACAACATTTGCTTTATGAGCTGCTAAAGAAAAAGGAAATGTTTCAGATTTCTTATTCTGAAATGGAACAACTCTTGAACTTGAAAACATCTTCCTTGATGGAACTGAAATGGCTTGAACAACAGTTAGAAATAGACGCGCTCAAGAATTCAATAAATGAACAGAAGAGCAAAAACGTGCATTTGGTAAAGCAGAAAGAGGAAATGGTTACAACTATGAATTTATAGTTGGAAACAGATCTAACAATACAAATAACTGAAATTACTGAAAAGATCAAGTTTTAGTTTACATCTACTATAGAAAAACAAAACCTATTGATAAATTCACAAGAAAAACTAAAACAGAAATTCTTTACGAAATGCTTAGAGATGGATACATTAATAAAAATTAATCTCTAGTTTCAAAGTACTACACACCAGTTGTGTAGTGCTTTTTGTATAGATTTGATCCTAAAATTTTTAACTTTGAAATAATGAAAAATGTAATACAATAGATTACAAGAGTTTTAAAACTACTCTTACAAAAATTAACAAATATATCAGTAAATATGGATTCACTTGGGTGTGCTAATCATAGTGCTAGGTGCTCGAAATATTTACGTAGCAAAACAAACTAAAAGGAAATTAAAATTATGAACAACGCAGAAAACAAAAAAGAAAATGTTAAAGTTGTTGAAAAACAACAAAGAACACCAATTGTTTCAAAAACAAAATTATTAGAAGCTGGAGCATACTTCGGACACAAAACTCACGCTTGAAACCCAAAAATGAAAGATTATATTGTTCCAAACAAAAAGAACAAAGGATCACACATTATTGACATTATCAAAACACAAAAATACTTAGAATATGCTTACTCATTAGTAAACACATTAGCATCTAAAAATGCACAATTTATTTTTGTTGGTACAAAAAAACAAGCTAGAGAAGCAGTTAAAGAAGCGGCTGAAAGAACAAACTCATTATACGTAACAGAAAGATGATTAGGTGGTACATTAACAAACAATCAAACAATCATGTCACGTGTAAACAAAATGAAAGAATTAGAAGCTAAAGCAGCTAACGGATTTGCTGGATACACAAAGAAAGAAGCTTTAGACTTACAAAAGAAATTAGATAAATTACACAAAAACTTAGATGGAATCAGAAACATGAGCAGATTACCACAAGTAATGATTGTTGCTGATCCAAATGAAGATGCAATAGCAGTTAAAGAAGCTAAAAGAAAGAAAATCAAAGTTATTGGTATTTTAGATACAAATGCTAACCCAGATTTATTAGACTTCGGAATTCCTGCAAACGATGACTCTTCAAAATCAATCGCTTTAATTATGACAATTTTAGCTGACGCTATTGTTAAAGCACGTGGTGGCCAAGTTAAATTTGCATACCAAGAAGACGATAAAGTTGTTTTACCTTCATTCCAAAAACAAGAAGAAAACTCAAACAACTAATTAACCACAAAATAATTTAATTAAGGAGTAATCATGGCAGACATGAAAATGGAAAAAATTAAAGAATTAAGAGCTAGAACAAATTCAGCCTTAATCGATGTTAAAAAAGCATTAGAAGCTACAGAATACGACATTGAAAAAGCTATTCAATGATTAAAAGAAAATGGAATTGTTAAAGCTGCTAAAAAAGCAGGTCGTATTACTGCTGAAGGTGCAGTTTCAGCTCATGGAACAGATAAAGAAGCTGTTATGGTTGAAATTAACTCAGAAACTGATTTCGTTGCTAAGAACGACAAGTTCCTTAACTTATTAAATGAAGTTACAAAATCAGTTTTTGAATCAAAGGCTAACACCTTAGAAGAAGCTTTAGCTACAAAAATGAATGACAACGAAACTGTTGAACAAGCTTTAATTCAAGCTACATCAGTTATTGGAGAAAAAATTTCTCTTCGTCGGATTCAAAGAGTAGTTGCTGAAGAAGACCAAGTTTTAGGTATATACGTTCATGTTAACCGTCAAGTTGCGGCAGTAGTTACAGTTAAAGGTAACAATGTAGAAGCTGCTAAAAACGTGGCAATGCATGTTTCAGCTATGAATCCTGAATTCACATTAGTTTCAGATATCCCTGCAGAAAAATTGGAAGAAATCAAAGCAGGATTTGAGAAACCAAATGGTTTTGACTCTAAACCAGAAAAAATACAACAACAAATTACAGAAGGTTGATTAAACAAACAATTATCAGAAATCGTTTTAGCTAAACAACCTGTTGTTGTTGACGATTCAGTATCAGTTGAAAAATACTTATCAAATCACAATGATGAGTTAGTTTCAGCTGTTAGATTTGAAGTTGGTGAAGGTATTGAAAAAGTTCAATCAAACTTTGCTGACGAAGTAGCTGGAATGGTTGTTAAGTAGTTCTTACTTAACTTCTATTTTGATATAACGCATATTCTAATCACTTGGGATGTGCGTTTTTCTTTATAAATTAATAAATTAATTTATAATAAAACTTATAAAATCAAATTAACTAAAAAAATCAATAAAACAAAGGATAAATCATATGAAAGCAAGATTAAAATCATTAGTTTTAGGTTTAAGTGGTGCAGCATTACTTTCGCCAATGTTATTAGTATCATGTAATAACTCATCAAACTCGCAAAAAAGTCAAGCAGAACTTAAAGCAGAAAAATCAAAATTAAATATAGATATTCAAGCTGAATTTAACAAATACAGTTCAGTTGCTAAATCTGGAGATAGCTTAGATCAATTAGTATCAAAAAAACAAAATGAATTATTTGCTTTAATTGCTGAATTAGATAAAAAAGAAGTTTTATCAGATTCAGACGTTAAGAAATTAGCTGACTTTTTACAAACATTAAAAGATCAAGCTGCAGACGTATTATTACGTGGATTTGTCGATAAAAACTTAGAAGTTGTTGCAATTGAAAAACAACTTGAAGCAGCTAAAAAGGAATTAGAAGATCTTAAAGCCGACACTGAAGGTGCAAACAAGGAAACATTAGCAGGAAAAGAAAGAGAAATTCAGGCTCTTAACGATCAATTAGAAATTGTTAAAAATGAATTAGAAGATGTTAAGTCAAAAATGGTAAAGAGAGCTCCTTCAGGCAAGCGATCATTACTTAAAATTACAAAAGCAATTCTTTTCTACTTAAGCGCATTAAAATCAAAATACCCTGAACTTTATAAATCAAACCAATCAATCATTGATGGTGCTGTTTCAACATGAGAACAAAGTAGTAAAGATTATGAAGCTCAAGAAGATGACTACAATAACATTAACTATTTCTATGCTCAAACAATGTATGCTTTAAACTGATACACAATTATTAAAAATTACTTCCCTGAAGCTAAAGTTGAAATGCCGTTTCCTAAAGAAGAATTCATGAATTCATTATTCCAATGAAGAATTAAAGATTTGCAAAATGTTGCAGTTAACTTATCAAGTATGGATCGTTCAACTTTATTAGCTGAAGAAAGTGCAAAAGTTGATGAAAACATTCAATTAGTTAATGGTGTTAAAACAAACTATGAAAATGCATTAAATACATCTACAAACTTAGATGAACAATTTATTAACTTCCAAGCATTAGAAATTCAATTCTGAAGCAAATACATTTACAACACAAATTCATTCAATGAATATAGACCTTCATTAATGGTTCCTTCATTAAGAATTTCTAAGTTCCCATTATCAAATGAAATCATTGATGCAGCAGTTTTAAAGCAATTAAAACCAATTTCTAAAAAAATCACTGACAAGTTCTCAGAATTCTACAAAAACACAGGAATTAAATACTTACCTTCAGTTTACTACACAAATCTTTACAACCAATTCCGTGATGATCTTTTCAATGTTATTAGATACCAATTTATTCCTAAACAAACCACATTAGAGGGGTTATTATACGTTCTTTCAAAATCGGAAAATGATTTATCAAAATACAATATTGATACAACACAAATTCTTGCTGATATTAACGAAAAAGCTAACAAAATGTATGATGGAGCCTACGGCGGTAGCACATATTCTCTATACAATATAAAAGTTAAGGCAAAATGAAATGAACAAATGTATGATGGAGATGAAAATTCAGCAATTTACAAATCATATAAAAAATTCAATACATGAGCTGTTAAGCAAATGAATGAAATTAAATCTCTTTCACAAGAACAATTTGTTTCAGCAGTTGATAGATACATGTTAATTAAAGCTTTTGATTTTAAATTAAACACATTAGTTAACTTATTTGAATACTGAAATCTTCAAGGTATTGATCCACAATCTAAAGAAATGGAAGCTATTTTACAACTTTCAAAATCAGCTTCAAAATATCAAACAAGAATTAAATCTGCTGAAGATACAATCGCTGATTTAGAAGCTATCAAAGCAAAATTAAAAGAATTAGTAAGTTCATATAATTTAGATACAATTAACCATCCAGATTACACAAAAATTAATCAATACTCATCTACTCTAAATAAAGATAAAGCTAAAGTTCAAGCAGTTATTGATACATATTCAACATTAACAGGGACTGATGGAATGTTTGAATTTACATTTAGCGAAATTACAGACTTTTTCAATAGTGCTGTAGACAATTTCAGAACAATTATTAATAAATGAGATCAATTTATTGTTGATTCTAATACAGATGGTTTTGCTGAAACTTACAAAGTTTTAGCTGACTTCAAATCAGTATTAGAGCAAAAAGTTGGTAATGAAAACGATGGTAACATAGATATGCTTTATGTAAAATTTGCTGACATTTACCAAGACAACAGATCAGGTGATAAATACACAAATGGGTTAGCTTTATTAAATGAATATACAGCATTTGCTAACTCTTTAAAACACAGTAAATTTACAAATGAAGCAGATGCTAGAAAATATTTAAACGACAAATACTCACAATTTGAGCAATTAAATGTAAAAATGAAAGCTGCTAGAGAAGAAGGTGGAGTATTTTATGCATTAGATGATTATCAAGGATTCACAAACAAATTAGACTATGAATGAGGTGAATTTGTAACTACATTCAAAGATCATGCTTATGATTCAATGCCTCTTGGTGACTTAAATTCTAAAGTTGCTTCGCTTAATGAAAAAGCTGTTGAATATTCAGCTAACTTTGGTAAATTACCAACTGCTGGTGAAACATTTATGAAACTTATTGCAGATGATATTGAAAAAGAAAACTCAAACATTAAAAACTTTAGAAGACAAGATAAGAAAGCAAAACAAAGTTTATACATTGTTCCAGGTCAAGAAATTTATGCATTCATTAGACAAATGCATAAATCAGTTTCAGCTGAATTATCAGAAACTTCAATTAGCGAAGATCACCAAGATAAAGTTGTTTATGATGCAACACACAAAGCTATTGATAATTTAGTTAAAAAAGATTTAACGTTTAGAAATATAATTTTTGCTAACGCTGATGGTTTTGAATACTTAACAGATGAACAAGAAGCATCAGGAAAACCCAAATCAGAGTTATACACAGAAATGATGAATTTAGAATCAACTTACTATCAAGCTAACTTAGCGTACTTAAAAGCTGATGATGGCTCAAAAGATGAGAAAAAACAACAATTACAACAAGCTAGAGTTGCTTACTACAACTTCTTAAATTCAGATAATTTCTCAATTTCAAGAAGTTCATACTTAAAATTCAATTTAAATGTTTACCAAACATATGACGATGATAGTGAATTTACACCATTTGATTTAGCATTATTATTTGCTCAATACGATGGTTCAATTAAATTATTAAGATTTGTTGAGAACACATACATTAAAAACAATCAATAATTTATTTAGATAAAAACTGGTATCAAAAACCAGTTTTTAATTTTTTTAATTACTAAATTTGAACTTAATAAGGTTTAAATCCTCAGTTAATTTTTGATTATCAGAAATTTGCTTTTCTAATAACTTTTCAATGTTCGCAGGATCAGTGATATATCTTTTTATAGATATGTCCAAGGCGTTTTTGTAACTTAGGTATCTTTTATATTCAGCACCATGGTAATCAGTAGTCATTAAATCTAATTCATATCTACCATCTTCTTTGTATTGTCTAAGTTTCTCAGGATCTTTTTCAACTTCTTTAATATCTCTCTTAGCTTTCTCTACACATTTAAAATTATCATCAACTAATTTATTGATTTCCCTTATCTTAGTTGTTAAGAATGTTTTGATATTTTGTTTTCTATTTGAATCATTTTTTAGATTTGTAAGTATATTTGTTAGATATTCATTTACTTTAGTGAATTTTGAAACATTAATTTGAAAATTGAATTGTAAGTTCGATTTTAAATTAGCTTTATATTCTTCTTTAAAATCATTAACTTGCTGTCTGATTTCATCAGTGATTCAACTTTCATTATAGTCAGCAAGAGTTAATTTATTTTCTCAGAAAGTGTTAATTACAAAATTATTAATGCTTGAAAATGCTTTAAATAACATTTCTTGATCTGATGTAATTTGACTATTATTGCTTTCGATTTTTGCAAAATCATAATTTGGTTCAGAACTGTTTATAGTTAATATTTCGTTTTTAACAGTGTTCAATCTAAAATCTGAATTTTGCTTTAGACTTTCTAAAGTTTCTTTTGATGTTTGTAATTGAGTAAATCAAAATTTAATTTTCTCTTCTTTGTTAGTATTAAAGTAACTTGAATTAATGAATTCATTATGAGCGATATATGCTTCTTTGGTTTTTTCAGTGATCATTCAAAGTTGTTCACCTAAAAAGAAATCCTGAAGTTCTAATTTTGCTTTTTCAATTAATAATGGTTCTAATCTGTCGAAATTATTGTTATAAAAGTCTTTGTAAGATTGATATGAACCTGTTGCTCTATTGAGAACGGTTATATTTACAGTTTGCATTTTAAGAACTTTATTGTAGATAATTTGTAAACTATCGATTATAAATGTTATTCTCTTATAAATTAGTTCAATAGGATCTTCGTCAATAATTTGATCATATTTTGTGATAGTTTCATCTAATATATCTTTGAGCTCATCTGAATTAGTTTCATTAATATAACCCTTCATATAGTTGAAAAGTGTTATAAATTTGTTGTATTTCTGAGTTAAATATTCAATAAATTTATTCCTAATTTCACTATTTGCTAGGTGTTTTAGTCTCGAAAGTAATTCTGTATCTGTTTTGAAATGAGCACTTAAATAGTTGTTAGTTTGAATTAAATTTGGTTGAATTTGTCAATTCAGACTCATCAATTTTATACTTGATAAATTCAAACTAATTAATTCATTATCTAACTTATCTAAATATTGATATTTACTTTTAATACCTTGTAATTCAGCGTGATAGTTATTTCATAACTGATCATTTTTAAAACATAAATCCTCAATTAATGGAACAAACTCTTCTACATTTGCTTTTGTTAATATGTGATTTTCGAGGAAGTTTGTGATTTTTTCACATTCTAAAATATGACTTTCAACAATATTATTTATTTTATTCAACACTTCTTGTTCTGTTGTGTTTAAATTGTGAAATTCAAAATTAATTCATAAATTTTTAAATTCTTTAAGCCACTTAATTGATGATTTCATATTTTCTACAACAAATTCTCTATATTGTTTTATGTTTTCCAAAAATTTATTCATATTTTGAGGTTCTTGAATAAAAAAGTCTTTGTAAACATTTCTACCATGCAATAAGGTTGAATTATGTCATTTAAGGTCGGGGAAATCTAATAAATGCATTTTTGCTTGAGCACTTAAAATGCTTGCTACATAATTTATTCAAGTATTTGAATTAGCATTAGTAAATGAACTAAAGTTTGATTGATTTAGTTCTGTTAGTGCATTAAATTTGGTAAAAATTGTATCTTCATAATTTACAGTGTTTGACAATACTCTTGATTCATTTACACCTACAGGAGTATTAAAAATAGGTGCAGGTTGCACAATGGGTACATTGATTTTGCTTTTATTTTCTTTCTTTTCGATTAGTTCGCTAGATACTGGTGCAGATTGAATATTTCTTACAATTAATCAAGTTCCTACACTGATTGAACCTGCGACCATTAGTGATCCCAAAATTGTTAGTCATTTATTTTTAAATATTTTTATTTTCTTCATTTTTCTCCTCACTTTATTAGTAAAAATGATCAAAAAAGAACTGAAAAAGAACATAATAAGCTTTTGAAAAATCGACATTTAATGTAAAATTTAATTTATTTATATATTTATATATAAATAAGGATTTTTAATCAAAATTTGAAATTCAATAAAGGAGTACTATATGAAAAATTTAGCTTTAAAATACAAAGTTTTATTAGCATTAGGTATATTAGCAGGGGCGTCCGGTATTGCTGTTGGTTCAATTTACGGATATGCAAATAATTCTGACGAAAAGAACGGACCAACAAATCCAGTTGATCAAAAATTATTTGTAAACAACTTTAAAAAATTCTATGATGAAAATGAACAAATTAAACCTGAAGTTTCTGTTTTAGATCCACTTAAATCAAAAATTGTTGCTAATGTAGTTTCAAACAATGAAGCTTACAATGAATACAACTTTGTTGGTGAAACAGAAAAATATTCATTTGACAATTTTTTCAAGGAATATTACAAAAGATACAATGAATCATTCATATTAGAAGTTAAATACGGCTCATTCAGTTTTTACAATGAGTACGTTTTAGCTGTTAGGCCAAAACAATTTATTGAATTTTCAAATTGATTTATGTCAAACGTATCTTGAGGCCCTGACCTCTTAACTTTAGACTCATTTAGAATTGTTCCAGGAGTTGAGCAAAATGGTAATGCTATTACTTTAGGATCTCACTCAACATTGCACAAAGAATATAGCGAAATTAAATTCTTTCCTGATGCATTCTTTGGTTCATTGCCTTACTACTCAACGGTTGGTGGTAGAGGAAATGCACAAGATGCGTTAACTTATTCAACATTCAATTATGAAGTTCCTAAAACTGATGTTGATATGTTCTTGAAGAACATTCCTTTAGCAACTGCAATTAAAAACTCTTCAATGCTACCTAACAATACAGCATTTAGAGAAATTACTATTCCAAGAAAATTAATTAACAAAGAATTCTTAGTTTACATTCCAGGTTCAGTACCACAACTTGATGTTGAAAAAATTCAAACAGTTTACTTGCCAAGTAACATTAGTTCTGAAGAATTTGCAAAAGTTGCAGAGAAACTCAAACCTAACTTCGGTACACTTTCATTAAGTGACTTCAAACCAGTTATTATTAAAGATGTTAACAGTAACTATAACGAAGAAAGAAAGAAAACAACTTTTGAAGTCTTCTTTGATTACAAAAATAAAGCTGATGCAGACGAGGTTAAAAACTTTGATAGAGAGTCACTTTCAGAAACTGATAAAGCAAAACTTGATCAAGTTATTGCTGCTAGAGGTGACTTTAATGTTAGAACAAGTTTAGACTTTACAAGAATTTCTGAAGCTTCAGCAATTACATACAGAAACTTTACAAAAGCTATAAATGAAGATATTATTCACTTTTTAGATTTTTATGACATTAATTCATATGTTGGAACAAAACTTTTTGTTTATAAAGAAGGAGATAAAACTTACTACTTTGATTCATTTGTTAAAGCAATCAATGAAGTTCCTGCTTTAAAAGACAAAACTTATGAAGAACAAAAAGCATTAGTTAAAGAATGTGAAATTAAAGAGTTTACAATTCAAAACTCTGATTCAACACATATGCTTTCAGTTAAACTTGAAGATTCAAACAGATTTATCTTACGTGAACAATTTGTAGCAAGTGCTTCAAATAATTATTCACCAGTTGGATTTGCTCAATTTAAAGAAGCTATTGGGTATTTAGGTTCAATTACTCCTCTTATTTTAGGTTACACAAGTGAAGAAAAAGATGTTAATGGACAAACATTAAGGGGACTTGATTCAAGAAAATATCAAGTTTATACAGAAGTTTATAATGGACTTGTTGAAAAAGTTCTAGCAAAATACCCACACTTACTTAAATCATTAAACGGACCACATTTAGAAAAATCTGTAAATGATAAAGGAGTATATGAATACAAAATTGTTCAAGGTGAATACAAAGGTGTTTCAGAATCAGATAGAATTGGACTTCCACTTGTTTTAGGAACTCTTATTGAAGACTTTGAAGGTATTTCAACAGACTTCTTAAAATATGTTGCAACTCACGAATATGGACATCACTACACACTTGATCAAGGTCAATCTTGAATCGATTCTAAAAACCCTATTTTAGTTGGTGGTCTTTCAACTCGTGGTGGAGCTAGCGAGTCTTCATTTTACTCATACAAATCTCTTAAAAACTATTTAGAAGCTAGAACAAACCTTACAGTTATTAGAACAAACAGTTTAGGCGCTCCAACTGAAAATGGTAAATTCATTAAATTCCAGTTTGGTATCCTTGACGAAAAAGGAAACGTTGTTTCTCAAGAAGTTGAGACTAAAAATCAAATATGAGGTGCTGTAGGTGTAGCTGGACAAGATATTTACACAGTTTTAGCTAACCCACAAAGACGCTTCTTACAAGATTATGAAGGAATGATTAAAGCGGCTAAACTTAGAAAAGTTGCTCCAGGAGACTTATTTATTGCAAACTCATTTGATGAACAATCAGGAACACTTAACCCAGCAATTTCTGGAAAATCTAAAGTATTCAAAAAATTCAAAAATGGTGTAATTAAATTTGCACAAGTAACTGCTAAAAACGTTATTGAACAATTAACAGATGGTTCTGGACAACCTATTGCGCAATTTATTAACTTCATCAATGATGATGAATTTAAAGTTAGAGTTTATGAAACTGAAACTGTAAATGACAAAACAGTTATTACAAAAGTTAATTTCAAAAAACCAGATGGTTCACCAGCCATTGTTGTTCCTTTAAATGTTGAACTTGATACAGAAAGCTGAAACTACATTCGTTCACAAGAAAAATTAATTGTTCAATCACTTCAAGAAGTTATCAAAGCTGACTTATTTGATTCAGGATGAAACACTAATGCGACAAGATTAGGTGGTTCACTTGCAATTTACCTTAAAAACTTATTTAATGCAGTTGATTTAAATGACTACTTTAAATTATTTAAAAACAGAGGAAACCAAATTGAATACGATCCACAATACAACTCTGTTTTAGCAAACTTTGCTCAACCTGGTAAAAATGCACCTGAACAACACAGAAAAGCATTACAATACTTATCACTTCGTTCAAGTTTACAAGGTTCACTTAGAGATATTGTTAACACATTCTATGGTTATGTAGATACAAAATACAGAATGCAAAATAGAGCAAACATTAATTCTGTTTTAACATTTCCAAACTACAATGATTTACAAAATTCAACTAAATATACATTCCCATATGTTTCAAGCTCAGCATTCTTAAGCACATACACATACTCAAAAGACAGACTTAGTCAAACAATGAATGAGTACGCTACTGAATTGGGTCTTGAATCAGTTGATGGAAGATGACAAAATAACTTTTCTATTGCATTTTCATATGCTCTTGGAATTGCTAGATTAGGTAACAACTCATCAGACTTGTTTACTTACTTAGACAAAGACCAAAATATGTTAACTTTAGAAAACTTACGTGAGTTACTTGCAAGTGGTCCAGATGCTTTTGATAAAACTGTGAAATATGTCGGACTTAATCCATTCTCATCAGCTTATAAAAAAGCTGATTCAAACTTAATTGAAGCTTTTGTTGCTAACTACAAAGTTAATGCAACAAGATTAGATACAAACAAAACTACAAAATCACTTGCGTTTGCTTCGCTTGATAAAATGATGGAATTATTATCAATTGACTACTCAAAAGCTTCATTTGATGCTGCTTCTAAATCATTCAATTGAGATTTAAATTATGTAAAATCAAAATTTGATTTAAGCAAAATTAAATCAGTTGTATTAGCAGATGACTTCACAGTTTCAACAGATAAAAAAGTTGAAATTGGTGCATCGCAACAACTTTTAGCTAACTATGCAATGAAAGCGTTTAAAAACTCAAACTTACTTCTTGCAGTTAAAGACTTTAATGTTGCTACTGATTTAGTTGCTAACCAAGCATTCTTCTCAAAAGAATATGGAATTAGAATTGAAAGTCCTGAATTTAGAGAAAACTATGTTGAAGACGCTTCATTAATTAACCCAGAATCAAAATTACAATTTGATGCAACTAAATTACAAGAATTCCTTAATGAACTTCTTTCAAAATATGGTGTAAGTGATTACAAACAATATTTTGATACTCAAGACTTAATCCTTTTATTAGGAAACATTACATTCATTAGAAACTTTGGTGTTATTGGAGAAAATCTTCTTATCGGTGATATTTACTATGGTGGATTTTCTTCAGGTAAACCATCAAGTGATGTATTCAACTACAATGAAACAAGAGTTGAACCATTATTAAATGATAAATTCACAGATTATATTTACTCAATTGCTGAAACGTTAACAAGAGATTATGTTCAAACAACTTACTTACCAAGTTTTGAAAACTTTGGTAACTTACCAAAATTCTTAGGTGGAGTAAATGAATCAGTTACTGGACTTGATTACATTGTTGATGGAACTAAATTAGCTTACTTAAACGATGTTAAAAATAGTCAATCAGATATGGTGCAAGGTATTTATGCAGCTATTCAATCACATAAATACAAAGAATATATCGGACAAACTTTAGATTTCCAAATTCAAACAAACATTAAGATTGCTGAATTCAAATCTAAAGTTGATAACTTAAAATTAAATTTAATTCCAGCTGCTGAAGCTACAATTGTTGATCATAAAAAACAAATTAAATCTGAAGAGCAAAAATTAGCTTCAATACAACAAGGCAGCGACGAATACAATCAAACTAAACAAAAAATTACTGACCTTAAAGCACAATTAGCTACTAAAGAGCAAGAATTAAATAACTTACAAGCAGAACTTGCAAAAACTAATATTGATTTAGCCAACGAATCAATTGAAAAGAATAAAAAACTTGTAACTGAATTTAAAGAACCGATTTTTGGAATCTGAAATGACACATCAATTCTTCAAAAAAATGAAGATGGAAGAAGAAATTCAAACTATTTTGGAAGCTTCATCTCAAATAACAATGGATTCTTTAAAGATAGATTTGAAAAAGAAAAAATTGGTATGGAACTTTATGATGAAAACAGAAACGCTATCCAAGACAACAACATTAGATTAAAAGACTTTGAAGGAAACAAAATTACTTCAAGACCTAAAGCATTCTTTGTTTCACAACTTCTTAACTATGGAGTTTCAGAAAGAACAATTTCAGGAATGTTCAGAAATAAAAAACTTGATGCAGTTGCTATGTATGGATACATTCCAAATCAATTAGCAGAGCAAGTTAAATACATTAAGTTCACTGACATTGATACAAATGAAGTGCACTACTTACCTGTCAACATTGATAAAACAAACAACATTTTCTATTATGAAAAACAAGGTGATGCAGATTCTAAAGTTACACTTGAACAATTAGGTTACCAATCTTGAATTTCTGATTATGCACTTATGTCTAAATATAGAAACTCATTATTAAAACCAAAACACAGATTCTATATTGATTTTGCTAATGAAAACAAAGACACAGTAGGTGGATTTACAATTGGTGACCTTGATGCAATGATTGAAAACGGTAAAGCTGATGAACAATCGCCAATCAAGATAATGCCTGAAAAAGATGAAAACAACAATGACACAGGAAAAACAATTATTTACGTAGATTACCAATTTAACATTTCAGGATAATAAGGAGAAGAAGATGAAATTAAAAAATAAATTATTATTGACATTAACAGCAGCTTCTGCTCCTGTTATCTCGTCAATTGCATTACTATCTTGTCAATCAGGTGCGTTGTTCTCTAAATCAATTGATTATGATTTAGGATTAGCAACTGAACCAATTAACAACTTAAACTATGTTAGATATAAATCAATGGATAAAATCGTTCCATCATTAGTCGACTCATATTTAAAAACAGGTCCTACAGCTCAACTTAAGTCATTACTTAACAAAGCTTCATACAACTTTGTTATTATGGAAAATAGCACAGTTAAAGATTCAGCTAAATTTACTGACTACTTAAATGCATCTAGAAGTCAACTTTTAGATAATAATGGTAAAGGTAAAATTTCAAATTCGTTCTATGGAATTGATAACTTCCAAACAGTGGGTGGATTAGCTGACTTATCAGATGGAAATATCCAAGAAAAAAGTACTATTTATGCTTACAGAAATCCTAGAAATCCTAACAACTATATGGCTATTACAGGGTACACTAGAAAAAAACAAAATATGTGATCTAACGGTGATTTTGTAACTTCAAATGACATTAGAGATTACTTAGAATACATTTTAGACCTTAACACAGGGTCTCAAAAATTAGACACAGTTAGAAAATATGGAATTAGAGCAGTTGATAAATTTATTGACGCTCAAAAAGAGTACCAACAAAAATTCAAAGAATCATATAAAAACCCATTTGGACGTAGAGATTATGTTTGATCAGAAGTATTGAACAGATATATTCAAAATCCAGATCAAGAAGTATTTGCTTCACAAATCCAAGATGAAAATGGAAATCCACTTGATACTGTGGAAGTTGAAGCAATTAAGCAAGCTGCATTAGAATTTGGTTTCTATACAGGTCAATTATTCTTAGATTACGATAACAATTACATTGCAGAACACTTATCATTACCTGAAAACTCTTCTTTTGCTTTAGATAAAGAAGTTCAAGACTTTACAGTTTTAGTTAATGGTGAGAAAAAGCAAATTAAGATTGTTAAAAATATGTATGTAAACCCATATCAAGAGTTTAACAAAACAAACAAAAACTTACAAGGTACAATCAAAGCACTTTCAGGTAGCGAAAACTCATTTACAATGATTTTTGATGATACTAAAACACCTGATTTATCATATTTATTATTCACAATCCTTTACAACTTATTCCCAATCAATAGAAAACACGTTGAAACTGTTGCTGGTGGAATTGACAAATATGGTTCAGAACCTAAAACATTCTTAACATCAGGTCCATTTAAAATTGCCCAAAATGGTGAAGGTATTCTTTTAGGAGATAACGGTTATATTATTCTTGAAAAAGATAAAGATTACTTTGATGCTGAAAACACAATTTCAAACAAAATCAAAATTATGTTCTCAACTAACAAGAACACAAACTCATTATTCTTTGAAGATGGTTTAATTTCACAAACATATATTCCTGCTTCAAAAATGAATCTTTATTGATCTGATCCTAAAATGAAAAAATATCTTAATAAAAACACAGGGTATGGAACAATTGCGTTTGCTTTCAACTTAGATAGCGAAACAAATGGAAATTCATATTTACAAGATCAAGATTTAAGAAATGCAATGTATTTTGCAGTTAACAGAGAAAAAGCTCTTAAATTCGTTGGATGAGATTTCTCATTCCCTGTTAACACTTGAACATCTTACGGACAATACAAAACATTCGATGGTAAAAACATTGAAATGTTCTTTGAAGGTCAAAAATCTGCAACTAAAAATGGTAAAGAATTTGACTTACAAAACTATGAATTCATTGTTCACTTAGCTAAATCATTCACATTTGAGAAAACTGAACGTAAAGATTTAGCTTACGATATTCAAACAGCAAAATACTATTTAGATAGATTCAAAGCAAAACATCCAGAATTACAATCAGTTAAATTTGAATTTTTAAACAATGGTTCAGAAGAACAAAAGAACGCTGGTTTATTTTTAAAAGATGCTCTTGAAACTATGTCAAATGGTTACATTTCAATTGAATCAAAAACATTACCTGAAAACATCTATGCAAGCTTTATTGAAAAAGGTGCATACCAAATTATTTATCAAAACTACGATAGATTAGGTGGTAATGGAGCACAGGACTATGTATCAGTATTCTTCAAACGTGATGAAGTTGATACAATCAACCAAAAAACAATTGCTTTCAAAGATAATCCTGTTGGTTCATACATTTATGGTGATTACATAAGTGAATTAGTTATTGAACAACTTCAAAAACAAGATGCTAGTGTTTCAAAACTTTCATTAATGCAATCTGACATTAATTGAATTAATACACTTATTAATTCAAATTCATTATCAGGGGACTATGTAAACATTGCATCAGATTATAATTCAGCAAAATCTTCACAAAATACCAGTGAAATAGCAACATTTGTTAAAAAATACACAAAACCGGTTTCACTTGCGCTTGCAAGTTTAAATAAAGCTAAAAAAGCAAGATACTCAGAGCAATATATTGAAAACTTACTTGGGTATATGATTATTAATAACAAAAACATTAAAACAAACAGAATTAACAATGCATTTATTACATATTTAGCTACCGAATTTACAACAGAACAAATAGCTAACTTAACAAATGAAACACAACAAAGATTACAATTTAACCAAGAAGAATTATTAAGAAGCGAAAGCGCAAAACCAGATGATGCAATTCCAGTATTCTGAAATAAATTCATTGAGTTATCACTTCAACGTCCAGATGAATCGATTTCACAATACACCTCAAGAATTAACTCATTCTTCTCAGGAAACTTCACAGATGAGGAACTTTTAGAAAACTGATCTCAAACAAGAGTTTACTTATTTATCGCAGGACTTGAAAAAGTTATTAGAGATACAGCAGTTGTAATTCCGCTTATGGAAGTTGATACAAACTGAGAAATTACAAAAGTTGGAGGAGTTGATAGTTTATTCAGATTCTCACTTCAATATGCATACGATATGACAAGACCACCAATGGCAAAATTACCAAGAACTAAAGAAGGAAACTAATGAAAAAAGTACAAGTAGATAATAAAACTTATGAACTGAACGATAACAAAATTATCTTCAGAAGTAAAAGAAATGTTGAATTAACACTTAAAGATAAACTCTTTTCAATTGATTCACCATTTTTAAAAACATCTTGAAAATTCTTCAAAATTATTGCTGAATTTATTGTTATCGGATTTATTGTTATATCAATTACATTCTTCTTAATTAATTCAGTTCCAGGTGAAAACCCACTTACACAAGGTAAGGATGAAACTGCAAGAAAAATTATTGAAGCAAAATATGAATTGGATCAACCTTTACTTACAAGATACTTTAAGTACTTAAATGGTCTATTCCACGGCGACTTTGGTATTTCTTATTCACTTTTCCCTGAGCGTCCTATTACTGAATTTATTTGAGATAGATTTTACAAATCATTCTTAGTTGGAATTTTCTCAGTATTCTTAACAGTTACAATTGGTATTTCACTTGGTATTTGAGTTGGTAAAAATCCAGGAGGACTTGTAGATAACGTTTCGACTGTTATTGTTTCAATTTTCTCATCTGTCCCTTCTATTATTTTCGCTTTACTTCTTGTCTTTATCGGACGTGTTATCGGAATACCTTATGTATTTAACCAGTATAATTTTGCAACCTATATACTGCCTGGTCTAGCGCTTTCATTAGGAAGTATCATTGTTTATATTAAATACATCAGAACAGAGCTTAACAGAGAGCTTAACTCAGTTCACGCTAAGTTTGCTTACTTAAAAGGTGTGTCAAGAAACAGATTCGTTTGAAAACACGCACTTAAACCTGCACTATTCCCAATTGCTACATTCTTCCCTGCTGTTATTTTTGGATCATTCATTGGAAGTATCTTCATTGAACAAATTTTCTTAATTCCTGGTTCAGGAGGTATGTTACTTAATGCTATTACTTCAAAAGACTACAATGTTATCTTATTTTTAATTGTTATGTTCTCACTTCTTACAGTTCTATCATATGCATTCAGAGATATTCTTTATGAAGCAATTGACCCAAGAATTAGAAGGAGAGGTGCTTAATGAAATTTAAAGAACATTTACATAAATTTAATTCATCAGTTAAGAAATTCTTTGAAAAGACAGCAAGTAAAATTAAAGGACGTGATGCAACTGTTTTAATGTCTGAAGAAGAATTAGCAACAGCACCAAACCCAATTACACAACCATTTGTGTATCAGTCTTGAAAAATTGTTGGAAAAATTGTACACTTCCAAACTGATATGCATATGCAAGCTCAACCAAGAGTTTTCAAAGAATTTATTAACAGATTCTCAAGAAGTTTTGCTGGAGTTTTTGGTTTTGTTACATTAGTTTCATTAATCTTATTAGCAATTTTTATTCCATTTACAACACAAGATCCAAACGTTACAAGTGTTGAGGATTCAAAACTTATTTTCAATACAGTAGATAGCAAAGGTATATTCCACATTCTTGGAACAGATCACTTAGGAAGAGATTTTTGAGCTAGATTATGATGAGGACTTAGGTATTCAATTGCACTTGCATTTGTTGTAACAGCAATTGAGGTTGCTATTGGACTTACAATTGGAATTATGATGGGTCAATTTGAATTTTTTGACAAAATTATGACTTTCATCATTAAAGTTATTTCAATTGTTCCTACAATTATCATCCTTATCTTAATGACTATTATTATCAAACCTAGTTTTTGAGTTGTTGTATTCTCACTTTCACTTACATCTTGAACAGGTATGGCTAACCAAATTAGAGCTCAAGTTAAACGTGCTAAATACTTTGAATGAGTATCAGCATCAAAAATCTTAGGTACACCAACTTGAAAAATTCTTAAAAACTATGTACCTGTTATATTACCTATTTTAATTACTCAATTAGTATTCACAATTCCTGGTGTTGTTTTATCAGAAACATCACTTGCATTCATCGGTCTTGCTATCGATGATGTTCCTACATTAGGAAATTTAATTTCTGAAGGTCAAAAATTATTCCCTGACTACTTAAGATACGTATTTGTCCCTTCAACATTCTTAATCTTAATTACAACAAGTGTTCAATTAATTGGTGCTTCTGTTCAAGATGCATTAAGAAGACAAAGATAGGAGTTTTATGAAAAAAGATAATAACTTATCTAAACAATCAGATAAACAATCATTCAAGTCTAAATGAGAACACTTTAAAAGAAAAATAAATGTTGCAATCACAAACGCTTTTTCTGGTTTTGGATTAGGAAACAGAAAAAATATGTTTGATTGAGAAACATTTATGGAAAATGTTGAATACAAAGAATTTTCAGATGGAACAAAACTTAAAATTGCTGCAGAAATTAAAGATATTCATTTATCATTCTTAAACCCATCAGTACCAGGTCAAAAGAACAAAGTTCTCCGTGGACCATCTATTCAAATTTATGAAGGAAAAGTTCACGCAATTATCGGTGAATCTGGTTCAGGTAAATCAGTTATTACATCTCTTCTTTATGGACTTACAGGAGATAATGCTGTAATTGATAGTGGTGAAATTAAACTTTACAATAATCACGTTGAGAAGTTCTCAATGCGTGATTGAGAACGTTCACACTATAGAGGAAGAGTTGTTTCAGCTGTCTTCCAAAACCCTATGTCTACATTAAACCCAACTATGAAAGTTGGAGCACAAATTATGGAAGGTATGCTTGTTAACAGAGTTGTTAAAAACAAAAAAGAAGCATACGAACGTGCTGTAGAATTTCTTAAATTAACAAAAATTAATGACCCTGAAGCTGTTATGAAATTATACCCACACGAAATGTCAGGAGGTATGATTCAACGTGTTGTTATAGCTGCTATTGTTGCGCTTGAACCAAAAATTTTAGTAATGGACGAACCTACAACAGCTCTTGATCCAACAGTACAAGCTTTAGTTCTTGAAGTTGTTAAAGAATTACAAGAAAAACTTAAATTATCAATCGTGTTTATTACTCACGACCTTGGAGTTGTTGCCTCGATAGCTGACTACATTTCAATTATGTATGCAGGTCAAATTATTGAAGAAGGAACTACAAGAGAAATCTTAAAATATCCACAACATCCATATACTTGAGGTTTAATCTTAAGTATGCCTGACGTCAATAACGGTAAAAGACTTTCAACAATTAGAGGTTCAGTTCCATCTAACTTAAATAATATTGTCGGAGATGCTTTTGCAGTTAGAAATGATTACGCACTTGGTAGAGATTTTGAAGTTGAACCTGACTTTTACTATGTTTCAGAAACACATAGAGTTAAATCGGCGCTTTTAGATAAAAGAGCACCTAAATATACACCACCTGCACACATTGCAAAATTATGAAAGGAGTTTTTAGCAAGTTCTAAAAAATAAGTTATGAAAAAAGACTATTACATAGAAACACAAAAAAAATTCCTTTTCTGAAAAAAAGAATTCATAAGATATAACATTAAAGGTGTAGATGAAATGTTAAAAGTTCCTCAAGGCAAAGAAGTTTTAGCAACATTAAGAAACGTGGATGTTACATATGGTTCTCGTTCAAAAGCCTTTAGAGCTGTAGTAGACTTTAACTTAAACATTTACAAAGGTGAAGTTTTAGGTATTGTTGGTGAATCTGGTTCAGGTAAAAGTACAATTGGACGTGCAATTATCGGACTTACACCACACAGCTTTGGACAAATCAAAATCCTTGATAAATTATTACCTAAGAAAATGGTTAGAGGATTTAAATTCGGTAAATCACTTAAAGAATATAAACAAATCGTTAACTTTATGATTAATAAAGTACAAATGATTTTTCAAGATCCAGCTAACTCACTTAATCCACATGTTAATATTGAAACAGTTGTTTCTGAAGGTTTAACAAATACAAAGAACTCTAAAGAAATTTACTTATTTAACTACGACCAAGAGGTTGTTAAACATTTATACTCAATGATTGATAAAAAAGAATACCGTTCTTTATTTGGAAAGTTCAAAGAAGAACTAGATCACAAAATTTCAATTAATGAGAATATTGCATATGATGCTTTATATGTGGACTTTGAAAAAACGATTAATCAAACTTGAGGTTTATCAGAAGTTGCTGATAAGTTAGTTGAATACAAGAAAAAACGTGAAGAATTAAATAAATTAACAGAAAATGAATGCAAAACAATTTTAGTTAAAGACATTCTTAAAAGTGTAGGACTTGATGAATCAGTTTTAAAACGTTATCCACTTGAATTCTCAGGAGGACAACAACAACGTATCGGTATTTCTAGAGCTGTTGTGCTTAGACCTACATTACTTATTGCTGATGAACCAATTTCAGCGCTTGATGTTTCTATCCAAGCACAAGTTGTAAACATCTTTAATGAGCTTAAAGAAAAATATAATCTTACAATTGTATTCATTGCCCACGACTTACGTATGGTTGAATATATTTCAGATAGAATTGCTGTTATGAATAAAGGTAGATTACTTGAAGTTGGTACAACTGAAGAAATTATGAAGCACTCACTCCATCCATATACAAAATCATTACTTGAGTCAGTTCCATCAATTGATTCTGATAAAGGTAGCTTGTTAGGATATGAATATAATCCTGCAATGCATAATTACACAGAAGATTATCAACCTGAATGAATTAAAATCAATGATAATCACTTTGTGTTGGCTACACCTAAAGAAGTTCAAGATTGAAAAAATAATATATATTAATTTAAATTCAAATAACCTAATAAAAAAATAGAAAGGAGGCTATATGAAAAAAATTAATAAAAGAATTTTATTTGGTAGTTTTTCATTAGTTTCAATGTCATTACCAATCATTGCTCTTTCTTGCAATAATACAAACAATCCACAACTAAACTTGAAAGATGATAAAACAAATCCAAATCCTGAAATTACATTCGAGCAAAGCAAAGCAATTGTAATTTCTCAAGTCGAATCATCATATTCAAACTTAACAGAGGAACAAAGAGCTAAGATTAAAGAATTAATCCAAGCATCAGAAAACCAAGAACAACTTAAAAACATTCAAACAAATGCTAATTACTTAAATCAATTAGTTCCAAGTTTAAAAGAAGTTATTGCAGATTATTCAGATGTTAAAACTAGCTACAAATATACAAATGATGACCAACAAACTAGAAAAGATGGATTTAATACTGCTTACAATAATGTTAATAAAGTTATAAATTACTTGGATTTTTCAAATAATGGAACTGCATTAAACTTTGATGTTAACGCACTTAAAGTCGCCTACAATGATGCTAAAAATGCATTAGCTGGTCAAGAAGTTGAAAAGGGTCCTAAACCAGCTATGTATACAGATGCAGCTACAAGATTCGGTAAATGATTCACACTTCCTGAAAGTCAAGAAGTTGCTTACACAATAGTTGATTCAACTAAACAATTTGAAGAAAACACATATGAAGTTCATACATTAGGACCAGTAGTTGATAAAAAAAGAACATTTCCAATTAAAAACTACAAAACTGATACACCAGAATTACCTAATAATATTCAATTTTCTATAAGTGATTTCCAAACACATCAAAAAATGATTAAACTTAGACAAAAGGTTCTAGATACTTTCTTTAGATTAATTGTTAAATCAGATGGTAAGAAAGTTTATGAATTCTTCAACCATGATACAGCTTATGCACCTACTAGATATGCAATTAGTAAATTAATGTTAATCATTGATAAATTAATTATCACAGGTAACATTTATGAAGAGTACTTAATTGAATTAGAGGGTACAAAGGATGATTCAACAGTTAATATATTAGATGAACCAGCACATAAATATTCATATTATGCTATCTTACCTAAAGTAGAGCAAATGAAAAAAGCTGTGTAGTAAGTTTAAAAGTCAAAATTAAGTAGCTTATGCTACTTTTTTATTACAAAAAGCACATTAAAGTTTATTCCCTGAGTTTCCAAGTTGGAAGCTCAGGTTATATTTTAAATTGTGTAAGTTTTTTGTTTTTTTAGTTAAAAATACTAAAACATCTAGTATAAAGGAACAAAAAAATATTAACCATTGCTGATTAATAAATTTTGCTAAGCTTTTACATTGAAATCAGCTTTACCTTCTTGTTTTCATTTGTTTAAAAGTTTCTCTCATTCTTCAAATGATTCACATTGTAAGTATTCAAGTTGATCTTTGTTAATTAAAGGGTCAAATTTAGGAGATTTATTTGTATTTGTGTAATGATAATATCATTGTTTGACTTTCTTAATATCATCTTCAACATCCGCTCTATTAACAGGGAATGTGTAAGATTTCATTCTTCTTTGGTTAATATCCACATTTTCAGGGTTTAAATAATCTCCTAGATCATCTCTTAAGAATAAAGCGATAATTGAGTAATGATTAGCTCCTTTTAAATATGAATAAAGTTGTGCTTGTTTTCTATACGAAGGGTCAACATCTTTGTCGCCTCAAAGTTCATATTTCTTATCTTGTGCTGTTTTGATTTCAAGAATCATATTTGTCGAAGGGATGTACCCATCAGGAACTCCCA
The DNA here is from genome assembly GCF_035609225.1 of Mycoplasma sp. 888. Lineage (NCBI taxonomy): Bacteria > Bacillati > Mycoplasmatota > Mollicutes > Mycoplasmatales > Mycoplasmataceae > Mycoplasma > Mycoplasma sp. 888. The sequence goes on from NZ_CP141192.1 coordinate 255,494, forward strand.
TAATAACATCATCTTTGTCTTTAAAATAGTTATATTCATAATCAGCAGCAACAAAGTTTTCAATCACTACATTAGGGTGTATCTTTCTTAAGAAATCAAATATTTTAGGTTCTAAAATAGTACCTGCATTAATGTATTTTTGTGATAACACAGGTAATTTTAAGTGTGCAATATGACAAAATGCATTAAATTCATTTTTGAATGTATCCTTAATTAAAATCTCAGAAACGGTGCTTCCTCCTATTTTTTTGTATTTTAAAAACTTATTATCAGATTTAAGTTGTTCAATCATATGATCTTTTAAAACAATCACAGTATTTTCTCAATCAATTTCATAATCTCTCTTGTTGTAATATTGTCTAGCCATATTCTTAATTTTAAATTATTTTTTAGTTAAAAATTATATTATTTTATAAGTTATTTAATAAATTTTTATTTTTAATAAAACAAGTCAAAATTAGTCTAAAAAATACGCTTTAAATTCATAAATAAATTTCATATGTGTTATCATTAAGTTATAAGTTATAATTACCTGAATATTTACATAAAATACAATTAACTTATTCACAAATTAATTTGTAAGGTGTTATAATTTAATGTTAGCATCAATATATATATATATATATATATTATTTTTTAATTTAATTTTTTCAATTTTAATGATGCGAATAAATATGGAGTAAATTATGAGAAAAAATAAATTTAAATTAATGTTACTTGCAACATTTGGATCAATCGTTTCAATTTCATCTTTAGGTATTTCTTGTGGACAAACAACACCACAACCTGAAAAGCCAGCAAATCCTAAAAATGACGATCCTCAAAACCCTAAAGATAATGGTGGTAATGAAGGTTCTAAAGTTATTGTGGAACCTGAAATTCCTAAAAAACCTACAAATCAAGGTGTTGGTTTAAATATTCCAGGTATGCCTGAACTTTACAAAACAGATCCTGCAGCATATAAAAGACTTTCAGAGTCAAAGAAAAATGTTCTTGATTTACAAAGATATGTAAAAACTCTTAAAGATTACCGTGGTGATTATTCATCAAAATTAGCCAATAACTTAAAATTAACACCAGAGCAAATTAAGGCATATGACAAAAAAGCTCAAGAAGCAGGTCAACCTACATTCGAAAGTGCTGTTGTTAGAAACTTCTCTGTCGTAAACTCTGATGGAACTTTATCATTAAACCCATTAAGAGATGACACAAAAGCAGCTTACTGAGATTCAGTTCCTTTAAATAGAGGGTTGCCTAGATATTTAGCTAATGAAATGTACAAGAAAACCGCTCTTCAATCTTATGCTATTAAACTTTCAAACACTAACTCATTAATAGATCAACACAGAACGTATAATGGTTCTGCATGAATTTTAGATTACAAACTTGATGAAAATGGATATCCAACAAAATGATATATCGCAACAAATATTCACGTTATTCAAGCATTTGCTGCATCAACTGCAAATGCTTCAAATCAATCAAGATTCAAACACATTAATGATTTACAAGCAGAAGCAGATAACTATAATAAATACACAAAAGTAGTTAAAGATGCTGATGCAGAATACAACAAATTAATAGAAGAAGTTAGTGCAAAAATTAAAGCTAAAGATGATGAAATCAAGTCATATGAAGATAAAAAATATGAAGCTTTATCTGCAGGTAATCAAGCAGAAGCTGATAGATACGAAAAACAAGCTCTAGCAGTTAAAGAAAATGAGTTACCACCTTTATATGCAGAAGTTCAAAGGATTCAAGTTGAACAATGAAATCCAAAATGATTAACAAAATATAATGAAGCTAAAGACTGACTTAAAGAAGGTGTAATGGGTGAAACTGTAGGTATCCAATTATTCCACTTTAACGATGAAACTCCAATTGATCAATGATTAAAAGTTAATGAACTTCAACAAACAGTTGATGTATTTAGTTTCAAACCATCACAAGTTAAACTAGTTTACGCTGGTCTTGATTTCTTAAAAACTAGTCCAAGAGATTATGTAGATCCAAATTCACCATTATCACAATTAGAAGAAGCAGCAGACTTTGCTGTTCTTGAATTTGATTTTAGCAATTCAGATAATACATATGAATACAACTCAATTATTGGAGACCCACAAAACACATTTGGTGAACTAAAATCAGTTAGTTCAGCTGCTGAATTAGCTAAATTAGCTACAAGTAATTTTGCAGACTGAAATGAAAACGAAAAATTCAAGTTTGCTACAAAGAGTTTAAAGGCCACATATCAACAAGATGAGCAAAAAATGATACCTAATGTTAGATTAACAAACGATAAAACTGCAAATATCCCAAAATCAAAAATCAACTTAATTTCAGTAGCCTTCCCAAATGCTAAAACTGACCACTTATTTAACCGTAAGGTGTTAGAAAAATCTGAAGTTGCAATTATTGATTCAGGATTTAGTCAAAGTATTTGAACTAATAAACCTGTTTATGTTGCAGAAGGTCAACAAGTTGATAAAAAAGTATTCACAAAAGAATACGGAAGTGGATGAAACAAATCACTAAGTGTAAGAAATTTCATCGATATGCCCGGTGTATTTGATATTACAATCGTTTCTCCATTAATTAATTCAAGCAAAAACGAAGGTTACAAATTTGGTGTAATTAGAGATTCTGATTCACCTTACACAGGGGATAGATACTTAAACTATGGATTGGGTTACTCATTAGGTGCTTGACAACCTTTATCTGGTGCGTCAGGTTCATCAGTTAGAACAATTGATAATGAAATTGTTGGAATTAACTATGCAACAGCCGACTCAACAGGTGTGTCATTAACTGCTTTAACTCAAGCATTCAGGTCTGAAGGTGAATCTTACAATGATTTCTATGGTAAATACAAATTAGAACAATATGACTTAATTTACGGTGGAGGAGAAAATCAAAGATCATCATACCGTGAAGCATTAAATGAGTTATATCCAAACATTCAAACTTACTTATTCAAGCAAGGAGCAAATTTAATTCCTCAAGAATACAGATTCAACAAATAATTAAAGAAAGTTATTAATTATGATTAAAGCTAAAAGAAAAAAAATAATAATCAATATTGGTGCCGTTTCTGCACTAGCTGTTGTAGGTGTTGTTGCAGCTAAAACAATTAGTGATAATGCTAAACCAAAAACAAAAGACTTAGGAGTTATTACACAGTCACGTGGAATCACTACAGTCATCAATGAAAATGATGTTTTATATAGTGACAGAAATTCTTCAAACAAAGATAATAACTTAAAAATTAAAGTCAAAATCGAACCAGAAAAACCAGCTGTTGAAAATCCAAAACAAGTAGAACCAGTACTTGACCCTGAACCAGAAGAACCAGAGGATCCTGTTAATCCAGAACCAGATCCAGTAGAACCAGTACCTGACCCTGAACCGGAACAACCAGAGGAACCTGATAATCCAGAACCAGATCTGGTAGAACCAGTTCCTGACCTTGAACCAGTAAATTCAGATCCTGTAGAACTTGAACCTACTGATCCTTCTCCTGCACCTGATCCAGAATCTGAACCAGATCCTGTTCCAACACCAGAACAACCAAAAGAACCTGAACCAGAAGATCCGGATAAAGCAGATGATAGTGTTTATACAGAACAACCTAAAATTCCAGAACCAGAACCTGAGCAACCTACAGAACCTATTATTGAACAACCAATTATACTGACTCCTCCAGAACCAGAGCCAGAACCAGAGCCAGAACCAGAGCCAGAACCAGTACCCGAGCCTGAACCAGATCCATCTACAGAACCTTCAAAAGCAATCGAAGGTTACGCTAACCCAGAAGCTGCAAAAGATTTAGATTTTGCAACAATTAAACCTAAACCTATTGACAAAATTACAAAAGTCAAAGAGGAAATGAAGAGAGAAATCAGAGAAAATCTTTCTGTTATTAAAGGCATATTTGATAAAAATCCAAATGATTTAACAGAAGCTGATAAAGAGCTTTTAAACAAGAATTTCATTAAGATTGCTAATAATAATCCTCAAAATAATTATTCAGATGATGCAGATTTCTCATATATTTTTAAATTGCTTAAAGATCCTCAACAAGCATACGCATTTAAGATAACACTTGAAACTATAAATAGAGAACTTGAAAATTACCTTAACAAAGGTATGGTTCCAAGTTTCCATTGAGGTGATACAGGATTTGGTAGTTTTGCACATGTTAACTTAGAAGATAATGTTGTGCGTAATGCATATATAGCAAAACATAAAAATTCATATTTTGCTTATGAATCACAATATCATAGAAATTCAAAACAAATTAGAAATTTTGAATATGAAGGGTTCTCTAAACAAAATAAAACTTCTGAATATTCAAGATATGGAGCAGGTGACGATAAAGGGATTGAAATTTATGAATACAAACCAGAAAGTGCTATTGCAAAAGAAAAAGTCAAAACAAACAAAGTTATGGCAATTCTTGATGCAGCTAACACTAAAGGTTACAATTCATTCTTAAATTTTTTAGATAAAGTTAAACAAGCTAACAAACAAATTGATGTACTTGTAATTAAAAATATGGGTCTTAAAGATAAACGTCAAGAATTTAGACACATTTTAAGACAACTTCCTGAATCAATTCAAAAATTAACTTTATTCTTCGAAGGTAAAGATACAACTTCACTTATTGCACTTAAAGATAAGCAAATCCAAGAATTAGACCTTTACAGTTCAAATGACTTATTAAGTAAAGACTGAGGAATTGACCCTATTGCATTACGTGGTGTAAAAAATATTACATTTGACTATACATTTGCAGCTATGCAAGACAATACAAATATGCCAGGTTCAATTGTATTTAACAGACTTAAATTTGATAAAGATGATACTTTAGAAGAAATCAACGAAGGTCTTGATATTGCATTCAAACATAGATACAATGAAAGAATTTTCCAAGGAGAATTCGGAGATGGTTCTTGACCTACTTGACTTGACTTCTCATTAAATAAAAACATCAGAAGTCTTGAAGGAATGCGTTTCCACGATAGAGTATTTAAAAACTTAACTCTTTACAATAACACAAATACATTCACAGTTAATGCTGATACATTAGCAGCTCAACAATGATCTGCAATGCTTATCAAAGGACCTGAAAGACCTAAATTACACTTTGTTAGTCCTGTAGAAGTTAACACATTATACATTCAAGGTAATGCACGCGATTTAGACAATAACTGAGGTCCAGAATTATATGGATTAATTGAATCAGGTAAAAATGTATTTAGAAAAATTTACGTAGATAACCAAACAATGGCTGACAGATTAAATCGCTCACAAGCATTTACTCAATTTGGTAAAACAGCAGTAGTCAAACCAGCTAACTTTGATCCAAATGGAGGTGAAGATGCAGAAATCTCATTCAGTTAATAGTAAAACCAATTTATTACAGTTAAACTGAAGTAAAGAAAATATTCTTAAATTAATTTCACTTGTACTTTCATTCTTGTTAATAAGCTCAATCGGAATTGTTTTCAATCACCTTATTAACAAAGGTGATCAAACAGAAATTGATTATTCAATTCTGTTTGATAGAAGTTTAAAAGTAAACTCAAGTATCAACTTCTTTGTTTTGTTCAACTTAACTTTATTATCATTGCTGATAATTATCGCTATGACTAAGAGTTATTTTGTCATAAACAAAAATAACTTGAAGTTTTCAAGTTACATCTACTGATATGTTGCATACATTACTTATGCACTTATTGCATTTGGATTTTATACTTTTACTTTTATAACTACTACAAAAGATACTTCTGCAAAATGATTGATTTATAACTCATTTTTACTTATACCACTTTTAGTTATTGATTTAACTTTTGACGTATACACACAAGTTCAAAAATCAAGAAATTTCTCAATTAACATCAAAAAACTAGTTTTAGATTCAAGTTACACTATAATCAAATACGTTTTAGTTGGAATTGGATTATCAATGCTAATTTTAATGGTTAATAATGTTCAAGTTTCAAAGTCTAAAGATGGAAGCGTTGAAACACAAAGAATTGTTGGTATTTTTGTAAACAATGTTTACATTAATAAACTAACTAGAATTTTCAGTGAAAATGCAGTTTACAAAAACTTATCTATTTTTGGATTAGTTTTTGCACTTATCTTACTTGTAAGTTTAAAAGTTTATTCAAATATTTCAAACTTATCAAGTGTCGTTTACAGAAACAGTTTATTTTCATCACTTACAAAATTAATTTTTGCATTTATCTTACCTGTAATCTTTTTTGCAATTTACACACTTACAAAATACGCTTACAAACCAATTGATATTAGTGAAGATACAAACACAAAAGTTGCTTTATTTGTTGTATTTATTACATTAGTTGTAATACTAAATGGACTTGTGATTGCAAGTAGATTTACAAAATTCAAAAATCAATTATTAACAAACAAAACAGCATTTGTAACCTTAGAATTAATTTTATTATTTGTTTTATTAATTGGAAGTACTCAATTAAACTACTTCCACAGATTGATTATCAACTTATTATTCTTTGTTTTATTTGTAATTAACTTTGGATTAGTTAAATACAATAAAGCTAACAAATTAAATAATTTAGAAAATGCAATGCTTTTAGCTATGTTAGTTTTTCTAACAATTTCATTAGTATTTAGCATTTTCTTACACGCTACATTAAGCAATGATAACTGAGCATTATTAGTGCTTACAAAGAACTGAGACATAGTAACAATTTTTGCACTAATCACAATTATGCTTTACATTCTATTCGCACTTTCATCTACAGCATATATTGGTTTTATCAAGATATTTGCTTTGTTTTATGAAAAAAGAAAATATTTTACAAAGAGAGGTAAATAATTTATGTTTATAAAAAATAAAATGAAAAATAAAGAGCTTTTAGCATACTTAGAAAAAGCAAAAGTTTATCAATCAAAATTATTTGCTGACTTTAAAAGATTTAAAAGCAAACCAACTTATGTTTCAAATGAAAGTTTCTGAAATTCATTTTTAATTGAATATAACTTAACTGAAAAAGACTTAAAACCTTTAACAGATAGTATCCAGAAATGAATTAACAGAAAAAATAATCTTTTATTAGATAAATTTATTATCACTTGAACTATTGATTCAAAATTTAGTTTATATGACCAAATTCCTAAAGCTGAACAAAAACAAAATGTTTCTGTATCTGATACATCACTTAGAAGTTCTGTTTCACAATTGAATTCAGACTTTAATGAATATTTAAACAAATTAATTGAAGAGAATTACATTATCGAATTTATACCAAGTGTCCTTTTATTAAAAGAAAACAATGTTTATAAATTATTCATAGATTCTGGGATTATTAATGAACAGTAAAACCATTGAATCAAAATGTAATTCTCTTAAAAAGATTTATAAAATCGTTGAATCAAAGAAAAATATTACTTTAATTAACTTGCTTAGACTATCTAAACAAATTGGTTACTGTTTAGATAGAGCTAACTATTCAAAATTCATAATAGAGCAAATTATTGATAAATATTCAATCAACGATTTTGCTCTTAACAAAAAAAGTGATTTGCTTACTTTGGGCAGATTAAAAACACTTTGAATTTACATTACAGAAGAAGAAAAATATAGTACTAACTCATATCAAAGACACGAAAAGTACTTACTCCGAGCAATAAACAAATCTAATGATAGCATTATTGCTATCGGTCAAAGAGCAATCAAGTTTGCTAGTGACAACGAATTTAATATCTTATTTAGCTTTCAGAAAAATGAAGTTGATTACTTAAATGAACTACTTCCAAAAATTATTATTAACAACTTCAAAATTAATGATTATGCAAACTTAAACTTTGTAATTAACTCAACAAAGATTAAAGAAAAACATATTCAGCTTCTTCCTGTAAATATGAATAACTTTAAGCTTAAACACCATCAACATAGTCAATTATTTAACTCAAATATCAACACTCATAAAATTTCACAAGATTTAAATGAGTTTATCGATTCAGAGACTGAGTCTTACTTAAACTTTGCTATTTCTTCACTTTTAACTGAGTCAGCTTTAATTTATGAAAAATATAAGTTAGTTGCTCAAAATAGTACTCTTAATGATTTAGAAGAAAAAATCAAGTTTCAAAAAAGACAATTCTTAAAAGTTAAAAGAGAAAAAGAAATTGAACAAATCTCAATGCTTAGCAAGAAAAAAGACTTATTACACGAAATGAGAAAGGGGAACTAATGATTGATTTAACTTTAGTATCAGCAAAAAATGTTAAAAGACATCTTAAGATTTCTGAATTAAAAATCAATCATCAGTTAAAAGATAGTTGACAAAAAGTTGAGAAAAACGCAATTTCAAGTCACAAAAAAGTTTTATGTTCACTTAAATCAAATTCAAAAGAATACTTTTTAATATTTGATTCATTATTTGTTCAAAGTAATGAAAATCAAATTGTCCTTTTCTACAATAATTCATTTGATACTTTTGTACAAGATGGCAAAAATAAAACCCAATTACACTCATTAAATAAAGAATACAAAGAACTTAAAAGAGAACTACTAAAAACAAAATTTGCTTTATATGCTTCTAACGACATTGATTTAATCAACAAATTGGAAAAGCTAAAAAGGAAAGCATTCAAGCTTAAAGCTCAAATTTACTTTTCATTATTTGAAAATGAGGATTTATGAAAATAAGAAGATTACTTAAATTAGGTGCCATTTCTTCTTCATTAGTATTACCGCTTTCGGTTATTTCAGCAACCACAACTGAAAACGAAACAACAAATAATGCTACTGAAACAGAAAAAGAACCTGTTGCTAATTTCCCTGAAACAAAGGAAATGCAGAAAAACATTTTCAATGAAAAATTACCGTTAGTTCTTGAAGAGTATATTAAGAAGCTTGAATTAGAAGTAGCAGACTATGAAAAGCAAAATTTAGCAGAACCAAATATTGAACATTTAAAAAGAATTACTTACTATAAAAAGTTTGCAGCTTTTTTAAAATCTAAAAAAGATCAAATAGTTTCAAATCCAATTGAAAATGGATTTAACATCATTTTTCCTAATTTACTTACAAATGAAACTTACAAATTAGGAGACATTACTTACTTTAAAAATGATTTTGGACCAGTTATGATCGGTGAAGTTGCACCTGATAACTACCAAAAAGTAAGTGCTATAGACACAGAAGGAAAAGTTGCTATTCCTGAGGATGCAAAAGTAATTAATAATCAACTTACTCAAAGTGCAATTTTAAATCAGACAAATAGCTATATTGAATCATTATCTTCATCTTGAAGAGACATTCTTTTGGAAAAAGAAGACTTTCCTAAATTTGCAAAAGATGAAGAAGTTTTCAAAGTTTTAGATGATGATGCAAAATTAGATTTAAATATACCTAAAGGTTTTGATTCTTGGGATTCTTATTTCTTATCAGTTCTTAATAAAAGAACAATGAAATTTGACATCGAGAAAAACCAAGAATTCAATGAAGTTGTTGAAGAACCTACTCTTCCAATCTTACCTGAAGACAAAATCGAAGAAGACCCAATTTTAGTTTCAGTTGCTGAAGAAAACGTTCCTAGACTTTCTCCAATACTTACAGGTGACTATATTAACAGTTCAAATACAGAATTAATTAGTTTAGTTAATTCAGAAAATGCTAAGTTCAATAATGAGGCAGTTTTCTTCTTTAATCCATTATTAAAACTACTTAAATACAATGTTACAGGTTTAAGAGAAGAAGAAGGTAAATTAATTGCAACAATTACTTTAACAAACACATCAGATGAAAAGCAAACCTCATATGAACGTGAAGTTACTAGATATCCTGATTCGCAACATGCACAATCAATGCAAGTTGTAAATAATGCAATTGAATCGTCAATGTTAGGTTACTATGATGCACTTGGAATTACTAAGGATTTAGTTTTCGAAAAACTAGGTAATAGAAGACTTCAAGAAATTGTCTTCGATCAAATCTTTGTTGCAGTAAAAATTATTAACAATCAACAATTCTCAAACATCATAAATGATGCAGTCAAATACTACAAGGACGCAACTTTTAAAAATGATAAAGGTGATTTAATCAACCTATCTTTATCAGAAGACTCAAAAGATGCATTCACTAACTCTATTCACGCACAAACAATTAAAGGAAGAACTTACTTTAATTTATTAACTAGTGCATATAAAGACTTATATAGCGAGTTTTCAAAACAAATTTCAGTACCTGAAATTAAATCAGTTATTGAAACTAACTTAAATTCATTTGGTTTCTCATTCAGCAATGTTAATGAAGCTTTATCAACTTTAAGAGATTTAATTTTAGACTTAGACAGAATTGAACAAGTAAGCACATTTAAAAATCAACAATTTCAAACTTTCAATGTAAAGTTAGAACAAGTTCAAAAACAATTCATTAATTTGGGTATAGTAACACAAAACAAAAATATCACTAATGAAAGTGAAAATGTCAGAGCGCAATACCAAAAAGCTTACAATGAATTGATTCTCAAAGAAAATTTACAATCAACAAAAAACACAAACATTGTTTTAATTACAATCGGTACACTTATTACACTTTTATTAATTGGAACAATAATCATTAGCACTTTAAACAAAAAGAAAGCTAATTTAAAGTAAAGGAAGAATATGGAAAATAAATTATACATATCAGCCATTTATGACTATGTCATTGAAATAAGTGGCCAAACAAATTACAAACAAAATGAAATTTACCATTTAAAAGATAACAAAGATGCTTTATTGATGGTAATTTCAGCAACAGAAAATCGTGCTTTTTGTTTAATTAAACAAAATCCTGAAGAATACAAAATTAGTGCAGAAGTAATTAGAGCTAAAGTTGATACAAAAGTTAAAACTGCAAAAAACTACTTCGGAAAAATCATTGATATTAACGGTGACATTTTATTCCCTGAAGTTACTAAAGAAAAATTCCAATACTATGAGCAAGCTTCAGAAATCTTTAACGTTAATAACAACTTAATGTCTTATATGCCTCTTGATGAACAATTAAAAACTGGTTACTCAGTAATTGACTTGCTTATTCCTGTTGGAAAAGGGCAAAGAGAACTTATTATTGGTGATAGAAAAACTGGTAAAACATTTATTGCTTTAAATACAATCATTAACCAAAAAGGTAAAAATGTTAAATGTATTTATGTTGCAATTGGACAAAAACAAAGCGAAATTGCAAATGTTTACAATTTACTTAAAGAATATGGTGCTGATGAATACACAATCATCTTAACTGCAAACAGTGATAAACCATATGAACAATATTTAACCCCATATATTGCTATGGCTCACGCTGAAAATGTTTCTTGTGAAGACGATGTTTTAATTGTGTTTGATGACTTAACAAAACACGCAAACATTTTCAGAGAAATTGCTTTATTAATCAACAAACCAGTTGGTAAAGAAGCATTCCCTGGTGATATGTTCTATGCACACGCTAGATTACTTGAAAGAAGTGGTAAATTCCACAATAGAAAATCAATTACTGCTCTTCCAATTATTCAAACAGTTGATAACGACATTACATCTTTAATTGCATCAAACGTTATTTCAATTACAGATGGTCAAATTGTTACAAACTCAGAATTATTTGCGCTTAACAAATATCCGGCTATCGATGTTAACTTATCGGTTTCACGTATTGGTGGTGGAGTTCAAAATAAATTAATGAATCAAAGTGCAAAAATTGTTGGTAAGTTATATAAATCATTTAAAAAACAAGCTAAACTACTTGCTGTTAAATATGACCTTAATGATGACGTTAATTCACTTATGTTAGGAGGGGCACAAATTGAAAAAATGTTTAATCAAAAAGGTGTTTCATCATACGATGAAAAAGACATTTACTTAATTTCACGTATCATTCAATGAAACTTATTAAATAACTTATCTGATTCACAAATTAATCAAGCAATCAAATTCATTATTGAATACGAAAAATCTAATCCAACTTGCAACAAAATTGTTGAAGATTTAATTAACAATACAACTAAAGATCCTGAATTAGTTAAAAACTACTTTGCATTCTTACTTAACAAATATTCAAATAAATTCAATTTACAATGACAATTACCAACTGCTAAACAGTTTCTAACTTCAGACGAAAAACTAATGGACCAAATTCACAGCAAAATTAAAAACGAATTAAAAGGAAGTAAATAATGAGTGCTAAAATAACAAAATTATGAAGTGACGTAATCGAAATTCAATTCAAAAATGAAAAGTTACCAGCTATTAATTCACTTCTTAAAAGTGATAATGGTTCATATTTATTAGTTAAAAAAATTCTTAATGAAAATACTTTATTAGCAGTTATTGTAGACTTAAAAGATAACTTATCAATCAATGATAAAATTGAAAAATTAAACCATTCATTTATGGTTCCTGTTGGAAATGAAGCAAAAGGACACATTTACGATGTGATTGGAAATAACTTAAGCTCGCCTAAAACAAAAGTTACTAAAACAGTTGAAATGGATTCGACAATTGTAACAAACACAAACTACGAAAAAAGAGCACAGCTTTTAACAACAGGTATTAAAGCTATTGACTTTTTTGTTCCTATTTTAGATGGAGATAAAATCGGTATCTTTGGTGGAGCTGGAGTTGGTAAAACTGTTTTAATGAAGGAAATTATTTTCAACCTATCAAAACAAAAAACTAACACATCAGCTATCTTCATTGGTTCAGGAGAACGTTCAAGAGAAGCTATTGAGTTATACAATGATTTAACTGAATCTAACTTAATGCAAAATTCAACAATGTACATTTCAAGAATGAACGAAAACCCAGGTTCAAGAATGAGTATTGTACCAGTCGGAATTACCGCTGCTGAATACTTAAGAGATAACAATAAAGAAAACGTTTTATTATTCATTGACAACATTTTCCGTTTCTTACAAGCTGGAAATGAAGTTGCTGCATCACTTGATAAAAAACCATCTATTGGTGGATATCAAGCAACTTTAAACACTGAAATTTCACAAGCCGAAGAAAGACTTTACACAAATGAAAATGGTTCAATAACATCATTCCAAACAGTTTTCTTACCAATGGATGATTTATCTGACCCATCAGCTGTTGCTGTATTTAACCACTTAAATTCATCACTTGTGCTTTCACGTGAAATTAGTGCTAAAAACATTTTCCCTGCTTTTGATCCGTTAGTTTCTTCATCAAACAATGTAAATCCTGAAATTATTGGTTCAAAACACTATCAAGCTATTTTAGACACAAAATACATCTTACAAAGATATAAAGAAATTGAAGACGTTATGCTTATCTTAGGATTTGACGAGCTAGATGACGAATCGAAAACAATCGTTAAAAAAGCATTACAGTTACAAAACTTTTTCTCACAAAACTTCTTTATGACTGAACATTTCACATTAAGAAAAGGGGTTTTTGTTCCTTTAGATCAAACTGTAGATTCAGTTGTTAGAATTATTAATGGTGAATTTATTGATGTAAATCCAGAAAAATTTGCTTACATCGGTTCAGTAAATGAACTTAGAAAATAATCAAATTTGCAAGCTATTTGAGCTTGCTTTTTTGTTGATTTTAATCTAAAATTTATTTAATTTTTTTAGTGATATAAGAGTAGTAATTTAGTATATTTAAAAGTAATAAAAAGGATAAATTTATGACTACTAAAACTTCAAAAATAAATAAAAAGATTATTATACTTTTAGCATCTGCAGGAGTACTTGGGGCAGTAACTGCACCTGCTGTATATTTTGGTCTAAAATACGCAAATAAAACTGAAGAAACTGCAGAAGTGACATTCGTAAACGCTTATACCCGAGATAAAAAGCTTGAAATTTTTAAGAATATAGCAAGTAAAAATAAAGGTAAATGAGAAATCACTAATCCTGATACAGAAAACTACGTTTTATTAAATAAATACGGAGAAACGGTTGAGAAGTTGATAAGAGATAAAGCTCCAACATCAACTGAATTTATTGAAATATGACCTAAAAATTATGATGTCCAAGTTTCAATAGCAAGAAATGAATTCGATCAAAACTGACAAGATATTCAAGATTTCGAAATTCAAGTTAATTATCAAGATGATGAAATAAGAATTAATGAACTTATTAAACAAAAATTATCAAAAGATGTTAAAGTTTCATCAATTTCAGGTGTAAGTCCTTGAACTTCAGAAATTCGAATTGAAATTGTTGAAAATAGAAAAACAATGACAATTAATTTTAAGGATTTAAATAATGATATTATTGCGACTATGACTCAAAAAATTAATATGGATGAAACTTCAATTACAGTTTCAGATTCATTAATTCCAGAGGGTTATGTATTAACAAATTCAAATAAACAAGTTGTAGATAGCATAACAATAAATCGAATTGAAAATGAAACTGTTGACGTTAAAGTTTGACCTAAAAACTATAGTGTGCAAGTTCTAATAGCTAATAATGAATCACATAGACAAGACATTAATAACTTTAGCATTGATGTTAATTATGAAGATGATGAAACAAAAATTAAAGAGCTTATTACTCAGCAATTACCTACAGATGTAAAAATTAAATCAGCTTCAGGAATTGAACCTTGAACTACATCAATAAATCTTGATATTGTTGAAAATAGAAAGACAATAACAATTAATTTCAAAGATTTAGATAATAATTTAGTTTTATCAACTGCTCAAAAAATTAATATGGATAAAAACTCAATTACCATTGACAGTAATTTAGTTCCTAATTCATATGTCTTAATTAATTCAAATAAAGAGGTTATTCAATCAATAATAATTGATGAAATTCAAAATAACGAAGTTAATGTAGTGGTAGCTCCACAAAGTTATACAGTTTTAATTAACATTGTTCAAAACAATACAAGTGATCAAATTGATAATTTTAATGTTCAAGCTACTGTGCAAGATGCAAAAGATAATTTAATTGAGTTAATTACAAATCAATTAGATCCCAAATACTTATTTGAATTAAGTAGTGAGTGAAATAAATTTGATAAAGTTGCAAACATAATTGTTAATGCTGTACAACCTACTGAAAGTAAAGATGATTACGTTGAATACATAAGAGAAAATTCAAATTCAGTAAATAAAGTAAAACAAAATGAAACAGTATTTGGTTCAGATCAAATTACAAACTTTGATTTATCTACTTTGGATGATTATGAAAATAAATCATTAAACGAATTAAAAACTCTTAAAAATGAAGTTGAAAATGTCCTTAACGTTGCTAATACAATTGCAACAGAAAAAGTTAATAAAGCATTTCAACAAATAGTTCAAATCTATAACAATCCAGATAATTCTAAATACTACTTAAAAGACTTTTTAGCTGATAAAGAAAACTTATCGTACAAATTTGAACACGACACAGATAAGGTTGAATTCTTTATTTCTAGATTAGACGAAATTAACCAAATTAAAGCTAATATCGATGAAAGAATTGACAAAGGCAATTTACTAAATTACTTAAAAACAAACGAGGAATATGCAACATATTTAGTATTAAATTGTCTAAATAATGCCGATGATGGATATGCAGATTATGTTATTGGACCTAGAAAACTTTTTGAAGGAACGTTTAAATTGTTATCTAGAGATAACACATCTAAATATCAAACTCTTTCAATTCGTGATTTAAAACCTTTATTTGATTCAGGTTTAATAACACTTCAATATAAAACTCATTTAAGAGGACGCAATAATGAACCTTACATTAGATTAGATAAAAGTTCAATTGACTATGATAATGAAGTTGTTGCATTTGAATATAATCACGATGATAATGAAGAGAGACTTCTTAGATTGCAAATATTAAATAATCAAGGAAACTATCCTTATTTAGCAAAAACATTTGTTAAAGAAGATAAAAGTCCAATAGCAAACTATTGAGTTAAAACAGGTGTAGTCCCTGATTTAACACCTGCTGCTTCAACTATTGTTCCTAACTCACTTGATGATTACTGACTATTCCCTAGAAAATATGAAATCAAATATAAGGAAAGATTTTTCGAAGATGGAACAACTAATGTAAATAAAAGCCGATTAAACAATATAATTAACAGTTATGCAAATAGTGTTTGAAACTACAAGATTTCTGATGGTACAGCATTTAATTATCAAAATGCTTTGTGAGTAGCACTGCTTCAAGCGTTTGTTAAAACAAATATAACAAGTGACAAGTTTATTATTGATAAAAACTCATCAATTTTTACAAAAACATTCACAGATGATGATTCATTTACATTTGTTTTAAATGCAACTGCATCTAAAAACTCTTCAACAAGAGATTTTGCAAACATCGGTGGAGCATTCTTTGAACAACTTATTGATTCATCATCTGCAAAACATGTAGATTTTGTAAGTGGAGATAAAATTAGAATAGAATTCGACTTAGATAATTCACGTTCATGACATTCAATTATTTCTGGCAATACATTGCCAACTGTTATTTCGAATAATTTAGGAGATTTTTCAAAAACTGCAAAAGCTTACAATTTTAATGGTTACTTTCCAATTAATGCAAGTTATTATGGAGATTTAAAACTTAAACTTTATGTAAATGACAATCTCATTTGAAATGCTTCTACATCAGATGGTACTCAAAGTCATATTCTTCCAATTTTTGTATTAGATAAATGAGACATTTCTGAATCAGACAAAAAATACGTTTTAATCTATACAGCTGGATCAAAAGTAGCAATTGGATAATTTAAATAAGGCGTAAAATTTGCCTTATTTTTTGTATTAAAATTAGAAACATTTATTTTATATACAATTATTTTGTTAGCAAAAAGAATTAATAGTGTAGCTTATTAAATAAATTAAGCAATTTGTACACATTAAACTAGGACAAGTCTTATAGACAATTTATAAAAAACTCAAAACATCTCAACATTGTTGAGGTGTTTTTCAATTTAACACAGATTGAAATCTTTCATTGTTATATCATTCAATGTAATCTTTGATAATGTTTTTGAGTTTATCAAAGCAAATTGTTTTGTAATTTACAAAGTTTAAACACTCAGATTTGATGTTTGAAAAGAAATATTCAACTTCCCTATTATCTAATGAATTTCCGACCCTACCCATAGATACATTACCATTGTTTTTGACAACTACATCGAGATATTTAGATGATGAATATTGAAATCCGTGATCGGAATGAAGGATTCAAGGTTTTTTAAACTTGATATCCTTGATGTGTGAAATAACTAAATCTGTGTCATTTCTTCTTGATAAGTTTCAATTTAAAATTTTCTTTGTTTTATGATGTATTGCAACTGAAAGATAAACGTGGTTTTCATCTATATCGTTTGGTGCTTTTATATATGAAACATCTGTCGCAATAATATTATTTGTAATTCCATTGTAATCTCTATTTACAAGATCTTTAATCTTAACATTTGTATTCTTGATTTCTCTGACTTTACGTTTTGGCCTAACTACACAAATTAGATTTAATTTCTTCATTATTCTTCCTAATGTCCTGTAATTTATGTCCATTTTATATACTTTTAGTATATAAACACTCAATCTTCAGCGACCAAAACGACCTTTATTTTCATAAAAGGCCTTTTTGACAATTGAATGTAATTCTTCATTTTCAGAATTTTGAGAGACTTCTTTGTCTAATTGCGAAATTTTCTTATAAAAAGTAGATTTTGGTATTCCTAAAAATATATAAATTGTTTATTTGTAACAGAAGATGATTTCTTGATTTTGCTTCAATCAATTTCCATTTTATTATCTCTGAAAATTTCAATCATAATTTTTATGAATTCATTCTTTTGCTCATCAGTCATTTCTTCAATCATTGAATCATCTGTTTCAATAGGTTTCTTTTCAGGCCTTCCAGAACCCTTCCCTTTTTTAGGAGCCGTTCCTGTTTTTGAAAATATTACAGTTTCATCTTTTTGATATTCCTTAAATTTATTTCAAATTCTACGTCTAACATTTTCTTTAAAGTAATCCTTATTATATTTTTCTGAAATATAAGATGCAAATTTGTATTCATATTCATTTGTGTATTCTCAATTTTCTATTCATTTGAATAGATTTAATCATTCATAATGTTTCAATTGTTTAGCCATTTGTAAAATCCTTTCTCTTATTGTAAACAAAAAGCAGACAGTTTTTTATTTTCTGTCTACTTTTCTTGTCCTAGTTTAGACTCAGAAGTGTTATTTAAATATTCATTAGTAAGATGATTATAAGCAACTATGTTATAAATGCAGCCAAAACCTGGAATGAAACACATTGCTAATACAGTGCTTAAAAACATTTTAGATAATTGTTTATCTTTATTAGTAGCGAATATTCATAATGATTTAAACACTAAATAAATATGAATACCAATAAAAGCGCCCAATAATCCAAAAACTAATGCAAATGCTGTTCATCCTATAATTTGATTTGCTAGCATTATCATAAATCCTATAAAACAAAAGAAGCCTATAAGTATTGAAATTACTAGATTAGCAATTGATAATTTTTTTAATCTTATTAAATCTTTTTTCAATGTTTGTGTCATATATACCTCATTTTTTAAATAAATATATGCTTTTAATATTATAACAAATTTTATCTAGCTATTAGGGATTAAAAATTTTATTAATCAATATTTATTTAATTCAAAACTTTTTTGCTTAAAGTCTAGTTCCATATGTGATACCGGTGTTACTTCATTATTTTGGAGTTTCGATGTTCTATATTTTATTGACTAAAACTACCGTAACCACTAAACATATTCTGAGTAATTCGCACCTCAGAAGTATCTCAATTTAATAACTTGATTTAAACTAGGACAAGAAAAATAGACAGTTTTTTTATTTTCTATCTACTTTTCTTGTCCTAGTTTATATACTATGTATATAAGTAATAAGGTAAAAGATATAAAAAAGAGCTTCCAACTTGGAAACTCAGGGAATTTATCTTAATTTTCGAATTCAAATTGCGATGTATATAGTTGATGGTAGAAACCTTTTTTGTCTAATAACTCTTTATGAGCTCCTTTTTCAATAATAAGTCCATTATTAACAACTATAATAACATCAGCATTTTTAATTGTGCTTAAACGGTGGGCAATAACAAATGTTGTTTTATTTTTCATTAACTCTCACATAGCTTTTTGAACGATTTGTTCTGTTGCTGAATCAATGTTTGAAGTGGCTTCATCTAAAATAAGTAAGTTTTTATTAGAAAGAATTGCTCTAGTCAATGAAAGAAGTTGTCTTTGACCTTGTGATAAGTTAGCACCATTGTTTTCGATCATTGTATCATAACCTTGAGGCATATTCATAATAAAATGATGGGCATGTGTCATTTCAGCAGCTTTAATGATTTGTTCATCAGTTGCATTTTGATTTGTCATTTTAAGATTATCTTTGATTGATTCATTAAATAAGAATGAATCTTGAAGCACAATTGTCATATGATCTCTTAATTTATCTGTTTTGATGTTTCTAAGTTCATTTCCATCAATTTTAATTGAACCTTTAGTGTAATCATAATATTTAGATAAAAGAGAAATAATTGTAGTTTTACCAGCACCAGTTGGACCAACAATTGCAACAACATGACCTGGTTTAATATCGAATGAAGCAGCTTTAAGTTGATATTCTAACTTATCTGGATTGTATTTGAAATATACATTATCAAATTGAACGTGTCCCTTAATTGAGTTAATAACAATTGTTTGATTTGATGTATCAGGTTCAGAGATTTCTAGAAGTTTGAAAATTCTTGATGAAGATGCAATTCCAATTTGTGCATTAAATGCACTTGATAAGATGTTTTGGAATGGCCCCATAAAGTTTCAGTTAAGGGAAATAAATAAGATAATAAATGCAGGTGTTGCATTTCCGTTTTGGTCAACTCCAAGTCCGATTAAGTTTCAAACAGGTATTTGTTTGAAATAAAAGATTGCAGCAAGACCTGAGATAAGTAAGATAACAAAGTTTGCTATAAGTGTATATCAGATGTCAAATGATTTAGCAATTACATCACCTTTGTAAGCACTTTTTCTAATATCATATGTGATTTTTTCAAGTTCACTATAAACATATGCTTGTCTATCAAATGAGTTAGTTACTTTTGTATTTGTTAACATTTCTTCAACAAAAGCATTAAGTCTACCGAATGAGTTTTGAACTTTAACAAAGTAAGGTTGTGATTTTTTAATTAGTAAGAAAACTAATCCAAATAAAATCAGTGTAATAGGTAAAACAATTAATGTAAGGAGTGATGAAACTAACATAAGTACAATAATTGTTATACAAATGTTAAATATACTTGTTACAACTTGAGTCATCATTTGGAATAATGAGTTAGCTGTATTGTTAACATCAACAATTAAAGTTGATATCAAGTCTCCTGTTTTGTTTTTATCATAAAAACTAACAGGCATTTTTAATATCTTTTCAAGCAATTCTTTCCTAAGTGTTGCACCAGCTTCAAAAGATAGTTTGATATATAACCTTTGTTCTACATATCTACAAATGCCGTACAAGATAAATGTAAGTGTAAGTGCAGAAAGCATTAATATAAAGTTAGTCAAATTAAATTTACCAGGGTAAGTTATTTGTGAATTAAGATAAGGTTCAAAGAAGATTTGTACAATAATTCCGATTAAGAAACTACCAATGATATAGAAAATAGAGTTAAGTAATGAAAATAAAAGAGCAACAAATAGTGTTTTTTTACTTCTAGAAAAGTATGAAAGTAATTGCTTAAGTGTCTTAAACACTTTAACTTGGTCATTAGCTTGTAGATCTTGAGTTATTTCTTTTTGTTCTTTTCTTAAATCAGACATATTTACTTCTCCTTTCTATTGATCTAATTGGTTAGTTGCTACATCTTTATATCATTGACAAGATTTCAGTAATTCCTCGTGAGTTCCTTGGTCAAGAATTTTTCCATCTTCAAGAACTAAAATATTATCAGCGTGTTTGATTGAGTTAATTTTCTGAGAAATAATAATTGTTGTACAAGAGTAATTTTCTTTAATATTTTTAATAAGTTGTTTTGTAGTTAAGTTATCAAGAGCAGAAGTTGAGTCATCTAAAATTAAAATTTTAGGGTCAATAATTAAACTTCTTGCAATTGAAATTCTTTGTTTTTGACCACCACTTAAGTTTTTACCTTTTTGTTCTACTTTGTGATTTTCTCTATCTTCAAATGTTTGAATAAAGTTTCTTGCACAAGATGCTACAAGAGCTTTTTGAAGTTCTTCATTAGTTGCATCAGGCTTAGCAAATAGAACATTTGACTTAATTGTTCCTGAATATAAAAGCGCATCTTGATAAACAATAGCTACGTTTTTGTGTAAATTATGTGTATCGATATCTCTTACTTCAATACCATTAATTAAGATGTTACCATTTTCTTGTGTGTATTTCATATTGTTAACAAGTAAGTTAACAATTGTACTTTTACCTGACCCCGTTGGTCCGATAATTCCTAAAGTTTTACCACCTGGAATTTTGAAGTTAATGTTTTTAATTGCATAATCTTCAGCTGTATCAAAGTATTTGAAGTTAACATTTCTAAATTCAACTGAATAATCAGATATATCATTAGTTTGTGAAATTATTTTTCCATTTTGAACAAATAAATCATCATATTTAGCATCTAAAACTTGAACTATTCTTCCTGAACTGATTTTTGCTCTGAACATAGAACCTAAGAATTGTGAGAATAAAATAATTCCACCAGCTATAACAAATTCATATTCAATGAACACATTAATTTTTGCAATAAATTCACCATCAATTTTTGGGTTTTGATCTAATTTAACTTTTCCTATTGCATAAATTAAGACAACAATAAAGTTAACAATTCCAAAAAATGCAGGTGTTCCAATTGCGAAAAATTTAAAAATATTTTTTTCAGTTTTTACTCATTGATTGTTGGCATGATTGAATTTTCTTTTTTGTTGTTCTTGTAAATTGTTTGCTTTTATAAATCTAGCACCATTTACAGTTTCATCAACTTCTTTAGTAATTGCATCGAGATTTTTTCTGTTTTGTTTAAGTTTAGGATTTACCTTAATGAAGATAAACACCATAACAAAAAGAAGTAAAGGTATAACAGCTAAAATTGAGTAAGTAAATTCTAAATCTGTTGCAAAAGCAAATACTAATCCAACAATGATAAATAATGGAGCTTTAACAAGAGATGTCGATGCACCAACTAAGAAATCTCAAAAGACAGCAACATCATCATTAATTCTTGTTATTAAACTTTCGGTTGTTAAATTAGAAATATCTTTAAGACTAAGTTTTTGATATTTAGCAAATAAAGCATTTCTATAAAAGTTTGAAGCTCTTTCACCAGCTCCAATGATTATCATAACTGAAGCTATAGCAGTTATTCCTGTAAGTGCAAGCAATACTAAGATTGAAATCAATAAGAATACAAACGCTTTAGTTCAGCTTGCAGATTCATACAATTGCAAGTTTTTAAAGATTGTAATTGTGTATATTTTTTGGTCACCTTTTGTAAGTAAAGGTAAGAATTGACTGAGCACGATTGGTAAAATCATTGTGCAAGCAACATTTAAAATAACAATAATGATACCAATAAGGAATCTCATTTTAATGTTAAATGGCAAAATTTTAAACATCTTATACATAACTTACTCCTTTCATTAATTTGTCTCATATATAATGAATACATTATATATATTTTTAATTTTTATATCCTCAATTATTTATAAAGGTCAAAAAGGTATAAAAAAAATGGCGATCACGAGAGGATTCGAACCTCCGACCACAAGCTTAGAAGGCTCGTGCTCTATCCAGCTGAGCTACGCGACCACGCTAAAACTATTTTACATTATTTTTGTTAATTCAAATAATAAAAATTTAATTTTATTTATCAAATTAAGATTATAAGAAAGACAAAATAAATCTATCTAGTTGTCTTTCTTATTTTTATATAATAAAACTATGAAAATAATTAAAACAACAAAAGAGAATTTTTCTTCTCTAACAACAAGACAAAAAATATCATTCTTTTTAGCAATTGGTATTGTATTTGTTGTCATATTAGCAACGCTAATAAACTGACATTTAACTTCAATAAGAATTTCACAAGAATTAACAACTTTATCAGATGAAACTAAATCTGAAATCCTAAATGGATCAAGTATTCACGGTTACAAAATGCTTCAATCATTTTGGAGAGTTAATTTAACATTTACGTGACTTAGTAATACATTTTTAGCAATATCTTCAGTTATATTTGCATTAAAAATGAAAAATTATAAAGCACAACAAACTTTCTTCTTGTCAATTATTTACATTTCAATTACATTCTTAATATATTGAACATTAATTTTTGCGCCTGAATTAAAAGAATTTAAACCACTTAACTTTTTCAACACATTCATAATTCACGCAGCATCACCAATTTTAGGATTTGTGATTTTAATCATAAATCGTAAAGAAATTCAAATTTCAAAGAAAACCGTTTATTTAAGTGTTATAACAATGTTAGGTTACTACTTCTTTGCTTTAATCACATTCTTCATGTCAACACCAATTTATGATCAATTTAAAGATGTTGAGCTTAAGAACGGAAATAGATTGACAAAAGAACTTGATATGACTATATATGGTTTCTTAAACTTCCGTGAACCTTTATTTTATAAAGGTGGAAATGTAGCGATTGTGTGTCTGTTAAACTTTGTTATTTTTGGAGTAGGATTTGTTTTAACTCCATCAATCGGTTATTTATGAGTGAAAGTATTGAGAATTAAATTTGCAACTAAAACAACTGACAAAGTAGATTGAATTAGACGTTAACAGTATCTAAAACATCACAAATTTATATGTGGTGTTTTTATTTTGATGCAAAAATTTGGGCTTTGTTAATTAAATCATCAATTATCATAGTGATAGCAGCATCATCTTTGAATTTATATACTGTTTTTTTGTCTATATCAGTAAATTCAAGCTTAGCAACATAGTCTACAACTGAAGCAAACGTTTTGTGAAATCTACATTCATTTTTAAATAAATATGAGTATAAATCATATAATTAAGCACTTACATACTCAGGGTCTAATTGTCAATGTTTTGTTCTTCAAGTCAATATACAAATGTATTAATAACTTTGTTAATATGATTAAAAACTGGATTGAGTTTATCTAATGCTTCTTGTGTTTGCCCTGGTGTTTTATCTTTATAAAATGATAATCTATGTATTACTCTTTGGATAAGTTCTGGGATAGCATTACCATCAAATGTTTTATTATTCAACACAAAGCTTTTGTATCTTAATTTTGTAAACTTCTCAAAGTTTAATCAATCAATACTTGTTAATTTGTTTTTAATAACTTATCCTTTATTACTGTTATCATTTGGATTGTCTGGTGTATTATTAGTATCTTTAATTGGTTGTGTATTATTGCAAGCAATTGTGTTAAGGGCAGTAACTACTCCCATTGGCGCAACTAAAGTTAATAAAAATTTTTTCATAATAAATCTCTTTTTTAACCTGTAAGGTTATGTCATAAGTATTTTTGTTATTTATAAAATCGTTAAAAATTCATATATAAAACATAGAAAAATTCGTAGCACCCTAATTCATTAGTGATAATCAGTTGATTTATAGAAAAAAATGAAACAAAAATAGAGAACATTTTATTGTTCTCAATTTTTGATATTAAGTTTATAAATTTTTATACTAATATTGTTTTTTAGCAATGGCTATAATTGAACCGATGAAAGAAAGAAGTATTAAGAGTGGCGGTAAACATACACCGATAATATATAAGATCATCGTAGCTTTATTGCATTGAGAGATTCTAACTGCACCCACAATGCATGTAATAAATAGAGCAAACCCTATTCCAAGAGCAGGCATAACACTTATGACGGAAGCAACTATGCTAAAGATTGCTATCGTGTCACTATCTGTAGTAACTTTGCTTAACATTATGGGAGCTAAAAAAGCCACTATAGAATATATTGAAGCAAACACCATTGTTAAAATTGATAAAACTAATATTGGAACTGATAAAAATTTCTTTTGCATATTGAAGTAATCCTTTTTATAAAGTTTGCTTAAATCAAAACTTTTAGATTTGGAAGGAGTAAAACTAATTTTTTATTATTGAACTACTTAAAACATTGAACTAAATCATATGCTTCTATCTTTAAATTATAATAAATATAGAATTTAATAATCATACACAAGTGAAAGAAATCACTGATTATTGTATGTTAGAAGTAACTTTTCGAAACATTACATTATTCAATTTATAATGAAGTTATTATTTTTTAATTACTGTTATTGTTAGATATCACTATCATTATAAAAATGAATCAATGAAATATTAACAAAGATAAATGGTAATTTACTGTAAGTAATAAAATGGAAAAATCTTGGTATTATGATGGATATTAGGATATTATTTTTTTAATAGTTTTATTCCTCCATTACTTATTCTAAAAAAAAAAAAAAAAACGCAAAGAAAAAGTTAAAAAATTTTAATTTAATAGCAAAAAATGTAAAAAATTTACATTTTTTGCTATTAAATTACACCAATTCGAATCAATTCCTTAGTTTTTAATTGTGGATTTTCTAACTTTGAAAAAAGTTACATTAAAAAAATAGAGAACTTTTGTATTATTCTCTATTTTTTTATTTGATTTTATAAATTCAATATTAGTATAATTTTTTGTGAATAGCCATACTTGCTGCAATTAAAGTAAAAATTGGGACGAAAAATCCAACGATATATAAAACCATAATTGTTTTATTTTCACTATGAATTCTAACAGTAGCAATGATTTGCATAATATATAAAGCTAAACCAATTCCACTTATTAAAAGTGAAATAAGAACCGTACCTATAGTGGCACCGACAAGTCCGGCATTAGCTACTTCATTAGCACCAGCACCACTTGCTGCAACTCCACCAAGTAGTGCTGCTGCAGATAATACGATTTGAATAAAGATTAAAATTTGAAATAAAATTGATAATACTAATATAGGTACTGATAAAAATTTCTTTTGCATATTTATTTTTAATCCTTTTGTGTATTTTTTAAATTTAAATATTAACATTTAGAAAGAATGAAATTATTTTGCTCAATTGATTACTTGTGAAACTTAGAAAAATATTTATATTCAATTAGTTGAGATTAACTTTAATAATTAATAATTGATAGATTAATTAATTAATGAAAATCAGTTTTTTTAAATCTAAACAAAATGAATAATTGAGTTGTGGAGAATGGAATGTTATATTCTTGCGTATTTTTTGGTCTTATGAACTAAATAATTTCACCCTTTCTAACTCTTATTCTAAAAAAAAAAAAAAAATGGAAAGAAAAACATAAAAAACTGCAATTTAGTGTGAAAAATTTACACATTTATTTGTAATTTAGATAAATTTTGAAATAAAAAAACATCAAGCATAAGCTTGATGAGTTGAATAAATACTATACCAATTTGTCGAAAATATCTTCACCTGTTTCAGTAACAATATCAACACCAAAGTTTCTAGCAACAATGTTTCCTGTTGTTCCTAATCCTTCAAGAACTGGTAACACTTTTGGTGATTTGAATGATTTAGAGTAAACTGTAAGCGGTAAGTATTCTCTTGTGTGGTTGAATCCAGGGTAAAGAGGGTCGTTTCCGTGGTCACTTGTCATGATTAATAAATCATCTTCTTTAAGAACTTTGATTAATTTTCCTAATTTAACGTCTAAGTCAGCAATGTTTTGTGCGTATCCACGAACATTTCTTCTGTGTCCAAAGTGTGAGTCAAATTGAACTAAGTTTGTGAAGATAAATTGATTTTCTCCATCTTGCATAGCTAATTCAATTGTAGCATCCATTCCTTTTTCATCTGAACCAGATGGAATGTGTCTTGAGATACCTTGTCCAACGAAAATGTCGTTAATTTTACCGATAGAAATAACTTCAACACCTGCTTTTTGTAATTCATTTAAAATCATTTCACGTGGTTGGTTTGCGTAGTCATGTCTGTTGAATGTTCTTGTGTAGTTACCCTCTTCTCCAATGTATGGACGAGCAATAATTCTACCTACATTTCATTCTGGACGTGATGAACAAATTTCACGTGCAGCTTTTGCGTATTTGTATAAGTTTTCTAAACCTGTTCATTCTTCATGAGCACAAATTTGAAGAACAGAGTCATTTGATGTATAAACAATGATTGCTCCACGTTCTTTTTCTTCATGTGCTAATTCATTAATAATATCTGTTCCTGATGCAGCTTTGTTTCCGACAATTGGACGTCCATCAAATGCTTTTGATAATTCGTCGATTAATTCTTGTGGGAATCCATTTTCTGCAAATGTAGGAAATGGAACTAATGTTTTAATTCCCATCATTTCTCAGTGCCCTGCTAATGTATCTTTAGCATTTGAAACTTCTTGGATTTTAGCAACATAACCGATTTGGTTTTTTTGTCTGTAGTCGCCATTTAAGTCTGTAATGTTTCCAATACCTAATTTTCTTCAAGTGTCAATTTTGAATTCATCAACCATTGATGCAGATCTAATTGAGTTTGCACCATCATCTCCAAAACGTTTTTGATCTTTATCTGGTCCAATTCCTAAACCATCTGTAACAATCATAAAAACACGTTTAAATTTAGCCATATTTAATCTCCTTATATAAATATCTGTAATAATAAAATATGCTTATATTTTATTCCTTTTTTAATTTTATCTATCTAATTTATTTTACTTAAATCATATTTTTAATATTAGTAATCAAAACTTTAATTTATTTAAATTAAATTTCAAATAATATACAATTTAAAATTATGTTAAAAAAGAGAAATAAATTATTTTTATCATTATTAGCAACTCCAGTTGTTGCTTTTCCTATTGTTGCATCAGTTTCTTGTGGTTCAGTAGATGACTTTGAATATCAAATTTCTAGATTTAATGAACTTACAAAATACCTTGAAAATAAAGTAAATAATGAAAATGAAACTCAGTTATTCTACTTATTAAAAGCTGCACAAAATGCAAATGATTCATATAAAGCTGTTAAAGAAAGATTAGCTAAAAAAAGAGATGAAGGCGAAACATTTGCTGCTATTGAATATGAAAAATGAACAGCTACTATTAAAGCCAAAATTAATCAAGTTAACGCACAAGCAGATCTTTTTAGAAAAGCACCAACTTTAGCAAGATCCGATGAATTTGCTGTTCTAGGATTTTATTTATATATTTACGGTATAAATCCAAGAAAATGAAACTATGTTACTGAAGTTGGTGATTTAATAAGTGAATATGTAAATACAAATATTGAAGGTTCAAAAGCAACAGAATTAACTAATAACATCGCAAATAACCTTTATGTTGTTTCTAAATTTTTAAATAATCAAGAGAACATTGATGCAGTTTTTGCTAATAATCCTGAAAACAAAGCTCAATTTGATCGAATTAATGAAGAAATTAAGCAAAAGGAATATTCACACAAAATTCTTAAAGACTTACAAAAGAAAGTTGAACAAGAAAAATTTAATGAATATAACAATATGTTATTAAGTCAAGCTAATTTATATTCAGCTTCATTAATTAGTAATGAAAAAGAAGCTAAATATGCGCCTATGATTGAAAAGATTAAATTCATTCTGAATTACAACTTAAATATTATTGCAGTTGTAAATTATTCAATTAATGATATTGTTAGAAAAATTTATTCTTCATTCTACAAGACATATGAATTCAATGAGTTGTTAGACGGTGAACATACAAATATAATCAAGGATAACATCATCAAAAAACCTTTAGATACATATAGAGAAATGAGCGTTCAATTATCTAAAGTTTCACTTAAAGAAATTGATTTAACTCCATACTATGATGGTAGAATCGATTTTCAAACTAATGAATATGTTCATCAAATAGATAATTACTTAGATAATAAAATCAATAAATTAGTTGCAAAAAGAAAAGAAGATGAACGTAAAAAACAACAAGCTGCTAACTCATCTTCAAATGAAATGATTGCTCCAACAAATTAATAATAATTCAAAGTCCTGCACAATTTTATTGCGCAGGTTTTTTATTAAAAATTTTTATAAAAAATACCAGCTTAAACTTTCTTTTTAAACTTTTTTTAAATAGTTATTTATGATTCATTTAAAGCAAGTTAAATTCACTGAGAAAAATCGAGCAAATTATCAGAATTTTTTTCAATTTTTTCATAAAAATCACAACTTATTATTAAGCTGAATATTTTTTTCTTAAAATTCCTTCCACTAATTGTTTAAATATTTGCAAATTTTGAGTAATTTTCATTAATTTTTTATCTCAATTAATTTAATTTATTAAATTAATAAAAAATGAAAAAAGTGTATTTTTTGCATAAAAACTATCAAAAATTCAAAAAAATCAGATTTTGAATAAGTCTGATTTTTTTGAATTTTTCACATTTATGAAAAATCTAAAAAATTTTGCTAAAAAAATAAATATTTTTTGAATGCTTGTGTAATTTGGTGTAGAATTATGGTGGATAGTGGGAGGAAGTGGTAAATATGTACGGCGAATACTCAAGAAACATAGATGATAAAAACCGTGTGGTCATTCCACCGGTCTTCAGAGATGAACTCGGTTCGAAAGTTTTTGTTACCATCGGTTTTGATGGTAATGCTGAAATTAGATCAATCGAAGAATACAAAGCTTACATCAGAATGATTGAAGAAAATAATCGTTTTGATAGAAATGCACGTATTCTTGCAAGATACATTTTAGGAAACACATACGAAATCGACCTTGATAATCAAAACCGTATCTCATTACCAAAAATTATCATTGACAAACTATCTATCAAAAAAGAAGTTATTTTCATTGGTGTAGGCTCAATTGCTGAACTATGATCAAAAGAAAAATACGATGAATTCAACAATCAATACTCTCTTGATGATATAGCAAATATTGCTCAAACTCTTTCAGGTCATGGAACAAAGTAAATTACATTATTCAGTTCTATTAAATGAAACAGTAGATTCACTGGATATAAAACCAGATGGAATTTATGTTGATTTAACTGTAGGAATGGGTGGTCACTCATCGGAGATATTAAAAAAACTTACAACAGGTCACTTATATGCTTTTGATAAAGATGATTATGCTTTAGAAGAATCAAAACGAAGACTTGAAAAAATAAGTAATAATTTTTCACTTATTAAAAGTGACTTTAAAGATTTTGTTTTAAAATTACACGAACAAAATGTCTTTAAAGTCGATGGGATTATTGCTGACTTAGGAATTTCATCGCCACAAATCGATCAAGCAGAACGTGGATTCTCATATAACAAGGACGCAAAACTTGATATGCGCATGAATCAAGCGCAAGAACTTGATGCTTATTATGTAGTTAACTACTACAATGAAGATAAATTGGCTGATATATTATGAAAATACGCTGATGTAAAACTTAATAAAAAAGTTGCGAAGGCCATTTGTAATAATCGTCCAATTAATACTACATTAGAGTTAGTTAATGTCATAAAAAGTGCATATCCAGCTGCATTGCTTAGAGAAAAAAATCCAGCTAAAGCAATTTTTCAAGCAATCAGAATTGAAGTTAACAATGAACTTGATTCATTAAAACAATTACTTGAAAATGCACTTGATATGTTAGATACAAAAGGAACTTTAAGCATTATTACATTCCATTCTATCGAAGATAAAATGGTAAAAAATGCATTTGCAGAAGTTACCAAATCTAAAATACCATCAAAAATGCCAATTCAAGAACAAAAAGAATTTATAACTAAATCAATCAAAGCTTCTAAACAAGAAATTGAAGAAAACAATAGATCAAGAAGTGCAAAACTAAGAATTATTAAAAAATTAAAATAAAGGAGTAATTATGAACAAGTACATAGCAAACTATCATATAACAGATACAAATGCAGAATTTGTACTTGTTAAATATCAAAATAATAATTACTTCAATGTTTTAAGTCGTACTTCAGAATATAACTCATTTGACATTATAACTTTTGATGCGTGATACCGGCAAGCTGCTGTAGCAACAAAAACAGTTGTAAATGATAGTGAGCTAGAGCTAAATGTAATTTTTGATGACAATTTATTTGCAAACTTATCATTTTCAAGATTTATCAACCAATTAGATAATAACAATAATCTAATTAACTCTTCAGAGGTTGAAAAATCACTTGAAAACTTAATGCAAAAACACATTAAATTCTCAAACTTAGAGAATTTCATCTCTTCACCAACAATTAACTGAACAACAGTTAAAGGTGATATTAGCAAAGAATATGCAAATGTACCTACAGATAGAGAGCACACAAAAATTAATCAAGTATTTTCATTATTTGACACAAGTTTAGATAGAACAAACTTAGAAATGTTAAAAGAAATGTTCACTAAACCTTATTCAAAAACAAACTTAAAAGTTACTTTCTATCTTAAATCACAATTAGTTGCAAGTAAAATTACAGATACAGCTGTTCAAAGTATTGCTGTAGACTTAAACAAAAATTATTTATCACTTTTTGTAGTTAAAAATGGAAAAATTTTCAACTACAAAAAATATGACAATATTTCATTAAATTACTTAGTTAATAAATTAGCAAATCATCTTAAGGTAAATAATCAACTAGTTGCCAATATGATTGATTACCACATAAGATTAGATGAATTTTCAAATGGTTTTGATGAAGATGCTGAAGTTTACAAATTTGTTGTAGCAAAATACAATGAATTTAAAAAACACTTATCAAACTTAGTTTTAGATTTTTACAATCTAAATAGAAAACATTTAGATTTGTCAAACTTAAAAAATTTAATTGTAAATTCAGAAAATGAATTTATCGCAAATGATTTAAAAGAATCATTTAACAACAATTTCAATCAGCTACGTGTTCAAAATTTATTAGCTGACAATGCTTTTACTTTATTTGCTTTAGAAAACAAATTAATTCAGCAAGCTATTTTACAAAGTAACAATATGCTTATTGAAAAAGATCAAAACCACACTATTATTAGTAGAATAGATTATTCAAGATCAAAAATAAATATCTTTGCAAAAATTTTTACAAACCTTTTTAACCACAAATAAGGAGTTAAAAAATGGATCAATTAACCCAAAATAGTCCATATAAAAAATGAGAGAACTTTAAAATCACCATCATTGGTGTTGGTGGCGCAGGAAATAATGCAGTAAATATGATGATTGATGAAAATTTGCCAAACATCAATTACATAGCTGCAAACACAGATTCTCAAGCATTAGAATATAGTAAATGTGAAAATAAATTAACTCTTGGAAAAAGTAACAATGGTTTTGGTGCTGGTTCAAATCCAGAACTTGGATTAGAACTTGCTAAAGAAAGTATTGAAGATATTAAAGAAAAATTAAGTGGTTCAAAAATTGTAATAGTAACTGCCGGATTTGGTGGTGGAACAGGTACTGGAGCAACACCATTAATTGCTCAAATTGCTAAGGAGCAAGGTGCATTAGTATTAGGTATCATTTCTACACCATTCACATATGAAGGTAAAGCAAGAAATAAAATAGCTACAAATGGTATTGAAAATCTTAAACAAAATACAGACGCATATTTAGTTTTATCAAACCAAAAAATTTCAGAATTGAACCCATCAGTTCCGTGCGCAGACTTATACAGATTAGCTAACGTAAGTTTAAAAAATATTGTAGTTGCAATTAATGACATTTTAAACAAAGTAGGATTTATTAACGTCGACTTTGCTGATTTTAAAAATGCATTGAAAAATTCAGGTAAATCAATCATTAATGTTACACAAGGTTCGGGGGAATCAAAAGTTTCAAAAGCACTTAACAAGCTTTTTGAACCAAACTATTATGATTATCCATTATTTTCACCTTCAAGATTATTAATTAACTTGCAATATGACCAGAATACGACATCAACTCAAATTCAAGAAGCAATTATGGGTGTTTACAAAAAACTAAACATCAATGAAGCTAATGAATCAGAAGCTATCAAAATAGGTCAAGAAATTATCAATACGCCACACAATGCAGGATTTTTCAAAATCACTGTAATTGGTTCAGGCGAATATGAGCAAGTTTACAAAAACGTCTATGTACAAGAAGAAAAAGTTGAAGTTATAGAACAAATCAATGAACTAGAAAACATCAAACAAGACACAATTATTGTTGAAGATATCCAAGGTATTATTGAACAAGAAATCAAGTCACAAACTCAAGATACAGAAATTCTTAAAGTTGAAGAAGATGCTGCAGATACATCAAAAGAAAATCCTTCTATAGAATTATTAAACTACTTTAATATTCCAAATGAAAACGAAGTAGATGATTCAAAAACAAAGGTATGATTTAATTAAAATAATCGATGTCTTTGAAGAATATTTTAATCACAAAATTATGCTAATTTTTCACAGTTCTAAAGAACTGTTTTTTTATGCAATTTTCGCAATTGCATAATTTAAAATTAACTAATTTTGCTGATATCAAAATGAAAAATTAATTTGTCGATTAACTAAAACCACTTTCTGCAATGCTTATTTAACTAGTTTAAAAATTTTATTTTTAAAAAAAACAATTTAAAATTATATAAATTAAAAAAGTAAATATAAAAAGGAGTCAATATGGATAAGAAAACTAAAGAAAAAAGAAAATTCATTGACTTAGTTGAATTTAGAAAAAATGAGATAAATAACGCTCGTGTTAAAGCGCAAGCAGAAAATGAAGTATTAGAACGCAAAAAATCACAAAAAGCTCTTCCTTGATACAAAAAAGATTTAACTTTTAACATTCTTGGAATAGTTTTTACATTACTTGTAATGGTGCTAATCATCCTAATCGCATATTTTGTTAAAGGTGCATAATGGATGTTGTTGTAATCATTTCATTAGTTATAGGTTGCTTAACTTTGATAGCAACCCTAGGACTTTTAGGTTATTTCTTAAAACCAACTATTTCTACATTTGTTGGAAATAAAATCAGAAAATCAAAATATGAAAAATTAGGAAAAAGTAGTCAAATTCGTTTAATTAACCAATTAAGAGAAACAGTTGATTACTTATCAAAAAACAAAATTGGTGCTCTTATTACGATCGAAAACAATGACAACATTGATAATTTAAGAACTGATGGTGTTGTTGTTAACGCAAACATTTCAAGTAGTTTGCTTATTTCGATTTTTAATAAAACATCTCCATTGCATGATGGTGCTGTGGTTATTAGAGATAACAAAATCTACTATGCAGCTACATTTTACAAAATCACAAAAAGAAGTTTTGAAGCTAATTATGGCTCAAGACATAGAGCTGCTTTGGGAATTTCTGAACAATCAGATGCAACTACAATTGTAGTTTCAGAAGAAAATGGACAAATTAAAATCATTAAAAACGGGGCAATGATAGATACTGGATTAGATCATTTCCAAGAAGATTTAATTAAGTACTTAAGTGAGTAATATGAACTTCACAGAAAAACAAAAATTAGAGTTAATACAAAATTTAAGAACTCTCATTGCTGCTAAAAAAATTAAAGACGTCAGATTGTTGCTTGAAAAATATCCTCTTGCAGACTTTGCTGAGGCACTTGGTGAATTAACAATCAATGAGCAACTTTATATTTTAAGGGTGCTTAAAACCGGAGATGCTGCTGACGTTTTTGCTTATTTAGATGATGATACAAAAGTTAATTTAGCTCAATCGTTTACTAAAGATTGAGGTATGGAAGTTTTACAAGAACTTCAAACTGACGAGTTAGCCGACGTTCTCGAAGAATTACCAGCTAACATTACAAAATACATTTTGTCTAAAACAGATGCAGAAAAAAGACAAAAATTAAATAACATTTTATCTTACGATGACGATAGCATCGGAAGTATTATGAGCGTTGATATGTCTATTCTTAAATCTGGTTGAACAGTTAAAAAGGCTATTTCAAAAATCAAAAAAGATTATAGAAACAACATTGAACTTACACACAACTTCTATGTTGTAGATGACCAAAAGAAATTACTTGGAGACATCACGCTTGAAGAATTAGTCTTTGCAGATGATGAAAAAGAAACTTTAGATGAACTTTACAACGTTGTTGCAACAGTTCACCCAAATGATAAAAAAGAAAATGCAGCTAACATATTTGCTGACCACGATAGATCAACGCTTCCAGTAACTACAGCTGATGGACATCTTATCGGTATGATTACAGCTGATGATGTTATTGATGTTATTCAAGATTCAGCAACAGAGGATATGTATAAGCTTGCCGGAATTAATCCTGAAGCTGCTGAAGAAAGTTATCTTAAAACAAGAATTATGCAAATTGTTAAATCTCGTGTTTTGTGATTAATTATCTTAATGATTTCAGCTACTTTATCTCAATTTATTATTCAAAAATTCACTGATGTTTCAGAAGGGTTTGTTAACGGAATTAATGTTGCAATTTCTTCTGCTATCTTAGTTGGGCTTATTCCGATTATTTCAGGGGCTGCTGGAAACGCAGGTTCTCAATCTTCCACAACAATTACTCGTGCAACATCTTTAGGTGAAATTGGAACTAAAGATATGTGAAAAGTAGTTGGTCGTGAAGTATCCATTGGCGCTATTATTGGTGCGATTATGTTTGTAGTTAATGTAGTCAGACTTTATATTTACTTTGCAATTCCATCATTTAGAGAAAGCGATGGTAAAACAGCAAGTTGAGGAGTTCTTACATTTGTTATTTTAGCAAGCTCATTATCACTATTTTTTGTAGTTATCTTTGCTAAATTCTTAGGAACAATTATTCCTCTTGTAGCTATTAAATTTAAAAAAGACCCAGCTGTTATGTCTGCTCCAATTTTAGCTACATTATCAGATGCTTTATCAACATTGATTTTCTTTGGTCTTAACATTTTAGTTCTTTTTATAGCACACAGTGCTCATTGAATTTAAGGAGAATTTATGCAACACGAAACAATCGATATTGAAAAAATCGTTTTATTAGCAGAAAACTATGTGAATGCTAAAAAAGAAGCAAATGAAAACTTAAAATTAATCAAAGAAGAACTAAAAGATGTAGACATCGAAATTTCAAGAACACTGTCAACTGGTGGAAAAATTTCATACGTACTATATCAACCTGCTAATTCATTTGACTACAGAGGATATGGAAACTTCTTACATCAATCGATGTTAGAAGGAAGAACTTTTACACCTGAAGAATTAGATGATTTAATCAAAGAATATGTAGTAGCAAAAGAACCTAAATGAAAATTAAAAATAACTACAAAATAGAAAGGAGATGTTATGCCTGACAATAAATTAAATATAGCAATTTGAATTATCCTTGGTGTTGTTTTACTTGCTTTAGCATCATACATCTTATACCAGTTCATTAAGGACAAAATTGCAAAGAAAAAACAAAGACAAGCGCACTTTGAATTTACACAAGAAGCAATCGCGTATGTTTATGAACTTAACGTTATGGTTAACAAATTAATCAAACTTAACAAAGTAAAACACGATGAATTTGTACCATCAATTGGTGAATACACAATGTCAGAAATTAACAATAACACTAGAAATGTTCTTGTTAAAGTCTTTAAATCACCTGAATTTAGAGAATTCTTATTTAAAAACCCTGCTCATGAAATTTTTATTAAAAACTTAGAACAACTTAGAGATTGCAATTCAAACTTATGAGTTAAAAAAATCCCTAACGTTTTAGAATACTTTAATACAAACCAAGAAAAAGCTTTTGCAGAAGTTAAAAAATACAATGAAGCCTCAATTAATCAAATTTATAAAGAAGAAGCTGAATTACACAGCAAAATAGAGGAGATTTTTAAAAATGAGTTCAACAAAGGAAAAGAAAATTAAAAAAGCAAAAGTTGTAAAAGAAAAGAAAAAAATCAGTTTACCAAACTTACTTACATTAATTAGAATTATTTTAGTTGTTCCAATGCTTCTATTAATGTCAATTAGCATTTTATTAATTTACTTAGGAACTTACCAAACTGGCGCATCATATTTTGCATTAGAAACTTTATCAAATTCAGGTAGCGGTCTAGGATACAAAATTACACTTACAATTATTAATTTATTAATCCTTGCAATTTTCATTGGAGCTATGATCACAGATTACTTTGATGGAACAATCGCAAGAAAACGTAATTTAGTATCTGTGTTTGGAAAAGTTTGAGATCCAATTGCAGATAAACTAATGGTTAACTTAACACTTGTTTATTTAGCTGTAATTAATGTTTTACCTTTCTGAGCTATGGCGCTTTTCTTATTAAGAGATATTATTGTTGATGGTGTTAGAGTATTTTTAGCATCAAAAGGATACGATGTATCAGCAGGTAAATGAGGAAAAATTAAAACTTTTGTTTTAGCTATCGGACTTACAATCACATTATCTGTTACAGTTGGGTTGCATTACGCAACATTAAATATAGCATCACACCAACAAATGGTTAGATACATTTTAAACATCCCAATTTACGTAGCTTTAGTATTTGCAATTCTTTCAGGGATTCTCTATGTAAGAAAAGCATTTAAAGCTGTTAAATTAGTTACAACAACAGAAACAGTTGCAACAACACAAACAAAAGTAGTTGAACAAAACAACCAGAACAAATTGAACAATTAAAAAATAAGTAAATAAACAATAATTTAATTTGAATAAACTTAAATCAGATATCAGTTAACATATTAAGGTTTACAGTGGAATTTATATTAACAAAGAAATTTTATGAGAACTATTTGTTTCAGAGTTTTTAGCAGTTACATAAAAAGATTTGCCATAAAAACTTATTTCATACAGGAATTGTTGCTTCAACATATATTTTTATTTCAATGATATTTTCCGGAATATATGCAATAGAAAAATAAAAATAGTCGCAAGACTATTTTTTTTCGATGAAAACAAGCGCCTCAATATGTGGTGTATTAGGAAACATATCAAAACCTTGAATGTAAGTTATTTTATAATAATTAGATTCTAAAATTAATTGTAAATCTCTTGTTAATGTCTTAACATCACAAGACATATAAACAATATTTTTGATTTGTTTTTCAATTATTCAATCAATGAATTCTTTACTTATTCCACTACGTGGTGGGTCTAAAATTAAAATGCTGTCCTCTAAATTAGAAACATTATTAGTAAAATAAATATCAGAAGATATTGTTTTATATTCACCACTAACAGAGTTTAAAAACTTGTTATTATTTGCATTTTTAATTGCACTTGAGACAATGTCAGAACCATATACATAATTATTTTTGTTTGCAACAATTTGACCAATTGTACCAACTCCACAATATGCATCTAAAATAGTTTTAATATTGTTTTTGCTATTTACATACTCTTTTATCTTAGTAAACATCATCGATGCAACAATATCATTTACTTGAAAGAAAGATTGAATGCTACAAATGAACTCTTTATCATTCAACTGCATTTTGAATTGTTCTTTTTCAAATAAAACTTGTACACTATGCTTTTTGTTGATGCTTAGTGAAATAACTTGTGTAATTTCATTAAGTAATTTAACTAATTTATTAGGTAAATCATAATCAGAGTGAATTGATAAACAAACATCAATTTGATTTTTTGAATTTGCTCTTAATGTGATTTTTTCAAACATTTTCAAGTTTTTTAATTTGCTAGTGTTTTTCAGAAATGTTTGAATTGTATCTAAAATGTTACTGATTGTTTCTTTTATGATTGGTTTAACTAAAAATAAATTATTAGCATCTGTTATTTCATTAGATTTTTGATTAATTTCATTGATAGTCAACTGATTATTTTGAACGCTTAATTTATAAGAAACTTTATTTCTATATTCAAATTGAATTAAAGATTGAGTAAATTGAGAATAAACTTCATATAAATTTATGTTTCGCAAGTTTCTTTTAAGCAAATTATAGAAATAGTTATTTTTAAATTTGATTTGAGCAGGATATTTTAAAGTGACTAATGGTGCTGATGGAGTTCATTTAAATTCAGAGTTTCTATCATAAGAAAAAGTTAAATGTTTAACAATGCATCCAAATGCATAATTTTTATATAAGTTTGTTATCTTGATAATTGCTTCTTCATTAGGTAATAAATCACTTATGAAAATAGGAAAGTTATTTTCATCTCTATAAACACCATAACCTTCGTAACTAATTTCACTGCATTTAACTTTTAACTCTTGTTGCAAGGCATATTTGTTTATTTTAGGCATATTTTTAAGATATAAACCTTTCCATATTGTTTTTCTTTATAAACTTGCAAATTGTCAGGCAAGACAATTAAATTAGGTTTATCAGTTTCTAAAATAATTTCACCATTTTCATTTAGTAAGCTTTTTTGTGAAATTGTTAAAAGTGAATTGTTGACTAATTCATATTCAACAAATGGAGCATCAATAAATATAAAATCATAAGTTTTGCTTGTCTTACTTAAAAAATGTAAAGCATCTTCATTAAATAAACTTATTTGATTATCTGTTTTAGTTTTAGCAACATTTCCTTTAGTTACAGTAAAAACTCGTCTTTGTTTTTCAACTGCATCAACGTGTTTTGCACCTCTGCTGATAGCCTCAATAGCTCAAGCTCCTGAACCTGAAAACAAGTCTAAACAAGTTGTGTCTTCAATTTCAAATTGAATTGATGAAAAGACAGCTTCTCTGACTTTATCTCCTGTAGGTCTAGTGAATTTTGAATCTGGTTGTTCTATTATTAAGTGACGTAATTTACCTGCTATTATTCTCATTTTAGCTCCTTATAAAAATTCTTTTTAACTATTCATATAGTGATTTTTAAATTATACATTATAATAAAACCATGAGATTGAGATATGATAAAAATGCTGAAGCAAATTTAACAAATTCTGACTTTTTAATTAAAGAATTTCCAGTTAATTTAAAAGAAAATGATGTTTTAGAAATTGGAGCAGGTAAAGGTGAAATGATTGCTCAATTAGCTCTTCAAAATCCTAATATTACATATTATGCTTTTGAAAAATACCCAACAGTAGCTAATAAAATTCTTAAGAAGATTAATGAACTTAATTTTAAAAATCTTTTCATTATCGCTAAAGACGCAAGT
Organism: Mycoplasma sp. 888; assembly: GCF_035609225.1. Classification (NCBI taxonomy): domain Bacteria; kingdom Bacillati; phylum Mycoplasmatota; class Mollicutes; order Mycoplasmatales; family Mycoplasmataceae; genus Mycoplasma; species Mycoplasma sp. 888. The sequence goes on from NZ_CP141192.1 coordinate 295,610, forward strand.
AATTTAACTGAATTATTTACAGGTAAAATAGACACAATTTGATTAACTTTTTCAGATCCGTGACCTAAAAAAGCTCACGAAAAAAGAAGATTAACATACAAAACATTTTTAGACCAATATAAACAATTATTATCTGAAAAAGGTTGCTTATACTTTAAAACTGATAATGATAAGTTATTTCAATTTTCAATAGAATCATTGAATGAAAATAATTGAAATATCATTGATATGACAACTGATTTACATTCGTCAAAATATAATGAAACTAATGTTCAAACAGGATATGAGCAAAAATGATCTTCACTTGGTAAAAACATTAATTTCTTAATCGCTAAGCCAAATAAATAATGTTTAAAATTATGAATACTATAATAGTATTCATTTTTTATCATTTTATTAAAGTAAGCTTTTTAGTTTTGTAATTTAATACATAAGTAATTTAAATTAAATTAGAGATATTGATGAAGAATAATAGAAGAACAGCAAATAAAAAATAAAATTATATTTTTAATCAAGGTTAATGACAATGAATTCTACAGGGATGACAATAATTCTTATTTTTTGAATTATTTTTGGAATTTCTTTATTGTTACATAGTGAAAGATTTTTTCAAAAATAAAAAACGGTTATTGTAAACTGGGACACAAAATATGGACAAAACCGTATTTTGTGTTTTTTATATTAAGGAGTTATTATGAAACAACTAAAACAAGAACAATGACTAGAACTTTTTTCAGACTATGATGATTATAAGAAGAGTTTAATGTCAAAAAATGATTTTGAAATTAAATATCGAGCGATAAGAGGTGTTAGCTTTTTTGACAAAAAATTTATATATTCGAAGAGGAATTTTTTAGAGAAATATAAAAGATATAATTTAGGAATGACAAATCTAATATCACAAACAGGTAAATCTCCTAAAAAAGGCAAAGGATCTGGGAGACCTAAAAAATTAAAAATTACACCAATGGATATTGTTAAAAAGAATGAGAAAAAATGCCAAAAGAACAATTGATTGAAATTTTGGAAATTTTTAAAGATTCATTCGATAGGAATAACTTTGATGTTGATATATCTAAAATCAAAAAAACTTCTGTTTCAACTAGAAAATTAGCGATTATATTTAACAGATCAAAATCAACAATTCATAATTGAAAAAGCAAAGAGCAAAAATCTAAAACCAAAAAAATTGATCATAAAAATGATGAATTAATATTAGAAGCTTTTAAAAAGAATAAATGTATATTTGGAAGAAAAAGATTAGAAAATTACATCAAACAAAAATATCAGATTTTGCTTAATTATAGGACTATTGGCAGAATTATGAATAGATTGCAATTATATTGTTTAATTAGAAGAAAGAAAAAAGATAGAGAAAGAAAAAACACAAATGTTAAATTTGTAGACCTTGTAAAACGTGATTACAGCGGAAAACCAACCAAATAATCGCAACAGATGTTACATATATTACAGCACCAAAAGATTGTGAAAACAATTTTGTTTTTTGTCAATTGACATTGACCACAAAAGTAAATTTATTGTAAATTACAATTTGTCAAAAATAAATGATTTAGATTTAGTTATGAAACACATGTCAAAAATAAAATTGAACAAACAATGAATAGCACATTCAGACCATGGTTTCCAATATTCATCTAAAGATTATTTGCAAACAATATCTAAAAATAATGGCATTGTTTCAATGGGGAGAGTTGGCAACTCTCTAGACAACAGAGAAGCAGAATATTTCTTTTCCATTTTAAAGTCTGAATGTTTAAAATTAATTGATATAACCCAGATAACTTTTGATGATCTTAGCAAAATAATTAATGAGTTTATTTTTTGATACAATAATGAAAGAATTCAATCAAAATTAGATTGAAAAACACCCCAACAACATTGAGGTGTTATTATGTCTAATTAAACCTTCTGTCCATTTTTAGTGTCCCAGTTTATTGTTTTAAGAATATAATTTTAATAATAAATAGATAATTACTCTTAAAAAAGAGGTAGAAATGAAAAATAATTTACTTAATGCAAGAATGTTATTTTCTTCAGTAACAAATGTTATGAATCTGACACTAGTGAATGTTTCAACAAATGTTAATATTTCTGGAGAAAATTGAACAAAATTAAATCAAATAGATATGAAAGCTGTTGAGAGGTTAAATAATAAAGTTCTTAAAAAATCAGGTTTAATGAAAGTCTATGACAAGAGAAATGGTTGATATATTAAAATACTACCTAACAATAATAAAATTCATAACTTAGGTTAAAATGGACTTAATAGGGATTTGAACAATTTTTATTCTATGAATTGTTATTGGGGCTTTATCAACTCTATCTTCTCTGATTTTATTTTACTGTTTCTATTTACCAATAGATAGAAATTTTAGCAAAATCGAGAACTGCAGGTGAAAGCAATTAAAATATTGAAATCGCAATAATGCAACAGTTAATAAAAAGTATTTAGATGGTTTTATAGCATTAAGAACCTTATACAAAAGATATGAAACATCATTGTCAATTCTTTCGTTTTTTAGCTTAATTTATTTTCTAATCTCTTTATCATTCTTTTTTGCATGAATCTATCCTCCTAGTAATTTTCTTAAAAAAGAGGAAGCATATATCGGTTTCCCATTTCCTCTTGTATGGTTTGTTGTATCATCTATACCATTTGGAAGTTGTTTCAGTATCTCTAGAAAACGTTATTTTTTCATAAAATATTCTAGTTATTGAAATGATTTTTTAAAACAAATAACCAATAATTTTAAAGATATAAATTGAACTTATGAATGTGAGTTATTTAAAAAAAATAACAATTTAAAAATAAAAAATAAAATTGATATCAAATTAGAGAAGTTAAAAATAATTCCATCATGAGATGTAGATCTAAGTGATATTAATTTTGAAAATAAAAAGAAAACCAAGAAAAAGTATTTTTACATAAATAATACGTGACGCATTTATAAGAATGCAGAAGACATAGGTTATTTCTTGTATAACTTTGATGACATTGAAGAATTTGTAGGAAATGAAAATAAAGAAATTTATAAAGATATATACTATTACTACATTAATGAAATTGAAGAAAAACGTAATAAAAAAATAAAGATAAAATCTAATTCAATTTAACCTTAAGCACCACGGGAGTGGTGTTTTTTGTTTTTGGTAAAAGAAAACCACTTGCTTTCACAAGTGGTGTAATAGTATATAAATTAGTTTGATTTTTGAATACGTGGACGAACAACGTGGTAAGGCATTAAAGCGATGAAACGTGCTCTTTTAATTGCGTTAGCAACTTTTCTTTGGTGTTTAGCACATGTTCCTGTTGAAGCCTTAGGTTTAATTTGCCCTGTTGCTGTTATATATTTGTGTAATAAATCAATGTTTTTGTAATCAACATATGTCATTTTGTTATCACAGAATTCACATGATCTTCTTCTGTTAATAAAACCTTTTTTGTTTTTGTAAAAAGCCATTCTTATCTCCTTAATTTAAATCCTCAGGTGCTGCGAAAAGATCTTCTAAATCGTGTAATTTAGTAGCACTCGTTTTTGGATTAGTATTTTCAAATGTAGCATTCGCAGGTTCATTACGATTCACATCACTTTGTGATGCTTTATAAGTCGGAGTATACGTTTGGGGTGCAGACGACACCGGAGAAAGAGTTGCGTTTAAAGAACCAGCACGAGCTTCTCTGACACTTTTTGACTCTAGAGCGACGATTTGATCTGCAGTAACATCTAACGTTCTTACTATTTGGTTTGTTTGGTTACTGTGATATTGATTTGAATGTAAAGACCCTTCAACTAAAACAAGAGACCCTTTATTTAAATATCTCGCTACGAACTCGGCATTTGATCTTCAAGCAACAACCGGGATAAAGTCAGTAACTTCATTTTGTTGTGATGAAAAGCTTCTTCTATTAACTGCCACTGTGAAACGTACGTATGGAACACCTTGTGATGTATGCGCTATCGCATTATCTGATGTTATACGGCCTACTATTGTAATTTTATTAAACATAATCCCTCCCTGTGAATAACTAAACTTTTAAGCATTTAATTATTCAGATGCTTTCGCTTTAACTGTTCTTGTACGAGGTTTTGAAACTTTTTCTTCTGCTGATGCAGCTGATTTTCTTGTTCTACGTACTGGTTTTTTAGTTTCTTTAACAGATTCTTTTCCGTTAAGACCTTTTTCTGTGTCTAAATTAATTACTAAAGCTCTTCAGATATCTTTAATAATGTTTGAACGACGTGTAAATTCAGCGATGTCTGAACCTTTAGCATTAACAAACGCTAAAACGTATTGTCCGTGTTTTGACTTGTTGATTTCGTAAGCTAATTCATTTCTTTCAAGTTTTTCAACTTTAGAAATGTTTTCTTTTCCAAAAACTTCGTTTAATAAGTCAACTAAAACTTGAACGTCTGCTTTTGGACTAACGATTGACATAATTTCGTATTTTTGCATTTTCTCTCCTTATGGTCGTTTCTGGGCTAAAAATCTTATAGCCAAGGAGTATCTTTATATACTCTTGTATATTATACAAGAGTGTCAAAATCTAACCAAAAATTTTTAAGACTATTACACACCTTTAAAAATATTTTTTACATCTAGCACACTAACCAATTTAGTAAATTTTAGTTTTTTATGTGAAATTAAGCAAAATTTGAATTTTTGAACTATTTAAATACAATTTTTTAATTATTTAATATAATTAAACAAATAATTTACTAAGGAGAATTTTATGATTAATGTTAATGAATTTAAACCAGGTATTACTTTCCAAGATGAAGGTGACATTTTTGTAGTTTTAGATGCTCAACACTCAAAACAAGGACGTGGACAAGCAAACGTTAAAGCTAAAGTTAAAAACTTAAGAACAGGTTCAACGACTATAAAATCATACACAGGTGGAGACAAAGTTAAACCAGCTCACATCGATAAAAGAAAAATGAATTTCTTATACTCAGATGGAGAAAACATTATCTTAATGGATAATGAAACATATGAACAAGTTGAAATTCCTGTTACAGCAGTTGAATGAGAATTGAACTTCTTAAAAGAAGGTTCAGAAGTTCAAATTAGAAAATTTGAATCAGAAGTTTTAGATATCGAATTACCTGCTCACGTTGATTTATTAGTTACAGAAGCACCTGATGCAGTTAAAGGCAATACTACAACAAACCCTCAGAAAAAAGTAACTGTGGAAACTGGTTTTGAATTAGAAACACCTATGTTTATTAAAGAAAATGACATTATTTCTGTTTCAACAGAAACTGGAAAATATGTTGGAAAAGCAAATAAATAATGAATTGAATTAATGTATCTTACAATTCAAATCAAAATTACATAGTTCAAGAAAGTGCAATTTTAGACGTTGTAAACATTGCGCTTAGTTCATACAAAAATATTAAAGCTTCAAACTCAATTAGATTAAGTTTTGACGATAAACATTCAAACGTTGAAATTTATGTAGATATTAAAATTAAAAACCAAAAAAATAAAGAACCATATTCAACAATCAAAGAATTAATCACACAAATTGAAAATGGTGTGAAATCTTTAATTGACAAGAAACCTAAAAACGTTCAAGTAGTGTTATTAGATTTTTATTAATGAGAAAAACTTATAAAGATTTGAATAAAAACTCTTATGCAATATACAGAAGAGTTTTTATTAATGAAGTTCGTGCTGAATTAAATAAAAAACAAAACGTCAAGTCATATGAGAAAAAAAACAAGTACACTATTGAATATTTTTTAAAATTAAACAAATTACTGAAGGAATTAGAAACAGACAAAATTCCAGATCGATATTTACCTGAAAATAGATTTGTGTTCAATAGACTAAAGAAAAAATATTTAATGAATAAATATTCAAAATGATTTGTTCTCGTTGGAATTAGTTTTGTTCTATTTATTATAGGTATTATTCTACTAGCTGCATTTAAAATAATTTAACTTTAAGGAGCTGTCGTGATTGGATTGAAAAAGTCTTTTAGAACTCTAAAGGCAAAATTTAATTTATTTGATTGAAAAGATTGAATTACATTTTCAATAGGTTTAACTTTAATTCTTACTTATTTAGTTGTAACCTTACTTGAATGACACTTCAGAAGTATTGCAGTTGAAAAAGCATTCTTAGAAGTTAAAGGGACATTAGATGAATCTAATGTTGATAGTGCTAAGCTTCAAAAATTAATTTACCCTAATGCAACATTACTTTTCTGAGGTGGATCAACTTACTGATTTACATTTATGTCTAATGTACTTATGGGTGTAACAATGTTCTTATATCCTTTTTATAGAACATCTAAAAAAGCACAAAGATTTTACTTTGCTTCAATGGTCTATATTATTATTGTAGTTGCAGTTTATTGATGTGGTGTAGCAACTGATCCAACACTAACGAGTGACTCACAAACTTTTGAATGAGTTAAAACATCAATTATGCACGGTGCTGCTCCATTCTTGGGACTTTTAACTCTTGTTGGATGAGAAAGAAAACGTATCAGAATTTCAAATGTGTCAATTTGAAGTTTTATGATTTATCCAATTGCTTACTTATTTTTCACATTTGCAATTTATGCATTTGGACACAAATTTATGAAATTTGGAGGAACTGAATTAGAACGTGGTGTTGTTATTTATTCAGTTGTTTCATATTTACATCCATTTAACTACAAAGGTAATTCAACATTAGTTATTGTAGTTTTAGACATTATGCTTTTACTTTTTGCTATGTTTTCAGCACCTGCTTTAGGATTCTTCTTAAGAAAAGTGCTCAGAATCCTAAAACCAGGTCAAAAAGTGCTTCCTAAAATTTACTTTATTTCTCCAAAAGTACGTGAAGCAATTAGACTTAAAAAATTACATTTAAACAAACAAAGAGAAGAATGCAAAGCTGAAAAACAAAAAATAAAACAACTAAGAAAAGAACAAAAACTTAATAAGCAAAAATAATTTACAACAAACTATTTGCTGTAGTTTGTTTTATTATACAGGTGGTAAAAATGCGCAAAGATAAAAAATCCTATATTGCATCTTACTTTGAAAAAACTAAACAAATCTTAGAAACTTTTAAACCTAACAACAAGATTGTTATGCAATTTTTTCAAAGAAAAAACAACTCAATTTTATGTGGAATTAATGAAGTTCTTGCTCTTTTAGAAGAACAAACAGACACATCAAAATACACAATTAAATACTTACCTGAAGGTTCAAAAATTAATAATTTAGATGTTGTTTTACAATTAGAAGGACACTATCAAGATTTTGGTATTTGAGAAGGTATGATTGACGGTATTTTAGCTAGAAATACGTCAATTGCCACAAACGCTTACCACTGTGTGCAAGCTGCAAAAGATAAACAAGTTATCTTTATGGGAGATAGAGCAGACCATTACATTAATCAAGAAATGGATGGTTATGCAGTTAGAGTTGGTGGGATTAAAGCTGTTTCTACATTAGCTCAAAAAAATCAAAACGAAGTTGATGATGAAAATGTTTTTGGAAGTATGCCTCACGTTTTAATTCAAGGTTTTGCAGGCGATACAGTCGCTGCAACTAAGGCTTATCATAAACTTTTCCCTAAAAATAAACTTATAGCTCTTGTGGACTATCATAATGATATTATTAGTGAATCTCTTAAAGTTTGAAATGAACTTAGAAATCTTGTTTGAGGTGTTAGAATTGACACTTCAAAGAATATGATTGACCATATGTTTGATAATGATGAAGAAAAGCAAAATGGAGTTAATCCAGAACAAATTAAAAGGTTACGTGAAGCATTGGATAAAGTTGGAGCAACTGACTATAAAATAGTTGTTTCATCCGGATTTAATGCAGAAAAAATAGAATTATTTGAATCATTAAATGTCCCTGTAGACTATTATGGAGTTGGTCAAAGCATTTTCAAACTTAACAATTCTTTCTCAGCTGACGCAACTATTTTAAATGGAAATCCTGAAGCTAAAGAAGGAAGAAGGTACAGAGAAAATCCTAATTTAATAGTGTACAAGTCAGATAAATAATTTATCAGCTTTAAAAGCTGATTTTTTTTATACAAAAAATATCCCTGATCAGGATATTTTTAATTATCATTCTTATATGAAATTTTAACATTAGCCTTTTTAATTGTAAGTGGGTCTAAATAATCAGGTGCACCTTCATAAATAGTCTTAATGTTATTATTTGTAGCTAAGTTCACAATATTAAAACAGTTTAAAAATACCTTTGTATTGTTTAATTGTTTTGAAATCTTTTCTCCAATTACAATAGCTTGCAATTTTGTGTCGTTGATGATATTGATAAGAGATTTATCAATGGTGTCAATGTATAAAGCTGTAGGTATTTTTTTCTTGTAGTTGTCACTGATTTTTTGTTTTAAATGATATGTATCAAATGTGTTATTGTATGCATAAATAAGACAAATTGGTTTCTTTTCTTCAAGAATGAAGCTATGTTGTAAAAATGTCTCTTGGGATATTTTTATCAATCTCTGCATATTTTTAACATTACCAATTTCATTGAGTTTTTCGGTATTTTGTATGATGAAGTTGTATCATTTTTTTTCATATAAGTAATTTAAATGTGGGATTTTTCGAAAGAAGTCAGTTCAATATTTGTCTTGGTCGTCTTTAGTTATTTTTTGTAATGAGTTGATTACAATGTTTGAAGCTTTTTTAGTTTCATAAACAAAGATATTTGTGCTCTTAATTGTTGCATTTTTAGAACTTAAAGTATTGTTTCATTGGACATATTCATTTAATCTCTTAACAAATTCTGTGAATTTAAGATCATGAGAAATTGTTGCAGGAATATTTGAATATGTTGATTTTGTTTTAGGATTAATCATTAAATTAAATAATGAGTATTTGACTTTATTGATTAATTTAATTTTATCAGCTCTATTATTTAGTTTATTTTCACTAATTAACGAAGCACATAAGAAAAATTTGTTAATCATCCTATTATCATTAATTTCATTAATCATTTTAAGATACTTTTTATGTCTAAATTTTCATAATTTATTCTTAACAATAAACAGAATTCCATCAATAATATAGAAAGGTGTTTTTGATATTGAAATGTTTAAGTTATCAAAAATTGATTTAATTTGGATGCTGTCAAATTCCTTGTTTATAAAGTAAGGTTTAAATGCAAAAGCTAAAACAGAATGTTTGTTACTTTTGAAGTTTTTTTGTTCGAATTCTTTTAATGATTGCTCTGAATTATGATGATTAAATTTGTATTTAAGTTGATTTTTTTCCCACTTAATAGTACAAATGAATTTTTTATTTTCAACAGGTTTGATTTTAAGAATATATGATGAATTAAGTCTTTTATTTGATTTATCAAGCAAGTAAGCTATTTTTTCAAATAACGTAAGGTTTGATATGTTAAATTCTGGATTAAGTTTAATTTCAAAAGAAGTTTTAACTGAACCACTAACTAAGTCAAAGAATTCGTTTAGTTTTTTTCTACTTCCTTCATCAAGGAAGCTAAAAAAGGTTTGTAATGTAATGAAATTAAATGTTCTGAAACCTAATTTTTTAGCATCAAATAAAGTTGATAATGCTTGATTTCTTTTTGAAAATCTAAGAACTTTTTTATTAACTGAATCAATTTCAAACAAAATTATTCCAGCTGTTGATCTTATGTAATATAAGTAAATAATTAATCAAAATCCCATTAATAATACAAAGAGTAATATTAATGAGATTATTGAAATTACAATAATAGCTATTAAATTCATTATCTTGTAATTACTTTGATTGAAGGGTGATTTTTATTAAGGGTTCTTATTTTTCTATCTTTAATGAAGTCAATAACAATTTCCGTTCCTTTAACTTCAACAACTTCACCTTCACCGAACATAACGTGAGAAATAATATCTCCAACTACAACATTATTGTTTGTAGGTGTTTTATCATCAGGTGAAAATGTAGAATCATCAAATTTTCTTCCGTGGTAGTTGATAATAAAGTCTGAAATATCAACCCCCATTTCTCCAATAAATCTTGAAGGTTTCTTATCAATATCAGATGAAATAAGTTTTCCACGCGAGTCACTTAGGAATAAACGTTGTTTTGCTCTGGTTATTGCAACATAAGCTAAACGTCTTTCATCTTCTAATGTATCGTTGTATTTATCAATTAATGGAGATGATAATTGTTTTTTATTTTTCTCTCTATCTAAAGCACGCTTGTTAGGGAAAACTCCTTCAGACATGCCGATAACAAAAACGTTATCAAATTCTAATCCTTTAGCAGAGTGAATTGTCATAAGTGAAACGTAGTTAGAAACGTTATCATATTCATCCTCAACTGATGTTAGCCCAACTTCGTTTAAGTAGTCAATAGCAGACTTATCTGGATTGTTGCTTTCTCAGTTTTGAATTGAATTAATTAATTCCTTAACGTTATCAATAGCTGAACCTCTAAGATTTTTATTCATTTCAATGTGTTCATAGTATTTGATTTCTTCAAGGAATTTATTTAAAGTTAAACTTATTTTATTTGTTAATAAAGCTTTTTGATATTTACGAATAGTTGATAAGAATGGGAAGATTGATTTAACAATTAATTCTTTTGAGATAGGTAGAATTTTAATATCTCTAATCATTATGTTGAATAAACTATCGTGAATGTTTTGTGTGTGGTCTTTAAGTTTTTTAAGAGTGGCAGGACCAATTCCTCTATTAGGAACATTAATAACACGTTCGAATGAAATATCATCATTAGGGTTTGCTAAAACTTTCAAGAATGCAAGTGCATCTTTAACTTCAGCACGTTGGAAGAATTTAATTCCATTAAAGATTTTGTAGTTAATGTTTTCTGCAATAAGTGCATCTTCAATTGGTCTTGATAAGTAGTTTGCACGATATAAGATTGCAATTGATTTTAATTGTTGTTTTTGTTTTTTAAGTTCATTAATTTTTTGAACTACTCATCTAGCTTCAGCTTCTGAATTGAATCCGTGGTAGTACTCAATTTCTAAACCTTCTTCGTTTTCTGTAATTAAATTTTTATGGACACGGTTTGAGTTATGAATAATAAGATTGTTAGCTGCATTTAATATTTTTTTACTTGATCTGTAATTTGTATCAAGTACTATTGTTTTAACGTTTTCAAAATCTTTATCAAAGTCTAAGATTAAGTTAACATCAGCACCACGTCAGTTGTAAATTGTTTGGTCAGGGTCTCCAACAATTGTAAAGTGTGTATTTGAACCAATGATTTGTTTAATAACTTCATATTGAAGTTTTGATGTATCTTGAAACTCATCAACAAGTATATATTCAAATAATTTCTTAAGTTCTTCAACTACTTCAGGATGTGTATCGAATAAAAGTTTTGTAAAGATGATTAAGTCGTCAAAGTCAACAGCACCTTTTGAAGTTAATTCGTTTAAGTAATCTTGATATACAACTGCAAGGATGTGTTGAGGCGACTTGTTTAGCATTTTTGCTAATTCAGGTCCTGATTGAATTCGGAAGTTTTTAGCTCAAGAAATGTACTCAATCATTGTTTTATAACTAATATCATGAGATGAGATTCCTCTTTTTTCATAAATACCTTGAAGTATTTGAATTTTGTCAGGGTCATCTACGATAATAAAGTTTTCTCTAAATCCAATTAATTTACTTTTTCTTCTTAATAATTTTGCACAAAATGAGTGGAATGTTGAGATTTTAAGTTGATCGCTATCAACTGATTTTGAACAATATTGTAAAACACGTTCTTTCATTTCATTTGCAGCTTTATTTGTAAATGTTAAAGCTAAAATATTTTTGTAGCTTATACCTAAGTCATTAATTAAGTAAGCTATTTTTCTTGTAAGAACTCTAGTTTTACCTGAACCAGCACCTGCGATAATTCTTAAAGGTGAGTCAAAGTATTCAACAGCTTCACGTTGTTGTTCATTTAAGTCACTTAATAAATCAGGTTTAATTAATCCCATAAATTCTTCTCCTTATTAACGTAACGATATTTACGCCCTTTATTATAGAAAGGTAAAAGCACAATTTCTTCTTCAAGCACTTGTTGTATTTGCTTATCTTCAACAATCCTTGTATTAAACATTAAGTCAACTAATGTTAGTTTTTTATTGTAAAAAATTAACATTGTGTAACCTATTGTGTGAATTGCTAATCACGCAGTCATTAGTGCAGATATAAATGCACTGGACGATTTAAATTCATTTGTTTTTTCAAATTCCTTGATTGTCATTTCTTTTTGAAGACACATTGGAATAATTGTGAGTAAGAAGATAACTTCCAACATAAATATTCCTATTATGTTTCTTTTGAAAATGAATTTACAACTAAACTGCTTTGAATTTGTACCTATGAGCTTGAGTTTAAACAGTTTCATTCCAAGTGTTTTGCCTTTTAGTGATAAAGGTAAAATCAAGAAATAAACATTCGTTCAAACGCAAACTAAGACGACAGAAACAATTCTGTGAGTTAATGTTTGATTAGCGTGATCTAGCATTATCAAGAAGATAACAGCAGAAAATGCTATAAACAAAAAGTTGTCGAAGACATTTGAAAAAAATCTCTTGAAAAAAGATGCATTTTTATACATTTGTACTTGATTACAATTTGAATTGTAAATTCTCCTTTATATATATTTTTAATATATATAAATTTTAGCACATCTATTGATAAATAAAATTTTTAGTAATTTTATGGTGTATTTTTGAGTTTTTACATTAAAAAACCATATGAAAAAGCTCATATGGAAAGTTAATTATTCAAGTCCTTTTAATAATTTATCTGCTTTTAATTTAGAAAATTTAGTTTTTAGTAATTTAGTTTCATCATTATCAAGTAAAACATAATAGTTGGTTGTTAAAAACGTTTGGAAATCTGCTGTATCTTCAATTTTCTTAATTATTTCAGCGTGCTTATCATTTAGGAATGAACTACGTTTTTCACTAACTTCATCATCTTGAACATTGAATAATTTATAAAAGAAGTAGTTTGCTTTTAAAAAACCTGAAAGAAGTAATTTTAAGAAGTAGTATTTTGCGTATTCTAATTCTTCGTTAATTTTTAAATTCTGATTCTTTGCTATTTGTTTAATTATGTCAAATGATTTAACATAATTTTGTGTGTTCAATCAAATATCTGATGAAATAAAATCTCTTTTAACCCTATAGTCAAGGTATTTATATTTTTTAGCGTTCATTAAAAGAGTGTATGTAACTTCAATACACATAATTGAATCGTTTGAAATTTGAGGTCTATATTTAATGAATTTTTTAATTAATGATTTCTTGAAAACTTTGTCGAAGATGAAAGGAAAACTATATGCTAATGGTAATGAATTTTTAGTTAAATCAAACATTTGGCTCATTTCAGTTCTTTCTTTTGGTTTGAATCTAACTGAACCAATTAGTTTTGGTTTGAATTCTAAAACATCAACATTTCAACGTTGTGCTTGTTCTAAAATGTTTTCAACATAACTATCTTTAAATGTCGAATCTGAATTTAAAACAGTAATAAATTTACCTTTTGCAACTCTAAATGCACTAATTAAATTGTGTTGATATGAAGTGCTTTTTGTGTTAAAAATCATAATAAGTCTGTTACCGAAAAATTGGTAGTAATCTTTAGCAACTTTGAAGATTGCTTTTGAGTTTTCAGTTAAACAAAGAATAACTTCAAAGTTTTGTGCACTTTGATCTTTTAATCTTTCTAAGTATTCTCTTACTTTTTCAACTGAGTTATTTTTTAATGAAATTAATGATAGTCTCATTTTACACCTTCTTGTATTAAATTTATATTTATATAAATTTTAACACATTCAAAGAATAAAAAAACAAGGCGTTAAGCCCTGCGCATTGGATCAAAATTAAACGATGTATCCTAATCCTAATAAGATTACTAACACGATTAAGATTGAGAATCCTAAAGCAATTAAGAAAATTGATAAAAGTCTAATTCTTGAATGTGTTTTAACAACTTGACTTTCATCTGAAACAACAACATCTGATAATACAGATTCAAATACTAAGAAGTGTTGTCTTTGAGATTCTTCACCTAAGAAGATTGAGTAGTCGTAGCTGTCTTTTTTAACAAATCCAACGTGTAAGTTGTTCAATAATACGTATGAAGTTTTTTGTGCTAAAGTAATGTTTCCAACTAATTCACATACTGAATAAACTTCTGTTTCAGCATTGAATTCGATTTCTTCGCTTCCTTTAACTTTATCAGCAAATTCTTGCATTGCTTTAGAAATAGTGGCAACAATAGCAGCTAATAATTCTTTGTATTCTTCATTACCTTTAACATCTTTTTTAAGAGCTTTAGCAGCTTTTAAAACGTTTTCAAAGTTTGTTTCAATACGTTTGATATCTTCTAATGATGTTAATGTTTCTGGTAATGAAGCAGCTGTTAAACGAAGTTTTCTAGCGTAGATTGCTAATACTTTGATTTGTTCAGAAATCATTAAGTCTCTGATGTATGTATATTCTGTAATTTTATCTTCACACACTGGTAAAACTTCAACTTCTTTTTCTACAAATTTTTCAACTAAAACTTCTTTTGTAACTGAGTTAGCTAATTTTTCTTGAAGTTCGTTAACTTCTTTTTCTAATTGTTCTTTTTTGCTTAATTCACTTTGTAATTTTTCAATTTCTAAGTCTTTAGCAGATTTTTTTCTTTCGTAAACGTAATCATCATCAGCTGGGAAGTATGTTTCGTGATCGTTAATGATTTTGAAATCAACTACTTCTTTGAAGTTTCTTTTAGCTGCTTTATCATCACGTTTCATTGATTTTGGATCAATAGCTAATTCTTCTACTGTTTCTTCGTAATCTAAACCACCGTCGAATTTATCAACGTTAAGTTCGAATTCAGGAATGATATTTCCTTTTGAATCTTTATCATTAAATTCAATAACGATCCCTCCTCAGATTTTTTTATCTGTTTGGAATCAAGTTGCACATTCATAACCTAATGATAAGAATCAGGTCATAGCGTCTTTACGAGTTTTGAATAGAGCTAAAGGATTTTCAACTTTTGGGTGTTTAAGAGCTCAAGGGTAGTTTTTATCCTTGTTAGGTCTATATAAACATTGTAAACGTTTCATATATCTCCTTTGTTTAAATAAGTAATTTTGTATAACGTTATATAAAATAAACTTTCGTTCCTCTTAATTATAAATGCTTTTTATAAATAATGATGATATATTTGTCTACTTCTATCCCTATAATTTAAGGAAAAACGGTATTTTTTTGCTATTTTTTCAAAAAAATTAAGAAAAAATAACTATTTTTTGATGTTTTCCATAGTGTGTAAGGCATAAACATATTTTCAACTTAATAGTAAAGTTGTAAAAATCAAATGTGTTACAAAATTCAAAAATTTTTGATTTTTTCTTTGAATTTCATCAAATTATGATAATAAAAAATAAATTTTTTATTAAGCGTTTAGTGATAAAATTACAATTATGCTAAATAATAGAGAAAATAAAATGAATGATATTGTTAATCACTTGAAGAACTCTGGATTTGTTTTTCAAGGAAGTGAAATTTATGGAGGATTGTCAAATACTTGAGATTACGGACCACTTGGTTCACTTTTAAAAGATAACATTGAGCAAGCTTGAAAACGTGAATTTGTTATTAAAGAAACTAACAACTACTTAATCGACTCAAAAATTTTAATGAACCCACAAGTTTGAGTAACAAGTGGTCACGTTTCTAACTTCTCCGACCCTCTAATCGAAAACAAAGTTAATGGAAAAAGATATAGAGCAGACAAATTAATTCAAGAAGTAAATCCTGATTTAATTCCTGAAAAAATGAGCTTTGATGAAATGGTTGTTTTTGTAAGAGAGCACATCAAAGAATATGAGGGAGATAAAACAGATTGATCAGACATTAAGAAATTTAACTTAATGTTCGAAACTTCTCAAGGAGTTGTTGAGGGTGCTAAATCAAAAGTTTACTTAAGACCTGAAACAGCACAAGGTATTTTTATTAACTTTAAAAACGTTCAAAGAACAATGAGAGCTAAATTACCATTTGGTGTGGCACAAGTAGGAAAAAGCTTTAGAAATGAAGTTACGCCAGGAAACTTCATTTTCAGAACAAGGGAATTTGAACAAATGGAACTTGAATTCTTCACAAAACCTGAAGAAGCACAACAATGATTTGACTACTATGTAAACAAAGCTTATAATTTTGTGCAACAATTAGGAATTTCAAAAGACTTAATCAGAGTTAGAGCTCACGATCAAGAAGAGTTAGCTCACTATTCAACAGCAACAAGTGATATTGAATTTAATTTTGCTTTTGGTTGAGGTGAATTACTTGGGGTTGCTAACAGAACAGATTACGATCTTAAGTCACATATGAATGCAACAGGAGAATCACTTGATTACTTAGATCCTGAAACTAATACAAAAGTTATTCCATATGTTATTGAACCAAGCATCGGATTAGATCGTTTAATGTTAGCCGTAATTACAAGTGCTTATAATGTAGAAGAATTAGAAAATAATGATTCAAGAATTGTTTTACGTTTCCCTTACGAAATTGCGCCTTACAAAGTTGCTGTTATGCCACTTGTTAAAAAGTTAAATGAAAAATCAAAAGAAATATTCAACAATTTAGTTGCTGCTGGAATTTCAGTAACTTATGATGAATCTGGTTCAATTGGAAAAAGATATCGTCGTCAAGATGCAATTGGAACACCTTGATGTTTAACAATTGACTATGACACATTAGAAGATAATGCAGTTACTTTAAGAAACATAGATACTATGGAACAAGTCAGAGTATCAATTGACCAAGTAATTTCATTTATTCAAAAATAAAACTAACTAAATTAATTCAAAGGAGGAAATAATGTCAGCAAGATTAACTTCTGAAATAATAAATCAAATTAAGCATGCAAATGATATTGTTGATGTTATTTCTGAATTTATTCAATTACATAAAAAGGGAAATAGTTATGTTGGACTATGTCCTTTTCACCAAGATACTAAACCTAGTTTAAGTGTTGTTCAAGCTAAACAAATTTTCAAATGCTTTGTTTGTGAAACCGCTGGTGACGTAATTGAGTTTGTGAAAAGATACAAAAGCATTTCTTATGTAAACACATTAGAATATTTAGCTAAAAGAGCAAATATTGATCTTGATTTTGAACAATATAAGCAAACTGAAACAACAAATTATTCTCAAGAAGTAATTGAAATAACTGATGTTTTAGACATTGTTAACTCATTTTACAAAGTTCAATATTTAACCAATCAAGTTGCTAAAGAATATTTAGCTAAACGTAAAATTGACAATCAAATTAGAGAAAAATTCAACATTGGTTATGCACCTAAAAATGTTTTGGTTAATTATTTAACTAATTTAAATTATTCAACGCTTCAAATGCAACAAGCTGGATTAGTTAATGGAGATATGCACGAGTTATTCTGAGATAGAGTAACTTTTGGTATTGCTAATGAACACGGACACATTGTTGGATTTAGTGGAAGAAAACTAAATAACAACGATCCTAATTCACCTAAATACATTAACTCTCCAGAAACTATTGCATTTAACAAATCTAGAATTTTGTATAACTACCATAATGCTAAAGATTCAATTAGAACTAAAAAACAAGTTGTAATTGTTGAAGGTTATATGGATGTTATCGCTTGTTATAAAGCAGGAATTGAAAACGTAGTTGCAATTATGGGGACTGCACTTACTAAAGAACATTTAGCGCTTATCAAAAACACAAAAGTTTTAATGTTCCTTGATAATGATAAAGCAGGAATTGAAGCAACATTTAGAAGTTTAAGTAGATTATTAGAACATAATTTTGATGTTTCTATTATCAATAACACTTATTCAAAAGACCCTGACGAAATTTTAAACGAATACGGTGCACAAACTTTAGTTGACTTGATCAATAATTCGCAAATATCTGCTATTGACTTTCTTTACAATCATTTAAAAATCAAACATCAAATCAGCAGTGATAATTATGATTTTAATCACTTTAACTTATTTATCATTGAACTAAATAAATACCTTGATTTATTTAGTGAAAAAGAACAACAATATTTAAAATCACAATTACAAAGAGAATTTAATTACGAACTAAAAATTGTTCCTAAAAGACAAATCCAAGAACAACTCAAGTATGATGAATTTCTTGCAAATGACCCCTATGCACCTATTGATCCATATGATGGATTTGTTCAAGCACTTAACAATGTTAGGTTTGATGAAAAAGATTTTTACAGCAAGCTCACTACTTTAGGTATTCAAAATAGATTAAAAATATTAACTCAAGCTATGATGAACCCTCATATTTTGGATATCTTAAAACAAACTGAACATATGGGTGCTGTTTTTAGTTATCCAATTCAAATTGGTAAACTATACAAAGAAGTCACAAAAAACACTACTCAATATTTAAATGAAAATTATTTAGACATATTCAAGCAATATTTACTTAAAAATTGTGGAATGACTGAAGCTGAAGTTAACTCAGAAATTATTGAAAATTATTTACACGAGTTATATGAAGAAACAACTTTCTTTACAGAGACAAGTATGCTTTCATTCAATTCATATATAGTAGAACAAGAACCATTTATACAACAAACAATTGCAGATTTACCTAAGGGAGATGCATTGCCACCATATCTTGTTGACACAATAAATAACTTGAAAAAACTTAACTCAAATAGACTTGATAAGAAGATAGGAAGATAATTTATGTATAAATTTGAAGAAATTATTAATTATATGAAAAGAGAGCTTAAAAAGCACCACAAAGATTACTTAACCCAAGAAGAAGTCTTTGATATCTTAAGCTCAAAAGGTTTATCTATCAATGAAGATACTATTGATGATTTTATGTCAGAATTAAAAGATAACAATATTATTATTGATGATGTTGATTTTGGTGACAATGATGACTATACAGAAGCTGATTTTGAAGACGTAGCATCTGCAAAATCAAAAAAATCTAAGAAAACAAAAGAAAAAAGTCTAGATGACTATGACTTTGAAAAATTAACTGATCTTGATCATGAAGAACCTGACTTTGACGGTGGATTTGATTCTGATGATATGGATGATGATGATGATGAGTATTATGAAGATGATGAAAACGAAGATTACTACACAATTCCAGATGAAGAAATAGAAACTGATGAAGAAGAAGAGGAAGACGAAGAAAAAGAACCTGAAGTTCAAAGATTAAGCGATGAATTCTTTGATGATGCAGGAATTGATTCAGGTTTTGATGATATGGATTTAGTTTTTGAAACTTACGATGAACCAATCGAATTAGTTGACGATACAAAAATCAAATACAACTTATCAAACAAACTTACTGAAACAAATGACATTGTTAAATGATATATGCGTTGAATCGGTAAATATGGAGAATTATTAACTTTAGAAGAAGAAAAACACTTAGCTAAATTAATGGAAAAAGGTGGTTTCAGAGGAAAAAGAGCAAGAGACAAACTTATCCAAAGAAACTTACGTTTAGTTATTAACAATGCTAAAAAATACAAAAACAGAGGGCTTACATTTATTGACTTAATTTCTGAAGGTAACTCAGGTATCTTAAAAGCTGTTCAAAAATATGACGTTAATAAAGGGTTCAAATTCTCAACATATGCTACTTGATGAATTAGACAAGCTATCACAAGAGCTGTTGCTGACCAAGCTAGAACAATTCGTGTGCCTGTTCATATGGTTGAAACAATTAACAAAATTTCAAAAATTGAACGTGAATTACAACAAGAATTAGGAAGAGAGCCATCTGATGAGGAAATTGCAGAAAGATACCAAAATGGATATGATGCTGCTAAAGTTAGATACATTAGAAAAATTAATATCGATCCTATTTCATTAGATAAACAAGTCGGTAAAGAAAACGATTCGTCATTCAGTGACTTTGTTAAAGATGACAACATTGTTTCGCCAGTTGATTATGCTTCACAAGAAGAATTAGAAGAAATCTTATTAGATATGGTTAACAACCTTGATCCAGAAGATAAAAAACTTATTTGTAAACGTTTTGGTATCGGTGTTGATGAAAACGGAAATAAATACAGAGTGCACTCATTAGAAGAATTAGCACTAGACCGTGGTGGAGTTTCTAAAGAACGTGTAAGACAAATTGAAAACAAAATCTTACGTAAACTTAAATCAGATCCAAAACACGGTAAAAACTTAAAAGACTTTATTAGAAATTAAAAACAACAATTAAACAAAATTAGGAAAATTGTGATATTATGAGAGAAAAAAGTTTAAAAATTAAAGATTTTATTGAATTATTAAACAAAATGTACCCATTAGAAAACAAAGAAATTTGAGATCCATCAGGGTACTCAGTTAAAACGGTTCAAGCTAAAAAATTTAAAGGTGCAGTTTTAGCAATTGACCTTACAAAAGAAGTGCTTCAAGAAGCAATTGATAATGATTGCAACGTTATCTTAACGCACCACCCATTCAAATTCGAAAGAAGATGAATTGATGAAGATTACAAAGCACCATACAAAAGAGAAATCTTAAATTTACTTAGAAAACACCAAATTACAGCATTCTCAATACACACAAATTACGACTGCGATCCAAAAGGTACTTCATACCAAATTGTAAGATATATGGGTATAGAAGCAAAACAAAATGAAGAATTAACACAAAAATTCTCATCGGTTGTTGATGCTAATTTATCATTAAACCAAATTAAAGAATTATTAGAAAAAAGATTAGGATTGCACTCATTTAGAACTAATGTTGCCCCTGAAAACTACGATAAAAAATTCAAAACAGTTGCAATCTTAAGTGGAAGTGGATACATTGGACAAATTAATGATTTAGCTACAAAATGTGACTTAATCATTTCAAGTGACTTTAGATGAAGTGACTGAATCGTATTTGACCAAACAAACACAAACATTTTAGAAGTTCCACACTTAGATGAAGAAGTATTTGCGCTTGATATGTATGGACAACTTCAAGAAATGCTTCCAAATCATAAATTTATTTTTGTTAAAACTAAAGTGCCATATCACAATATGTAATTGACTAAATTTAACTGCTACAAAGCAGTTATTTTTATTTTTATAATAGTGTGCAAGCTTTAAAAGTTTTGTTAATTTAAACTTTTATTACTATAAACTAAACAATAAAGTGTAATCTTTAAAAAAATAAAAATGTATAATTAATAAAATTAATTTTATTAATTAACTAAAAGGGTGTTATGAACAATAAAAATCTAGCAAATCTAATCAGACCAACTAAATTAGAAAACATTGTCGGACAAAAGCACGTTGTTAAATTACTTGAAAAAGTTGTTGCAAATAAAATAACAACAAGTTTTATTTTCTTTGGTGAATCAGGAACCGGTAAGACAACAAGTGCAATGATTTTGGCTAACCAATTAGGTTTTAAGTATGATTTATTTAACGCATCAGTTGATAATAAAGATAAATTAATTAATATTTTAAAAAATAATGATGTAATCATCATCGATGAAATACATAGATTAAATAAAGATAAGCAAGACATTTTGTTATCTTATCTTGAATTTGACAAGATTATTGTTTATGCAACTACAACAGAAAACCCTTACTTTAAAGTTGTGCCTGCTTTAAGAAGTAGAATGCAAATTGTGCAGTTTTTTAAGATTTCAGAAGATGAAATCGCAGAGAAACTTAATCAAATTGTTAAAGAAAGTTTTCCTAACTATTTAATTAGCATGGATGTTCTAAAAAACTTAGCTAGATTTTCTTCAGGAGACTTAAGATTAAGTATTAACAATTTACATATGCTCATTTTATGTTCTGATCCAGGTGTAGAAATTACCAAAGAGCAACTGAAACAAGTTATTCCAAATATTAACTTCTATAGTGATTTAAATTCAAGTGCACATTACAACAATTTATCTGCGTTTCACAAATCACTTAGAGGTTCAGATGTAAATGCTGCACTGTATTATGGGATGTTAATTTTAAAAAGTGGAGATGTTGATGGATTATTCAGGAGAATGATTTGTGCATCATATGAAGATATTGGTCACGCTTCACCGAATGTAAGTTTAAGAGTGCTAAATGCAATTGAAGCTTTTGAGCGACTTGGAATGCCTGAAGGTAAATTGCCAATTGCTTTTGCAATTATTGATATTGCACTAGCACCAAAAAGTAACTCAACATACATTGCAATCGAAAACACAGAGCAAATCTTAGATTCAGGACAAATTTATCAAATACCAAAACATTTAAAAGATTCACATTATGCATCAGCGACAAAATTAGGTGATGGAGTTGATTACAAATATCCACATAACTACTGAAATAATTATGTTAATCAACAATATTTACCAAAAGAATTATCTAAAGCAGAATTTTATTTTGCTGGATTAAATGAAAACGAACAAAAATACAAAAAATATTGACAAAAAATCAAGGAAGCAATTAAGGAGGATTAAATGAATTTAAAATTAGAAAACATTAATTCATTAGAAGATCTTAAAGTAGCAAAAGCAACTGTATTTTCAAATGAAGGAGAAATTTACAAACTTCAACAAGAATTAAAAACAGCTCCAATTGAACAAAAGAAAGAAATTGGACAAAAAATTACAGTTCTTAAAAAAGAATATGAAGATTTCTTTAAGTTAGCTGAAGAAAGAATTCAAAAACTTGAAATTGAAAAGAAAATTAATTCAGAATTTATTGACGTAACAATTCCTGTTTTAAAACATGGAGTATTACACCCGATCACACTTGTTGAAGAAAGATTAAGAGATTGATTTTTCCAACACGGATACTATGAACGTAAAGACGGTGAAATTGTATCTGATGAATATAATTTTAAACGTTTAAATATTCCAGATGATCATCCTGCTAGAGGAATGCATGACTCACTTTACATTACAAAACAAACTTTATTAAGAACACATAATACAGGTATCACTGCAAAAGTTCTTGAAGAAAATCCTAATAAGGAATTTTCAACTTTTGCTATTGGTAAAGTTTACAGAAATGATGAAGACGATGCAACTCACTCACACCAATTTACTCAAATTGACTTTGTTACAGTTGGAAAAGTTTCATTCTCTAACTTAATTTGAACTCTTAAAGATTTACTTTCATATGTTTTAGAAGAAAATGTTGAAATCAGATTAAGACCAAGTTACTTCCCATTCACTGAGCCAAGTGTTGAAGTTGATGTATTTTATAAAAATAGATGAATTGAAATTTTAGGTGCCGGTATGCTTCATCCAAGTGTGTTAGAAATGGCTGGTTTTGATTCATCATTTAATGGTTTTGCAGCTGGTATTGGAATTGAACGTATCACAATGATTAAATATGGTTTTACAGATATAAGAGATTTATACAGAAATGATTTAAGAATAATGGAGCAATTTAAAAATGAAAGATAGTTTTTTAAAAATATTACAGTCAGAAGGTCAAAAACCATACTTTA
This sequence comes from Mycoplasma sp. 888, assembly GCF_035609225.1. NCBI lineage: Bacteria > Bacillati > Mycoplasmatota > Mollicutes > Mycoplasmatales > Mycoplasmataceae > Mycoplasma > Mycoplasma sp. 888. The sequence goes on from NZ_CP141192.1 coordinate 319,087, forward strand.
CAAAAATTTTAGATAAATTAAAAGAAGAAGAAACAAATGGAGTTAAAGTTTTTCCACACCAAATGGATTTATTTAAACCGTTTGAATTCTTCCAAGTTAATGAAACTAAAGTTATTATCTTAGGTCAAGATCCATACCACACATTAGGTTTAGCTGATGGATTAGCATTTTCAACATACGATGATAAATTTGCTCCATCACTAAATAATATGTTTAAGGAACTTAAAAAAGATTATCCTAAAACAAAATTAGAAACAACTTCACTTGTTTCTTGAGCTAAACAAGGTGTTTTATTATTAAATACAGTTTTAACAGTTGCTCAAAACAAGCCTGCTTCACACTTCGGAATAGGATGAGAAACTTTCACACATAAAGTAGTTGAGGAAGTAGTTGCGCAAAACCCTAATGTTATGGTAGTTGCATTAGGTAAAAAAGCACAACAATTCATTAAAGATATACCAATTAATCCTAAGAACTTAGTTGAACTTGCACACCCAAGTCCATATAGTTATAACAAAGGTTTTGCAGATTCACACTTATTTAAAACTATTAATAAAAAACTTGAACAAAACAATGTAAAACCAATCAAATGAGATTTAACTAAAGGAGAAAAGTAATTTATGATTTTATCTTTAAAACATTTAAATAAATATTTACCAAATATTAAGTTGGATGCAAAAGAAGTAGAAAAAGCATTAAACAACTTAGGTTTAGAAGTTGAATCAGTTTCACCTTTCTCTGATGTTAAAGGTTTAGTATTTGCAAAAGTTTTAGAAGTTTCGGTTAACCCTAATTCAGACAAATTAGATGTAGTTAAAGTTTTAACAAAACAAGGTGAATACACAATTCAAACAAATAATAGAATTTTGAAACCAGGTGACCTTACAATTTGCTTCCCAACAGGTGCATCAAAAAGTGATTTTGTTTTCACAGACAAAGAAATTAAAGGTGTTTTATCACAAGGAATGTTTGGTGCGTGATCTGAAATTGGATATGATAATTCACTTTTATCATATACTGACTCAATTTTAGTTTTACCAAATGATTTTGCTTCACTTGAAGATGATGCAATGGAACTTTTAGGTCTTAATGACACACTTATTGAAATTTCAGTAACGGCAAACAGAAATGATGCAAACTCATATTATGTTTTAGCTAGAGAATTAGCTTCATATTTTGATACTGACTTTATAAACGTATTAAAAGAAACGTCAAGTTCATTTACAACACAATTTACAATTAATAAAAACAAAGCGCAACATTTATCATTTACAGAAGTTAAAGGTAAAAAAGAAACAACTTTATATGAAAAAATGTTACTTGCAAAACACGGTATTGATACAAAATTTGACTGAGCAGTTAATTTAACAAACTTAACATTAATTAACTATGGAGTTCCTGCACACGTTTATGATGCTACAAAATTAGAAAACAATTTAAGTGCAGATTATTATTCAGGAAAATTAATCATTTTAGGAAACAAAGAAGTTGAATTAAATAATGTTTTAACAATTTTTTCTAATAACAAACCTATCTCAATCGCTTGTTCTATGGGATTAGAAAACACTAAAGCTACAGAACAAACAAACAATTATTTATTTGAAGTTGGAGTTTTTAAATCAACTGATGTTAGACATTCATCAAAAGAGCTTAAATTAATTTCAAATTCAGCAGCTCAAGGAGCAAGAACAATTTCGCCTGAGTTAGCTAGTTTAGCAATTAATTTTATAAGATCATATTGCAACGATTTACAAGTTTCTAACACGATTGGTCAAATTGAATTTGATAGTCATAAACAAATTAAAATCGATAATGAAAAATTAAAGATTTACTCAAATAAATCAGACAATGAATTAGTCGAATTTGACAAAGCTAAAGAAGAATTAAGTAAACTAGGTTTTGTTTTTGATAAAGATTTTGTTAAAGTTCCAAATTATAGATATGATATTAATTTATTTGAAGATGTTATGGAAGAATTGTTCAGATTTTATTCATACAGTAACTTTAATGAAGAAGTTGTTAAAAATGTTCCATTAATTACTCAATCTAAAGATAAAACTAAAAACATTATCAGTGGAATGGGTTATTCAGAAGTTAGAACATTCACGCTTGTTTCAAAAGAAAAAGCAGACTTTAAAGTTTTAAATTTAAAAGAAACAGTTGATCCATTATTAACTTTTGTTTCAAAGGAAAGAGAATATATACGTAATTCAATCATTGTATCATTACAAGAAGTTGTTGAATACAATCAAAAACGCAAATTAAACTCAATTAATATTTTTGAAGTAGGAATGATTGGAAACTCTAATGAAGTTTTAGGTCTTGGATCAACTACTAAATCATTATTGGAAATAAAACAAGATATTATTAATTTTGCTAAATTGGACTTAGAATTTATTCCTTTAAAAGAAAATCAATTACTACACCCAAATGCATCTGCCAAAATTATTTATATTGATCAAAATACAGGTGTAGAATTTGAAATAGGATGATTAGGTAAAATTCACCCCTCAATTGATAAGTCAAATGCTTTTTATGCTGAATTATTCACAGATGTAATTAAAAACATTAAAAATAATAAAACTTCAACTAAATTCCAATCAGTCAACACTGAACCATTCAAAACACTTGATCTTACATTCGAACTTGCAAACCAAGATTATATTCAAGATAAAATTAACCAAATTAAATCAGTTTCAAATTGTTATAGTATTGAGCAAATTGATGATTATAAAAAAGAAAATTCTCATAACGTAACGCTTAGAATTACAGGTTCAAGTGAACAAATTGAAAAGATAGATTCATATTTTAACAACTAGGAGGCGATATGTATTCAGATATTAGTTTAAAAGATAAACTAGTTCAAGATGCGATTAATAACGAATTAAAAAGACAAGAAGATCATATTGAATTAATTGCTAGTGAAAACTACGTTTCAGAAGATGTGCTTAAAGCTCAAGGGAGTATTTTAACAAATAAATATGGTGAAGGTTATCCATGCAAAAGATACTATGGAGGTTGTGAAAATGTTGATATAGTAGAACAAGCTGCTATTGATAGATTAAAAACCATATTTGGAGTTAAATTTGCTAACGTCCAACCATATTCTGGTTCAGTTGCAAACGCTGCTGCTATTGCATCGGTTGTACCTAGTGGTGGAAAAATTATGGGACTTTCACTTAGCTCTGGTGGACATTTAACACATGGTTATAAAATCAGTTTTAGTGGAATTTTCTATGAATCAGTTTCATATGATTTAGGTAAGGATGGAATTTTAGATTATGATGCAATTTTAGAGCTTGCTTTAAAAGAAAAACCACATTTAATAATTTGTGGTTATTCAGCTTATTCAAGAACAATTAACTTTGCTAAATTCAGAGAAATCGCTGATAAATGTGGTGCAAAATTACTTGCTGATATAGCACATATTGCAGGCCTTGTAGCGGCAGGCGAGCACCCTTCACCTGTAGGTTATGCAGATATCATTACTTCTACAACACATAAAACATTACGTGGTGGAAGAGGCGGAATTATAATGACTAATGATGAAGAAATCGCAAAAAAAATCGACAGATGAGTATTCCCTGGTTACCAAGGTGGTCCATTATTTCACGCAATAGCAGGAAAAGCTGTAAGTTTTTATGAAGCTATGCAACCAATGTTTAAAGAATACGCTAGAAACATTCGTTTAAATGCAGCTAAGTTATGCAACAATTTTATTAACAAAGGTGCAAAAATTGTTTCAGGTGGAACCGATAATCACTTATTTATGATTGATGTTTTATCAACTTACAATATCAATGGAAAACAAGCTGAAGAAATATTAGAAAAAATTAATATTACATTAAATAAAAACACAATTCCATTTGATACTCTTTCACCATTTATTACAAGTGGTATAAGAATTGGTACAGCAGCTATGACAAGTAGAGGTTTTACTGAATGAGACAAATTAGCCGAGATAATTGATTATACACTCAGAAATTATCAAGAGTTAAGTTCAGAATTAGGAAAAAATAAACTAGATGAACTAAAACAAATTGTTTTAGATTTAATAAAAAAATTCCCTATTAAAAAAACGTATCTATAAAACATTAAATCTATAACATAGGTGAATATAAAATTAATTTAAAATTAAACTTTATGAATTTATAAAAAGCTATTTATATATTTTTATTAGACTTTAGATAAGCTTAAATTAAATTAGATTAAATCTAATAGAAAGTTGTGATTATGAAAAAAAATAGAAAAATGTTAATGATTTTGGGATTATTAGCTGGATCAACACTATCTTTAGGTACTGTTTCAGCGATAGTTCAACAAAGTGTGTCATGAACAGATGTTAATAAAGCTTCTTCGATAGATGATCCAAATACTAGTCTTAGATTAGAAGACTGAATGGCTGATGTTGATGGGAATAAGCTTTTATCTGATCTTTCAATTCCTGGAACGCATGATAGTGCTATGTTTGATGGTAAAGGTCCTGCATGAACTTTTGGTAAAGCATGAGCAAGAACTCAATATAAAAATTTTAAAAATCAATTAAAAATGGGTATTCGTTTTTTTGATATTCGTTTAAATCAAGAAAATTTTGTTATACATGGTAGTGCATATTCAAATAATGTATCTTTAAGAAGTGTTTTAAGTGAATTTAGAACCTTTTTAAGAAACCACCCAAATGAAACTGTTTTAATGCGTATTAAAGATGAAAATGTTAGTGCAAGTAGTTTATCAGAAGCTCAATGTGAAAATTGAAGAAAACTAATAAACAAACAATTAAGTGAATATAGAGATATTTTGTATTCAAACACTACAGGAACTAATAGAATTAATCCTACGTTGAATGAACTTAGAGGTAAAGTATTTGTAATCAACAATTTCCATCATAAAATTTCAACTGATAACAGTTACGGTATTTTTTGACGAAATGGTGATATATATTGAGTTAGACAAGACGAATATAATACTAAAGAAGAAGAAAAAAAGAAATGGTTTGAAAATATGTTGGACAACTTCCAAAACGATGATTATGAATATTATTCATTAATCAATTTTCTTTCTCGTGCAAACGGGGAGCAACCTTGATGAACATCTAAACAATTAAATCCTTGATTTCTTAACAAACTTAAAGAAAAAGATAATAAGTGAGAACAGCTCGGTATTGTGCCCTTAGATGCACCTGGAGATAGTTTAACGCTTGCTATTGTTCGTAAAAACTATATGTATAGTCAAAGAACAATTAATCGTGGAATTTTAGGAAAACAATTAAGTAGCGTTCCTATTGAAAAATTAATTGATAATTCATCAACCATTCAATTAACACAGCCTATGCAGGGATATTTCTTAGAGGTATATAAGAACGATAAATTTCAAGAAAAAATTAAAATAAATGACACAAACACTAAAATAAAACTAAATAATAATTTTGTATTGAATGACAAAATAAAATTAGTTTTTTACAAAGAAACACCAACAAATATTTATTACCCAACAGCAAAAAGAATTTTAACTGTTCAAAACACTTATACAGTTTCTCCAAATGAAGAATATGTAAAAAAAATACGTAGTATTAACGAAGAATATTCTAAATTTTTAAAACAGCTTAAAAACACAACTTATCAAAACCTTATCAAAAATCAAATAAATCTTGTTATAAGAAAGTCTAATACCATTCTTAATCAACCAATGACAAGTGAGAATGAAAAATGAGCTAACTTATATAACAATAATAAAGAGGATCTTTTTAGAAAAATAAATATCTTGAAGACAATTTATGATGATAAATTAAAATCAGAAATTAATACTTTTAATTCGTCTGTATCATTTGATAATCCTCAATTAACTTTTATTACAAGCGATCTTAAAGAAAAATTATCATTCGATAATTATGAAATTTTTCAAAAACCAATTAAATCAATTCCAGAATTAACAGGATATCAAGACGCTATTGACTTTTATACTAACAAGAAAAAGAAACTAGATGGTTTCAAAACTGTTCTAAATGGTCTTTCAGATTACTCTGATTTATTTGAAAAAAAAGTAGTTGAATTAAATTTAAATAGCCTCCAAGTTAATTATCAAGATAAAAAAATTCAGTTAGATGAAAACATCAAATCAATTCAAGATTTAATTAAAGAAGTAATTAATAATGATTCAAGCATTGATTTTATAAGCACACAAAGTAGATTGGAAAATTTTTACAACAATTGCACTAGAATCATTGATTCTTTAGTTGAACTTAAAAAGCAAAAAGAACAAGAGTTATATAAAGAAAGATTAAAAGCAGCATTAAAAAAATCAGAAAGCCAAAAAGTTTCAATAAATTATTTATTCGATAATAGTAATGGTGCAAATCAAATACTTCAATTAATTAAAGAAATAAATCAAGAATTATTATCCTCAAACATAACAGAAGCAAAAGTTTCAAATATAGAAGAACGTATTGAATCTGCAATAGATATATTAAATGGTGAGTCTAATTTAGAAAAAATTAAAAAATCTATTTCGTCTTCAAAATATATTCAGCAAAATATCCTAAATCAAAAACTTTCAGATCTTGCAAATAAAACTTCTTTTTCAGAAGCAAAAGCTTTAGAAGCAGAAGTTTTACAATTAAATAATTCAGAACATCAAAAGATTAATGAAATGATAAATGGTTTAGTCAACTTATCAAATAAACCGCAAAAAGAAAATATTAGATCAACCATTGAACAACTTAAAAATAGAGAGCAAATTAATTTAATTATAGAAAATGCAACTAAATTAAATAAATTCAATACTGAAATAAAAAGATTTGAATCTACAAAATCAACAATAAATTATATTTATGCATCTTCAGGATTGCAAGAAAAATATAATAATGCTTGAGATGCCGCCAATAAATTAAAAGTTACAAATACTTTTAATACATCAGTTAAAAATCTTGATCAAGTATTAAATAATTTAATTTTGGCTAATAATAATCTTGATGGTCAAAATAATTTATCTAATAAAAAAACACAATCTAAAAGAGATGTTGATAATTTATTATTTTTATCTAATAGTCAAAAAGTTAATATTAAAACAAAAATAAATAAACTTGATTCTATGAATTCTATTGATTCAATGTTAAACAATGCAACTGATTTAAACAAAGCTTTAGAACAATTAAAAAATGCAAATGATCAATTAATCACACCTAATTATTTAGAATCAACAAAAACATTCCAAGACCAACTTAACTTATCTAGATCAGAAATAGATAAAATAAAAGAATGATCAGATTTTAGTAGAGCTATTCCAAATATTTCTACATTGAAATCTAACTTAGAAAAAGCAATCACAAATTTAGATGGTTCTAAAAGACTTAATGATGCTAAAGTAGCAGCAAAAACATATGTTGCATCATTAAATTCATTATCAGTTGAACAAAAAAAATCAGCATACAGATACATTGATAATAGCACTTCAATAAATTCAGTTACTAATATTAAAGATAATACTACATCATTCAATAATGCATTATCTGTTTTAACAATTGCTAACAACACAGTAAATACAGATGAATATTTGTATGCTTTAGATCCGGAAAGAAATTCATTTAATTTATCTAGATCAGAAATGAATAAAATAAAAGATTGATCAGACTTTAACAGACCTGTCCCAAATGTTGATACATTAAAATCTAACTTAGAAAAAGCAATCGCAAATTTAGATGGTTCTAAAAGACTTAATGATGCTAAAGTAGCAGCAAAATTATCTATTGAATTACTAAATTCATTATCAGTTGAACAAAAAAAATCAGCATACAGATACATTGATAATAGCGCTTCAATAAATTCAGTTACTAATATCAAAGATAATGCAACAAAGCTTGATGATGCATTAACTGTTTTATCAACAGCTAATTTAAAATTAAGAACAATTGATCATTTACAATCTTCAAAAGAAATAAAACAAAACTTTGAACAAGCATTGGCGAAGCTAAATGAAATAAAATCTGAAACTAATTTTGAAAAACCGATTGATCAAATAGAAAAAATATCATCTAATTTGACTAAAGCTACAAACGATCTTGATGGGGCTTCAAGATTGAAAGTTGCTAAAACTAATGCTATTAGTACAATTGAAAATATGAGTTGTTTAGATAACTTTCAAACAACATTAATTAAAATACAAATTGATTCTTTAAACGACATTGAATCAATTAATAAAATAAAAGATAATGCACAAACTATAAATAATGCTATTGAAAAAATCAAACAAGCAGAATCTTTAAAATTAACAGATGATTATTCACAAGCTGACCAAACTATACAAAACCCTTTAAATGAAGCTATTAATCAATTAAAATTATTTAATTTAGAAGATCAAATAATTTCCACAGATATAGATCCTAATTTAGATTCTAAAATTCAAATGTTAGATAATGCTATATCTGAATTAGAAAACTATTCAAAATTATTAAAAGTTAAAAGTGATGCAAATGATTTGATAGAAAATTCAATGTTAGATCAATTTAAAAAAGAATTAGCTAAAGAAACTATTAGAGCAGAACAATCGATTGAAAATATAAAAAATATCCAAAATTACATAACTAAACTAAATGATGTAATTAATATATTTAACCAAGCGATTAAAGTTCAAGAAACAATTAATTACAAATTAGCTTCAACTGATAAAAAAGATGCGTTCAATAATGCAAAACAAGTTATTGAAGTTATTAAAAATGTAAATGATTTTAATAGATCTATTGAAAACATCGATAAATTAATTGATAAATTATCATCAGCAATTAATGATTTAGATGGTGATAATGTGCTTTTACAAGCAAAAAAAGATATTTTAAATCACATTGATAGCTTGACAAATTTATCAAATACTCAAAAAGAATCAGCAAAAAACCAAGTCAATACAGCTGAAACAAAAGAACTTTTAAGTAAAATCAAAAATAACACAACTAGTGTTGATGAATTATTGTCATCACTTAAAGAAGTTAAAAAATCAACAAATACTATTAATTACTCATTAGCTTCAACAGAAATAAAAAATAATTTTGATTTTGTAAAATCAACTGCAGAAAATTATTTAACAATTACCAATTTTTCTGACGACTTAATAAATATAGATGAGTTAAAAGATAAATTATTACTTGCTAATAATTCTCTTGATGGTGAAAACAGATTGAAATCTTCAAAAAGTGCTGCAATAGAAGAAATTAAAAAATTAAATAATTTATCAGAAGAACAAAAACAATCTGCAGAAAATTCTATTAATTCAGCAATTGATCTAGAATTAATTGAAACAATAAAAACAAATGCTAATAATTTAAATAATCTATTTGTCAAATTAGAAGAGGCTGAAAAGATTAGAACTAAGGGCAAATATATAGAATCCTCAGATTATAAGAGAACAGCATTCGAAATATCAGTAACATTAATTAATCATTATAAAAATCACAATGATTTTATAAACCCAATTGATGGACTAGATCAGTTGCTAAATGATTTAATTCATGATACTCAAGAATTAGATGGAGATCAAAGGATATCTTCTGAAATAACAAGAGTTTTAAAGATCATTGATTCATTATCAAATCTTTCTGAAGAACAAAAACAAGCGGTTATATCAGATCTTAAAACATCAGATGAAATAAATAAAATTAAATCTATTGAGACAATTGCTAATGATGTCGATTTAGCATTAGGGAAAGTAAAAAGTGCAAATAATCTTAAATCAGAAGTCAAATATATAGAAGCAACAAATTCTAAGAAGATTCAGTTTGATAATGCATTAGATAGTATTGATGATTTAAAAACAAAAAAAGATTTTAAAAATTCATATGTTAATTTAAATGAAAAATTACAAACAATTGAATCAACAAAAAATGAATTAGATGGAGTACAAAGATTTCAAGAAATAAAAGATAATGCTAAAAAAGCTGTCAAAAATTTAACTAATTTAACAAATACTCAAAAAGATAATATAAAATCTGCAATACAATCAGCCAATAATAGACAAGAGATAGAAAATATTACAAATAATTCAAATATTTTGAGTGAATTTATCCATGAAATAGAAGATATTAAATCTGTAAAAACAAGTGTTAATTACTTATGTTCTGATCTAGAAAAACAAAAATTATTTGACACAGCAAAATCAAATATTGAACAGATAATAAATTCTATTGAAAATAATCCTACTATAGTGGTTGATAATAAGGATAAATTAAATAATGATTTACAAACAGCTATAGCTAAATTAGATGGAGAAGAAAAATTAAATTCTTCAAAAAATGAAGCATATTCAGAAATTGATCTATTAAATAATTTAATCTCAACACAAAAAGATGAAGTTAAAAGATTAATTGGTATTTCATCATCAATTAACGATATAGCTAATATCAAAGATAAGGCAATTAAGTTTAATAAATCTTTAGATATTTTAATAAAAGCAAATAATCAATTATCTACACCTAATTATTTAGAAGCAAACTCTGAGAAAAAAGCAAAATTTAATGAAGTTAGAAATAATGTTGATTTGATTAAAGAAACTGACGATTTTATTGATTTATCGGTTGAAAATATCGATCAATTAATAAATAACTTGGAAACTCAGATAAATAATCTTGATGGAGATGTTCTATTAAATAAAGCAAAATCTAACGCAATTGATGAGATTAATTTATTACAAAATTTAGAAGAGTCCCAAAAAACTAAGGCTGTAAGTCAAATAAATACAAAAAATAAAGTTTCAGATATTATTAATATTAAATCTACTGTATCAAATGTTGATTTATTAATTTTAAAATCTAAAGAAGCGAATGAAAAAATGCTTTCAATAGATTATTCAGAAGCATCAAAAGAAACTAAAGAATCATTTGATGCTGCTAAATTAGCAATAGATAATATTAAAACAAAACAAGATTTTGATGTTCTAATTCAAGATGTGGAACAATTAATTACTAATTTAAATAATGCTACAAATTCTCTTGATGGAAAAATAAATTTAGACAATGCCAAATCAGAAGCTAATAAAAAACTTGTTGATTTATCTTTCTTATCAAGTAAACAAATAGCAAAAGCAAAAAAACAAATTAACGATGTAATTACAATCCAAAAAACAGAACAAATCATAAATAACGCAATTGCTTTAAACAGAACTTTTGAACAAATTGATTTTTTAGGAAAAATCAAAAAAACATCTCAATATACAGAAGCTACACAAAACTTAAATAAAAAAGTTGCTGATAAATTTTCAAACTTAGATAAGTTAAGAGAAATTGACGATTTCAAAGAGTTACCTACAAACATAGCTCAAGATATTGAAGAGCTTAAAAATGCTATAAAATCACTTGATGGTGATACAAGATTGCAAAACGAAAAAGCTCAAGCAATTAAATTTGTTGATGAAATGAAAAATTTATCAAAAACTCAAAAAGAAAAGGCTAAAGAAACTATTGATAATAAAACAACAATAGGAGACATTCAAACTTCAAAAGAAAATATTCAAAAATTAAATACAGCAGTTGAATTATCAATTCAGTCTGATTCTAAATTAAATGAACAATCATATTTAGAAGCTTCAGTAATTAGAAAAGAAACATTTGATAAAGCAAAATCAAACATTGATGCAGTCAAAAATTCAGAAAACCCTGCTGCGCAAATAGATAATATCGATGCTTTTATTGATGATTTAAAATTAGCTATTAAAAATCTTGATGGTGACAAAAACTTAGAAGAAACTAAAATATCAGCTAAAGAATTTGTTAATAACTTAAGTTTTTTAACAAATACTCAAAAAAATAATGCAATTCAAGAAATTGAAAGATCAACGATCAAAAATAGCGTTGCAATCATTCAAAATAACGTTAAATTAATTGATATGCTTATTCAAAAAATAGAAGAATCTGAATCTAAAAAATCAACAGTAGCTTATTTAGAAGCTGATGAACTTAAAAAAGTTGATTTTAATAATTCATTAGATAAACTGATTGATTTTAAAGACACGCTGGACTTTAATTCAATATCAGTTGATATGAAAAAACTTATCGATAATTTTTCTGAAAAAGAAAATAACTTAAACGGTGAAGAAAAATTAGCTAAAGCTAAAGAAGATGCTAAAAAAGCTATAGATCAGTTATCTTATTTATCTAAAGAACAAAAAGATGCAGCAAAAAAATCAATAGACTCTGCAAATTCAACCAGAACATTAGATAGTATTGTTTTAAACTCTAAAGAAGTAGATGATGTCTTAAGTTCATTAAAAGAACTTCGAAAAGTAAAATCTGAAGTTAAATATAAAGAATCAAACCAAGAAATCAAAAATAGATTTAATTCAGAATTAGAAAGTTTATATACATTACTAAATGAAAAGTTAGATTTTGAAAACTCATTAGATAACTCAAATAATAAACTTCTTAAAGTTAACGAAGCTAAAGATGCTTTAAATGGTGAAAATAATTTATCTGATTCTATTGCTAATGCAAAAGATAAAATTAATAAATTAACCAATTTAACAAAACCACAAAAAGAATCTGCTTTAAATCAAATTAATACTCAAAATGAAATTTTAATTATTAATAACATAATAAATAATGCAATTTTAATTAATTTAGCATTAAAAACATTGCAAAATGCAAATAATGAACAATTAACAAATAATTATTCTGAAGCGTCAATTCAAAATAAACAAAATTTTAGTTTAGCAAAATCAAAATTAGAAACAATAAAAGATCAAAACGATTTTATTAATCCAATCGAAAATCTTGAAACATTAATCAACGATTTAGAAAACGCAATCGTTACTCTTAATGGAAATTTCAGTTTAAAACAAGCTAAAAATGATGCAAATTCTCAAATTGATGTATTAAAAAACTTATCTAAAGAACAAAAAGATGCAGCAAAAAAATCAATAGACTCTGCAAATTCAACCAGAACATTAGATAGTATTGTTTTAAACTCTAAAGAAGTAGATGATGTCTTAAGTTCATTAAAAGAACTTCAAAAAGTAAAATCTGAAGTTAAATATAAAGAATCAAACCAAGAAATCAAAAATAGATTTAATTCAGAATTAGAAAGTTTATATACATTACTAAATGAAAAGTTAGATTTTGAAAACTCATTAGATAACTTAAATAATAAACTTCTTAAAGTTAATGAAGCTAAAGATGCTTTAAATGGCGAAAATAATTTATCTGATTCTATTGCTAATGCAAAAGATAAGATTAATAAATTAACTAATTTATCAGAACCACAAAAAGAATATGCTTTAAATCAAATAAATAGTCAAAATGAAATTTCTATGATTAACAAAATTGAAGAAAATCTTCAAGAAATTAATAATGCACTTGTTGTTGTAAATAATGCAGAAGCAACAAAAAATACAACTCAATTTAAAGAAGCTTCGCAAGAAAAACAAACTGCATTTGTAAATGCACTTGAGATTTTACAAAAACTTAAAGCAAAAAATGCCTTTAGTACATCAGTTGATAGACTTGATGAAAAATTAAATATATTAAAAGATGCTTTGAACAATTTAGATGGAGACAAAGTATTAGCTGATGCAAAAACAAAAGTTAATACTGCTATTGATAATTTAATCAACTTATCAGATATTGAAAAAGCAAAAGCTAAAGAATTAGCAAATTTTGAAACATCAGTTATTGATGTTGAAAAAGTTCTTGGAAATGCAAAAAATGTTAATAATGTACTAAAAGTGTTTGGTGAAACACAAAAAGTAAAATCTACTCCTAACTATACAGAAGCTGATAATGATAAAAAAGAAGCATTAGATAATGCTTTAACATATTCAAATAAATTAATCAATGAATTAGACTTTAATAATAGTTCTAAAGACCTAAACAGAAAAGTTAATGCTGTTATAGAAGCTAAAAAATCATTAAACGGGGATGCCAATTTAGCTAGATCTAAAAAAGATGCAAATGCTCAAATTGATGCATTAGAAAACTTATCTAAAGAACAAAAACAAGAAGCAAAGGATAAAATTAATTCAAAAGTTTCAATTATTGATGTAAATAAAGTTTTAGAAGAAGCAAAAAGATCCCATGTTCAAAATGATAAAAATATGCCAACTGAAATAAAAAATAATTCTAAATTCCCAATGTGAGTTATAGGGATTATAGTTGGTATAGGTGTTGCAATTAGCTCAGTTGTTGGTTGATTTATTAAGAAAAAACGTAAATAAATAAAAATTATTTAATCAGTTAAAGTTAATTAAAAGAGAAAATTAAATATCTTTTATAAGTTCCTATACATTTTATATGCAAAAAACTATCATATACTAATATGATAGTTTTTTTACGCTCTGTTGAGTAATTTAATTAAATAAAAAGCGCATTTACTTATTCAAATTTGAAGTAAATGCGCTTTTAATTTATATTATCTTAGCTTAATTTATTAATTTTGTTATTTCAATAATAAAGATTCTTCATCCATTTCTTTTGGTTTAGCAATATTGATGTAGTCTAAAACAGTTGGTGCTATGTTAGCTAACTTTCCATTTTTTACTTTAACATTTTTGTCTGTACAAATTAACATAACAGGACTAGATGTATGTTTTGTAGCTGATTTTCCGTTTTCATCTTCAGTTATTTCAGCGTTTCCGTGATCAGCTGTGATAAAAATTGTAACATCATTAGCTTCAGCTCATTCAAGAACTCTTTTAATTTGTGAATCCAAAAATTCAACTGCTTTAATTGTTGATTTTAAATTACCTGTGTGTCCAACCATATCTGGGTTAGCGTAATTCATAATTGTAACATCGTAATTTAATCCATTTTCTAATAATTTATCTGTTATTCCTTCTGCAGACATTTCTGGTGCGTCAGCATATGATTCAACTTTAAGTGAATCAACCATAATACGTTTTGAATTTTTGAATTCAATATCATTTCCACCATCCATAAAGTATGTAACGTGAGCATATTTTTGAGTTTCGGCAATTCTTAATTGATTTAAGTTAGCTAATTCTAAAACTCTACCAATTGGCATATTGATTTCCATTTCTTTGAATGCAACAATTGTGTCAATTCCTTCATATTTCATCATTGAAACAAATTTGTTAATTACAACTAGATGAGCTGGTTTGTTCGGATATAATGGTGAACCAATAAATAAGTGTGTTAATTGTCTTGCTCTGTCAGGTCTGAAGTTAAAGAAGATAATTGAATCGTGATCTTTTACAAAGTAACTTTTTGGAAGTGTTTCATTAATAGCTGGTACAAAGAATTCATCTGTAATTCCTTCTGCATATTGTTTGTTTACATAATCAATTACATTGTTAAATTTAACATCTGATAAACCTAAAATAGCATCGTATGCTTTATCAACTCTGTCAAACATTGAGTCTCTATCCATTGCATAAAATCTTCCTGAAATAGATGCGATGTGGTATCCATATTTGTCACATAATGCAACTAATTTTTCAAGTGAAGAAATAATTGATTTAGGAGCAACATCTCTACCATCTCCAAAAACGTGAACTAAAACATTTTTAACTCCATGTTCGTGTGCTGCTTCAATTAATTCAAATAAGTGGTTTTCAAGTGAGTGAACTCCACCAGGTGATAAAAGCCCCATTAAGTGTAATGTTGAGTTATTTTTCTTAACATCATCAAATGCAGTTTCAAAAGCTTCATTTGATTTAAATGTATTATCATCAAGAGCTTTTTGAATTAATGAAAGTCCTGTGTAAACAACTGTTCCAGCTCCAATGTTTAAGTGTCCTACTTCAGAATTTCCCATTTGTCCTGCTGGCAATCCTACATATTGACCTGAAGCTTGAATAAGTGAATTTGGATAATTTGCAAATAAGTTATCAAATGTTGGTGTGTTAGCTAAAGCAAATGCATTACCTTGTGTTTGTTCTCTTAAACCTAAACCATCAATAACAATTAATACTGTTTTTTTCATTTTTTTCTCCTTTTAGTCAAATTCTATAACAGCAAATCTGTTTTTAGAACTCATATCTTTATGTATAGTAATTTTATATTTTTCTTGTATTTTTTCTCAATATTTAATGTGAAATGGATTGATTTCAAAATAGATTTTTCCACCTGGTTTTAAGTAGTTTTCTGCATTGTTAATTATTAAATCATAAAAATAAAATCCATCATCTTTTGCATATAATGCGTGAAGTGGTTCTCAATCAGTGACTGATTTATCTAATATTTCAGTTTCCTGAATGTAAGGTGGATTTGAAACAATTAAATCAAATTTTTGATTGATGTTTTCAAACATATCTGATTGAATGATGCTAATTGTAACATCATTTTTTTGTGCATTTATTTTAGTTTGCTCAATTGCTTCAGAATCTATATCTGATGCAATTATATTCCAAGTTGGATTTTCTTTTTTTAGAGCAATTGCAATAAAACCTGAACCAGTACATAAGTCTAAAACATTTAAATTTTGTTTTTTATTTTCTGAATTGACTAATATAACTAGTTCTTCTGTTTCGTATCTAGGGATTAAAACTTTTTTAGAAACATCAATAGTTACATCTGCTAATTCAACATAACCCATTATTTTTTGAACTGGCATTCCTTTTTGAAGTTGTTCTAATTCAAAAGAAGATACAGTTTGTTCTAAACCATATCTTCTTTTTTCTAATAATAAATCTTCTCTTGTAGGCATTAAATTCCAGCTTCTTTGATTTTTTCGTTTTGTTCTTCTGTAAGTAATGCATCAATAATAGGATTAAGTTTTCCTTCCATAACAGCAAGTAAACTTGTAGAGTATGAAATTCTATGGTCTGTAACTCTATCTTGAGGATAGTTATATGTTCTGATTTTTTCGCTTCTAGCACCAGAACCAGCTAATTTTCTGTAACCTGATTCTTCTGCTTGTTTTTTTTGTAACTCAATGTCGTAAAGTTTTGATTTAAGAACCCTCATAGCAATTTCTCTGTTTTGAATTTGGTTTTTACCTTCTTGACAAGTTACAACAATTCCTGTTGGGAAGTGTGTAATACGAACTGCTGAGTCAGTTGTGTTAACTGATTGACCACCGTTTCCTGATGAACGGTAAACGTCAATTCTGATATCTTCAGATTTAATTTCAACTTGAATATCATCATCAATTTCAGGCATAACTGTAACTGTTGCTGTTGAAGTATGAACTCTACCTTTAGTCTCAGTTGCTGGAATTCTTTGAACTCTGTGAACACCTGATTCAAATTTAAGTTTTGAATATGGTCTGTCACCTTTTACAGCAAATGTAACCAAAGTAAATCCACCAGCTTCAGATGCTGATGCATCTAAAAGTGTGATTTTCATATCATTTTGTGAAGCTCATTTTGTGTACATTCTATATAAGTCACCTGCAAAAATGTTGGCTTCATCACCACCGGCTGCTCCACGAATTTCAACAATAACGTCTTTTTCATCGTTTTCATCTTTAGGAAGAATTAAGATTTTAAGATCTTCAGATAAAGCTTCCATTGTTTTTTCGGCTTCATTAATTTCCATTTTTGCAAGAGCAACCAATTCTTCATCTGATTCACCTAACATTTCTTTTGCATTTGCTAAGTTAGCTTCGGCTTCGAGGTATTTATCAAATGCTTCGACAATATCTTTAATTGAGTTAATTTCTTTGTTAATTTTTGTGTATTTTTTAATGTCAGAAATTATTTCCTGATCTTGTAAAGATTTTTCTAATTCATCGTGTTTATTTTTAATTTGCATTAAAGAGTTATACATAGTTAATTCCATAGTTAGTATATTTTAACATATAAAAAATCTAAAGTTTTAAAAGATTGCTCTATTGTTGTGTGAAGTAAAAATTTTTACATTTCCTAATTATTAAAATATTAATAATTAATATAAGCAGAATAATTTAAATGCTTTTGATTTTCTAAAAAAAGTATATATTTACCAATATGAGTGCAACAACCTTGAAGAAAAAATTAATTATTGTCGAGTCACCTACAAAGGTTAAGACAATTCAAAAATATGTTGGAGATGAATACAGTGTTATTGCATCTGTAGGTCATTTCCTTAGAATGAAGATTTCTGGTCTTTATTCGTTAGGTATCGATTTTGATACTTGAGAACCTCTTTATACAGCTGATAATACAAAGAAAAATATTATCAACGAACTTAAAAAAGCAACAAAAGAAGCAGAACACGTTTATATAGCAACTGACCCTGACCGTGAAGGAGAAGCTATAGGGTACCAATTAGTTGATTATTTAAAAATACCCAAAGAAAAATACTCACGTATTAAATATAATGAGATTACTAAAGATGCTATTTTGAGAGCCTTAGATAATCCAACAGGTATTGATGATGCTCTTGTTGATGCTCAAAAGAGTCGTAGAATGCTTGACAGAATTATTGGATTTAGATTATCTTATTTATTAAGATATAAATTCAAAAATACACCAGGTCAACCTACAGCAGGAAGAGTTCAATCAATTGCTCTTAAATTAATTGTTGATAGAGAAAGAGAAATCAGAGCATTTATTCCTGAAAAATACTTTACTCTTGATGCTAAATTAAATAACAATCCTGTTTTAGCTACATATTACAATGAAGCTAATGAATCAGATAGAAAAAACTGAATTTACAGTTCAGAAGTTGATGTAATCAAAGAATACTTTGAATCAGCTCCTAAAGTTTTAAAAGTAACTAACAAAAAAGTTTCTGATAGAAAAGTTGGTGCAATTCAACCATTCAAACAAGCTGTTTTATATAAAAAGTCACCATTTTCATCTAATTCAACAACAACCATTCTTAAAAAACTTTTCGAAAACGGTTTAATTACTTACCCGAGAACAGATTCAACACGTTTATCTCAATCATTTATTGACGATGCACATAAATTTATCAAAAATAAGTGAGGTGAAGATTATATTGCTGATGAAATTAAAGGATTTAGTGGAGATCAAAATGCCCACGAGGCCATTAGACCATCAGATGTTTCATTAACGCCTGAACAAGTTCAAATTCACTATCCAAAAATGGAAGATAATGATGTAAGAATTTATAAATTAATCTATGATACAACACTTCAAGCTTTAATTAAACAACCAATTAGAACAAGTGTTCAATATACTTATGTAAATGATAAATACACATTTAAAAATTCTTATTCAACAATTAAATTTAATGGTTACTATGTTGTAACAGGTAAAGAATCTGAACAAGTCGATCCAAATTACGAAATTGATCAAAAAGTTAAAGTTGATGAGTTTATCTTATGTTATCACGAAACAAAACCAGCACCAAGATATAATGACGGAACACTTATTGAAGCGCTTGATAATATCAAAGTTGGTCGCCCATCAACATTTGCTTCAACAGTTCAAATTGTTAAAGACAGACGTTTTGTTGAATTAAACAATGGTGCATTACATCCTACTGAATTTGGTGAAATTATCTTACAAAACTTAATCGCAGCTTTTCCTAATATTATTAATGAAAGTTATACAGCACACGTTGAACAAGAATTAGACCAAATTGCTGAAGATGAAATCACTAAAAATGAAGTTATGCAAGATTTCTGGGATAACTTCCTTGTTGAATTTGATAATGCGCAAGGTAAAATTACACCTTACACATTCAAATTAGAACAATTGGACACAACTTGTCCTGAAGATGATGGCATCTTAGTTAAAAGATATAACAAGAAAAATCAACCATTCATTGCTTGCAAAAACTTCCCTAACTGTAAATTCACAAGAAACATCGAGCCAGATGATTTTCCAAGTGAATCAGATGATGAAGAAATCATCGATGAGTATGATGATTAATTAATTAAAATTATTATTTAGATGAACAGATTTAAAAGTCTGCTCATTTTTTAATTAATTTTGTTATTTTAATTGTGCTATTTATTCAAAAACATCAATTTAGACCATAAAATAAGCTAATTTTATGATTTTTAAAAATTAAAAAATAAATTAAAATTATGAAACTATGAATAATAAAGGTATTTTAGAGAACAAAAAAGAATTTGAAGCAATAGTTATAGGTGGAGGTCACGCTGGTGTTGAAGCGACTTTTGCTTTAGCAAATATGGGTCACAAAGTAGCTCTTATCACTTTTGATCTTTCAAAAGTTGCTATGATGCCTTGCAACCCATCAATTGGTGGACCTGCTAAAGGGATTATTACACGTGAAATTGATGCACTTGGTGGAGTTCAAGGTTACTTTTCCGATTTAGCAATGATTCAAATTAAGATGCTTAATGAATCAAAAGGTCCTGCAGTTAGAGCAATGAGAGCTCAAATTGATAAAGAAAAATATTCAGCACTTATTTTAGAAGCATTACAAAATCATAAAAATGTTATTTTAATTGAAGGAGTTGCTGAGGATATTCTTGTTGATGATAATAATCAATTTAAAGCGATCAAAATGGAAGATGGTTTAATTTTGGATGCTAAAGTTTTAGTTATCACAACTGGAACGTATATGAACTCAAGAATTCTTAGAGGTGATGAAATTAAAATTTCAGGACCTGATAATCAAAAAACAACACCAAAATTATCACAATCACTTGCTAAGTTAGGTTTTGATTTACAAAGATTAAAAACTGGAACACCTGCTAGAGTTTATGCTGATTCAATTAACTTTTCAAAAGTTGAAAAAGAAGAACTTAATGATACTTATTTAGCTTTCTCATCGCGTTCAAATGTTAAACTTGATAAGCAAATTTCTTGTTATTTAACTTACACAAACGAGAAAACACACGAAATTATTAGAAATAACATTGATAAATCAGCTATGTATTCAGGACTTATCGAAGGGATCGGTCCAAGATACTGTCCAAGTGTCGAAGATAAAGTTATGAGATTTGCCGATAAAGAAAGACATCAAGTTTTCTTTGAACCAGAAACTGCTGATGGTTCAATTATTTATGTAAACGGAATGTCTACATCAATGCCTGTTGAAGTTCAAGATTTAATGTTAAGAACAATTCCTGGTTTAGAAAATATGAGGGTTCAAAAATGAGGATATGCAATTGAATATGATGCATTAAATCCATTGCAAATTACACCTACATTAGAATCTAAAGTTATCAAAAACATCTTTACAGCTGGTCAAATTAATGGAACAAGTGGATATGAAGAAGCAGCAGCTCAAGGTCTTATTGCTGGGATTAATGCAGGAAGAAAACTTGAAGCTAAAGAACCATTGATTCTTAAAAGACACGATGCTTACATTGGTGTTTTAGTCGATGATTTAGTTACAAAAGGGACTAAAGAACCATACAGAATGTTAACTTCAAGAGCTGAATATCGTTTATTATTAAGAAATGATAATCCTGATATTAGACTTGCAAAATATGGAAATGAAGTTGGTTTAGTTTCTGATGTAGATTACCAAAACATAATTAATAAATACCAAATGATTGATGAAAAAATCAATGAATTAGAAAACACATACTTATCATCTAAATCAGAATTAGCTAAAAAACTTGGAGTAGAAAATGGAGTTTCAATGCTAAGAGTTTTAGCTAGACCAGATGTTGATCCGGTTGATGTTTTAGGTGACTTCCCTTACAAAAATGAATTAACTATTATGGTAAGACTTGAAGGATACATTAAGAAACAAAAATCTGATGCTCAAAAAATGAATAAATTAGAAAACTTTAAAATACCTGAAGATATCGATTATTCAAAAGTTCAAAACATAGCTACAGAAGCTAAGCAAAAACTTGAAAAAATTAGACCTTTAACAATTGGACAAGCATCAAGAATTAGTGGAATTAACCCGGCTGACATTCAAATGCTTATGTTCCATATTGAAACTAGAAAAAACAAATAATGAAACTAAATATAGTTGCAGTAGGTTCATTAACAAAAGATTTTCAAGTTTTATATGATGATTATGTTAAGAAAATTAACTTCTTTGCAAAGATTAATTTAATTGAAATTAAAGAACAAAAGATAGATAACATTCAGTTAAAAATTAAAAAAGAAACTGAAATGATTTTAGAAAAGATACCTAAAAATTCAAAAGTTATTTACTTATCATTACAAGGAAAACAATTAAGCTCTGAAGAGTTTGGTTCAACATTTTTGGATATTGATAATGTAACTTTTGTAATTGGTGGTTCAAATGGAGTTGATGAAGAAATGTTTGCTAACAAAATTAACTTCTCAAAAATGACCTTTCCACATCAATTATTTAGAGTTATGTTAGTTGAGCAAATTTATAGAGCATTTACAATTAGAAATAATATTACTTATCATAAATAAACTCTGTAATGGAGTTTTTTATATACTACCCAAGACATATTTGATAAATAAGGTTTGATCAATTAGTAAATTAACTTGAATTTGTCTAATGTTATTTTCATTTACAAATAACTTCAGTTCATCACTTTTAATAAGAACATCAGAGTGATCTTGATTAGAAATATCGATATTGAATTTATAAAATTCATTATCATAAACAAAACTAACATAACAGGTATCTAGTTTTTGATTATCAATGTTGAAGTTGTATAAATATAAATCATCACCTTCTGCAGTTATTAAAACTGTTTTATATACATTTACTTTAGTTGAACATAAGACTAAAATAAGTGCTGCGAAAATGAAAAATAATATAAGTAGTATGCAGAAATTTCACTTATGTTCTTTAAGATAAGTTTTCAATATTCACTTCTTTAGAATCATCGAAAATATATCTATTATTGTGTGAAATTTCTACAACTAATTTGTTTTGCAAATCATTTTTAATAATAGGTTTTAGTTTTTCAAACATTGATTTATCAATATTTGCAAAAGCTTCATCTAGTATCAATAAATCATAGTCATTTAAAAATATATTTAGCAAATTAACGAATTGAACCTGACCGCTAGATAATTGGTCCAGTGATGAGTTTAAATTAATGTTTAATTCATCAATTAATTTATCTAATTTATTGTTTTCTAAAATTGACTTGAAAATACTAATATCACTTACGCATAAGTATTCTAGTGTTCTAATCTTTAAATTCAGCATCTGATTTGAAATATATAAAACTCTTTGTTTGTATGTTTCATCTAAGAATGGATTGAGCTTTTGATCATTTACTTTAATAATTCCAGATAAACTCTCACACGAGCCATTCAATATAGAACAGAGTGTGCTTTTTCCTGAACCGTTTTTACCGATTAAATGTATGTTCGAATCAATCAATAGTTCCCTGATTTCTAAATCTTTATTAACTTTTAATGAATTGTATGAATAACTTATATTAGAAAGTTGAATTTTAATTATTCTTTCCTTCTGTAAGTTAGTTTTTGATACTTTTAAGTCTTCAAAATTTAATAATGAAATCAAATCTAAATCTTTTTTATATTGACTATAACTAGTTATTAATGGAATTATATTTCTAATCGGTTTAGTGAATAAAGAAACACCGGTTAAAAAGAAAATTAAATTGATAACACTTAAATTTTGATTTCAAATTTGAATAGTTCCTATTATTAAAATTAATAATGGAACTAAAAAGTCTAAAAATGAACTTAAATAATTAATTAAGCTTTGTTTATTCTTGAAAATAATTGAATCACTATGTAATTTCTCATTCATATAAGTAGATTTAAAATTTAAATTATTAAGCAGATTTTCATTATGTGAAGTTTGATTTAACTTGTAAATATTAAATAAGGTATCTTCAAACATAATTGAGTTATTGAGTAATTTATTGAAGTTATTATCAAAATTAGTTTTATTAATAAAACTTAAAATCAATGTAATTACTGAATAACAAAAAATTATTAAAAGCAACACTCAATTTATATTGATTAGTAAAATAAATGAAACAGCAATCGAAATAACTGTGCTGATTAATTCAGGAAGAAAACATAATTTAAATAAACTTAAATTATCAAGTGCAATAATTCTGTTTTTAAAATCTGCAAAAGTTAGTAAATTAATTACTTGCTTATTTTTAAATTTAAATTCATTTATTAAATTATTAATTAAATCACTTTTATATTTAGCTGCTATTTTACACATTAGTTGTCTAGTCAGCAAGTTGAATGTGAAATTTATTAAAAATAGCACACTAAAAATCATTCCTAAGAACATAAGAATTTGATCATCTTTATTTAAAGCAATATTATTTAGGATAACTTTATTCAAGAACGGAAACGAAATATAGATGCTTATTTCTATGAGTAAGCAAAATAAATATAAAAATGAGAAATTAGACCATAATGAAATTTTTAAACTTCTGGAGTTACTTATCAATGGATTCGATTTTATATTTTTCTTGTTTTCTTCATCTTCATTATCAATTTGCTTTTTGTTTTTGCTAAATGCAACAATAATGTTAGTGAATTTAGTTTTAAATTCATTTTTACTCAATTTAACATCACCATCAATCGGATCATAAATATAAAATTTATTGTTCTTGATTTTCCTAATTACAATCATATGGTCTGTAGTATTATTTTTGATAATTGTCGCAATAGGAAAAACTTGCTTTTCTAGCAAAAGCAATTGTTCGCAATTAATTTCATAAGCATTAAGATCCAAATTTACTTTTGAAGCAAGGAATTTTATGTTTTCTAAACTTATACCTGCTACACTATATTGAATTTGTAATTTTAAATTATTAATATCTAAATTTTCTTTGTAGAAAAACTCGTGAAAATAATCTAGCACATATAATGAGCAATCTCTTTGATCTACTTGTGTCTTCATCTCATTATATTTAGTAATTTTTATCAAAAAGGAACTAAAGCACAATTTTTCCACTAAAGTTTTTGCAAAATTGAAAATACAAAAGTTTTTAAAACTTTGTATAATTAATTTATCAATAAATTAATGTTCAAAATTTAAAAGGAGGACTAATGAGTAAAAAAGTAGTAGCACTTGCAAGTGACCACGCAGGTTACAAATTAAAAGACGAATTATCATCATACTTAAAAGAACAAGGATTTGACGTTGTAGACTTAGGACCTGAAACAGATTCAGTTTCAGTGTCATATGCTTCAAAAGGTAAGGAATTAGCTAACTATGTAGATGAAGCACAACCTGATTTTGGTATTGCAGTTTGTGGTACAGGTTTAGGTATTTCATATGCACTTAACAGACACAAACACATTCGTGCAGCTAGAGTTACATCTGTTGAAGATGCACACTTAGCAAAACAACACAATAATGCAAATGTTCTTGTATTCGGCGGAAGACAAGTAACATTTGAACAAGCTAAAGATATGTTAAATGAATATATGAATACACAATTTGAAGGAGGAAGACATCAATCTAGAATTGATGAACTTGACGAATAATTATGGCAAAAGTAAATGAAGTTCAAGAAAAAGAAGTTAAAGAATTAGACGCTGTTTGACACGTTTCACAACACAACGATGGATGAAAAGTTATCAGACAAGGTGGAGTAAAAGCTATTAAAACTTTTGATACACAAAAAGAAGCAATCGAATTTGCTAAAGAATTAGCAAAAAACAACAAAGGTAGAATGTTAATCCACAGTACAAAAGGTAAAATCAGAGGTGGATCAAACTACCAAGAAAAATAATTTAAGTTATTTAAATTTACATAGACAGAGTGAAATCTGTCTATTTTTTCATCATTTTACACATAATTTCAGGAATTTTAAACTAGGACAAGAAAAGTAGACAGAAAATAAAAAAACTGTCTGCTTTTTGTTTACAATAAGAGAAAGGATTTTACAAATGGCTAAACAATTGAAACATTATGAATGATTAGATCTATTCAAATGACTAGAAAAATTGAGAATACACAAATGAATATGAATACAAATTTGCATCTTATATTTCAGAAAAATATAATAAGGATTACTTTAAAGAAAATGTTAGACGTAGAATTTGAAATAAATTTAAGGAATATCAAAAAGATGAAACTGTAATATTTTCAAAAACAGGAACGGCTCCTAAAAAAGGGAAGGGTTCTGGAAGACCTAAAAAGAAACCTATTGAAACAGATGATTCAATGATTGAAGAAATGACTGATGAACAAAAGAATGAATTCATAAAAATTATGATTGAAATTTTCAGAGATAATAAAATGGAAATTGATTGAAGCAAAATCAAGAAATCATCTTCTGTTACAAATAAACAATTTATATATTTTTAGAAATACCAAAATCTACTTTTTATAAGAAAATTTCGCAATTAGACAAAGAAGTCTCTCAAAATTCTGAAAATGAAGAATTACATTCAATTGTCAAAAAAGCCTTTTATGAAAATAAAGGTCGTTTTGGCCGTTGAAGATTGAGTGTTTATATACTAAAAGTATATAAAATGGACATAAATTACAGGACATTAGGAAGAATAATGAAGAAATTAAATCTAATTTGTGTAGTTAGACCAAAACGTAAACTCAGAGAAATCAAGAATACAAATGTTGAGATTAAAGATCTTGTAAATAGAGATTACAATGGAATTACAAATAATATTATTGCGACAGATGTTTCATATATAAAAGCACCAAACGATATAGGTGAAAACCACGTTTATCTTTCAGTTGCAATACATCATAAAACAAAGAAAATTTTAAATTGAAACTTATCAAGAAGAAATGACACAGACTTAGTTATTTCACACATCAAGGATATCAAGTTTAAAAAACTTTGAATCCTTCATTCCAATCACGGATTTCAATATTCATCATCTAAATATCTGGATGTAGTTCTCAAAAACAATGGCAATGTATCTATGGGCAGGGTCGGAAATTCATTAGATAATAGGGAAGTTGAATATTTCTTTTCAAACATCAAATCTGAGTGTTTAAACTTTGTAAATTACAAAACAATTTGCTTTGATAAACTCAAAAACATTATCAAAGATTACATTGAATGATATAACAATGAAAGATTTCAATCTGTGTTAAATTGAAAAACACCTCAACAATGTTGAGATGTTTTGAGTTTTTTATAAATTGTCTATAAGACTTGTCCTAGTTTATTTTGACTTTTTACTTCTGTTTTTTTTTTTTTTTTAGAATATGAAAATAGTAAAAATATATTTAATTTTATATAACTTCAGTTTTGGACACTTGAATAAAACTAAATCAAGGAGAATTAACTATGGATCCAATTGTTTGAATTTTAATAGCGGTCGGAATTATTTCTTATATCATTTCTATTTCTGTTCTTGTTTGAAGAAGAATTTATAGAAAGAAAGCTTTAAAGAAAAAAATAATTTTAAAAGTTAAAGATAATCTGCTTAAACAAAAATCAAATATTGAAATGAGCAGAACTAAAAAATCGCGACAAGCATCAAAATATAAGAAAATGTACTTTGATTTATGCGACAGAATTATTAAAGAGTATAATACGAAAATTTTACCTTTTAGACATCAAAACATAAAACTATACAAATTAAGTAACTATCAAGAAAATGAACAATGATTTTTTCATAGACATCATATTGACGAAATCCATATTAGTGGAGCAGAATTGAAGGCTGATAAGGAAGCTTACAGAAATGGTTTGAGTATTGTAGTTTCATATGAGCAACACGCTTTATTACACTATCTAATAGTTTTAAATAATGAAACTTACCCTAATCACGGGATGTTAATGATGATGGAATTAAAAGAATGAGATGAAATTGTTCAAAAACAATGTAAAAAATGAGATATACCATACGTTCCTGAGTGAAAACAAAATTTATCAATATTTAATAGACCCCCTCATACAACAGCGCTTTTTGAAGAGATTATAAAAAATGCAACCAAAGGTAAGGAATTTAAAGATAATAATTTTAATATATAAACGAATAATTGGTTTAAACTAGAATAAGAAAAGTAGGCAGTTTTTTTAGTTTCTATCTATTTTTTGTGTTCTTTTTTTCACATAATTCAAGGATTCATAACTTTTTACTTCCGTTTTTTTAGAATAGAGTTGAAATACAACAAAATATTTGCATATTTTATGAATATTAGACTTGTATTTAATAGATTAACAAACGTTTTAGGAGAAAAAATGGTAAATTTATTTTCACATAATGAAGAACAAAACCAAAAACGTTTTGAATCAACAACTTCAAGTGTCGCAATTGCAGCTGAAGCTTCTACAGCTGCAAAATATTTTTATACATCATTATGTCTATTCCACTACTTTTAGATTGAATTTGATACTTCAAAAGAAAAAATAGTTTAAATAGAACGCAAAACCATATTAACAACAGTGCATCAAGCATTGATGTTCAATTGCAAAAGCGTAACGATAAACTTGTTAAATTAGTACAACAAGTTAAATCATGCAAAATTCACGAAGCTGAAGTTTTTGAAAACGTTACAAAAATGCGTTCATTAGCAGCTGGTGGTAGAGAAATTGAAAACTAAGTCGAAATAGAAAACTTAAATCAATCAGTATTAGGTCGTTTAATAACTATTTCAGAAAGCTATCCGGAAATTAAAACAAGTGCTTTTTACATTGAATTAATGGATTAAACAACATACATTGAGCGTGAAATTGTTGCTGCTAGAAGAAATTACAATGCTCAAAATAACACATTCAATAAAGAATTATTTACAATCTCAACAAAAGTTGTTGCTGTAAATATAGGATTATCAACAGTTAGATTATTGCAAACATCTTCTCAAGCTAGAAAAGATGTTGATATGCAAGAATTAGGTTTATAAGATGAAAAAAGTTTAAGATTTTGTTACTATAGAACAGTTCAAAGAAAAAACTGATCAAGTTGTGCTTCCAATTATCCAAAACGCAGTAGATGATGCTCCAAATCATCTTTATACAAAAAATATAAAAGTATCAAATATGGAGTTTAAGGTTCATTAGTAAGTATGATTTTATCTTGTTTATTAATCATGATAATATCTTTTATTGCACCAAAAGTTGAAATATCTGAACTTGCTTTATTTGTTCTTTTAGATTTTGTGGCTTTGCTGTTCTTATTTGTTTCATATTAGTATTTGTGTTTGCGAAATTAGCTAAAAAGTGAAATTTAATTTTTAGAAGCTTTATTAAAAGCAAATTAAGAGAAAATAACATTTATGGAAAAGCAGTTAATGCATCTGATTCAAGATTAAAATATAGAAATGATGATTTTGAATCTAGTTCAATGAGACATAACTATAAATTTTCAACAGAAAGATTCGCAGCCAAAGAATATAAATCATTCAAACCTGCATCTGTTCCACAAAATGCTCGATTAGAAAGCACATCACCAGTTCAAACAATTACAATTGACGATAAATATCACGCACACGTTTCAGTTGCTGAATGACTTTTAATTACAAGACGCAAAAACGGACACGAAACAAAACGAACTTGATATTCTGCTTTACTTAAAATTGATGCTAGAGAACTCAAAGAAAGAGATAGAGCAAACTTTACATACTTTGATAATAAAAATGGTCTTCAACCAGTAGAAATGGAAAACAAAGAATTTAACAAAATTTTCAAAGTTGCAAGTGATAATTCAACAAAAATGTATCAATTATTCACACCACTTGCAATGGAAGAACTAGTTAAATTAATCAATCAAGGTTTACAACACACAAACATTAAAAATGCTAAAGATTTTGAATATTGAGCAAACAATGATGTTGTTTACTGTTCATTTTTAATTCCATCCGGATTTATGGATATTGATATTCCGGTTTTTGTGGGTAAAAAAGACAAATTTGTTGCAAAAATTTACAAAGATGTAGTTACTGATATTTACACTTTATACTTTGTATTAGCATTAAGTTACATTCCTGTTTACTTATATTAATCAAATCGATTGCACAACAAGAAATTGTTGTGTTTTTTGTTATTTTTGCTCAATATATTTTTCTTATTTTTATATAAAATTATAGATAAGTAAAAAAGGAGATTAAATATGGCAAATTTATATTCACATAATGAAGAACAAAACCAAAAAGGTTTTGAACCTACAGCATCAAATGCTGAAATTCTTGCTAAAGCATCTACAGGGCTTAAGATTTTTATGTACATTTTAATGAGTTTACCCTTAGGTTTAGGTTGATTTTGATACTTTGCAAAGAAAAACGAATTAAACAGAATGCAAAATAACATTAACAACAGTGCATCAAGCATTGATGTTCAATTGCAGAAACGTAATGACACACTTGTTAAATTAGTACAACAAGTTAAATCATTCAAAATTCATGAAGTTGAAGTTTTTGAAAACGTTACAAAAATGCGTTCACTTGTTTCATCAGGTAGAACACTTGAAAATTCTGAAGAATTAGACAAATTAAACCAATCAGTATTCGGTCGTTTAATGGCTATTTCAGAAAATTATCCAGAACTTAAATCAAGTGCTTTATATACTGAATTAATGGACGAAACAACATACATTGAACGTGAAATTGCAGCTGCTAGAAGAAATTACAATTCACAAGCTAATATGTTCAACAGAATGTTATTTGAAATTCCATCTAACATTGTTGCTGCAAATATGGGATTATCAACAGTTAGATTATTCCAAGCATCTTCTCAAGCTAGAAAAGATGTTGATATGGTTGCTCTAGGATTATAAAAAATATGAAAAGAGCCGAAGATTTTATTAGCATAGATAAATTCTATGAAAAAGCAAATCAAACTATATTACCAATCATTGAAAATCGTGTAAATGAAATTACTCAATTATCAATCTATATAACTTATAAAAGATCCAATAGATATGCACTTAGGGTGTTTTTAGCATCAATAGGTGTTTTCTTATTTTCTGGTTTTTTTCTTGGATTAGAAGCTACAAAAGAATATGGTGGTTTTAGGTCACTTTCGGTATTTACTACCTGTGCAATTATTTTTGCACTCGTATTTGTAATATCTATACTTGTTGCTATTGGTTTTTGAATTAAAGCATGAAATATTAACAGAAAAATTAAAAAAGAAATTATAAGTCAGCTTCATAAATCAAATATTTATGGAGTTGCAATTGAAGCTTTAATTGATAGATGAAAATATCAAGGCACAAACTTTACACCTACATCTATAAAACATAATTTTGATCCTAATACAAATAAGTTTACAAAAGATGAATACTTAAATACTAAACCTAAATGAATACCAAATGATTCACAACTAAAAGATGTAACTGAAATTCAAACAGTTACTATTGATAATAAATATCACGCACATATATCAGAAGCGCATTGAATCGATTTCCACAGAGACAAAGATGGTAATATTCACGAAGAACATTACTATAGTGCTTTAATAAAAATCGACGCAAGAGCACTTTCTCAAAAAGACCAAGCAAACTTTACATTCTTTGGAGATAATTTTTCTAATTTAGAACCAGTAGAACTTGAAAACATTGAATTTAATAAGATTTACAAAGTTAAATCTGATAATCCGACTAAAATGTTTCAATTATTTACTCCATTAGCAATGGAAGAAATGAATAAACTTTTCCAATTTGGTATTAAAAATACAAGCATTATGGCCAAAGGTATGCGTTATTGAGCTAATAATGATGTAATTTACGCTTCATTTCAATGTTCATCTGGATTTATGTCTATAAATTCATCTAGATTTGTTGGTAATAAAGAAAAATTAATCAATACAATTTACAAAGATGTTATTAAAGATATATACTCTTTATACTTTATTTTGGCTTTAAGTTATATACCTGTATATCTTTATTAAACCTTAAATTTCACAACAATAAATATTGTTGTGTTTTTATTTAATACTTTATAATATATACACCTTATTTTATTTGTTATATTTACATGGGAGATACAATGAAAAAAGTTTTAAATGAACTTAGTTTAAAAAATAAAACAGTTTTAGTTAGAGTCGACTTTAACGTACCATTAAAAAATGGCGTTATTACATCTGCTAAAAGAATTGTTGCTGCACTTCCTACAATTAAGTACATCATCAGAAAAGGTGGAAAAGTTGTTTTATTTTCACACTTAGGAAGAATAAAAACAGAAGAAGATTTAAAAGACAAATCATTAAGACCAGTTGCAGTTAAATTAGCTAAATTACTTAAAAAACCAGTTACATTTGTTCCTGTAACACGTGGAAACGTTTTAGAATCTGCAATCAAACAAATGAAAAGTGGAGGCGTTATTTTAGTTGAAAACACACGTTTTGAAGACTTAAATGACAAAGCTGAATCTAAAAATGATCCATATTTAGGAGCTTACTGAGCTTCATTAGGTGATGTATTTGTAAACGACGCCTTCGGTACAGCTCACAGAGCACACGCATCTAATGTTGGTATTGCTTCAAACATTGCTGAGTCAGCTTTAGGATTCTTAATGGAAAAAGAAGTTTCATCATTATCTAAAGTTTTACAAAACCCAGAACACCCTTATGTAGCTATTGTTGGTGGAGCTAAAGTTTCAGACAAAATTTTAGTGTTAGAAAAATTAGCAGAAATTGCTGACAAATTAATCATCGGTGGAGCTATGGCTTATACATTTATGGTTGCCCAAGGACAAAAAGTTGGAATTTCATTAGTTGAAAATGATTACATTCAATTAGCTAAAGATTTCTTAGCAAAATACTGAGAAAAAGTTATCTTACCAGTTGACCATGCTACAGCCCAAATGTTTGCAGACGTTGAGCCTACAATTCAAGAAGATTCAATTTCAGATGGATTTATGGGACTTGACTTTGGACCAAAATCAATCCAAAACGTTAAAGAAGCTCTTGAAGGAGCTAAAACAGTAGTATGAAACGGACCTATGGGAGTTGCTGAATTTGAACACTACAAAAATGGTACATTAGCAGTATGTGAAGCTGTTGCTAAATTATCAAACGCTTACACAGTTGTTGGTGGTGGAGATTCAGTTGCTGCTGTTGAAAAATTAGGAATGGAAGATAAATTCTCACACGTTTCAACAGGTGGTGGTGCAAGCTTAGAATTATTACAAGGTCAAAACTTACCAGGTGTTGATTCAATTCAAGACAATGAATAATTAACTGAATATTTTCACAAATAGCACCAAAAGTGCTATTTTTTACACATTTTGTGAAAAATTAAGGAGTTTGCTTTATTTTTATTTGATAAAGGTGTATAAGTAAAATATATTCAATTTTTTCAAATTAAATATATTTACATAAATTAATAAACATTCTTTTTTAGACAAAAGAATAAAAGAGGATAAATGAAAAAAATCAAATTCTTACTTTTTGCTACAGGTGTTTTATCAGTAGCATCAATGCCGCTTATTGCCGGTCAATGTTCTGCAGAAGAACAAAAATCTGAAGAACCTAAAACACCAACCAATCCAAAACAACAACCAGATCCTGTTAACCCAGGAAACCCTGGAACCGATAATCCAAAAACTATAACAGCTCCAGTTGACCAGTACGAAAATGCATTCGTATTGCAACCAGCTGGTACATTTCAATATGTAAATGCTAAGGTTCAAGAAAAAGCTAATCAAATTAGCAGATATGGTCTTTTACAACTTTACAAGGGTTTCAATGGTATAGGAATTAAATCTGGTGGTCAAGGAAACGATAATAAAATTCTTCTTCCTAAAGAAGGAATTACAATTGACCAATTTCTTTCAACTAAAGATACTACGGATAACAAGTTTTTTGATGGAACTTGAAATCCAGAAACAAAAACACTTACAATTAAATACAAAATCAAAGATAATGGTGACAAAGTATACGAACAATCATTTACTTTAAGCTAGAAAAATTACGAAAATTTCAAAATTAAATTAATCAAAATAACCAAAATATATTAGCATCTTGTGAAAAAGATGCTATTTTTTTACACATTTTGTGAAAAATTTAAGAAAATTCTTACATTTTAGGGGTGAAAGGTGTATAGAATAGTTATATTGATATAATCATGAGTTTAAAAGTGTTAAGAAATAAAGTCTTATCAATGTCTTTTTAGAATTTGATACTACACATATGATATCTTAACTAACATAATAGTAACCGTCCGAAGTTCTTGAGCTCCTTGTTTTGTCGTCAGCAAACAGGAGCACAAGACGAGGACAGTAAGTCTTTCAGTAGTTAAATAGAATAAGTGTTGTTATTTATATTTTAAAAAGACATAAAACAACCAATAATCTTCCTACTATTATTTTAACAGAGAAAAACAAACTATATAGACACAATATTATGATTTTTAAAATATAAATATATACCTTATTACCTTATTTAATTTCTTCCTACAATGGAAAAATTAAATAAGGTATATATAAGATATATACTAATACCTAATATATAAAATATATTTATAATGAATATATTTTATATATTAGTATATATACATAATATGTATTTAAAAACTATTTTAAGATATTTTTAAATACATATTATGTTATTACATATATAGTATATAAATATACTATATATGTTTACGTTATTTCTATCAGTAGTCTTTGTGTAAGTTGATAACATCAAAGCAATAAAAAAACAGCAATGTTAATCACTGTTTTAAAATTACCCTTTTGAATCTTTGAATGCAATTTGACTCTTTGAAAATATCTTAAGGAGAAAGAATCTCTTTATTCTTATTTGTAATAACCTAACTTTTCAATTGAGTTTGAAAATACAATATATTTAATATTTCAATTTACTTAAACATAAAAAGGAATGATTATGAAAAAAACATCCACAGTTTCTAGCAGCATCTATAACTATTGTAAGTTGTTTATCTATCAGTTTATTCTTCAAAATAAAAGAACTCCAAAAGTGAGTTTGCTTTAGCTTTTGTATTACGTTTATCTCTACAAATAAAGGTCACTTTATAGCAGTTTGGAGTTCAGTAATACTTAAGAAGTCGAAGAAGTTTTTTGTATGCTTGTTTAGTGAATTTATATCTTCTTAAATATCATTTATATTATATCATATATTTTATTTATTTTATAAATAAAATATATATTTTGTTAAATAAAAAAATATTTTAAGAAAAATAAAAAATTGGTGTTATAATATTTACAGCAGTTAAACAAATCATCACCCTTGTTTAACATACATTGAAACCTACAACTATTCTTTTAGTTGTTTATGTGTTACATTCTTTAAGTATGTTAAAAAAGAGAAGTCAGAGATGCTTGTTTAATCTCTGACTTTATTTATTAACTTAACTGCTTCAATCTTTAAAAATAAAAAAAGAAAGGAAATCAACCTTAACATCACCCTGTTGATTTCCTTAAGAATAGTATAGCACAAAAATCAACAGGGAAAAGTTTAAAGTTTGATTATTTACATAATGAACTTAAAAGAATATTCAAAAATTTATGTTAACAATTTACATAACTCAAAAACAAGAAAAACATATAAATGTTTCTTTGATAACTTCTTTAAATGTTTCTCAACACAAGAACCATCAAATGAAGAACTTAAAATAGTAATAAAAGATTACAGAGATAGATTAAAACCTAGCTCACAACAAACATTCTTCTCAATGCTTAAATCATTGATAACAAAATATAACCAACTAGAACAAAAGTTTGTTTATGATGTTTCAATCATTCCGAATATCAAAACAGTTAAAGCATCAACATATGTTCCAGATGTTACTGAACTTTTTAAAATAAAGAAATATGCACTCAACTATGATAATTCAAAGGGTGTTGCTTCGTTTGTCTTATTTGCTATCGAAAATGGTGCTAGATTTAGTGAAATTTGTAATGTTTTAGCTAATAAAGATAACTTTGTATATATGGAAGAAATAGAAGTGTATTCATCATATACACAAGCTAACAAGAACAATAATTTTAGAGCTTACAATATCTCTAAAGAGTATTGACCTTTATATGAAGAATTCATTGATAATTCAAAATTCCCAAGAGATATGAATTATCAATTCACAAAGTTTATAGCTGAACTAAAAAGAGACTTACCAGAGTTTGCTGATAAACCAATTACAATTCACACATTTAGAAAAGCATTTGTTACCAATCAATATAGAAACAACACAGACATTGTAAAAATTCAAAAATCAACAGGTCATAAAGACACAAAAACATTAATAAATACATACATAATTCAAACACCTGAAGAGTTAGCAAAGATAGTTAAAGATGCTACTGATCCAGCAAGACTTAAACTCATTAATCAAGCTGAAATGATGAAAGAAATAGAACAACTTAGAGACTTTAAAGATATTGCTCTCATCAATGAAAAGAAACAATTAGCATTGCTAGAAGCAGAAAGATTAGAAAACCAAAGATTAATAAAAGAAAATGAAAAATTAAGAAAACAAATTGAATTGCTTGAAAGGGAAAACAATGAAAACAATTAATCATTCACAAATATTAAGAATAATAGAAATCACTTCAAAATTTTTAACTTCAGAGGAATTTATAACTTGTCCTATTAAAGAAATAAATGACTTCGTAAGGGAACAAAACTATGTTTATGATAGTAAGTTCAAAAACTCTATTTCTGATGATTTTAACTCATATATTTGTAAGATAGAAGAAGACGGGACAGTCTTTCATTCATACCTTGAAGTTTTAAAGTTATGAACCAATAAAGTATGCTCTAACTTAACTGAATCAGAAGGTATTGAATTAGTTAAAAAAATAAAAGCATTCAAAGAATCTAAAGGGGACAAATAATGAAGAATAAAAAAATACCGTCTGAACTTTTGTTATTCAAAGAACCAGAAGAAAGAAAATGAGAAAAGCTTAAAAGGTACTTCAGAGAATGAAGAGATTTCAGAAAACAAAAACAAAGCTATGAGAATGTTATTTCATTGATTACCATACTAGCAAATAAAGAATCTTTGATGTTAATGGTTCAAATGTCTTTTGCTGATAAAATGTTCTGAACATATAAGAAGTTTTCTGTGATTTCCTTTATTTCCAAATTAGAAGCATTTTGAAGCGTTGAAATAGAATTTTTAGATTTCTTAAAGAGACAATTATATGATTATATTGATAGACAAAACCAAAACGATTCAAATAACTTTAATGAAGTTTTTGAAGGTATTTATGAGATAGTTCATAGAACAACAATACATTATTTAAAAACGCATTATCCAGACAAATATCAAAGGGATAAATTTTTAAAATAATTATGATTAAAGAAAAAATTAAACTTCCAAACTTCGGAGAGCTTGGAATAGATATAAAAGAATATCTCTGAAAAAACCTTCCTTCTTCATTTACTGAATTTGATTCGAAATTTTCACAAACATTTAAAACTCATATGATAAAGTGAATGGATAAAAAAGAAATCAATCTTGACTTATATTCACAATATAAACATATTTTAATGTACATGACTTTTGTAAACTTCAGGAAAGAACTACAGCTTGCTAATTTGCTTAATAAATCAAACTTCAAAATAAAACCAACACCTTCTTTTGTTGATATGAAATATAAAGTTGATTTATACGGAACCAATCCAAATAATGAACTTATATTTATACAAGTTAAACCACACGATAATTATAATAATGAATATGATTTGACTAACTTATTAGAATACTCTAAAAAGCACTCTGCTACTCCTTACATCGCTTTTAAACAAAATCAGATATGAAAGATTAAAAGATTAAAAACAAACGAAAAAAACAGCAATTAAGCTGTTTTTTGTTTGTCGTTTTTGTTGATGATTTCTTTTAATCTTAAAAGTTCTTTTTCTTCTAAAGGAACACTTTCTAATACTGTAATAACAGCATCAATAGAATGAACTTTCATTCATTTAAAGAAATCAACTACTTTTCTAAAAAATTCTTTTATCTTTTTCATTAGTTCTCCCCATTAATAATTTGCTTAACAATTTTTTTCACATCATTAGATACACCATTATTTTCAACATATACCTTAAAAGCAGCGTTATATCTATCTTGCGAAGTTTTGATATTGCTTAATTTCTTATCAATATCATCTATTTTCTTTGTTTGCTGTTCTATCAAATGAATTAACGCGTTCACTTCATCTCCTTGTTTTGTGTGTGTTATATTAATATTATTAGCTGATTTGTTAATGTTATTTGACTGCTTATTTTGTTTATGTTTTGTTATAAGTCAATAAACTACATACATTAATGCAATAACCGAAACAGAACCACCTGCTCCTGCTATTGCTGTAATAATACTCTCGTTCACTTTTTCCTACTTATTGAGAAGTTTAGTCAATGCATCTATGTATTCATTTGGAGAAATAGAAACTTTTTTGTTCTTGTCTCATAGTTTATTTCCTTCATCTGATAATTTTGTATATTTAATAATTGTATTAATAGTTATATTTGTTATTTGTTTATTAAAAATGTCGCTTGTTTTACCTTTTAAGTCAAATACAAGATTACCGTCTTCGACTCTAAATCATCCTCTATTTTCTATATTAAGGATTGTTGTTTGTGCGTGAGTCAATTCAAATATTGGTCACTCCATTATCTTACTTTCACCTTTATACTCAACTACGAAACTTCCTTCGATATTTATTAAATCTTTAACACCACTAAATAAAGTAACTACTGACGGGTTATCATCAATGTCTGCATCATTATAACTTTCTCGTATTAGTTTTTTATATATCGGGTAACCTTCTAAAAATTCCCCTGTGAATTGCTCTTCTTCAGTTATATTAACTGAAGGTTTAATTATTTTTTTTACAAAATCAACTAACTGTAGTAATCCAGGGTTTGTTTCAATATCTTCAACATCTTCTGCTGTAACGATTCCATAAAGTTCATCAATTCTTAATTTTTGATTATCAAAAGCTAAACTTACATTCTGTTCCATTTTTTTTGTTTCTTCTTTGGACTTTTGAATCTCACTTTTGAGAGTTGTTGTTTCTTGTTCTAGATTTGTTATTTTAGCGTCGTTATCTAAAATCTTTCCTGCTTGAATTTTGTCTAATTCAATGTTGTTTTTAACTTCTTCAATGAATTGCTTTGATGGAATTTCTTTTGCTTGCTCTTTTAACTTTTGTATTTCACTTTTGATAGATGTTGTTTGTTCTTCAAGACTTGTTATTTTAGTGCTGTTATCTAAAATTTGACTTGCTTGGACTTTGTCCATTTGAATATTCTTTCTAATCTCTTCTAATTCCATTGATGAAGGTATTCTTTTAGCTGATAGTTTAAGGTTTCTAATGTCTATGTCTATTTGCTCTGTCTTTGTTTCGACTGTATTTTTAAACCCTTTAATATCTTCATTCACTTTATTTAAATCAGTTGATGAAGCAAAACCTGATATCTTGTCTAAACCTTTAATAATTTCAACACCTAAACTGTCTCATTCCCCATCATAAAGCAATTTAGCAGCAATCGGGTTCAAATGTTGTTCAGCAAATACAAATTCTCTTTGTGTTCCTAATAATTGCGTTGAATTACCTAAAAGTGTAAGTCTTGAATTAACTTCTGGAATAGCGTTATTTGTATATCTGTTATTAACTTCGTGAAACATTGCTTTTTTAAGCAGTTCAAATCTATCATCTCCAATAGCATTTTTAAACTGTTCCACTTTGTAATCAACTTTTTTAGCAACTAGTGATACAACGCTGTTTATAAGCGCGTTAACGGAGTTATAAACGCTATAAATTACTTTGTTATATATTTGCTCATCATCTAAATTAGACATCAATTTAGAGAGTTTTTTCGGTGTTTTAAAAGGGACTAACATATTGAATTCTGAATTCTTAAATTCTTCAAAAGATAGACCCATATTTTGAATAAACAAAAGTTCTTTTTTGTCCATTATTTTCTCCTTATTCTTTTAGCTTGTTTTGTAAATGTTTGTGATTTTCTACCGTAAATGTAAGGGGTAAATTTAAGTATTTTTTTACCTTTAGCATTTGTGGTTTGATAAGCAAATAGTTGTGTCTTGTTTGTTCTATGTTTTTTAACATATTTATCATATTGGTCTGTTTGGAATAATGTTTCATCTAAAGCATCAGCTGTCGCGTAATGCTCTGCTAATCTAAATCTCTTAATGAAATCTTTTTGAACTAACTTATCAACTTCAAACTCTGTTGATGTGTCTATTCTTATTCTTCCCATATCTCAACCTCAAGCTCAATTGTCCAAATAATATTGTCCTTTTGATGGAGCTTTTAAGAAGTTAAACATTTCTTGGTAAGACATAGTGAATTGTAAAGGTCTCTTTCCTTTTGGTGAGTTCTTCGATTTAGTCGCGTCTC
Organism: Mycoplasma sp. 888; assembly: GCF_035609225.1. Taxonomy (NCBI): domain Bacteria; kingdom Bacillati; phylum Mycoplasmatota; class Mollicutes; order Mycoplasmatales; family Mycoplasmataceae; genus Mycoplasma; species Mycoplasma sp. 888. Next base: position 359,081 of record NZ_CP141192.1, read on the forward strand.
TCTTGAAGTATAAGAAGAATGAAACATCGTTACTTTGGTCTCAATATCTTTCATCATAAAGTCTAATTCCACTAATTCATGAGCTATTAAAATAGAATTGTCCTTTATTAGCTAATCTATTTGCTCTTATATATCTATTTGCCGTTCTTGGACTAATTACTTTCTTTTTGATAATTTGTTTTTGTAATTGCTTTTTATAATAAGCAGCTTGTAATCTAACCATTTTGTCTTTAATGTTCTTTTTGACTAATTGTTGTGCTTTTGTTGATAATTTAGTCACTAAACTAAAAGGGTTCTTTACAATTGAGAAAAATTCTTTTCCTGTCTGAATTGCTTTGCTTATTGTTGTAGTATTTACATATTTTCTAATAGCATTGTTTTTAATTAGTTTGTATTTATCAACGTACTTAAAAGCAGTCTTTGTAATTGTTTCAATCTTTTGTGTTAGTCCTTGTTTAATAAATGAAACTGCTTTCTTTGTTACTTGAATACCTTTAGCAATACTCTTTCCAAATTTGGTTACTTTCTTAATATATGAAAGTCCTTTTGCTAAACCAAATGTCGCTGTTTCTATAGCAGTTGATATAGCAACAGCACTTCAATCAACTATTCCATTATTTTCAACCAATGAAACAACTACATTCTTAACAAATCTTGCTCCTATCTTGATAAGTTGTAAAGGAACAGCACCAATTGGTAATACCACACTTAAAGCATCAATTGCTATCTCTAAAACAATATCTATAAAAAAAGACGAAACAGTTTTGAATATTTTGTTTCAAATTGTTTCATCTTTTTTCTCCTTGTTTTCTCTTATAGTTTTTAAATAAGATAATCTCTCTTGTGTTGATTGATACTTGATTTGTGGTTCTTTAAAAACTAAAAGCATAGTTATTAGTCTCTTGATGTTGGTTTAGTGATAAATTTGTCTTCATTTTGTTTAGATTTTGAGTTTTTAGCAAGACCATAAACTAATCCAGTGTATAAAACACCTAAAGCATTAGCAATTTCAGCTCTTACAACAATATCAGCTGAAGCATTATCAATTGGTCCCATATACATCTTAATAGCATTGACTGCTCTTAAACCAACGAATGTTGGAGCAACTAATACATCTAATTGGTTAAGAAAAGGGTTAGAAACAACTTTGTAACCACCAATGTAACCAATTGAATATTGACCACCATCAAATGTTTCTTTTGCTCTATCTCCAACAACTCCAGCATCTGCTAAATAGTCAAATGCTACAGGGTGAATTGATACCAAAATATCGTCAGGTGCTATTTGGTCAATTCCTTGTTCTGGTGAATATGTTAATGTAAGTTTTGTTGCTAACTTAACAATTTCTTTTTTATATTCAGCTGGTGTTTTTGTTTCAAAGTCAATAACTGAAACTTTATTGTCTTCAATAGCTCTATTTTCTAAAAGATTGAATGCTGTTCTTTCTGTTAATCTAACAAAGTCTTGAGACATTTTTGAAAGTTTAATTGAAGCAATATCAATTGGTAACAATTCCTTTTCTTGAGCTGTAAGTCCTTCGTAAGCAACTAAAGGTTCGTTTCAACTAACTGAAACTTGTTTTCCTAATCTGAACTTATCAGGTGTTCCTGCTCCGATTGCATCAGTTCTGTTTTTAAATACAGTTGAAGGGTTTAACATTACTGAAATAGTTCTTTTTGATACTTCTAAAACTGTGTTTCCTTGTGCGTATTTTGAAAAAAGTGATCTGTCTTTGTAGTAATCAACCAATTGTGTTGCTGTGATTTGTGAAAGTGTAATTGGTGAGTCTGAGCTTGACGCATCAACTAAACTCTTTTCACTTGTTAAAATTGATTTAATTTGTGTATTCATCGTATTTATCTCCTTTAATCTATGATTATTCCATTACCCCAATACTTAGCTTTGAACTCTTGTTGTGGTTCTTTGCTTTGTGTTGGTTCTGGTGTTTCTTCTTTAACTTCTCAACCTAGTTCAGAAGCTTGTTTTAATATTGAAGTTTTTAAATTAGCAAAATCTAAATTATTGAGCTCAATCTTTTCTTTGTTAACTTTTCCTTTAAAGTTCATTGTATCAATGGTATTATCAACAATTAACTTAATGTTTTCTTTTGCTAGTTTATTCTCTTCAATAAGTTTTGAATAGAGTTCTTTTGTTGTTTCAAATTCAGAAAGAGTCGATTTTAGAGTTTCAATCTCTTGTTCTTTATTTGATAACTTTGTTTTAATATAGTTCTCTAATTCTTCTTTTGTTTCAAAAATAGCATATGTATCTAAAGCATTAAGAATTTGAGTTCTTTTAGCATCTTCAGACAATCCTAATTTTTGAAAAGTTTCTTGGTCAGAAAGACCTAATTTTTGTGAAATCTTCTTGATAATTTCCATAATGTTCTGTCTTTATAAGGCCGCAGTTCCTTGTCCTTTCTTATCAAAAAATAATTTTGTTATATGGTTTGTTATTGATTGGGATTTCTATATCGTTAATTAAAATAGAATCTAATCATAACGCTCTGATTTCTATACTTCTAACAGCATCGTTATTCTCTTTATGAAGAACAATGCTGTTATGGTCTTGAAAATCTTCATCAACTAAACCTACTGACTTAACAAACTCATCAGGAGAGTTAAATATTGTATTGTTTAGTGTTTCATAAAATTGATGTGGTTTAATTGCATTTGGTTTGTTTGAAAAAACAAATTGTGCTAAACCAATTGTTGAGTCTTTCGGATAATCAGCTCAACCTGGTTTTTTACTTATTTCATTTCCGTGTTTATCAAAGAGCGGAAATTTTATATTTGGATATTTATTAAATTCAGGAAGCGATACATCAGCTTCTGCTAATCATTTATTAATATAATCTTGTCTAATATTTCCAAGTGAAGAAACGTGAGCAACTCCACCGTGACCACCGTGTGCTGTAAAAATTTCAGACCTTATTCATTTAGATGCTAACTTATAATCTACAAGTTCGTAATCATCACTAATATGATAATGATATCTTGCTTGACTTTCAAATTCCTTAATTCCTTTTATAAGGTTTTTATATCAGTTATATCTTTCACCATAAATTAAATCAGTATTTACTGATAGAAAACTGTTTTGATATCTTTCAAAGTCATAAAAATGATAAATTGATTCTCCACCATATTGAGGGTGATTATTTATAAATTGTGAAATAACAGTTGGTGGAATATAGAATCTTTCTGATGGTCGATTTGATTCACTAATTACAACATCAATTACTCTATAAGGGACAATTACTGACCTTGTGCTTGATGCTATATTTTGATTAATAGCAGCACTATATTCAACCAATTTCTTAAATCCTGATGGTTTTAAAAATAAGTAAAAAGGTCAATTATAGTTATAAGACTTATCATTAAACTCAACAGGTGTTGATGAATAATCAATCTCTGTTAATGTTTCTTCTAAAATTGGAAGTTGAACATTTGAACCATTAAACATAAAAGTGTTATTATTTAAAAATGTATTTTTTGTTCTTGATACGATATCTCCATTAGCAGCGACATCATATAAGTAAGAAAATCATTTATACTCTCCGTTGTTATATCAAGAGATTAAAGGAGAATAAAGGAAGTTTTCGTCATTAAGACCACCTTTTCACGCATATGATGTTGTAAGCATATTTGAAAAAGCTAATATATAGTTTTTTAATATGTTTGTTTTTTCAAATTCTCCAGAAACAAAATATCGATTTAATTTTGTTTTGATTTCATTATCTGTTCAATTCTTTAAGTCTGATATTTTTCCATGTTTTTCTTCAAACTTCTTGACAGCTTCTTCATTAAGTCCTTTATAACCTGACTTCACTGTATTAGTTGCACTTATTAATTCTTTTATAAAATCTAAAAATTCATTTTGTGGAATTTTGTTATTGTTTTTACGATATTCATTAAATAGATAAAAATTGTTATTTGCTAAACTCCAAAAGTTTAAAGAATATCTGTTTTTAAATACATTAAAAGGGTTGATTGTAAGCATATAAGGAGACGGTGACCTGTTATCCATATTAATCAATCTATCTTTATCATTTAAGAAGTTAATAGAGTTGATTAAAGCTCCCTTATTCATTTTTAAAACAAAGTTATCAACTGTTAAATCGACAGGGTCATTTTTTCTAATAACAAAATCGATATTATGAAGTTCTTTGTAATAATCTAATTGAGTTAGTGATATCTCTGCATATGCTTCTAACACATCATTTATTTCTATATTATCAACTTTATTTTCAATAATATAGAACTCATTAAATTGAGTCACATAAGGACTATCAAAAGTAAAAAGATAAAATATGTTTTTAGATGGTTTAACTTCTAAATATTCATACAAATCACTTTCTCCTGTGATTGTGTAAGAATTAAACAACTCATTGCTAACATTTCCATCATCTAATAAAGTGTTTGATAGTTTTGTGTGATTTAACTTGATAACTTCAAACTCTTCAGGTTCCGGTAAGTTAATAACATTGATACTATTTTTGATGAAGGTTAAAGGTTTATCTGATTCAATCTTATAAACATATAACTTTGATGTTTCATTATTGAAGTTCATCACTTACCCCACTTATTGCTGTTTCTTGAATGTCTTGATTTTTGTTTAATAAAACACCGTTTTGGTCAGTTGATAATATCTTTGCTTGTTGTTCTAAATATTTTGAAGAGCTTGTTGTTATAACATTTATTTCTTGTAAATAATCTAAACCTAACACTCTTAAAACTAATCTAGCAAACTTTTCATAATATATTTCTCTTAAGTTTGCTTTACCTTCAATATAGTGATTATATGAGCTATTTAATTGTTGTGCTTCAACTGAATGAATGTTATGTGTTCCACCATCTGTTGAGTCTTTCTTGAATATTAAAGCTTGTTTGATTCAATACATAATACTTTCAATTGATTGAATTGTTGAAAGTGCGGTGCTTTGTGATTGAGCTATTTCAAAAGGTTTAACCATTTGATCACTATAAGGTGCTATTGAATGTGTTTGAATAATTCTATCTTTACCTAATGAAAACAATGATTTAGATACACTGTTTGATTTTGAGTTTCCTAAATCTCAATTGATTAAAGGAATTGGAGCAGATAAGAAGCTATCAAAATATAAAGCACTTAACTTGATATCTAATAGAGAGAATAACTCTTGGTCTATCAAGTCCATTTCTGCTTGTCCTGTTGAATTGTTTTTGAAGATAACAAAAGGAATAAAGTTATCTTTGAATATTTCTTGTTTATATCTTTTTCCTAATAAACTTGAAAGTGGTTGTCTTTTTCCGTTTTTATCGACAATTGATTTTTCAACATAACCTTTATTATTTAATAAATCATATGTTATAAATGTGTCGTATTCATCTACTCCATTTGATAACTTACCTGTGTTAATTTGTAAATAAACTAACTCATTGTCATCATTTGTTTCATAATCAATAACTTGAGCTAAAACCACCTTTTTATTGTTTCTAATTCCTAAAGCTCAAATTCCTTTTGTGAATAAAAACTTTTCTAATTGTTGAATAATTGCAAGAAAGTCATTTTTCTTTAAGAAAGCATAAAACTCTTCTTTTCCATTTTTGAATTCAAAGGTTGGAAGTTCTGTTGCTAATTCAGAAACTTGTAACAAAGCACCTTGCTTTTCAAAAAAGCTTCTTGAATTAATCTTGAATTCATTATCAATTTCAGTTGGAATAATAGAGTTATTTATAACCATAGCTCCTTTCTTAAAAATTGCTTCATTATCTAACGCCATAATTCTCTCCTTGCTGTGCTAAATTTCAAAGCACTTTTTGCTTTTTGTATGTTAAGCTGTTAGACATTTCAAAAGCATTTATTAAGTCATATATCTCTGGAAAAACAGTTTCATCTCTTTTCTTTTCTCCAGGTTCAACATATTGCTTTGATAAGTTTTCTAATAGCTTTGTTGTATCATTTGTATTTAAGATATACACCATATTATTCCCAAAGATTCACTCTGTTCATCTTTGTCTACTTTCGATACCGAACTTTTCAGTTCTTGTATCTTTTCTATTTGCTAATCTTGAATATATTTTGAAATCTGGAAACTTGTTAACTAATTGTTGAAGTTCCAGATTTACATAATCGCTTACATGGTCATTATCCGTTAAGATAACATTCTCAAATTTGTTTAAGTTAAAAAATTCATTTGTATGATAAGAATTTTTTAACTCTTCAAATATTCAAATATTGCTTTTAATAATCAAATCAATTAATAACTTATTAACTTCAACTCTTGTTGGTCTATGTTTGAAGAATCTTTTAAGGTCTTCTATAGCATCTAATATTACAATCTTTCCATCATCTAAAAGCAGCGTTCTACATCAAGAAGCATTATCGCTCTTCCCGGGGTCGTATCCATCAAAAACACCTAAAACTTTTCCTGCTCTTATAAACTCTGATACTTGCTCTTTTGTAATGAACTCAATATTGCTATTAAAATTGTTGTTATCATAGATTAAACTTTTAAGATAAAAAGCACTTTGTTTATCTTCATTAACAAAAGCAAAACCTGCTACAGTAATAACTCACAATCTAAAGTTAGTTGATTTTAAAAGTTCAAATTGTTTTTTTTGTATTTCGCTCATTTCACTATTTGGAGTGAATAGTTTTGAGTACATAATTACATTAATACCTAAACCTTCAGAGAACGTTGGAGACGTTTCATAAATAAACTTATCATTAACTAATCTATCTAACACTTGAATGTTAGTTGTTCCATTATGTGAAATTAATGGAATGACCTTATTATGATAATCAGTTATTAAAAAATGCTCTGTTGTAAAAATGTTATAAAAGAACTTAACTTTTAATTTTGTATCTTGTGGTGCTTTAGTTCTCAAAACGGTGTTTTGAATTAATAAAGGTATATTTTCTCTTTGATTCTGATATAAATCTCTTAATTGACTTGGTGTATAGTTTGTGTTTTCTGGGTCTTCAATTGGTTCATCAATAACTAACTCCCCAAAATAATAATCTGCTTTTGGTAATGTAATACCTTGGAATGCTTGAATTTTTTCGAAGTTTTGAAACAAAATTTTTCTACTTGTTTTAGTATCAGTCCCATCACTTCAGTAGATAGCATCTTGTGTAAAAACTAAATATCTCTTGATGTTGATTTTGTGTTTTGTTTCTAAAAAGTCTGCGGCTTTTTGAAACATTGGTATCAATGTATTTTTAATATGGTTGTATTGATTTCTACATCAAACAGAGTTAAAATTGATTTCATTAGCTAATCTATAAAGTGTGATAATAGCACCATTGAAAGACTTTGAAACCCCTTTTGCTCCACTCTGAATTTCAAAGAATTCAAAGCTTTCAAAAGCATCAAAAGCAGGATTATCTGGAAGATCTGTATAGTGTAATATCTCTTTTAATTTTTCGAGTGGAAATAACGACATATTAACTTCCTAATTTTCTTCTACAAATTCAAAACTTGATTCGTGTTTTGGTTTTGTCTCTGTTGGTTTTTCTTGTGGTTCTTCAACCATTGAAAGTTCTTCATAACTTCCATACACTTGATAATATGTTGTCTTTTGATCTTTTGATAAGTTCTTTTGAACTAAAGGGACAAACTTTACAAATGCTCTTGAACCTTTTTTATTTAGATAAGGTGATTCATATATCGGTGGAACTGCTCCATCCATCATAGCAGGGTGTCTTACTTTCAAGGTTTTGATTAATGTTAAAAATTTCTTTTGATTGTCCTTTAATGGAATAGCAGCTTTACAATATACAAAGTTTTTCTCTGTTCTGATTTCATCAGTTAATAATTCAACTGAAGCATTTACAAAAATAAATGTTCCTTGAACTGCTTTATATGCATCTGCTATATGGTAAGCAATTACTTCTGATACGTATTTGTTAAGTATCTGATAGTGATAAATTAGATACATAAATGTATTAAATATATGATTGGTGTGTTCATTATTGAAATCATTTGCTAATACACTTCCATAGAAATTTAAGAAGTGTCCCATTTGAATTTCTTTAGACGCTTGTTCTGCTTGCTTTCCTGTGAATTTTAGTTTAGCTGAAGCAGGTGTTGGTCTGTAGTTCTCTGAATGGAATTTGTCAGCATAAAGAACATCAACATATAATTCTTTAATTTCAAAACCACTTTGTGTTGTTTTTGTAATTAATTGACCTACTTCTTTAACATATACAACACCTTCACAATATGAGAAACCTTTGTGAAAGGTGTTGTTGATTGTTTTATTGTTTTCCATTTTCTCTTTCCTTTCTTTGTTTCTCTAGATTTTTAAAAGCACTAACAATTCAAGCTTGATTTTCTTGTGTTAATTCAATCATTAAAGCTAAAGATTGAATGAATACAATTTCTTGTTCTTTCCCTATACATCCATTTCTGTTTTTAGCAATTGATAAATTAACTATTGAAAAGTTTTGTCTCTCTTTGTTCTCTTCAATGTCTCTCTCATATAGAAACAACACAATATCAGCATCTTGTTCTATACTTCCGCTGTCCCTTAAATCAGTAAGAACAGGTGCTTCTGCTTTTAACTTTTCAACTGGTTTAGGTTGCTGTTCTTTTTCATTTACTTTTTTTGTTGTTTTTGGTTTTCTTTGTTGTGAAACTGTCCAGTCTCTACTCATTTGAGAAAGAGCAACAACTGGAATAGATGTATCTAAAGCTAACTTTTTTAATATTCTTGATATATATGAAATTTGTTCATACTTACTAGAAAAATGTTTAGCTGTTGAAAGTATTTGTATATGGTCTATGAAAACGGCTCTAACTTTCTTTTGTGTTCTTTGTTCAAAAAATACAATTAAGTTTTTAATGTGTTCTGCTCTTATATCAGGATCATCTATAAAATAACATTTTGAATTTTCAATCACTCTATCAAAACCCATCTTATTGAAAGCTTTTAAATCTTTAACTATATTTAAAGACTCATAAAAGTTTTTTAATTCATAAAACGTATTCATAGATAAAAGCTTTTGTGTTATCTCTGAAGCAGTTTGTTCTAATGAAATGAACAACACACACTCATTTTTATCTAATGAACTGTTGAGTTCATTTATCAAGTTAATTAAAAAGGTTGTTTTCCCTGTTCCGGGTCTTCCCCCTAAAACAATGAATTGTGAAGGTCTTAACCCCTGAAGTTCATTGTCTATAAACTTAAATCCTGTCCCTTTTAAAGTCATTTGGTTCAAGTTTGGTTTTTCCATTCATTCAGCAATTACTGAACCTACACCTTTGATTTTGATATTTTCAAAGTTTTGCATACAAAAAATCTCCTTCAATTTTGAAAGAGATTATTGGTTGAAATTTTGTGATGTGATTAAATGAACACAGACCCTATTTTTTTTCTTAGCACTCATCACTTGCTTATGATGTTAGCAACTCAAGATTATTTATATATATTCAAATAAGAAAGAAAGTATAATTTAACTATGAACGAAATTAGTTTAAAAAGAAAAGAAGCAAGATTACATCAATTGATTGCTGACATAGTGACTAATGATATTACAAATTCAAATGTAATAGACCCAGTAGTGATGGATATTCAACTATCGCCTGACTTGTCACATGTGAAAGTGTTTGTATCGTTATTCAAAAACGAAGAAAAAGGTATCGAAGCATTAAACAATGCAGCAGGTTATGTTAAAAAAGTGTTATCCAAATCACTTGATTGACGTAAGGTTCCTTCAGTTCATTTTCACTTAGATACAGTTTCTAAGAATGGATACAAAATTGACGAAATCATTAGACAAATTAAAAATGAAAATTAGTTAAATTATTTTTCAATTTTCAAAATTGAAATTGAAAAGGAGAAATTATGAAAAGAGCTTGAAAAGTTGCATTCACTATTTTAGGAGCTGCAGCATTAGGAACAGCTATTATTACAATTCCTATGGCAGCTTTAGGAAAATTTAATAAAGACGACAAGAAAAAAGATTCAGAACAACCTACAAACCCAGGAACTTCAACCAACCCTAAAGATGGTGATGGGAACGGATCAGAAAATCCGGGAACAGGTAATCCTGCTAATCCAGGAGACGGTGGATCAATGAATCCTGTAAACGGAAACGGAGGAGAAAGTGAAACTCCTAATACAGATCCGGTAACACCACTAGTAGAAGAGAAAAAAGTATCAGTAACACTTAATGCAGATGCTATAGGAAAGAAAACAGCTTACGTAGCTGATATTAACGACTTTACAATTAATGTTCCAGAAGGTGTTACACTTGTTGAAAAATCAGTAGTTGACTTGTATGAATTATCAAAAACCGATACAGAAGAGGGTATAGCTGCTAAGAAATTATTGTTTGCAGGAAAAGCTAAAATTACTGTTAAAACAACAAAAGAAGGTCAAGCAAATCCTACATCAGAAGACTTCGAAGTTGAAGGTTATATCTCAAAAGACCAAGCATATAAAAAATTCAAAGCAGTTTTAACAACAATTTCAACATCGGTTGATAAAGATCAAGAAAACAACCTTGCAATTCAACCACAAACTGTTAAAGGCGTTTCGGCCGGTGCTAGATATTTAACTGGTTCATACACAAACAAAACATTAGAAAATGTAATCAAAGTATCAGTTACAGGTGATGATTTAGTTAAAGGAGCATTTACAGTAGTAGATGCAAGCTCAAATCTTAAAGAAGGAAAAACTAAAGTTATTCCATACTTATACTTAGATGACAAATCACACAATGATATCTTTATGTACAAATCAGGAAGCACAGAAGCTACATCATCAGAAGATGAAGTGGAAGTTACACAATTACCCGTTTTAGCAATGAGTGCTGCTGGTATTGTTAATACATACAATGTTCAAAAAGCGTTCACAATTGACGAAGCAAAATTATTAGAAGTATTAAATAAAAAAAGTATGAGTGAAGTTTCATTTAGTGACTTAACAGTTGACAATGTTACAGCAGCATTAAAATTCACACCAATGACAATCCTTCCAAAAGCTGGTGGTCAAGAATATGGGTATGTATTAGATAACAACTTCAAAGATGCATCTAAATTCAAAATTACAAAAATAGAAACTCTTCCAAATGACACATCTGAAACAAGTGCAAAAATTAGTTTTGAATTTGAAACAATTGTTCCTATGGTTACTGAAGGACAAAAAATATTCTACTTTGTAAAATCAGGTCAAACACAAGTTGCAGAGTTAACAGAAGCATTAAACGGAAAATTCTCACAAGTTCTTATTAAAGGATTAAAAGCTAAAGAAACAACACCAGCTCCAGCAGAGAAGGAATCATCAGCTAATACTAGTTCTACATCATCTGAACAATCTGCTCCAGAAGTTGAATCAGCATACAAAGATGCATTCGTTCTATTACCAACAGCTACATATGCTAACGCTAAAGATACATATGATAATAAACAAAAAAGTATTAAAACAAACGGTTTATTACAATCATACAATAGTGGTGCATTCTTCGGTATAACATCTGGTGGTAATAAAGATAACAACAAATTATTCGCACTTAAAGATGGTTTAAACGTATCAAACATTGTTTTAAAAAAGAATAAATTTCTTAGTGGAACATTAGATCAAGAAAACAAATCAGTTACAATTAAATACCAAGTTTCAAGCGAAAATAATAAAGAATACACACAAACATTAGTATTACCTTAATAATAAATGATCAATTTAAAACCCACTATTTTGGTGGGTTTTATTTTGCAATTTTCATCTTATTTTCAAAACAAAATTTTTGCTTCATTTCCCTTATTTTTCTTACTCATTGTCCTGAAAAACAAAAGCAAGCACGAGGTTATTTAATGGATTTATAGTAAAATTATCTTGCTAACTTTTCAATGAATTTATTAGCCCAAAATAAATGACTGAATGATTAGTGAACATTTGATTAAATTAGGAGATAAAATGAGAAAACTTTTTACAAGTGAATCAGTTGGAAGAGGTCACCCAGATAAATTATGTGATCAAATTTCTGATGCAATCTTAGATGCTTACCTTGCTTTAGATCCAACATCAAAAGTTGCTATTGAAACAATGGCAAGTGGGCATAATATTTTCATAGCAGGAGAAGTTAAATCATCTGCTGATATTGATGTTATAGAAATTGCTAAAAATATCTTAAAAGAACTTGGATACTACACAACAAAAACAAGTTTCATTACAGACATCAAAAAACAAAGTGAAGACATCGCTATGGGTGTTGAAAAAGGACACGAAATCGGTGCTGGTGATCAAGGTTTAATGTTCGGTTATGCAATTAACGAGACACCTGAATATATGCCTTTAGGAATTACATTAGCTCATGCTTTAGTTAAAAGAGCTGAAAACTTAAGACAAAATACAGAATTCAAATGAGCTAAAGCTGATATGAAATCTCAAGTTACATTAGATTACACAGACAAAGACAATGTATTTGTAGATACAGTTTTATTAAGTATTCAACATTCTAAAAACTACAACGAACAAGAGTTTAAAAAATACATTAAAGAACAAATCATCTTACCTGTATTAAAAGAATACAACTTAGATGCGCCTAAACACATTTTAATCAACCCAACAGGTCAATTTATTATAGGTGGACCTATTGGTGACACAGGTCTTACAGGACGTAAAATCATTGTCGATACATATGGTGGTTCAGCAAGACACGGTGGAGGAGCATTCTCAGGTAAAGATTCAACTAAAGTTGACAGATCAGCTGCATATGCTGCTAGATGAATTGCAAAAAACATTGTTGCTTCTAACTTAGCAGACAGATGTGAAGTTCAAATTGCTTATGCAATTGGTGTTGCTAAACCAGTTTCAATTATGATTGAAACATTTGGTACATTTAAAAACATTCCAGACAGTGTAATTGCTGACTTTGTAACTCAATTATTTGATTTAACACCTAAAGGTATCATTGAAGCTCTCAGTCTTAGAAAACCTATTTTCTTACAAACAGCATACTACGGACACTTTGGTAGAAATGATTTACACTTACCTTGAGAACAACTTAACAAAGTTGAAAAACTTAAACAATTAGCTACACAATGATTGGAAAATCAAAAATAATGAATCAAAAAGTATCTGAATATTCGTGTGGTGCAATTGTTTTCAAACAATTCAAAAAACAAATTAAAGTTTTATTAATTAAACAAATTAATGATGTTTGAAATTTTCCTAAAGGACATATGGAAAATAACGAAACAAAACTTGACACAGCACATCGCGAAGTTTTTGAAGAAACATCAATTAAAAATATAACAATTTATCCAAACAAATTTTATGTTGACACATATTTTGTTAGTCAAACATGTAACTGAAAAGAAGTAACTTACTTCTTAGCAGATATTAAAACCACTTCTTGTCCTAAGAGACAGCTCTCAGAGGTCAAAAAAGTGCATTTTTACCCTATGAAAAGAGCTTTGAATATTCTTACATATAACAAGTCAAAAGCATTCTTAAAACACGCTTATAAACAGTATTTAAATATTATAAATAGCAAGATTAAATAGTCTTGTTATTTTAAAATTGTATTATATTATGATAATAATTGATTATTTAGATTCATCTTCTAATCATTAAATTATTTCTTCTTTAGTAGTTTGATATACATCATCACCATCAAGACTATCAATTGATATTTCAAATTTGGTAAAGCAAACTTAACTCACTCTCTATGTTTAGCTACTATAGAAGTTTTATGCGTAAAATCTTTTACGGTACGGAATATTTATATTAAATCAATAAATTGTATAACAGCGCTACGTTTAGTTGCTATGCCATATCTATTTTTCATTTAAATAATTGGCAACATATTCAGTTTGATTACGATAAACTAATTGATGACCTTGTTTCATTTCTCTTGCATATTAAATGATGTTATCTATAAAAGCTTGATCAGCAGTTGCATCAATAACCCAACCTCTCTGATCATTTTTCATATATGTGAAGGCATTAATTTCTTGTTTGTAAACTTTTTTACCTGTAGCATCAATAGCTGTAGCTGAAACAACAGAAACATTTGCAGCAGCAACTTCTTCAATCACGGTAGTTATAGGTAATATTTTTTAACTTTTTTCATAAAAAATCCTTTCCAAAGTCAAGAATTTTTACTCTTGAAACTTTTATTTATAAAATATAAATACTGTATTTTATTGTTAAAAATTTATTATGAATATTATAAATATTTTTATTTTTAGTGTACTCTTAACAACAAAAAACAGTCTTCAAAACTGATTTAATTGTGATAATTTAAAACTTTTAAGTCTAAATTATATGAATAAAAGTAAAAATACCTTACTTGTGATTAATTAATAGTAAAATAACTTGTTTAATTTTTTAAAAAATCACTTCTCTAAATTACATTTTTTTGTGATTTATGAAGCTCTCTATTTTTATATATAAAAATAGCAAGAAATTAATTTTTCCTGCTATTTGTTTGAAGCATATTCTCATAGTTGAGCGTATAAATTTTCATTTTTTATAAGTTCATCGTGAGAACCTTGTTCAATGATTTGTCCATCATTTATAACAATTATTTTAGTAGCATTTTTAACTGTGCTTAATCTGTGAGCTATGATAAATGATGTTTTGTTTTGAAGCAACTTATCGGTTGCTTTTTCTATTTGAAATTCTGTATGTGTATCAATATTAGATGTTGCTTCATCTAATATTAAAACTATTGGGTTTTTATAGCTAGCTCTAGCTATAGAAATAAGTTGCTTTTGTCCTTGAGATAAATTAGAACTTGAATTAGTTAACATAGTTGAGTATTTATCATCTAGTTTTTCTATATGTTCAAATAAATTGGTTGTTTTTGAAATATCAGATAGCATTTGTTCATCATATAAATCAGAACCATATGTTATATTGTTTTGAATTGTATCTGTAAACAATCTTGTTTCTTGAAGCACATAACCAATAGATTTTCTAAGAGAATATTTATCAATATTTTCAATAGGTATATTGTCATACAATATCACTCCATCAGTTACTTCATAAAATCTAGTTATTAAGTTAACTATTGTTGTTTTTCCAGCACCAGTTGGTCCAACAAATGCAATTTTATCTCCTGAATTAGCTACAAAACTAATATCTTTTAATGTGCATTTTTCATTATTTTCATTGTATTTAAAATATACATTTTTAAATTCAATTTTCCCTTGTGCTTTTTGGTATATGATTTGATTTCCTACTTGTGTTTTTCAAACATAGAAACCATCCTTATCATTTAAATTAACTTCAGTGTATTTATCATTTTCATAAATTACTTTAACTAATTTGATAGTTCCTTGATTAATTTCACTTTTTTGAGCTAATATATCGAAAACTCTTTTTGAACCAGCTAACGCAAGCATAAATGAGCTTACTGTTTGAGTCATTGTTGAAATTGGGCCTGAGAAATTTTTAGCTGATTGAGAAAATGAAACAAGAATTCCGATTGTTAATCCTAAAGCAACTCCGTCACCTGATTGGTTTGTGATAACAACAATTGCTCCAATCATAATAACAAGAGCATAAGCAATGTTGCTTAAATTCTTAGATAAAGGTCATATGATTGAAGAAATAAATTCAGATTTAAAACTGTTTTTAGTTAGTGTGTTATTAATATCAGAGAACTTCTTAATTACATTAGCACTTTGACCATACATTTTAATAGTTTTAAGTCCTAAAATAACTTCTTCGGCGTAACCTATTATTTGACCATTATTTTTTTGTTTATTAATAAAGTACTTACTTGATTTTTTACTAATAATGTATGAACTAAGTGCTATTAGTATTGTTAAAGTAATCATTATTAAACTAAGCAATCAGTTAAGTACAAATAAAATTGTAAGTGATACAGTTAAAGTTATAAACGATTGAATAATTGTAATTATTGTTCTTGATAGAAACATTCTAAGTGTGTCTATATCTGAAGTAAATCTAGATACTAGATTTCCTTTAGATTTAGAATCAAAGTATTTAATAGGTAAAGTTTGTATATGCTCATATAAGTTCAAACGTAATTTAGTCATTGTTTTATAGGCAATAGATATCATTATTCTATTAGCTATGAAATCACAAATAATACTTGTTAAGAAAATAAGTGCAGATACACAAATAATTGTGTAAAACTTATCTTCATTAAATGGAATTGTTCCTAACAATAATTTGTCAACTATTACATATCCTAAAAATAGTTGGTTATATATATTACCCATTGCACTAAATATAATTAAAATAAAAACTAAAAGCAATCATCCTTTATTATGTTTTCATAATAAAGAAACTAACTTCTTAAATGAATCTAACTTTTCTTCTTTAGTTAGTTTTAAATTAAGATTGTGATTAGGTGATTTAAATGATTGCATCAACCTCATCTAAACCTCCTGAATTTTGTTGTGATTGGTATAGTTCATTATAGTATTTACTATGTTTAAGTAAATACTTGTGATTACCTTGAATTTGAATTTTTCCATCTTGTAACAAGATGATATTGTCACAATCTTTGATTGAACTAATCTTTTGTGCAATGATAATTTTGGTGCAATTTTCTAATTTTGACACAGCATTTTTCACGTGATTTTCTGTTTTAGAATCAAGCGCTGATGTTGAGTCATCTAAAATTAAGATTTTAGGTTGCCTAAGTAATGATTGAGCAATTGCTAATCTTTGTTTTTGACCACCAGAGAAGTTTTTCCCTCTTTGTTCTACTACGTGATCTAATTTATCTTCTAATCCATAGACGTAGTCATAAATGTTTGCTTCTGATAATGCTTGGTAAATTTGCTCATCAGTTGCATCAGGATTAGCAAGAAGCATATTTTCTCTAATAGTTCCTTTAAATAAAGTTGGATCTTGAAATACAACGCAAATCTGTTGTCTTAGATTATCTTTTTGAATCTTATTAATGTTAATCCCATCAATTAAAATAGCTCCATCTTTAACTGAATAAAATCTAGGAATTAAGTTAATGAGTGTAGTTTTTCCTGAACCAGTTTGCCCAATAATCCCAAATGAACTATTAGATGGAATTCTAAGATTAATATCTTTGAGTGCTTGATGACTTGAATTTGTATATGAAAATGAAACGTTCTTAAATTCAATATCCCCAATTACATTGTGTTTGAGTGCATCTTTTGCATCTGATATAGTAGGAACATAATTTAAAATTTCTTTAATTCTTTTTGAAGCAGGAATTGACATTAAAATTTGACTTAAAACGTTCATAATTCCCATTAGAGATACTGAAACCATTCAGATGTATGAACCAAATGCCATAATTGTACCGATTTGAATTTTTTGTCCTAAATATAATTGTGTTCCAACTATTGCAAGTGTAATAAATGAGCTATAAATTATTCCATTAATTAATAAGTTGTTAAAAGTTAAGTACTTATTAACTTTAATATTAGTATCTTTAAGTATATTAGCTAAAGACGCAACTTTGTTGTATTCTGAGATTTCAGTTACATATGATTTGATTGTTCTAATGCTGTTTAAGTTTTCTTGAATTTTTTGATTATATAAATCATATTGTTTATACATTAATTTGAATTTAGGAAAACTAATAAATCAGATTAAAACAAAGAAACTACATAATATTGGTAATGTTACTAAGAATATAGATGATAAAGTTAATGATAGTTTAATTGACATTGTAAGTGATAATAAAAATATAATAGGTAGCCTAATAAAAGTTCTGATTATGAACCCAAATGATATTTGAACATTATTCACATCTATATTAAGTCTATTTAAGATAGAACCATTTGTAAAATGGTCAATATCTTCAAATGAAAATTCATTAACTTGTTTAATTATTGCGTTTCTAATGTTTTGAGCATATCTAGTGGATGCAATATTTGAAAAATATGTACCTAATATACCTGTTAGAAGCGCAATAATAGCAAAAGCTATTAGAATAGCTCCTTTTTGTAGTACAAAATTAATATCAGCAGTATTATTTTGCAATGCATTAATTACATCTTTTGAAACATCAGGTAAAAATACCTGCATTAAAACTTCTACTAAAATTGTAAAAATAGACAAAAGACAATATATTCGAATGCCTTTTGTCAATTTTCAGAAAGTAATTCTTGGAATTGGTTTTTGCATATTATTTTTTGTTTACGCTTGAAACATATTTTAAGTTGTGATTGTGTTCTCCAACTTCCATTACGTGTCCATCTGCAAAACATTTGCAAGCCATTTTGTTAAGTAAAGCAGGATCTGAGTGTTCCATAATTTCTTCAACTAAGTAACCATATTGTTTTTTAAATTCATTTGTTACGTAGTATTTTGAGTTTTTACCTTGTTTTGTTCTAGCTACCACTTTATCTCTTCTTAAATCACCTAAGTGTTTTGAAACATTAGCTTGTTTTTCCTTTAAAAGGTCAACTAAATCTAAAACGTCACATTCTTTTTCGTGGCAAGTAAATAAGTGAATAATTAAATTTCTTTTAACATCCTTAGACATAAATGTTAAAAATTTTTCGATTGTCATGATAAGTTCTCCTATCTATTAAAAGTCATCATATTGTCCATCATAAATTCATTCTTCTGTTTTATCTTGTATCGTTGGACGGATTATATAAGATTTTTTCTTATTTAACACTTCTTCGGCTTGTTCAACTTTATCAAGTGTCATTTGCTCTTCTTTTATAACGGCTCTTGGGTTAAATGATTCATAATTTAATACAAAATTATCATCATCTTCATCACTATAATCTAGGTCATCTACTTGTAATTTTTGTAAATCTGTAGAAGTTTGTTGTTCTTCAGTATTGTCTGCAACAAATTCTTGTGTTATTTGTTCTTCTATATTTTCTGGTTTGATTTGGAAAATGTCATCAAATGATGAATCAATTTCACCTTGATTAATGAACGCTTCTTTTGTTGTTTGTTCTTCTTTGATTACTGTTTCTTCTACAACAACAAGTTCTTCATTAATTTCTTCATTTTGTATATCTTCTATTATTTGTTTAGTTTCAATATTATCATTTGAAGCTTCATTGCCTTCAAATGTTCAGATTTCTTCATAAACATTTGAATCATTTTGATTTTCTGTTTTATTATCGTTTTCTGAGTTTGATTCATCAACTAATTCATCTTCTGAATCAATTTCTTCTTCAAATGTGTCTTTGATTTCTTCATGTTCATTTTGTTCTTCAATTTTTTCTGAAGTTTTGGTTTTCATAACTTCTTTTACTTCATCTTCATTAGATGAATCAAAGTCAAAGATTTGTTTCTTTAAAATAGTTTCTGTTATAGGTTCAGCTTTTTCTTCTGAGTGAATTACAACTTGATCTGCAGGTTGTTCTTCACCTTTGCTTATTTGTTCGTCATTAATATTTAAATCAACTTCATTTGCTTCTTCAGCAATTGGTTCAATTGTGATTTGCGCAGTTAAAATTTGATTTTGTGCTTGTGGTTCTTTAACAATTTCGTGTTCTACAGTTTTGTTAATTGTGTAAGTATTTGTTACTTGGCCTTTTGAAGTTGATTTAAACTCTTTTGTTTTTTCAGGTGTAAATCAACTATCGATTTGATTTTGAATTCAAATTCAGTTAATAGGTGTAACAACTTCCACATCATATGATTTAGATTTTAAGAATTTAACAGCATCATATAAAGACACGAAATTTTCTTTTGAATTTGCATAGTACATTGTGTCAAATGAAATACATTTGAATGGTATTTTGTTGTATGTAACTACAATGTCTATATCTAATGAACCGACTATGTGATCTTTGAACACTTCAAAGTTTGGATCATATGCAATTGCACTTTTAATTCTATTAAATACTAAGTTTTTAAATCAGTCGTCCTTAAGTTTAGTATTTGAAATTGAATAATGGTTTTGATCAAATGATTCTTTGATTTCAATTCTTCTTTGTTCTGATTCTTTTTCTAAGAATTGAAGTCAAGATTTGAATACTCTAATATCATCAGATATTTCAGGTGTTAAAATTATATCTTCAGACTTGATTGTCTTAATGATAATCATTTTTTCTTTAGCACGTGAAATCGCAACGTTAAGAGCATTTTTACCACCCGGACGTGAAACGTATGTAGATGATAATTTTGTGTTCTTATCGTAAGCAATCGTTGCAATGACTAAGTCAGCTTCATCCCCTTGGATGTTTTCAATGTTTCTGATTAAAAGTTTTTTGCTGTGAATTGCTTTTTCAAGTAATGGATATTGATTGTAAATCAATTCTGTTATGTAATTACTTTGTTTAACGTTAAATGATAAAAGAATTATTTTCTTATGTTTATCTATATTTTCTATTACTTTGTCTATAGCTAATTTAGCTTCAACGATATTTTTGTTTTGGTCTCAAGAACCATCTACTTGGTAAACTTCAATTGGTTCATTATTTCAAGCATTGGCAGAATCTAAAACGTTAAGTTTACTTTGGTAGAAGGTTTTTGATGAGAATCCCATAAGTTCAGCGTGATTTGAACGGTAATTCTTATCAAGCATAACATTATGAACTCCTAGTGAAAGTGCATAATCTAGAACTGATTCAACTTTACCAAAAATCGAATCATCTGTAATACGTTGCACGAATCAAGAAGTCGGTTTCATTTGCTCTGTGTCACCAGCAAAGATTTTTAATTTTGCTAAATAAAGAATAGGAATGGCATTTTCAATGAAAATCTGACTTGATTCATCAAGGATTGCATAATCAAATTCTTCTTTAGATCAACCTGATAAATCTGTATTAGGTGTAGCAACTACAATTGGGAATAATTGTTTAATCATTCTAGTGAATTTTTTAACAAATCTGTAAGGTTCTAAGTTTTGAATTCTTACTGATTGAGAAAATTCTCTATATTCTTTTTTAAGTTTTTCGTCAAATTTATTAATTCTAGCCACTATTAAGTGAGCTACAAAGTTTCTGACTTCTTCTATACTCATTCTTTGTGGTCTAGGTTGAATGTTTTTGTAAGCTGTAATTAAATTATTAAGTTTTTTAAATGGACTGTGTTCTGAATTAATGTGCTCAAATCCAATTGTGTTTACAAATTTCATTAAATCATTTAATGAACCATTGAATGTAGGTAATTTTTCGTCAATTAAGTTACCTAATTCTTTTAGTCTTCTATATTCTTTTACAAAAGGTAAATATTTATATTTACTTAATTTAAGTAATTCTTTAGCTGTTTGGTGGTTTGTTGGTTCAATTGGATATTTAACATCTTTTGGAAGTGATAATAGAAACTCTATGTCTGTTAAATAATCGAAATCTTGCTTTTGTGATGCAAAGTAGTAGTAAGTTAACAAAACATCTTTTGCAAGTGAATCATTTAGATATTCAGAAGCAGCATCTATAAAGTTAATTTCGTTTTCTGAAATAACATTCAAAGGATGGAATCCATTTGTTCCACTAAAGTTTTCAAGCATATCTAAGTATTTTTTAATAGGTTCATAGAATGATTTTCTGTTTGTATTCTTTGTATTTAATATAAATAAGCAGAATACAGATAAATCATCTAATCTATTTTTAATAACTTCAAGTGCAGCTCTCTTTTGTGAAGCAACAATTGCTGTTTTCTTTCTTACTAAGATGTTAGCTAATATATTAACTATTGTTTGAGATTTACCTGTACCAGGTGGACCTCAAATAACAGTGTTTTGAAGCATTGAACTTACGATAGCTTTATCTTGAGATAAGTTTGAATCTGTTATCTTGATTAATCCTGTGTTATCTCTATATGTATTATGCTCAACTGTAGTTTTGTAAATGTTTTTATTAAACTCAACTTTGATGATGTTATCAATTTCATCTTTTTGAGCAATCTCTTTCATTCTGTTTCTAGCATACCCACCTCAAGGTTGGTAAATTCCTAAAACAGCACCTGGATGGAATTTAATGTTTTCATTAGTAATTTCTTCCTCAAGATTTGAGATTTTCTCAAAAGGCTTTTTAAGCAAAACTGGTAAATCAAATAAATCGTTTCAATCTTCTTGTAACTTATTAATTAAAGTAGAAATCTTGTAGTCATTAAATTTTGCGTCAATAGAAATCTTGAAATCATTATTATTTAAGAAGAATACAAGTTTTTCATTAACTTTAATATCTCCGTCTGATTTAATAATTGGTTTACCATTTACAAAATCAATTGAAGCTTGTTTTAAGAATAAAGGAGCATAAATGAATTTATCATCTTTCTTAAGTGAAATAAATAGGAAACCAATATATAAAGGTCAAATATTTGTTTCATCAAGAATGTTTGTTACTTTGTCATCTAACAATTTTCATTGTGTAATTGACTTTTGTAACATCAACTGTAAGTCATTTAAAATCTTGTTCTTGTAGTATTCTCAATCTTGTTGTATGTTTTCTAAATTAACTTTAATTTTTAAATGATGCAATACATCAAGTTTGCTTTCTAAATATAAGACTAAGTTATCAGGCCCTGATATATTAGAAATCTTTTCAATTAAAGTAATTACATTATTGTCTAGCGCACTTATTCGAAATGTTTCATTGTTATAAAACGTATCTCAGTTTTTATCTCCTATAAGTGAATACAAGTCATAAAAATATTTATTTTGTATTTTAGTAAATATAGAAGAGTCAGTCTGTGAAACATCTAATAAGTTATCTAAAATAACCTTATATTTGTTTTGTTCTTTACTCATTTTGTAACCTCATTATTTTACTTGTTGTTCTAATTGTCTAAATGATTCATTAGCATACTCACCAAGTGTTATAGATACTTTAGAACTAGATAATAAAATTCCACTTACACCTTTTAATTCTTTTAAAGCTTCTGTATTGACTTTGTTGTTTATTTTAACTGTTATAACTAGTCTACTTATTTTAACTTCAAAGTTATCAATATTTTCTTTAGTACCTAGAGCACTAACTAATTGTTCAACTTTGAAAGGAAGCTTGTTACTTTGGTAAATAGTATTCTTAGCTTTCTTTTCTTTGTTTCATTTAATTCATATGAAACCTAATGTAATAATAGTTAGAAAAATGATTTTTGTTATTTGTTTAGTCATAGTAATAATTATATTAAAATATAATTATTATTAAATATTTTTTATATCATATATAAATATATAAATGTGTGAAAATACTTTTAGCATAGTGCACAAGGCATTTTAGTCAAAAAATAAAACTAAATTATTACTAAAAATGTATATATTTTTATATATACATTTTATGTATATATAAGAATTTTTTACAATAAATTGCTATATAATTTAATTTATGAAAAAAATAGGTATTATCATTGATTCCTTTTCAGGAATCTCAAAAACCGAAGCAGAAAATCACGGATTTTATTATTTACCATTACAGATAGAAATTGATAAAAAAGTTTATCAAGATGGTATAGTAGACCCTCTTGAAGTTTTAGAGAAGCTTGCTACTGCAACTGATATTAAATCTTCATCACCAAAATTAGATATGCTACAAAGCACAGTTAAAAAAGCTGCTGAGGAAAACCAAGAAGTTATTTATTTAGGCATCTCATCTAAATTATCTTCTACACCAAATCACGTTGCAGCTATGTCTAATGAATATAAAAACATTCACGTAGTTGATAATCATTTTTCAGGTATTCAATTATTATATGCAGCTAAATATGCTAAAAAACTAAGTGAACAAGGCTTAGAAGTTCAATCTATTATTGATCGTCTTGCTAAACTAAATGAAAAATCACACACATTCTTACTCCCTATGAACTTAAAATATTTAATTTCAGGCGGTAGATTATCATCAGTTAAAAAGTTTATCGCTTCAAAAGTAAGCATTTATCCTGTCCTTTCATATGATAAAAATGACGCAGTTTCATTTGTTTCATTCAAATTAACTTCATCAAGCGCTATTAAAAAACTATTTGAAAAAGTAATGGAAGTAGTTGATAAACCAGAAGATTACGTTTTCACTTGAATGCATGGTATAGATGAAAAAGTTAATAAATTGGTTCAAGAACAAGCTCAAAAACACTCAATTAAACTTGTTAATGAGCAACTTACTTCAAGTGTTATTTCAGTTCACACAGGTCCTGAAGCTTTTGCTATTATGATAACTCCAAAAGAAGGTTACGATGCCTAGACAAAAGAAAAATGCTAAAAAACAAGGTTACTCAACAATCAGATCAGTGAAAAAATATACTCAATTAGTTGATTTAGTAATCGAAGAGAATGTTAAGGATGAAACGTCTGTTAAAAGATATAAGAAAAACAGACTAGCATATATACTAGCTATTTTCTCTTTAGTTCTATTAATTGCATTAGTAGCTGTCTTAATTACAGCTATTGCACTTAAATGAATATAATTACATAATTAAAAATATCTTAACATAGTTGTTAAGATGTTTTTTTAATCTGATTTTAGTGTTTTTTGTGTTTAACTTTACTAAATTTGATTATTTAATCGATTTATTTGAATTACTTTTACATTTCTTAGATTGTTCATAACCTTATCGTGAATGATTTGTAGAATTTCTAATTCATTAAACTCACTAATTTTCCTATATAGTACTTCGTGATTAATGTTGTATGAATTCTTAAATAAGATATCTTCTTTAATTTTAAATATTGTGTTTACATTAAGTTCATAATCAGTTAACCCATCTTCAGTATATAAAAGTACACCCATATCAGTTTCTAATTTGAATTTCTTGTGTTTAACCTCACAGAATAAGTATTCATTACCCACTTTTAAGATTGGCATAATTAATTTATCAGTCATTTTTGATTTTTTAAATAAGAAGTTGAATAAATCATCACTGATTTCGTGAACTTCAAATAAATCTATAAGTTTTTCTTTATTTTTCATTTTGTACCTCACTTATTTAGTAAATTTAGTCAAATTTGAACTTAAATTGAATAAAGCGCATTAAAAAATCACCATCTTATGATAGTGATCTAATAATTATTTAAAGGATTAGTATCCTTCTTTAGAAGTTTTTCCTTCAACAATAGCGATTGAACGACTTGTTCCAAATCTTGTAGCACCAGCTTCATACATTGTGATTAAATCGTCAATGTTTGCAATTCCACCAGCTGCTTTGATAAGTAATTTATCTCCACAAACGCTTTTCATAATTTTAACATCTTCCAATGATGCACCACGGAAACTTGTTCCTGTTGAAGTTTTGATGAATTCAGCACCTGATTTCATAACGATTTCAGTTGCTTTTCTGATTTCTTCTTCTGATAATAAAGCTGTTTCGATGATAACTTTAAGAACTTTATCTCCACAAGCTTCTTTAACTTTTTTGATGTCGTTAAGAACGTATTCGTAGTCTCCTTGTTTGAAACGTCCGATAGCCATAACCATATCAATTTCTGTAGCATCGTGTTCGATAGCTAATTTTGCTTCGTGTGCTTTAACTGCTGTAATGTTAGCTCCTAAAGGGAAACCAACAACTACAGTAACACCAATTCCTGTTCCTGCTAATCTTTCAGCTGCGTATTTTGCTCATCCTGAGTTAACACAAACTGTAGCAAAGTCATATTTAATAGCTTCATTGATTAATTTATCAATGTCTTTTTTTTGTGCTTCAGCTTTTAATAAAGTATGATCGATTAATTTGTTGTAATTCATTTTATCCTTTGTTTAAATTTCACTATTTAAATTAAGTGTTTAATGTAATTATTGTAATTTAGCAATAATAATTTTATTTTCAACTTTTTCTTTGTTGAATTTGTATCCTTGTTTAAGTTCGTTAACTAATTCAACATCGATTGGGTTTGATGAATATAATGTGAACAATACATCACCTTTTTTAACTTCTTCATTTGTTTTCTTATTCAATGTAATTCCAGCTTCGTTGTCAATGCTGTCTTCTTTTGTTTTTCTTCCTGCACCTAATTTCATTGAAACAATACCAAATATTAAAGCGTCAAAGATTTCTAAGTATCCTTCATCTTCTGAAATAACTTCTAATTTGTATTTAGGATTTCAGAATGTAGGTGATTTAAGAGCTTCTACATCACCGTGTTGCACTTTTACAAATTCATAGAATTTTTCAAGAGCCTTTCCATTTTTGATAACTTCATCAACCATTTTAAGTGCTTCGTCGTGTGATTTAGCAATTTTAGCTTGTTCTAAAATTGTTGCACAAGATGAGTAAACTAATTTGTTGAAATCTTCAGGTCCTTTTCCTTCAAGAGTTCTAATAGCTTCAAGAACTTCGTTTTTGTTACCGAT
Source organism: Mycoplasma sp. 888 (assembly GCF_035609225.1). NCBI lineage: Bacteria > Bacillati > Mycoplasmatota > Mollicutes > Mycoplasmatales > Mycoplasmataceae > Mycoplasma > Mycoplasma sp. 888. The sequence goes on from NZ_CP141192.1 coordinate 385,227, forward strand.
TTCACGACCGATTGGTCTTGACATATTTGTAATTTCAGCTCTTGTGTCTACATTAAGTTCTTTACCAATGCTAATCATTGTTTCAGCTAATGCAATAGCGCTTTTTTCATTTTTCATAAAAGCACCATTTCCACATTTAACATCAAGTAAGATAGCATTTGAACCTGTTGCTAATTTTTTAGACATAATAGATGAAGCAATAAGTGGAATAGATTCAACTGTTGCTGTAACATCTCTTAATGCATATAATTTTTTGTCAGCTGGAACAAGTGATGCAGATTGTCCAATAACTGCAATACCGTGTTCTTTAACTTGTTCGATAAATTCTTTTTCTGATAATTCAACTGTAAAACCAGGAATTGTTTCTAATTTATCGATAGTTCCACCTGTGTGTCCAAGTCCTCTACCACTCATTTTAGCAACTGGAGCTCCTAAAGCAGCAACAATTGGTCCTACTGCTAAAGTTGTTTTATCTCCAATTCCACCTGTTGAGTGTTTATCAACTTTAATACCAGGAATAGCTGATAAGTTCATAACTTCACCAGAATGCATCATATATTTAGTCATTGTTGCAATTTCTCTTGAGTTCATTCCATTGAACATAACTGCCATTAAGAATGCACTCATTTGGTAATCTGGTGTTTCACCTCTAACATATGAATTAATTAAAAATTCAATTTCTTCATTTGTTAGTTCGTGGTTTAAACGTTTTTTCTCAATAATATCTACTACACGCATATTATTTTGCTAATTCTAAAGCAATCTCCATCATTTTTGTAAATGCTGTTTGACGTTCTTCAGATGATGTTTCTTCGTGTGTAATCAAGTTATCTGAAATTGTTAATAAACAAGCAGCTTCTTTTCCTGTAGCTTCAGCATTTGTGAATAATGCAAATGATTCCATTTCAACACAAACTGATTGTGTTTCTTCAATTCTTTGTTCAAGTGGAACAACTGAGTAGAATACGTCTGATGAGTGTACTCTTCCTTCTGTAATTTTTGTTCCTTGTGAAGCAGCAATGGCTTTAATTTCTTCGTTTAATTTTGCTGAAGGTAATGAAATGTTTCCTTCTTTTCCTAAAGCAATTCTTCTAAATGCATCAGCGTCAGCAAAAGCTTCTGATGCTAAAACAACTTCGTAAAGTCCTAAGTCAGCTTTGTATGATCCAGCTGAACCAATTCTAATAATTCTATCTACATCATAAAATTTAAATAATTCGTATGAGTAAATTCCGATTGAAGGACATCCCATTCCACTAGCTGCTACAGTGATTGGTCTTCCTTTGTATGTACCTGTGTACATAAACATATTTCTAACTGTATTAACTAATTTGTACCCTTTATCTAAGTATGTTTCAGCAATAAATTTTGCTCTTAATGGGTCACCTGGCATAATAACTGTTTTAGCTATTTCGCCTTTTTTAGCGTGAATGTGTGGTGTCATTTTTTCCTCCTAAATTTAATAATTTAAAACATCAAAATATAAGTATGATGTGGACTATTTTTAGTCAAAAATATTTTAACACTTAAAACAAAAAGTTAAAAAAATTATTAATAATATATTATTAATAAAGAAAATAAAAAAGTTAGTCAAGCAGACTAACTGAAATATTCATAAAATAATTTCATATATAAATTCATTTAATGGAAGCGGTTATTATAAAATAGAACTCAAAACAAAACTTTGACAAAAGTTACATTTTTGAGTTTTTATAGACATTTTAACGTCTGATAGTTTCTCTAGTATCTAAATTATAAATTGTACTTGGTCTTCCTGTTCCTTCACAGAAGTCAATGACATTTTGGATCATTGGGAATTGTGCTTTAGCTTCTTCTAAAGTTTTCGTAGCTGGTTGTCCTGAAAGATTAGCACTTGTTAAATACATTGGACCATTTTTGATTAAAAACTCTTGAAATGCTTTGCAAGCTGGCATTCTGAAACCTTGATCATTTACAATAATTGTATTTGCTCCAGGCCATTTGTGAATAGCAAATGCATTTGCTTCTTCATTTCATTGTGCAAACCCATGAGCTTGTTCTAATGATCCTACAACAATTACCATCTTTTTATCTAATGGTCTTTGTTTAAGTTCATAAAGTGTTTCTAATATTTCAGAAGAAACAAAACCACCAAGTCCAGGTAAAGTATCTGTAGATACTAGGAAAATATCTTTATATTTTGATCTTTCCATATTTTAATTTTACTCTTATAGAGTAAAATATATATACTAAATTAAATTTTTTTCAAATTTATTTAAAAAACTTTTAACCCTAAAAAATGGAGGTAAAAATGCCAGAATATCCTGAAGTGACTATAATCACAGAACAATTAAATAAAAAAATTTTAAACAAAACTATCAAAAACGTACAAATTAATGTTTCTAAAATCATTAAAAATGTACCTTTAGATGATTTTGTAAAATCAGTTACTAATAAGAAAATCATCCAAATTCAAAACTATGGTAAATTCATCACAATTTATTTAGATGATAATTCTAAAATGGTTATCCATTTAAGAATGTCAGGAATGTTTTATGTTGTTGAACAACAACATTTAGATGACTTAAAGAAAATTGTAAATCATATAATTGTTGAATTTTATTTATCTGAAAACTTATGTTTTGTTTTTGTTGATCCAAGAATGTTTGGATCAATTGAATACTTTGCAAACACTGATAAAAGAAGTGTTTATGAAATTAAAAAGTTAGCTAAGTTACCCAAAGATGTAGATATTGATACTTTATATGAAAAACTACAAAGAAAAAGCATTTCAATTAAAGCTGCATTATTAGATCAACAACTTGTTTTAGGTATTGGTAATATTTATGCAGATGAATCTTTATTTGCATCTAAAATTTACCCAATGATTAAATGCAACAAAGTAACTAAAGAACAACTTAAAGAACTTTTAAAAAATGCACAAATCATTATGGACGACAGCATCAAAGCAGGTGGCAGCACAGTTCATACTTATGCATCAGTTAATGGTGTAGTTGGACATTATCAAAACTATTTAAGAGTTTATAGTAGATCTAATAAACGTTGCTTAGTATGTAAAGAAGGAATTGTTCAAAAAGTTAAATTAGACTTTAAACCAAATGGGAGAGGAACATCATTCTGTCCTGTTTGTCAAAAAGAACAACAAGATGAATAAAAAAAGTTTATTAATAGTAATAGATATGCTTAACGGTTTTGCTAAAGAAGGAAAATTATCTTCAAGTAGAATAAATAACATTATTCCTACTATAGAAGATATGTTGCAAAACTATGAGCATAATATTTTCATATGCGATCATCATTCTGAAGATGATTTGGAAATGAAAACTTATCCAATTCACTGTTTAGCAAATGATAAAGAATCACAAATAGTTCCTGAATTACAAGAATATGTTCAAAAAGTTTATTATAAAAATACTACAAATGGGTTTTACGATATTCCAATGAACTTATGAGATCAATATGATGAATTTGTGCTTGTAGGTTGCTGCACAGATATTTGTGTTATGCAACTTGCTTTAAGTTTAAAAATTTACTTGAACAAAATAAATTCAGATAAAAAAGTCATAGTTTATTCAAATGCAACTGATACATATGATGCTCCTGAACATAATGGAGATAAATTCCATAACTTTGCCTTTGACATAATGAAAAACGCAGGAATTAAAATTAGAGTATGAGAGTAGTTGATTTACACGGTTTATTAGCTGAAGAAGCTCTAATTGTAATTACAAACAATTTATTTGATTATAAAACTGGTAAAGTTGACCAAATTATATTCATCACAGGTAAAGGTACTGGCATTTTAAAAACTACATTAGAAAACTACTTACATTCTAATAATATTAGATACTCTATTTTTAATGACAATGGAGCTTATTTAATAAATAGATTCAATGATCCTTATTCTACATATGACTACGATTCATATGAAGATGATGAAGAATTTTCAATGTCACCATTAGATGTAGATAATTTATTTAATAACTTCAAGAACAAAGAAGAATAAGAATAAATTGCTTTAAATTTAGATTTATCAGGATTACCAAAATCTAAATAAAGCAAGAAAATACCTTTAATAAGACCACTAGTCAAAGACTTTTAAGTCTATGTGCTAGTGGTTTTTGTACTTTGTAGCTTCAAAATATTAAATTTAGCAAATCAAAAACAAAAGGTATAATTATTTAACTTATTTATAAGTTAAATTACATAAGAAAGGAGAAAAAATGAAAAACTTAACACAAACTGATTTAAAACTTGGTTTAAGTTCCGAGGAAGCAGTTAAAAGAAATCAACAATTTGGTTTAAACACAATTGAAACTAAAAAGAAAAATAACATCTTTTTAATTTTCTTAAATCAATTTAAAGATTTTATGATCATCATTCTTTTAATTGCTGCTGCATTTAGTTTTGGTGTTACTATTTGAGAACACATTGATGGTAGATTAAAAACAACTAGTGAAATCGTTGTTTCATATATTGAACCATTCATCATTTTAATAGTTGTAGCACTTAACTCTATGCTTGGAACTTATCAGGAAATCAAGAGTAATCAAGCTGTAGCTGCATTAGCTAAATCTAATGAGCTTATGACTAAAGTTATAAGAGATGGAAAAACAGTTGTTATTCCATCATCACAAGTTACAATTGGTGATTTAATTGTGGTTGAAGCTGGAGATTACATCTCTGCTGATGCTGAATTAGTTGAATCTTACTCACTTAGCGTAGTTGAATCATCATTAACTGGTGAATCACTTGCTGTGGATAAAAAAGTTGGAACTATTGAAAACATTGAATCTTTATCATTGGGCGACAGATACAATCAAATTTACTCAAGTACATACGTTGTAAATGGTAGAGCAATTGCGCTTGTAAAAGCAATTGGTGCTAACACAGAAATCGGAAAGATCAATTCATCTATACAAGAACAAGAAGTTCAACTTTCTCCATTACAAATTAAATTAAACAAATTAAGTAAAATCTTCGGAATTTCTGGTGTTGTGTTATTGTTCTTAACAACAATCTTACAAATTGTTTTAACAAACACAATTTCAAACACTTGAAATCAACCTCAAGTGTACTCAAACGCTGTTGTTATTGGTATTTCGCTTGCAGTAGCTGCAATTCCTGAAGGGTTGATTACTTTCACAACAGTTCTTTTAGCAATCGGTGTTTCAAGAATGACAAAACAAAATGCAATTATCAAAGCATTCCCTGTTGTTGAAACATTAGGTTCTACGTCAATTATTTGTTCAGATAAAACAGGAACATTAACTGAAAACAAAATGACAGTTGTTAAATTCTTTGAAGCAGCTGATCTAAATAATAAAAACTTATCTAAATCACAAACATTAGCATCATTTGTTGCTTGTTGTGATGCTGAAGTTACAAAACTTGAAAATGGTTACAACGAAGTTGGAGACCCTACTGAAACAGCTATCTTAAGATTTGGAATTGAAAATAACAATTCAAAAGACAGTTTTTATTCTAGATACAAAAAGATTTCTTCACTTCCATTTGATAGTGACAGAAAAACAATGTCAGTATTAATCGAAACACCTGAAGGTGGTAGAGTAATGATTACAAAAGGTGCTCCTGATGTAATCTTAGCTAAATCAAAAAACAAAGCTGATGAATATTCACACATCAACGAACAATGATCAAACGATTCAATCAGAGTTATTGCTGTTGGATACAAAAAAATGAAACCTGATACATCTTCAATTAATATTGAAGATGAAAACGATTTAGTATTCTTAGGATTAATCGGAATGATTGATCCACCTAGAGCTTCAGTTAAAGCTTCAATAGAAGAAGCTACTGCAGCTGGAATTAAAACAGTTATGATTACAGGTGATCACTTAACAACTGCTATTTCAATTGCAAAAAGCTTATCAATTTTCAAAGATGGAGATATTGCAATTGATGGAAAACAATTAGCAGAAATGAGTGATGAACAATTATTAGAACAAGTTAAAAACATTTCTGTATATGCTCGTGTAAATCCATCTGATAAATTACGTATTGTTAAAGCTTGACAAGCACACGATCAAGTTGTTGCTATGACAGGAGACGGTGTTAATGATGCTCCTGCTCTTAAAGCAGCCGACGTTGGTTGTGCAATGGGAATTACAGGAACAGATGTTTCTAAACAAGCTGCTGATGTTATTTTAACTGATGACAATTTTAACACCATTGTGCGCGCTGTAAAAAGTGGTAGAGAAACATTTGACAGAATTAAAACAGTTATCTTAAACTTACTTATTTCTTCATTAACAGAAATTATTGTTATGTTATTTGGTTTATTCATCTTTAGATTTATCTTTAAAGATGCAATTAATACAGCTGAATTTATTGTTCTTACAGCTGCACAATTATTATGAATTAACCTTCTTACACACGGATTTCCTGCTATTGCACTTGGAATGGTACCAAATGAAGAAGATGTTATGAAACGCAAACCATTTAACAAAAATGATAGTGTATTTTCGAATGGAATGGGTATTAGCTTAATTATCCAAAGTTCAATTTTAGGATTAGTATCATTACTTTCATACTTATTTGTTGGTTTATATGCTGAATCACAAGGGATTAAAGGAGAATGATTTGTAAAGCTTACATCAACTGCTACATTTATTACATTAGGTATTGGTTCAAGTATTAACTCACTTAACTTGATGTCTTCAAAAAGCATTTTTAAAACAAATATTAAAAAATATTATTTAGTTTACTTAGCTTCAACATTTAGTTTTATTTGTGTTGTTGTATCAGCATATGTCCCAGGATTAGCTTCAGTATTGAAAAATGTTGATATTCTTGAATTTGTAAGTGATACCCAATGATCATATTCAGTTGTTTATTGATTAGTTCCATTGTTACTTGGATTTGTCCTTACAATTTCATTTGAATTATTTAAACTGATAAAATACTATTTACCCTTAAAAAAACAAAATAAAGTTAAATTAATAAGCAAAAACTAATAAATATTTAAACAGTCCAATAAACTAGGACAAGAAAAGTAGATAGTTTTTATTTTCTGTCTACTTTTTTTGTTCTAGTTTATTTATTAGTTTTTTATTATTTTTTGATATTTAATTTAGATGTATAAAAAACATATCTTTTAACAGATATGTTTTATTTTTATGTTGTTCTGGCTTCATATTAAACTTTGCTATTATTTAAATCATACATTAAAGAATCGTACACTCCTTTATTAATATCTTCTAAAAATCACATATAAATATCAAATACATAACTTTTAGCTAAATTATTAATATCTGGATACAACTTATAATATTCTCCATCATCATTTTTTTCTTGTAGTTGTTTGTTTTGTTTAAAGAATTCTGCTTTCTCAACAAAATATTTACTATCCTTTGCGTAAAAGTCATTTAATAACAAAAACTTATCTACGTTAGAAAAGTCTTTGTCTATACTTTCACTATGCTTGTATGCAATTTCTTTATAAAATCATACATTACTTTCTTCATCAAACAAACTATCAACCTTGTATTTATTTAAACAACCTTGACTGTCAGGAATAAAGAATTCTTTATTATTAATCTCACTTTTAATTTCTTTTAAATAATCTTGGTAAATTTCCCTAAATTTTCTATCTCACTTGGAAAGTTTTAATGACGAAAATGGAACATAATAATACTTATTTTTAAACCTTTTAAACTCTTCTTCGTTGTTTAAATATTTATCTATAATAGCATTAATATTTTCAAGTTTGTATTTTTTATCACTCATTTTATTATCTCCTTTTAAATATTATTAAAAAACAACATAAATATAACTAATAATATTATTAATTTTAATTTAATAAAAAAAATAAAATCTCCAAAGAAAAGGAGATTTTTAAGATTTCCTAAACTAGGATAAGTCTTATAGAAAATTTACAAAATACTCAAAGCATCTCAATATTGTTGAGGTGTTTTTCAATTTAACACAGATTGAAATCTTTTATTGTTATATCATTCAATGTAATCTTATCAAATGATATTGTTTTTGAGTTTATCAAAGGAAATTGTTTTGTAATTCACAAAGTTCAAACACTCAGATTTGATGTTTGAGAAAAAATATTCAACTCCCTTATTATCTAATGAATTTTAAACCCTACCCATAAATACATTTCCATTGTTTTTGCAACTACATCAAAATATTCAGAAGATGAATATTGGAATCCGTGATTTGAATGAAAAATTGAAGGTTTTTTAAACTTGATATCCTTGATATGTGAAATAACTAAATCTGTATCATTTCTTCTTGATAAGTTTTGATTCAAAATTTTCTTTGTTTTATGATGTATTGCAACTGAAAGATAAACGTGATTTTGATCTATATCATTTGGTGCTTTTATATACAAAACATCTGTTGCGATAATATTATTTGTAATTCCATTGTAATCTCTATTTATAAGATCTTTAATCTTAACATTTGTATTCTTGATTTCTTTGACTTTACGTTTTGGACTAGCTACACAAATTAGATTTAATTTTTTCATTATTCTTCTTAATGTTCTGTAATTTATGTCCATTTTATAAACTTTTAGTATATAAATACTCAATCTTCAGCGACCAAAACGAACTTTATTTTCACAAAAGTCCTTTTTGACAATTGAATGTAATTCTTCATTTTCAGACTTTTGAGATACTTCTTTATCTAATTGCGAGATTTTTTTATAAAAAGTAGATTTTGGTGTTCCTAAAAAATATATAAATTGTTCATTTGTAACAGAAGATGATTTCTTGATTTTGCTTCAATCAATTTCTATTTTATTGTCTCTGAAAATTTCAATCATAATTTTTATGAATTCATTCTTTTGCTCGTCAGTCATTTCTTCAATCATTGAATCATCTGTTTTAATAGATTTCTTTTTATGTCTTCCAGAACCCTTCCCTTTTTTAGAGGCTTTTCTTGTTTTTTTAAAATATTACAGTTTCGTCTTTTTGATATTCTATAAATTTATTTTAAATTTTACGTCTAACATTTTCTTTAAAGTAATCTTTATTATATTTTTCTGAAATATAAGATGCAAATTTGTATTCATATTCATTTGTGTATTCTCAATTTTCTAGTCATTTGAATAGATCTAATCATTAATAATGTTTAGATTGTTTAGACATTTGTAAAATCTTTTTTCTTATTGTAAACAAAAAGTAGACAGTTTTTTATTTTCTGTCTACTTTTCTTGTCCTAGTTTATCATAAGTTGATTATAAACTTTATTTTTATAAAAAAAATTATATATTATTATAGTGAAGAAAAATATTACAAATTTTTCTTTTTTATTAAAATTTTTTCAAAAAAATAAAAAAGTCAAGCAGAAATTACTACTTGGTTTTAAGATTAAAAGTTCTATATTTAAATTTTTCTATTTCTAAAGTCATACGTTTTTTGTTAATTGTTTTTATTGTTTGAGAGATATAAGTATCATAAAAATAACCGTTACGAGTGATTTGTTTAAAACCAATAGAACCATAGAGTTCTTTAGAAAATTCTTTAACGCAAAGGTATGTTATATCTTCATTTGGTAATTTTCCTATCATTATTTCTTCTTCATTTTGAAAATCTTTTTACGCAAATTTCAACAAATGTTTCTATTCTTTGTACAATTAATTTAAAAAAAGCATTAGGACTATTCTTTAAATATTCTGCTGTAGTTAATGATTTGATATTTTTTCTAAATGATTGTTCTAATTTGTAATAATTAAGTTTTTTACTTAAAATATCATCAATAAATCTTCTGATTTTTTGAATGTTGTCTTGTTTTTTAGAATAATCTAATGCGTTAGAAATATAATGCATTCCAATTATGTGATAGATATTTTCCTTATTTATATAAAATAATTTATTATTCGATAAATGAAAATTAAGTTTTTTGTTTTCATTTTCAAAAACTTTAAAAATAGAATTAAAAATAGATATTAATTTATAAAATTCTGTATCTGATTTTTTCATAATGTGAATAAAAAAACAGTGCCCTACGCATAACCGCTAGGCACAACAAGAAATACACCTATTATTATTTTAATACGCCTGGATAAGGTCGCTTGTTATGACGGCTTTCGTATAAGTGATTAATTCACTCATTAATATGATAGCATATTTTTTAGCTTATAAAATATTCTTTATAAATTTTTTTAAAAAAATAATTTTTGTTTAAAACCAAACAGAATTAACTGTTTGATTTTCTTATTTTAATTTATCTTTAAAGGTCTAACTCAAAATACAAAACCTAATATTGTTGCTGCTAAAATTGAAAGAGAAACAGAAACTGTAATTATAATTTTGCTTTTTTGCTTTTGTAAACTAGAACAAGTCTTTTAGACAATTTATAAAAAATTCAAAGCATCTCAATATTGTTGAGATGATTTTCAATTTAACATAGATTGAAATCTTTCATTGTTATATGATTCAATGTAATCTTTAATAATGTTTTTAAGTTTATCAAAGAAAATTGTTTTGTAATTTACAAAGTTTAAACACTCAGATTTGATGTTTGAGAAAAAATATTCAACTCCCTTATTATCTAATGAATTTTAAACCCTACCCATAGATACATTTCCATTGTTTTTGCAACTACATCAAAATATTCAGAAGATGAATATTGGAATCCGTGATCTAAATGAAGAATTCAAGATTTTTTAAACTTGATATCCTTGATGTGTGAAATAACTAAATCTGTATCATTTCTTCTTGATAAGTTTTGATTCAAAATTTTCTTTGTTTTATGATGTATTGCAACTGAAAGATAAACATGATTTTCTTCTATATCATTTGGTGTTTTTATATATAAAACATCTGTCGCAATAATATTATTTGTAATTCCATTGTAACTCTATTTACAAGATCTTTAATCTTAACATTTGTATTCTTAATTTCTCTGACTTTACGTTTTGGTCTAACTACACAAATTAGATTTAATTTGTTCATTATTCTTCCTAACGTTCTGTAATTTATGTTCATTTTATATACTTTCAGTATATAAATACTCAACCTTCAGCGATCAAAACGACCTTTATTTTCGTAAAATGCCTTTTTGAGAATTGAATGTAATTCTTCATTTTCAGACTTTTTAGAGACTTTTTTATCTAATTGCAAGATTTTCTTATAAAAAGTAGATTTTGGTATTCCTAAAAAATATATAAATTGTTTATTTGTAACAGAAGATGATTTCTTGATTTTGCTTCAATCAATTTCCATTTTATTATCTCTGAAAATTTCAATCATAATTTTTATGAATTCATTCTTTTGCTCATCAGTCATTTCTTCAATCATTGAATCATCTGTTTCAATAGGTTTCTTTTTAGGTCTTCCAGAACCCTTCCCTTTTTTAGGAGCCGTTCCTGTTTTTGAAAATATTATAGTTTCATCTTTTTGATATTCCTTAAATTTATTTCAAATTCTACGTCTAACATTTTCTTTAAAGTAATCCTTATTATATTTTTCTGAAATATAATATGCAAATTTGTATTCATATTCATTTGTGTATTCTCAATTTTTCTAGTCATTTGAATAGATCTAATCATTTATAATGTTTCAATTGTTTAGCCATTTGTAAAATCCTTTCTTTTATTGTAAACAAAAAGTAGACGGTTTTTTCATTTTCTGTCTACTTTTCTTGTCTTAGTTTATCCTTAGATTGAGATTATACTCAAGCATACACAAAATGAAATTTAATCAATTATATTTTGTGTTTTTTTAATATGATTTAAATATGAAATTGAAATTAATGTTATTAAAAAAAGAAATAGAAAATCATCAACATGATTTAGACACTTTCTTAAGAGAATATATTGAAAAATATAAAGGCGAGTTACTTCAGTTTGGAAATGATAAAAATCTTTATTTTTGTTCTAAATATAACAATAAAAAGATTCTAGTTAAAATTGATGTTTTTCAAATCGATTTAAATGATGAAGCAGGATATGATAATTTAATAAAATTAATTGAAAGTGCATTAGATACAGCATTTAAAGATATTAATAAAAAGTTCCCTAAAAAATATGATGATGATTATGTTTTAATTGGTAGTAAAGATGATATTATGAGTAAAATTGAGAATATTATTTTTTATGAAAAAGATGAATTAAATGATATTTTTGATTTAATTGGAAAAATATTTATTTCAATTCTTGAGGGACATAGATTTAGAAACGGCAATAAAAGATTTACTTTCTTTTTTCTAATGTGTTTGCTTTCTAAATTTAAATTTTATTTAAAAGCAAGCGATTTTAATTCAGATCTTGAAGAAAATTATTATTTAACAGATATGAACTATAGACAAGAAAATGATTTATTTTGTTTCGTTACTAGATTATCAAATCGAAATTTTGAAGATTTAAAATTATTATTAGATTCGAAAAATATTGATAAGGATTCTCAGGTGCAAAATATGATAAAAAATTGCTTTCTTATTATTGATTCTAATGATTCAAATTTATTAATAAAAGAGAGACAAGAAAAAGTCAAAAATGAAATTAAAGAATGAATACAAAAAAATACATTATTTAGTAAAATATGATAAATTAATTTAAAAGGAAGTTAGCAAATGAAATATACTATTAAATCATTTCGAGATTTGGATGTAAGCGAAAAAGCTCTTAATAAAGATGATAAAAAATTGTGAGAATATATGAATGAACGTGGAGATTATAAAAAATTCCAAAAAGTTTTTGATAATCTTGCTAAAGTCTAATCGTCTTCTGTTCAAAAAATAATTACAAAAAATCTCAATACTTAAAGTAGGATAAGTCTTATAGAAAATTTATAAAAAACTCAAAGCGTCTCAATATTGTTGAGGTGCTTTTTAATTTAACACAGATTCAAATCTTTCATTGTTACATCATTCAATGTAATCTTATCAAATGATATTATTTTTGAGTTTATCAAAGGAAATTGTTTTGTAATTCACAAAGTTTAAACACTCAGATTTGATGTGTTTGAAAAGAAATATTCAACTCCCCTATTATCTAATGAATCTCTACTCTACTCATAGATACATTTCCATTGTTTTTGCAACTACATCAAGATATTTAGAATATGAATATTGAAATCCGTGATCTAAATGAAGAATTCAAGATTTTTTAAACTTGATATCCTTGATGTGTGAAATAACTAAATCTGTATCATTTCTTCTTGATAAGTTTTGATTCAAAATTTTCTTTGTTTTATGATGTATTGCAACTGAAAGATAAACATGATTTTCTTCTATATCATTTGGTGTTTTTATATATAAAACATCTGTCGCAATAATATTATTTGTAATTCCATTGTAACTCTATTTACAAGATCTTTAATCTTAACATTTGTATTCTTGATTTCTCTGACTTTACGTTTTGGTCTAACTACACAAATTAGATTTAATTTGTTCATTATTCTTCCTAACGTTCTGTAATTTATGTTCATTTTATATACTTTCAGTATATAAATACTCAACCTTCAGCGATCAAAACGACCTTTATTTTCGTAAAATGCCTTTTTGAGAATTGAATGTAATTCTTCATTTTCAGACTTTTTAGAGACTTTTTTATCTAATTGCAAGATTTTCTTATAAAAAGTAGATTTTGGTATTCCTAAAAAATATATAAATTGTTTATTTGTAACAGAAGATGATTTCTTGATTTTGCTTCAATCAATTTCCATTTTATTATCTCTGAAAATTTCAATCATAATTTTTATGAATTCATTCTTTTGCTCATCAGTCATTTCTTCAATCATTGAATCATCTGTTTCAATAGGTTTCTTTTTAGGTCTTCCAGAACCCTTCCCTTTTTTAGGAGCCGTTCCTGTTTTTGAAAATATTACAGTTTCATCTTTTTGATATTCCTTAAATTTATTTCAAATTCTACGTCTAACATTTTCTTTAAAGTAATCCTTATTATATTTTTCTGAAATATAAGATGCAAATTTGTATTCATATTCATTTGTGTATTCTCAATTTTCTATTCATTTGAATAGATCTAATCATTCATAATGTTTCAATTGTTTAGCCATTTGTAAAATCCTTTCTCTTATTGTAAACAAAAAGTAGACGGTTTTTTATTTTCTGTCTACTTTTCTTGTCCTAGTTTAAAAAGCTTAGAAAAACCTTAAAATTAGTCTTTTGTTCTTTATTTAATTCTTTATTTTAATATATGTCAAAATAAAAAAATCAGCACCATTTAATTTAAAGGTACTGATTAATTTTTAATTATTTTTTCTTACCAAAGATAAACATTACAAATCCGATTAATCATGTTATAGCTGATGCCGCAACAACATATGGTCATATTCCTGTACGCTTACCGTTAAGATCTTTTGCTTTTTGATCTAATATTTGTTTTAGATCATCAACATTTGTAATAGGAGTATTTAAGTCATTTATCTTGTTATTGATTGCATCTTCAATAGCTTTTTTAGCTTCATCAAATGCTGTTTTCTTATCTTGATCAGCTTTTGTGTAATCTTTTGAGTTTTGTTTTGTTTCTGCTTCTTTTACTTTAGCAGCTAACTCATCTAATTTAGATGCATTTTCTTTGATTGTGTCAACAAGGTCTTTATTTTGAGCATCATCAATTTGTTGTTTGATTTGTGCTTTTTGTTCACTTGTTAAGTTTTCTAATGCATCAATTGCTGATTTAGCATCTTCTTTAGCTTTAGATAATGAATTTTCATCACCGTTAAGATCTTTTGCTTTTTGATCTAATGATTGTTTTAGTTCATCAGCGTTAGTAATATGGTTACTTAAATTGCCAATGTTGTTTTTAATTGCATCTTCAATAGCTTTTTTAGCATTATCAAATGCTGTTTTCTTGTCTTGATCAGCTTTTGTGTAATCATCTGAGTTTTGTTTTGTTTCTGCTTCTTTTATTTTAGCAGCTAACTCGTCTAATTTAGATGCATTTTCTTTAATTGTGTCAACAACGTCTGTATTTTGAGCATCATCAATTTGTTGTTTGATTTGTGCTTTTTGTTCGTTTGTTAAGTTTGTCAATCCATCAACAAATTCTTTTGCTGAACCTTTTGAATTAGATAAGTTTTGTTCACCGTTAAGATCTTTTGCTTTTTGATCTAATGATTGTTTTAGCTCATCAGCATTAGTAATAGGGTTACTTAAATCGCTAATGTTGTTTTTAATTGCATCTTCAATAGCTTTTTTAGCATTATCAAATGCTGTTTTCTTGTCTTGATCAGCTTTTGTGTAATTATCTGAGTTTTGTTTTGTTTCTGCTTCTTTTACTTTAGCAGTTAACTCATCTAATTTAGATGCATTTTCTTTAATTGTGTCAACAAGACCTTTATCTTTAGCACGATCTATTTGGTTTTTGATTTGATCTTTTTGGTCTTTTGTTAAGTTTTCTAATACATCAATTGCTGATTTGACATCATCTTTAGTTTCAGATAATGAATTTTCATCACCATTAAGTTCGTTTGCTTTTTGTTCTAATGCTTGTTTTAACTCATCAGCGTTAGTAATAGGATTACTTAAATTGTCAATGTTGTTTTTAATTGCATCTTCAATAGCTTTTTTAGCATTGTCAAATGCTGTTTTCTTCTCTTGATCAGCTTTTGTGTAATCTTCTGAGTTTTGTTTTGTTTCTGCTTCTTTTATTTTAGCAGCTAACTCGTCTAATTTAGATGCATTTTCTTTAATTGTGTTAACAACGCCTGTATTTTGAGCATCATCAATTTGTTGTTTGATTTGTGTTTTTTGTTCACTTGTTAAGTTTGTCAATCCATCAACAAATTCTTTTGCTGAGTCTTTTGAATTAGATAAGTTTTGTTTACCGTTAAGATCATTTTTAGCGTTTTGAAGTTCTTTAATTAAATTATCGATAAATGCTTTATCTTTATTAGCATCATTTTTATTATTAAGAACTTCTTTAACTTCTTCTAATTTCTTATCAAATGCCTCTTTTTTATCTTTATCAGCATATTTGTATTGATCAGCATCTTTATCAACAATAGAAGCATAATCATCAGCTTTATTATTTGTTAATTCTTTAACAATTTCATTTGCTTTATCTTTAAGATTTTTCATTGATTTATCTAATTCTTTAGCTTCTGAAAGAATAGAATCTTTTTGATCTGCGTTTGATTTTTGAACTTTATCTTTAAGAGATTCTTTTTGTTGATTATTAAGATTATTTAATTTGTCAATTTCAGATTTAACTGTTTCTTTAGCTTTATTATCCTCTTTAGCTTTTTCAAGTAAATCGGTAATATTTTTATCTAATTTTTCATCAGCTGTTGTGTTAGTTTGAGCACTATTAATATTATCTTTAATTTGTTGTTTTTCTGTATCTGAAAGATTTTGTAATTTATCAACTTCAGATTTAGCTGTTTGTTTAGCTTCATTAATTGCTTGATTGATAATATTGGTTTTTTCTTGCTCTTTTGGAGTTTTTGTTAATTTATCAATTGCTTGTTTAACTTCTTCTTTTTGAGCAAGTGTTAAATTATCAAGGTTATCTACTTTGTTTCTTAATTCTTCTCTATTACCATCTAAATTATCTTCTTTAGCTTTAATAGTTTCTTTGTCTTTTTCTAAAGCTTTTTTAGATTCTAATAATTTGTTAAGTGAATCGTAATTATTTGTTTTAGCACCTTGAAGTGTTTTTTCAGCAAGTTCGATCGCTTTATCAAGAGCATCTTTATTTGTTTGTGAATCTTTTGTGTAAATTGAATCAGATTTTTTAGCTTCAGCTTTTGCTTTTGCTTGTTCTAATTCTTTAACAGATTCATTAACAGCTTTTGCACTATTGATAATTTCATCTACTTTATCTTTATTATCAGCTTTATCAATTAAATCTTTAATTGCATTCTTTTGTTGTTCTGAAAGTTTTTCTAATCCATAAATTTCAGATTTAGCATTTGTTTGATTTGTTGCACCATCAAGTGAATTATATTTATCTTTAAGATCATCTAATAATGTTTTAACTTGTGTTTTATCAGTTGAAGATACTTTATTTAATGTTTGAACAGCTTTTTTGAGCACTTCATCATAAGTTGCTTTTTTATCATCTGATGCATATTTGTAATTTTCAGATACTTTAGGATCATTTGATGATTCAATTGTAGCTTCAGTATTACCTATTAATTCTTTAATTTCTTTAATAGCTTCTTGTTTAAGTTCTCACATTAAATTATTTAACTCAGTAGCTTTTAATTTAATATCTTCTAATTTAGAATTTTCTGTACTTAAAATTTCATTTTTAAAAGCTTCTTTTTGATTGTCATTTAGGGTTTTTAATCCATCAATAACTTCGACTGCTTTTTTCTTTTCTTCATCTTTAGATAAGGCACTATTCAATACATCTTGAATTTGTTTATCTGGAGCTGTATTTGTATTATTTGTTTGAATTTGAGCTGATTCAATTTGTTTAATTAATTCTTGTTTGTATTCTCCAGTTAAATTAGTTTTATTAATATCTACCTTAGCATCTGCTTTAGCTTTATCAAATGCTTCTTTTAATATTTCTTTTGTTTGTTCTTCAGAAGCATTTTTTTCTAAAGCGTCTACTTTATCTTTGAATGGTTTAATTTCATTTGAATTTAATGTAACAAATGAATCTAATAATTTATTAGCAGTTTTTCTTGTACCATCTAATTGACCTTTTTGAGTATCAATAGCTGTCTTTTTACTGTTTAAATCACTAATAATTTGATCTAAATTATCAACATTATCAAAATTATTTGAAGCTAGATCATCAAGAGATTGAGCAGCATCAGTTAATGCTTGATCGTATTTTGATTTAACGCCTAAATCTTCATTATTATAAATTGATTTAGTTTTAACTGTTTCACCATCTGTTTTAGAATCTTCAAGAGATTTAACTGCTTTATTAAGTTCTTCAAGTTTAGTAATTAATTCATTTGCTGCTTGTTGATTTGGTGTTTTATTTACCTTGTCTTTTAATGTTTGTTTTTGTTCTGGCGTTAATTTGTCTAAAGCATCTATTCTAGTGTCATTTGCTTTTTTAGCATCTTCACCATTTAAAGCATCAAAAGCTGTTTCTAATTGAGTTTTAGCATTTTCGATTTCTTGTTTATTTGTTTTAGCATAACTTGATTCAAATATTTTTTTAGCTTCAGCTAATTTGCTATCGTAATCTGATTTTTTATCATAATCTGCTAAAGTGTATTTTTCAACAGTTTTTGCTTGTGTATCGTTTACGTCATTAACTGTTTTATTAGTTAATTGGCTTAACTCACTTGTAATTGTTGTTTTTAAATCAGCCATTGCTTTGTTTAACTCAGTTGCTTTTGTTTGAGTAGCACTTGCTTGTTCAGCCGGTTGTGATTTAACTTCATTTACAAGCGCTTCTTTTTGTTTATCTGTTAAATTACCATTTGCATTAATTGAACTGATTACATCTGATTTATTTGTGTTCTTTTGTTTAGCTTCATTAACAATGTCGTTAATAAGTTTATCAGCTTTTTCATTTACTTTTGAATTTAATTGAGCAGTATCAACTTTATTTTTTAATTGAGTTTTTTCGTCTTTAGTTAAGTTTTCTAAAGCATCAATTTTATTATCCGCTGACACTTTAGCCTTATCTAAAGCTTTAGTTACAACAGCATCTACTTTTGTTGAGTTTTCTTGTTTTTTAGATAAGTTATTTATTTCAGCAATAAGTTTAGATTTATCCTCTGGTGAAACTAAATCAAAATTATTAATTGTATTTTTAGCTTTTTCTCTTATACCGTCTAATTGTTCTTTTGCTGTGTCAAAAGCAGAAGATTTAGTTTCTAATTCTTGTGTTAATTTGTTTAATTCATCAACGGTTTTCTTAGTTAGATCATTAGATTTAAGACCGGTTATAGCACTATTTAAATTATTTCCAGCATTATCAAATGCAGTTTTGTTAGTTTGTTTGTCATCTACATAATTTGGATTTTGTTTTGTAGTATTAATTGTATCTCTTTTAGCTTTAGCAGCAGCCATTGCTTTGTCTAATTTTTTAGCTGCTTCAATAATTTTGTCAATTTCTTCTTTAGATTTACCTTGAATATTGTTTTTAAGTTCGTCTTTAGTTTTTTGATCTAAATTACTTAAGTTATCAATTTCAGATTTACTTTTTACTAATTCTTGATCACCATCAAGATTATTAAATGCTGTTTTTAGTTCATTTAATGCTTTATTTACTGCGGCTATATCTTTATTTTCAGATGCTTTTTTGTTTAAAGTATCAATAGCAGATTGTAATTTTGTATCATAATTTGACTTTTTAGTTGAAGAAGATGATTGATATTTATCCGCTATTTTTTGTTGTGAATCATTTACATCACTAACAGTTTTTTTAGTTAATTGACTTAACTGATCTGTAATTGCTGTTTTTAACTCACCCATTGTATCGTTTAATGTAGTTGCTTTTGATTGAGTAGCGTTTGCTTGTTCAGCTGGTTGTGATTTAACTTCACTTACAAGCGCTTCTTTTTGTTTATCTGATAAGTTTGCTAAACCATTGATTGTATTAATTTCAGTTTGTTTTAACTCATTATTAGTTTGTCCTTTAGCAATAATATCGCTAAGAGCTTTATCAGGTGCTCCAGTTGAACTGTTTAATGGTGCTGAAGTAATTTCAGATTTAAGAGCTTTCTTTTCATCTTCATTTAAGTTTTGTAATTTATCAACTTCAGCTTTTGCGGCAGTTTTAGCTTTTTCTAAAGCTTCTGCAACTATAGAATTAACATTAGTCGAGTCTGTTTGTTTACCTAAATTAGTAATTTTTTGTTTAAGCGCTTCTTTATCTGGGGTTCCAACTAAATTAAACGCATCGATTGTGTTATTAGCTTTTTCTCTTATACCATCTAATTGTTCTTTTGCTTTGTCAAAAGCAGAAGATTTAGATTCTAATTCTTGTGCTAATTGGTTTAATTGATCAGCGGTTTTATTAGTTAGGTCGTTAGATTCAAGACTAGTTATAGCGCCTTTTAAACTATCTCCAGCACTATCAAATTTAGTCTTGTTAGCTTGTTTGTCATCTGCATAATTTGGATGTTGTTTTGTAGCACTAATTGTACCTGTTTTAGTTTTAGCAGTAGCTAATTTCTCATTTAATTTTTTAGCTGATTCAACAATCTTCTTAATTTCTTCTGAAGTTTTATTTTTAATATTATTTTTTAATTGCTCTTTACTTGCTTGTGATAAATTGCTTAATTTATCAATCTCAGTATTAACCTTGTTTAGTTCAGCTTTACCATCTAATTCACCATATGCAGTTCTTAATTTACCTAATAATGTTGTAACAGTATTATTATCTAAGTTAGAACCTGAATTTTCATCAAGGAGACTTTGAGCTTCAGATAAAGCGCTATCATATGCTGTTTTTTTCTGTTCAGTAGCTAATTTATAACTGTTATTTGTTTTTGATGTTACTTTGTCTTGTGGATCAGAAATAACTTGATTTGTTAATTCACCTAGTTCAGATAATACTGTTTCTTTAAGATTCTTCATTGATTCATTTAAAGTTGCAGCTTTAGTTTTAATACTATCAATATTTGTTGTATCTGATGATTTGATTTCTTCAAGTAACGCAGCTTTTTGAGCGTTATTTAAATTTGTTAATGTTGTATTAACATAATTAATAGCATCTTGTTTTTTAGCTTGTTCACTTCCTGCTGAATCTAAAATACTCTTAAGATTTTCATCAGGTGTTTTTGTAAATGATGAATTATAAGTTGCGTCATTAACTTTTTCTTTTAATTTAGCTTTTTCGTTATTAGAAAGATTATCTAATGAATCAATTTGTTTATTAACTTTAATTTTTGCTGCTTCAAAAGCGGTTTTTAATATTTTATCAACTGATGTTTGATCATTGTCAGCAGAACTTATTTGACCTTTATATTCAGTTTTTTGAGATGGTTCTAAATATTCGAACTTATCAATGATTTGGTTAGCTTTATTTTTAATACCATTTAAAGCATCGTAAGCAGTTTGAACTTTATTGATTGCATTTTTAAATTCTGTTAATTTATCTTCTAATTGGGTTTTATTTAAATTATTAAAGTAATCTTTATTTTCAAGTTTTTTGATTTTATTTTTTAATTTAACAAGCTCTGCATCATATGCTCTCTGTTTATTTTCTTCAGCATCTTGATATACTGTTTGTGTTTTTACATCATCTCATTTTGCAGCTTTAGCTAATCCTAATTGTTGATTGAGATTTGAAACAGATCTCAATCATAAAACTGCTTCAGATTCTGTTGCTTTTTTGAAGTAAGCTTCTCTAACTTTATTTTTTTGAGTAGCCGTTAAATTAGTTACAGCTCCTTTATTGACCGTTTCAAAAGTAGAAAGACTTCGATTTGCTTTTTCCTTAACTAATTTATATGCTTCTTTAAGTGAATTTAATTTTCTTTGAATAACAGTATTGCTATCATTTGTTCCACTAGAAGAAACTAAATTTTGAGCTTCTTTTAAAGCTTCACCATAAGCTCTCTTGTTGTTTGCTCACTTGTAACGGAAAGTGGTGTTTAGATCTGTTAATGATAAAGATGGATCAGAAACATCATTATCTTTTGTATCTTTTGTATTTTCTGTAAGGAATTTAAGTTCGGTAATTAATTCTTCCTTAACTTGATTCATTAAATTATTATCATTTTCTGCTGGAGTAATAACATTATCATTAAGATCATCTTTATCAGTAGTCTTTACTTTTTGTTTGTATGCAGATAATTGAGCAGGATTTAAATGTTCATAATTTGTTGCAAGATTATCATGGATTTCTTGTTTAGCATTATTTTGTTCTACTGCGCGAGCTTTGATTTGTTGCATTTGATTAGTTGCATTTTCATTACTTAAATTAATTGCATCAATTTGATTAGTAAATGATCTCTTTTCAGCTGCTGTTAAGAATTTTAAAGTATTAATTGATTTATTGTTAACTACTTTTTGACCATCTAAATTAGCAATTACATTATTTAAACTGTTTGGAGTAGCTTTGTTATTTATTAAAGTATCAAGATTAGGATCTGCTTCACCATTTTTAGAATCTGAAGTTAATAAATTATTTGCTTGTGCTAAAACAGTATCAAAATTCTTTTTAACAGTTTCTGTTGCTTCAGTATATTTAACATCTGATTTAACCGCTTCTGCATCAGCAATTAAACCTTTAAGTGTTGCCATATTATTATTAATTGTTGAAGCACTATCAAACGCTGTAGTAGCGTTATTTTCATTATCAACAAAATTAATTTTATTGATTAAATCTGATTTTTGTTTTGGATTTAAGTTTGGATATTGTGTATCAATTTTGCTAATTAAGGTTTGTTTTGTTTCAGCAGTTGTTGTTAAGAATCCAGAAATGCTAATTGTTCTAAAATCATTAGAAATAATATTTTCAAGATCAGGTTTGCTTGATTTTACTTTAAATTTAACACTTAAAGTTCCGTTTTGATCATTTGAATTAATAACTACTGAATCTGTATCAATCTCAACATCATTTAAATTAGTAACATTAATTTGAGTTAAACTATTAATAGTTGAAGCTTTAATATCAGTTTTGTCATCTACATCCATTGTAACATCACTAATCACATCATTTACTCTATTTTGTTCTGTTAAGCAGTTTTTAAGGAAAATTCTATATAAATCATCACCTGATAATGTTGTTC
This sequence comes from Mycoplasma sp. 888, assembly GCF_035609225.1. Taxonomy (NCBI): domain Bacteria; kingdom Bacillati; phylum Mycoplasmatota; class Mollicutes; order Mycoplasmatales; family Mycoplasmataceae; genus Mycoplasma; species Mycoplasma sp. 888. Next base: position 407,828 of record NZ_CP141192.1, read on the forward strand.
TTAAGGCGTCAGCGTCAACATCAACGTAAATATCAGGATTTGTAGTAGATTGAATTCTATAAGAAACAGGAAGATTACCATCAATATGATCATCTCTAGTTAATGTAGCAATTTTTTTATTAATAATTTCCACATCAGCTGCGCTAACTTCTTTAGGATCAGTTGTTCCTGTTGGAGCATACATAAAAGTAACTTTGTTTACATCAAGAGCATCTAAAGGAGTAGTTATTTTAGTATCATCTGAATAACTTCAAACTCAAATTTTTGATGCAAGTTTTTCTAATCTTTGTCTTTCTGCTTGATTATTAGTTAAAAATCCTCTGATTGTAATAGTTTTTTCAGAATCTGATTTAATATTGTTTAAATCAGCCATTTTTGGACGATCAGAAGCTATTTTGAAAGTTATATCAAGTGTTCCAGTTTCATCATTTTTATTACTAATTCTAAATGATGATTTATCGATTGCTACTTTATCTAAACCAGTAAATGTAAATTTATTTAAATTATCAATAGTTGAAGCCTTGATATTATCTTTGTCATTTACGTCTGCATCAATTCTGCTTAATTGATTGTCAACTCTTGTTTGTTCAGTTCAAAAGTTCTTTAAGAAAATTCTATGTAAATCATCACCTTTTAATGTCTTTCTTAATTCATTGGCATTAATAGTAATTTTAGTACCAGGAATATCTAAAGATTCAATTTCATAAGAAACCGGTAAATCTCCAACTTCAAAATCACTAAAACTTAAGTTCGCGATCGTTGTATTAATTATTTTTACACGTTTAGTAGATACATCCAATGGGTTGTTTCTAGTAGAATAATCTTTAAAAACAATTTGATGAACTACAGCTTGATCAGGAGAAACATTTTTATCTCCAGTATAAGTAGAAATTCAAATCTTTTTAGCAACTTCTTTTAATCTAGCAATTTCAGCATCTGTATTTCTTGCAAAACCTTTAATAAATTTAGAAGTTGTTACGTCTTTTGAAGTTAATGTAATATCATGAAGCGCAGTATTATCAACTAAATTGAAAACAACCTTTAGTTTCCCACCGTTAGTTGCTGACCCTTCATCTACTTCAGTGAATTGTTTTGCTTTAGGAGTCGCGTTTAATCTATCTGTATTTTTAAATAAAACAGAAGTAGTTTCTGCACTACGAGTTTGTGTTTGTTGTTTATTCGTATAGTCAAAATTTTCGCTTGATTTAGCATATTCTTCAGCTAATTCATTTAATTCTTTTTGTCTTACATCTAATTCTCTAGCTTGAGTTAATAACTTAGTAATTGGTGCATCTTCAAGGAATATTTGTTTTACTTCTTCATCGTTAATTTCATTACTAAAACTTAATTGCAACCCATTTACTCTATCCATTTCAGCATCAAGTTTAGATTCATAAGTGTTTTTATGATTTGTTGGTAAATATGTAAGGCCGGCAACTATTTCTTTTGCTTTATTTATCATGAATTGATAAATGTTCTTTTCTATTTTTCAAAGTGAAGCGTTGCTATTTGCAAAATTATATTCAATGTCTATATTATTATTACGCTCATTATGAACAAAGTTAATAATATTGTATTCTTGATCAGTTAGTTTTACTCCATTATATCTTGCCATTTTATTTTGACCTGCTTGTTTAGATATAATTGAGTTTTTAGCTTGTTTTTCTGGTGAATTTTCTCAATACCCTTTAATAATTTTAGCTTTTTCACTCTCATCATTTTTCAATGAACCTAAAAGTTCTTCACTATAACCTTTAATAACCTTCGATAATGCACCAGCATTAGCATACATTCTATTAAATTCATCAACAATAGGAGGGAAATATTGTCAAAATTCTGTAACTCCACTAGTTAAGCCTTTTAAAACTTCTTCAAGTGGTGGTAAATCTTTTTTAAGAGCTTCTAATGATGAGAAAAAGTTTTTATTTTCTTCACTTCCAGTATATTTACCATTTAATGATTTTGATAATATATCTATTATTCCATAATATTTATCAAATTGTATTTTTCTTGAAGCTCCTATAAATTCGGCATCAGACACACCATTTATACCTGTATAATAAATCGAACTTAGAAGAGGTTTTAATTTAGATGTGAATGCAGCTAATTGTGTAGCCATAGTATTTTTTAAAAGAATTTGTTTATCTACTAAGTTAAGTTTTTCATCAGTACTTTTTAAGAATTTATCTAAATCATATTCAAATACTTTTTCTGATGTTTTACCGATTTTTCTTATTAAATCATGAAAATTACTTTTAAACTCATTTCTATAATCATCAAGATTTTGCAATGTAAATTTTCATGCTTGTTTGTTGTTATATGAGTTAACACTAGCTTTGGTAATATTATGGGTTTCAATATTGTTTAAGACATTTTTAACATTTTTGACCCCATTTAATTTATTATTTTGATCATCAGTAGCAGCTAAATCAGAGATTAATGATTTAATCTCATTAATTCTTTCTCTTAAGGTTGGTGGATGAATAATATTATTATTTTTATTTTGACCTCTAAGAATTGCTCTAATGTTAGCTCATGAAGATTGATCTATTTTTTTAGTTTCATCAATTCATTTGCCTTCATGTCATGCTAAATAGTAATTTTTAGTAATTACATCAAAAAGTTTCTTTTTATATTCATTATTTGAGTCTGAGTAAAGAAAATCATCAATTCTGGTAAGTCTTTGCTTAGTTTTATCTGGTAAGTCAATTGTTCAATAAACACTTGAATCAAAAATTTTAGATAACAAGTTAACATATTCTTTTTCTAAATCAGATTGGTTTGTATTTAACGATTTTATTAAAAGTTTTCAATGTTCAAATGGATGATATTTTGGTTTTGATTTAACATTATTAGTATTTGAATCTAAATCTTCTTTGAATTGTTTTGTTAATTCATCCTTTTGTCCTTTTGTTAAGAAAGTTGCATTTTTTAGAAGTTGTTCAAATTTATATAAATCCGTATAGTCTCATTCTAATCGTGAGAAATACCAATTATCATTTCTAGAAAAGTTGGTTAAGTTAGGATCAACATTAAGATTAATATCACCACTAGAGATGGATCATTTTTTCTTGTTTTCATCGCCTTTTACTCTAAAACCTAATTTTTGATAATCTCCATTTCAATGAGTAGAAGTTAAAAATGCCGCATTCTCAATGAGGTAAGTATTTTCATTATTTTTATTTGGTTTTCAAGCATTATATTTATTTGCATTTTTAGAAATTGTATAAATAGTTTCACCGTTGTCTTTATTGTAAACTTCTATATCTACATTAGGCACTATTTCAGTTTTTGATGTTCCTGAATTAAGTGCTTCTCTGGTGATTAATTTAAGTGCATTACTTTTATTTCTATTAGCTGTATAAACCTTAGTTACTGATAATTCATTATCTATAGTATCTCCATTTTTTGGGATGCTTGCTGATACAGCAACAAATGATTGTCCTCTACTATTGTAATCATTGCTATTTGCATTAAATAGTTCAGTATTACCTGTTAAAGAAAAACTAACTTCAACTAAATAAGAAGTCCGTGTATCTTTCGTATTAGCATTAAACATAAATAATGCACCAGCATTACTATTAATAACTTCAAATGGGGTTCTTCCATTTTCATTATTTAAAACAAATCCTGAAGAAAATTTATTATTTGATACAAAATATTGATTGTATAACCCTTTATATTGTTGATCATCGTTTCCATCTCTATTATTTAAATTATACTTTCTTACCGTAAATAATTCAGCTAGAGAAGATTTATTTCTGGGATTAGCATTTGAATACGAATTAAAATAATCAACATTTCTAAAACCAACTCACTCATCTTTTTTCGTTACCGCAGATTGATAATCGTGTCAATAAGTTCATCTATTTGCTGTATTAATATTTTGAAAATTATATGCTCCTATAGACCCACCTTGTTTCAAATTACCATTATCATAATTACCTATATTAACAACTTGGCTATCAAGTAATTTGGGTTCTTTTTCTCTTGTTCAAATATTAACAATAATTTTGTCATAAAATCTAAGATCTTTAGATAATAAAATACCACCCCTCATAGCAGATGAGCCACCGTATGAATCGCCACCGTATCAAACTCCAGTTTTAAGATCATCATCATTAAAAATTACCTTCATTTTCTTAACATTAAAAGGATTTTTAAATATATCTTTAAACATATCAGTCTCTAAAGAATTACTCAAAAGCGATCTTTGTTTAATATGTGAATTAGGATCAACAAACTTAACCTTTTTAGTAATATTTGAACCGTTTGTACGAACATCAGTAAAATATCTAATATTTCTTGTGTCGCTAGAATCGATTCTTACAGAATAACCTTTATTTGTTAGACCTTCATATTTATTATCATCAACTCAATAGATGGCCTCATTTACTTGATTTTCTTTATTTTTATTTTCAGTTTCATTACTAAAAGATGCTGAAAAACCAACAAAAACACTAGATAAAACACCCAGCGATCCTCCGATTTTCAACATATTTAAAACTTTTTTATTCTTCATAAATTAAAGTCTCCTTTGTTTTGAATAATATTTTTAAAATAACTTCTTTCTTATTCAAGAAAAAAATTATTTAAATTCAAAATTTTAATAATTAAAATCTTGAATTTAGATTTTATTAAGTAAAATTTAATATTACTTTTCAATTGATATTTTACATTAAATCTAATTTTTTATAAAAAATTTTATTTAGCAAAATAAATACGATTAAAATAAAAAATTTAACTCAAAATTTAGTATTTTAAATTTAAATAATTAAATATTTCTTTTTGAATATGTTTCGAAAATAATTTTAGATTTCTTTTTATCAATAACGTTGTTTAATTCTTCTATTGATGCATTTTTAACATTTTCAAATGTCTTAAAATAATCTAGAAGTTTTTTAACAGTTGCATCACCAATCCCTGGTATTGAGTTTAAATCTGATTCTCTGAATTTATTTAAATATTTATGTTTCATTTTACTTTTAGCATACCTGTCAACTTCATTTTGCATTCTTGTAAACAAAAATAAAGCATCTTGTGAAATATTAATTATTTGATTTTTATCATTAATTAATTTTTCAGTTTTGTGTTTTGAATTTTTAACAAGACCAAAAACTTTTATATTTTCAAATTCTAATTCTTTTAATGCATATTTTGCCTCTTTTAATTGTTCAAATGATCCATCAACAATAAAAATATCATTTTTGCCAATATTTAAAGGTTTTGCAAATGTTTTAACAAATTTAAAAACAGTTAAATACATAAGTTCTAAATCAGAATGCTTGCTCATTTGTTTAAATTCTTTTTCATGATTAAAAAATCTATAATTCTCAGGAATTTTTTTACCGTTTGAAAAACAAACTGAAACTCCTACTGGATTTTCTAAATATCAATGTGAATTATCAAACAAATAAATATTTTTAATTTTATTTTCAGCATTTAAAATATTTTCTAATTCTTTTTGAGTTTTAATATTGATTTCTTCTTTTAAAATTGCATCATTAATATTTATTTTCAAATACTCTTGATTATTTAATAGTGATAAGTTTAAAATTTCTAAAAATAATCCCTTTTTAGGAAAAATGATTTTATTAATTAATTTTGTATTCACTTGAATTTGTTCGTATTCAGATTGTAAAATAATATGCTCTGGATAATCTTTATCTGAATAATATTTTTCTAAATAATCAGATATATAGTCACATATATTATTAATATAATAATCATTTAATTTATTTATTTCATTATTGTGAGCTGTTTGTACACCATATCTATAAAATAAACTTTGTATAAATATATGTTCACTTTTAACAATAAATGTATGAACATCAATGTTTTTAAAATTTTGTAATTCGACTAATTGAGTATCTTTTATCTTTTTAAGTAAATTGTATGAATCGTTATATTCTTTTGCAAGTTCAAAATCTAAATTTTCACTTGCTTTATCTCTAAGAAAGATTAGTTTATCTAAAAAATTATTATTTTGGAATTTAAGAATTTCTATGATTTTGTCAAATTTGTATTTTGATACAGAATAAGCTTGTTTTTCAATTGGTAATCCATTTTCATACATAAAGAATCTAGTTAAAACCTTTAACAAATGTTTAAACTCGTGTTGATTTGAAAATGGTCCATAAGAAAAAGTTCTTTCTGTTGTTTTAGAATACACATAGTTTTTATATATTTCTAATTGGTTCTTACTATTAATATTTAATCTTAAATATGGATATCTCTTATCATCAAGTAACTTGATGTTATATTTAGGTTGATATTTTTCAATATAGTTTTTTTCAGCTAAAAAAGCTTCTTGTTCTGTATTATATGTAACAAAATCAAAATCATAGATTTCATCAATCATCTTGTATGTCTTATAAGAGTTAATCGAATTATTTAAATATTGATTTAATCTATTGTTTAAATCAATAGCTTTACCGATGTAAATGACTTGATCTAATTCGTTTTTTCATAAGTAAATTCCACTCTTATGTGGAGTTTTTTTAATTTTCTCTTTTATTCTGGTTATTCTTAAATCATTGTTCATAAGATATATTTTACCTATTTATTTTTAAAAAAAATATAAAGAATATAACCATCAGGTTATTTATTGATGTATAATATTATCAAATTATTAATAACATTAAAGTAATATGAAAATGTAAAAAGGAGTTTCTAATGACACAAATAAAAAACTATATCTACTTTCTTCATAAGGTAATTTTGAAGAAAAAAAGCAGTTGAATCATACCTGCTTTAGTTGGAACAATAATGATTGTTCTTTCAATTATTATTTCAATTATGAATATACAAAACAAATCGCTAGTTATTTATTGTGCTAGTTTTGGATTGTTATTTATAACTATCTTCTTTTCTTCGTTAAAGTCAATTAACTTATATAAAGATTTAGAGGAAGAAGGTTTAGAAATAATTACATTTTCTAAACCTATATCCAGAAAAACTATTTTTATAAGTAAACTGTTAATGTTTTTATTAATGGGGTTATATTGAGCATTATTTTGTTCTTTATTTAATTTAATATTAGGATTAACTTTAAGATTAAATGCTAGTTACTTTGTAGCATTCGTATTTATCACGTTAATCACAATATTTTTAGCATTTATCTTCTTTGGTTCAATTGCTTCATTAATAAGCTATAAACTTAATTCAAAAATTGCCATAACAGTTCCACTGTTATTTAGTATTCCGATGTTTTTAGCTGGAGGATTTATCTCATCAAACTCAACATCAACAGCTAATAACTTTGCTTACTATTTAAATTCTAAAAATCCTAATCAACCGTCAGGTAATGATTCAAATACTAATTACTTTTATTTAGATAACAATAAAGATAATTACTACATCATCCCTAATGGATATGATGCAACAAGTTTTAGTAAAAAACAAGATGCATACTTATCAGAGGCATACGAGATTTCAAAAAACTCATCTACTTCGTGAAGTGTTTATTCTTATTTAGCAATTCCTTATCAAATGTTAGAGATATTCAACATTAATAATGAAGATATATTTAATAAACTAAATAATCACAACACTAATAATTTAAGTGATTACTTATATTACAAGAACACTGATTCTCAAGTATATTCATATATTCTCGAGAAAAAACCAAACCTACGTAAGTATCAAATAAGCAAAGACAAAAAACAATATATAGTTCCAGGTGCACTTAAAAATCAATCATCTATTACAAATATCATTAACACAGACATCATCTATGCAAGAGATGGCGCTTCAGACTTTAACATTATTTACCCAGAAGACAAATACAACTTTGTTACATCCGAAAACTTAGTAGGAAAACTAAAATGAAAAAACATACAGCAACTATTAAAATCAAATGTATTTAATAGTTTTACAAACAAATACTTTGCTGAATTATTTAATTCAGAAGAATTACAAGAATATGTAAAAAACAATGATTTAGTTTCAATTAAAAACTTCTTCTTAAACGATATTCAAAAAAACTTAAATGATGAAAACTCTGAATTAAACAATTTAATTGATAACAGCACAAATGTTCTTGATGAAAATGCTATTAAAAATAAATTAGTTAAATCAAAAGTTGAAAAACAAATTTATTTATATTCAGCACTTATTTACTACATTTACTTTACATACAATGATTCAATTTACTTAAATTCTCTTTTAGTAAATGATGACTACACAGATACATATGCACCATCGCAATTTAAAGTTAAATTAGATGATTACAATTATCAAATCGGTGGATTTGAAACATATGTGCCAAAACAACAAATAATCAATGACCAAATTATCATCAGATACGATTTAACAAAATCAAATAACTACTTATTTGCTACAACAGATCAAATTTACTCAATTCAAAGAAACAAAAAAGTTGTTAACAAATCAATCTTTGTTGTGGTTTGAATAATCTTAGGAGCTTCTCTATTAGCTGCAAATACACTTTTATACATTAGAAAGGATTATAAATAATGAATAACACAAGTATTAAAGTCCAAAATTTAACGAAAATTTATAATAATAACTCTAATGATAAAAAAGGAGTATTTGATTTAAGTTTTGAAGTACCTAAAGGTTCTTTCCACACGTTTATTGGAGAAAATGGTTCAGGGAAAACAACAACAATCAAATCAATCATTGGTTCATACACAAACTTTAGTGGACAAATTTACATTAATGGAATCATTAACTCAGATCCTAAATCAAAAGCAAAACTTGGTTATGTTCCTGAAAATGCAATTTTTCCTAAAGAATTAAATGTATTTGAATATTTATACATTGTTTCTTTATTTGGAAACAAAGACAAACAACAATTAAAAGACAAAATCAATAACTTTTTAGAAAAGTTTGAAATCTCTGATTTAAAGAAAAGCAAACCTAACAACTTATCATCAGGTCAAAAGAAAAAAGTTTTATTAATTCAAGCATTATTAAACGACCCTGATTTAATCATTCTTGATGAACCTGCTGCTAACTTAGACCCAACAGCTAGATTTAAATTATTTGAAATATTATCTGAATTAAATAAACAAGGTAAGACAATAATTATCAGTTCTCACATTTTAAGTGAGATTGATAAGTATGCAACTTCATACACACTTATTCATAAAGGTAAATTAGTTTCATCAGGACAAAAACATAAAAGTCTTGAAGATATTTATTATGAAAAGATTATTCAAAATTAAACTTCTTGCACCTTTATTGTTCTTACCGACAATAGCACTATCTTGTGCTAATACAACAGAAAACACTACTCCACAAGTTTCAAAAGAAAAAAGACCACATCAAACATTTCTAAAAAAATTAGCATTTTCTGAATTTATAAATAATTCAAGAGATTTGAATTTATATATAAATGCACAAAACAATATTCCAGATGAATTTATTAAAGAAATTCAATCATCATTAGTATATGCGCAAATATTAAACAATCCAATTTTAGAAAACAACACTCAAATTCAAGATACATTAAAAGCATCAAAAACACTAGAAACCCTATTTAGAGATAATTGATTTTGATACTTAAGTAATCTAAATAAATTCAATTACTATTTAAACTTTTATTCATCAAGTTTCAAAGATGAAAAAAATGATGCTAATGTGAATTTAACATTAGCAAAATATACAAAAGCAACGCAAGATGATCTTAAGTTAAATATTGATTTACATAATTACAAATTGAATAAATATATTGTTAAAAATATTCAGTTAGATAACTACTCAACACTTAAAAGTTTAGATGTGATTTACGTTGTCCTAAACGAAAATTTAATACTACCTGTATTTAAATATTCACAAAAAGACAAAACACATTTAAAAGCATCTGCTGAAATCTTAAAAATTATCTCTACAGATAACATTGATGCAACAATTGATAATTTGCATAGCAAATTAGTTGCTGCACACGATAAACTATTAAATAATGACATTGAATACAGTAAAAGTATAAATGTTGAAGATTTATCATTTGTATATAAGAACTTTGATTATGCTAAATTTATTATGTTATTTAATTCATACAATTACTTTAAAAGCTTGCACTTAGCGTTAGAAGAAATTAATCAAGATAACTGACAAATTATTAGATACACATTAGTAGGAGTACAAAATGATTAAAATTAAAAAAATATTAAGTTTAATTAGTTTACCTCTTATTAGTGGAGTTGCAATTTCTTGTGCTAATTACACATCTTCAAATAAATTAGAAGCATACATAGATAAATCAACACAAATTAACCCTAAAGTTGAAAACTTGCAGCAAGTTAATCATAAAAAGATTATTGAAACTCTTTTAAACAACGTTTACAAACCAGAAAGTGAAAGAGAACGCAGTTTATATATATACAATCAAGAACAAGACACATCATCAATTATTCAAAAATTCAAAGAGATAACAACAAGTTACAAACAAGAATTTAGATCTGATGAATTAAATAATTTTCTTGTTGAAAAAAACAGACTAGAAGATCTCTTAACCTTCTTTTCAGCTGATGAAAGAAGAGAAGCAGAAAACAAAATAACTGAATTAACAGCAAAAATTAATGAAATTAAAGAACATAATACAACAGCTAAAAAAGAAAAATTCGCTAATAGTTTCTCAGATTTTATTTCAGAAAACTGATATTTTATCTTAAATAATTTAGATAAATTTGACTTCACATTTGTATCTTGATTATTAGATCCAATTGGAAATGGTTATACACTATCAAACGAATATAAAAAATCATTAGAAGCAAAAAGCGAATACAAAAACTACAACGTACCAAACACATACATTGATGACATTAAATTAGGTGATGAATCAGGTGAAATGTCTGATGCTAGAGTTTATTATTTAAAGAAAAATAAACTAGTTTTCAGAATTACTATCAACAACATTTTGCAACCTGTTTCTAATTTAAAATTGGAACCGTTAAACTGATACTTTGGTGATTTAAAAAATAACAAAATATCACTTAACTTAATTTCTAATATTGTTCACTCAAGATTTATTCACGGATACGAATCAGGATTAGTTCAATTTGAAAAAAGTATGGTTAAAGATCTAAGTTATGGAGAACCTGCTAATGTTTTCTTCTTATGAAAGGAGACTAATGAAAATTAGTAAATTACTTAAAAAGATTTTAATGATATCACCATTAAGTTTACCTTTAGCAACTTTATCTTTTACACCTGTCACAGTATCAAAAACAGATGAAACTAGCAAACAAGAAAACGCTTTAAAACTTGAATGAAATAACTTTATTAAACAAGATTCAATTTGAAACTTACTTAATATTGTATATAAAGATGAAACTCAAAAACAAGCTTACATTAACTCACAATTTGAATTACTAAGCAATCCTGATTACAAACAGCAAATTAAAAATGCATTTGTATTCGGGAACAACATGACTCAATCATTTATTCAAGGAGAATTTGATTGAGGGACATTCTCAAGAATAAGACCATTTATAGTAGAACAATCAACAGCTCAAATAGATCAATTATTATCAACAAATTGACTATATGCGTTATTTACAATTACTCAATTTGATTTAATTAAATCAACATTAGATAATGAAAACTTTAATCCCACATCTAATGATCCTGAAAAAATTCATTCAAACTATGCAAAAATAAGTTCAAATAAATTCATTGATTATGTTTATGCAAAAAATAGTGACGAAACACTTGACGATTTATATTACTTGTTATCTAAAAATGGATTTATCTTAGAAATTGGAATTGAAAAGGATTCAAAAAATCCTGAATTACTCAAACCTGAATTACACGGATATGTAAAAACATTTCCAAATATTATCAATAACGATTATATATTAGACGTTTTTGATTTAAATAAATATGTGCAGTTATTTGCTCCATTCGGTGTAGATAACTCTAACAAAGGTAACACCAATGAAATTTTATTTATAGACAATTATGGAGGGGTAAAATTAACATATACATTTGTAGATGTCAATTAACATTCATTATGAAAAAATTATTATTTTCACTTTCTTTACTTAGTTTCTCGGCATTACCAATTGCTTCTGTAGCTTGCATTGATTTAGCAAGTGGTAGTTCATACAAAATAGCTAAACCTTACATAGTAACTAAATTTGATGAATTTTTAAAAGAACAAAACATTACATTAGATCCTAAATACAAAGAAAAATTAGATAACTTTACAAATGAAGATTTAACTAAGTTAAGAAGTAAATTAGCAACACTTAAAGACACAGTTTTAAAACTTAAAAAAGAAAACGAAGGTGTACAAAAACCTGAATTTGCTGCTTCATTAGAACAAATGTCACAATTGCTATCTGAAAACATTTACATCTTCTTAATATACATTTACTACTTTAACACTGTGTTTTATGATTACGGTTTATTATCATTTAATTTTGAAGATGATTCAAAACCAAGACATTCAGATGAGTATTTACACTATGCAATTAACCAAATCAATAGTTTCTCAGAAGATAATGCAACTTCAGGACATACACACTATACATATATAAAAAATGAAATCAAACCAGTTGGAAATATGTCACCAACAAGTTTTTCAAATGTAACTGAATCAAGAATTAAACCCGGATACCGTGAATTTTATGTTGCATTTTCAAACATTGTCTATAAGTTTTACGTAAAAGAAGAAAGTGGTGTTTCTCAAATTATTATGGATCCAATTTGTTTTGCATTCAAATCATCTTTAGGTCAAATTGATGCACAGCAAATTGAAGAACTATACAATATAAATTTAGAAGCATTAGAATTAAATAAAGCAAACCAAATTCTTAGAACTTTTGAAAACACAACACAAGGAGTACTTAAGTATCCTCAAAGAAATATTATCTTCTAACAAATATGACCACCACAAGGTGGTTTTTGTTTTAAATTTAAGGCACAAAATTCAATTAAAATTACACCATTTTAACACACTTATTTTTATGGTCTTACAGAAAAAATTTTGCTCAAAATTTACCTCAAAAAAGTTAAAAAAATTAAGGCCAAAATTAATCAATTTAGTAAAATAGCATTTATGAAAAGTAAGGCGCTTTTAATTCAAATTTTACCTATATCAAATGTATTAAAAGTATTCAATGATATTGACTATTCAACTAAAAAATACTTACGTGAAGAATACATTGAAAACTTATTTGATACAGTCTCCCTTTTAAAATATAGCTATTAAAACTATATTAAAGAAAGGAGATTAAAAATAATGGCTATTAAAGTTAAAAGAAAAAAAGATAAACAACCAATTATTGAATTAATTGACGTTGTTAAAGAATTTCAAAATAAAACAGTTTTACATAGTATTAATTTAAAAATTCAACCAGGTGAGTTTGTTACTTTATTAGGTCCATCAGGTTCAGGGAAAACTACTATTTTAAGATTAATTGGTGGTTTTGAGTGAACTACACGTGGTGAAATCAAATTTAATGGTTTAGACATTAAAGATCTTGAACCACACAAAAGAAATGTTTCAACAATCTTCCAAGATTATGCACTTTTTCCACATTTAAACGTTTATGGAAACATTGCATATGGTCTTAAACTTAAAAGAATTCCTAAAGAAGTTATTGACCAAAAGAAAGTAAAACTTCTTGAAGAATTAACTAAAAAATGAGATGCTTTAAGTCATAAAAAAATGGAACAACTTGACAAGCTACAAGAAAAATATGAAGAACAACTTGAAAACTTAAAAGAAGGAACATACCAATATAAGAAAATTCAAAAATGACTTGATAACTCAGACTTTGTTTATTCATATTGAGAAAGTTACACAGCATTAAAAGTCGAAGCATTCCAAAACCTACACTTTAAACGTAGAATGACAAAACAAGAAATGGATGAAAAAATTAACAAAATCATCGATCTTGTAGGTCTTACAGGAAATGCTGATAAAGCTATTTCTGAACTTTCAGGTGGTATGAAACAACGTGTTGCATTAGCTCGTTCACTTGTTATTGAACCAGAAATCTTACTTTTAGATGAACCACTTAGTGCACTTGATGCAAAAATTAGACAAAAAATGCAAGTTTTATTAAGAAGTATTCAACAAGAATTAGGTCTTACATTTATTTTTGTTACTCACGACCAAGATGAAGCTCTTGAACTTTCAGATAGAGTTGCTGTTATGCGTGATGGTGTTATTGAACAATATGACACACCTAAAAACATCTATGACTATCCAGTTAACATCTGAGTTGCTAAATTTATCGGTGATTCAAACATCTTTGATGCTAAATTTACAAAACAAGGCAAAATTAAGATATTAAACAAAGAGTTCAAAACAATTCATGAAGCAGATGAATTTGAACCAGGCGAAGTACTTGATGCACTTATTAGACCAGAAGATATTGACATTTACTCAGAACCATCTAAAACTTCAAACAGATTATCAGGACACATTTCTGACATTTCTTACAGAGGAAGCTACTACTACATTAAAGTTGAAATTGATGAACAAACAGTTATTTATGTAGAAACATCTAAGAAATTTGAACTAGGTGAAAAAGTTTACTTAAGTTGAACAATTGACTCAATCCATTTAATGCATAAAGACGCTAAGTGAGATTATTCAAATAATGAATTCCAAAACTAATAAATTCAACTTCACTTTTGATAAAAAAACACACCTAGTTTGACCTTATTTCCTAATTGCGCTCTTACTTATTATTCTTCCAATTATTTTAATTGTGCTTTATGCACTTATTCCAAACGAAAGTTTTGATAACTGAGTTTTAATCAAGTCATCAAGTACTTGAAAAATTATGGGACGTTCATTATGAATCGGATTAGCAGCATCAATGTTATGCTTAATCATCGGATTCCCATACGCTTACTTTGTTTCAACATCTAAATCTAAGATTTTTAAAATTTGTGCACTTAGTTTAATAATTTCGCCACTTGCAATTTTCACAATTGCTAGAATTTATTCAATTAAGGCCTTATTCTTAGGGATTATGGCACACAACACAAAAAGTTTAAACAATGAAGCATTTATGGTATTTGGACTTATGTACCTTAACTTACCTTTAATGATTATGCCTTTATACACAGTGTTTAAAGATATGCCAAAAAACATCATTGAAGCAAGTCATGACTTAGGTTACAATCAAACTCAAACAATTTTCAAAGTTATTATTCCATATGGTATTAGAGCTATCTTAAGTGGTTTTGGTATGGTGTTCCTTGCATCTGCTACAACCTTTGTTATCTCAGCAAAACTTCTACCAGATGGTTCACAATATCAAACAGTTGGAGATATTATCAACTCAAGAGCAAACCCAGGAAATAAATTTGACTTAGCAGCAGTTTCTGTTTTAGTTATCGTGGTATCTGCTATTTTCTTAAGTATTTATGGAATTATTTTAATAACTCCTAAAATAATTTTCAGACTTAAAAAAGGAGCGCACTATGAGTAAATTCTTAAAAAGATCTTATATTTACATCATTTTAGCAATTGTTTATATACCACTTTTATTTGGAGTTATTTACTCATTCAACCAATCAACACCAAAAGGTCAATTCAACCCAACTTGAACTAAAGGGACATTTGAAAACTGACTTCATTTATTTGATAACAACAGAGCAATGTCTCTTGTAAACAGCTTACTTTTAGCGCTTATTGTAAGCTTTTTAGTATGTACAATTTCACTTGTAACTGTATATGCACTATACAGACAGAAGAACAAAATTGTTAGATCATACGTAAGCTCTACAATCAACATTCCTCTTATTAACCCAGACAATATTACAGCTATTGGACTTGTTCTTGTTTTTGGTATCTTCTTTGGAGTTATTCAAACAGATAGCGAAGGATTTGGACGTGTTGTAGTAGCTCACACAATTATGACACTTCCATATGCAATTTCACTTATGTTGCCAAGAAGTGAAAAATTCAACAACAACCTTTACGAAGCAAGTCAAGATTTAGGATACTCAAAATTAAGATCTTGATTCAAAACTTACTTTGTTTATATGATCCCTTCAATTATTATGTCTGTAATAGTAGCTTCTGTTCTTTCATTTGATGATTTTATTATCACTAGAACAGTGTCTAATATGCAAACAGTTGGAACTGATTTATACGCAGGTTCATTTGAGCCTTGAGGACTTATTTTTGGTGCTATTATCCTTGTATTAACTATTATCGGAAACATTATTTACGTTGCAGTTAAGAAAGGTAAGAAATAATAATGAAGAAAATTATTAAAACATCATTAATTAGTGCTGGGATTTTAACAATCGCAGCAGTAGGAACTGGCTTAATTGTTTCAAAAGCAATTAATGGTTATAAACCACCTTTTTACAACTTTAGATCATATATGTCAGATGATAATAAAGAGAAGTTAAGAGATGTATTCAGTTATGCTGAATTTAACGAAGTTAATGAGTTTAATAATGCATTAATCAACCATAAAGCAGCTGCAGGAATCAGTGGAGATTTCCTAGCTGCATCACTTATTAAAAAAGAATACTTACAAAAAATTGATTATTCAATTTTACTTAACAAACCTGAACTTAAAAACGACAGAGAAAAAACAAAACAATATCTTAAAAATATTATCAAATCAGAAGTTTGAGAGCATCTTGAAGATTACAACGAACAATTGAAGACTAAATTTAATGGTGAAGAACTTAAAGATGAAAAAGGTAATTATCCTGAACTTTGAGAATACTTTTTTCCTTACTTTTCTCAAGATATGGTAATTGCTTACAACATCAAGAAAAAACCAATTGCGCCTGAAAAGAAAACTGAAGATGATGCAATTAATATTGATTTATACGCTAATAAATTTAATAATGGATATAAAACAAATTCTATTATCAACTCACTTAAAATAGTTGCTGATAATGGATTTGATTCTTGAATCATAACTGACGCAGTTAGAGATAACTTGTTATATGGTTCATCTTATTGAACAAATGCAGATGGAACTCACAGTGCTGATCAGTTCACTGGTGCAGTTACAAAAGAAACATACAAAGGTTTAGTTGATTCATTTGTTTCACTTATTAAAGATGGAACAGGTTTCCCAATTGGACACAAAAACATCTCATTCCAAGGAGATGGGCTTGAATTATTAAATAACTTAATTAATCCTGAAAGACCTGATATTAATGCAGCTATTATGTACAATGGTGATGCTATTGATGCATACTATGGAGAAGATAACTTCCCAGGTAAAGTTGAAGATGGTAACATTAGAGTTATTAAACCTAAAGAAAACATTTTATTAGTCGATGGACTTATTTTATCTAAAGTTAACACAGAAGAATCAAACAAACTCTACTTAGAAACAATTAGAGATGGATTCTTAGATAACTTACCAGAATTAGCAGAACAATTCGAACATATCGATAAAAAATATGAAAAACAAGAATTTGATCTTAAAAAACAATTATTCATTGAACACGCTGTTGCACAAAGATGAAAAGTTCTTCAAACAGGTACAGAAAATTCACCAAGTGCATTTAAAGAATTAGCTACTGATAAATTTGTTGAGCTAGGTCTCATAGACGAAAATGAAAATCAAGACAAATTAAATAACGTAATTATCAAATATGCTGACTTACTTGATTTATCACTTCCTGATAACAAAGAGTACTTAGATAAGTATCTTGAATTAAATGCAAAACACAACAAATTCTTACATCACGAACTTGAAGAAGATGTTGATCTAGACGATAGAATTAACATCTATCCTTACAGATTTAAAGATTACTTTAGCAAAACAAAAAACTTAAACAACTTCTTTATACAAGTTGCAACTGATATTAAGAATTTTACATATCCAGAAGCAGATAAATATGTTTCAGCACTTTCATTACCTGAAAATGCAGATGATGAAATTAAAGTCTTATTTGCATTAGTTTTTGAAAATGAAAAAATATTTAAAGAACAAAAAGATGAAAATGCAGAAATTGCAATCCAAAAATTAGCAGACTTTATTAAATCTTACATTGCAAAAGTAATTTCATACCTTGATTTAAGTAATGAAGATGTTATTGGTGGATACAAAAACTTAACAAACTTCAATTACATTAACTATGTTCCTGCACAAGCAGTTGATTATGAATTAGTGCTTAGAAACTACTTTGCTTCAGCTGAAGATGGAATGGATGCTAACGCAATTGATATTTATGAAATCAATAATAGTTCAACAATTCACAAAACACTTCAACCAATTGATGATGAACTTTCATCAAGTACAAGCACATATTACAATGAAAAAACTAAAGGGTAGTCAGTAATGACTGCTCTTTTTTTACAGTTTGTATACTATGATAAAAGAAAAAAGCAATCAAATTTGATTGCTTTTTTCTAATTAAAATACATATAAATTATCATACTTTTTAACATTGAATTTAGGTTTTAAGAATTGTTTTGAAGACTTACCAAATGATAAGAATTTCTTACCTTTTCCAAAGTTAAAAATAATTTTATCTTGAAGAATAAAGATACCAGCACATGCATATAAGTAAAGTGTTCCTAATCCAATTAATGTAAACACATTAAATGGTCATTTCATTAATGGACCAATTAAACTTGAGAATGGATTATATTTGTCTTTTCCTACGTAAATGTAATTGCTCTTTCAAGCACTTGGCGCTAAGTCATCAAGTGCTCAGTTTAAAAAGAAGCAAGCTACAACAAGTGATCCGAATAATGCAAGTGTTCTTAAGATATCTTTGTTTCTTATTGAATATGGAAACACAATAGAAACAATAAATGTAGAAAGCAATATAAATACGTGAAGCGCCATTAAATCATAGAATATGTAGTTATCGTAGTAAATATGGAACTCATATTCTTTACCTTTTTCATAGGATTTGCCAAATGCTGTAAACGTTTCATCAGGCGTGTAATTTATCTTAACATCAGGTAATATAAGTGCAATAGTTGCACCAAGGAAACTAAGTGAAATTAAATATTTCATTCATTGTGGTTTATTTAACAAAAGCACAATACCGATTGAAATCCCTAAAATTCTACACATATGAAGTGGTATAGTTTCTCATTTACCTGGATATTGTGTAACTCCAAACATAATAGCTCTAGCGACAATAAATGTAAGTGTTAGCGCTCCTGCAGTTCTAATTAATATTTCTTGAGTTTTTACTGACACATTTTTACGCTTAATTGCTTCATGTATTTGTCTTTTGAAGATTCAAATAACAAAAATAATCAACATAGCAATAACTCAAGATAATCTAAGACTTAAATTAGTTTGAGCTAGCATTGTCTCTGATATTTCACCACTACCGGTTCAAGATCAGAATCCAGGTTTTAAGAAAAAATATTTTTCTTCAAAGTTCATAATGCTCCTTTAAAGGTTTATATATTGCTAATAATTATAATTCTTTATATATAAAAGTAAAATTTTATTATTAAGTTATTTAATTTAGTAAATAAACTAAATTACCTTGTTTTTAGGTAAAAAAGAAAAACTCAAACTACATAAAGTAATTTGAGTTAGATGTATAAATGAAACAATAATTATTTACCGTTCATTTTTTCAAGTCTTTTGTTGAATCTGTCGATTCTACCTGTCGCTTTAACTTGTGCTCTTGACCCTGTGTAAACTGGGTGGCATCCTGAACATACGTCTACTGTAAAGTTTGGTTTAACTGATTTGAATTGGAACGCTTTGTGGCAAGTTGAACAAGTAACGTTTACTTCGTGGTATGGTAAGTGAATATCTTTTTTCATAAATAAAACTCCTAATATTCCTAATTACTATTTTGAGTAGAACTCAACGATTAAAGGATCTTTGATTTCTGAGTGAATTTCGTTACGTTCTGGTAAACGATCTAATTTAACTGAAAAGTCTTTTCTTGTCATTCAAGCTGAAGCAGCTTTTTGTTCCATAGCTTCAAGAATTTGTTTGTTGTTTCTTGATTTTTCTTTAAGAGTAATTTCTGAACCTAATGAAATTGACATAGAAGGGATGTTAGCTTTTTTGCCATCAACAACAAAGTGTCCGTGGTTAACAAGTTGACGAGCTTGTCTTCTTGTTGTAGCAAATCCTGCTCTATAAACTAAGTTGTCTAAACGA
Source organism: Mycoplasma sp. 888 (assembly GCF_035609225.1). Classification (NCBI taxonomy): domain Bacteria; kingdom Bacillati; phylum Mycoplasmatota; class Mollicutes; order Mycoplasmatales; family Mycoplasmataceae; genus Mycoplasma; species Mycoplasma sp. 888. Next base: position 427,888 of record NZ_CP141192.1, read on the forward strand.
ACTTCTAATAATTGAAGTAAGTTTGTCCCTGTAATTCCTTTAGCTTTAACAGCTTTTTCAAAAACTCTTCTTAATTGTTTTTCATTTAAACCAAATAAGTGTTTAACTTTTTGTTTTTCGTATAAGTGTAATCCATATTCAGATAATTTAACACGTTTGTTTCCGTGTTGTCCTGGAGCATAAGTTCTCTTTTTACCTTTAGCGAATTCTTTACCTGATTCTAAGATAGAGAATCCTAAACGACGTGACTTTTTAAATACAGGTCCTGTGTATCTTGACATAGTATTTTTACCTCTTTCTGCATAACTTAGAGGGTTTATTTCTAACTAGTTAAATTTAACTTAATGCTTTGGATTAAATCAGCTAATCTACTTGCAATGTTATAGTCATGTTAAATTTATTTAAAAGTCATAATAAACTGCTGTTTTATGCTTATTTATTCTATCATTATTTTATAAATAATGAATTATTATTTAGCTCTATATAACCTATTTAAAAGAATTTTTAGTTTGCTTATTTTTACTTAATTTATTAATTGATTTTGTTTGATTAAATTCAGGTATTTGCATTTGTAAAATCAATCAACAAAATGAATATACATTATTTAAAAAACAATATAATTAATAAATAACTTTATTAATTAGTTAAGGAGTGTTATGAAACAAAAATTATTAAGTGGAATAAAACCAACTGGTGATTTAACATTAGGTAATTACATTGGTGCAATTAGAAACTTTGTGCAAATGCAGAATGATTATGAATCATACATTTTTGTAGCTGACTTACACGCACTTACAACTGGAAGTGTCGATCCAGCTGAACTTAAAAAAGCAAGAAAAACCATTGTTGCACTTTATTTAGCTTGTGGACTTAATCCAGAAAATGTAACAATTTTTTATCAATCACAGGTTAGTGCACACGGAATGATGAATTGACTTTGTACATCAGAAACAACAATTGGCGAATTACAAAGAATGACTCAATTCAAAGATAAGTCACAACAAATCAAACAAGCTAACGGAACTTCTAAAATACCTACTGGTCTTTTAATGTATCCAGTGTTAATGGCTGCTGATATTCTTTTATATAATCCTGATGTGGTCCCTATTGGAGAAGATCAAACTCAGCACCTTGAATTGACTAGAAACATTGCTGAAAGATTTAATTCAAAATACAATGCTAACTTCACAATTCCTAACGGAGTTGTTCCTAAAGTTGGAGCAAGAATTAAATCACTTACTGATCCTACTGCTAAAATGTCAAAAAGTGAACACGGTACCAAATCAACCATTTACTTACTTGAAGACTCACAACAAGCTTACAACAAGATTATGAAAGCAGTTACTGACTCGGAAGGTAAAGTATATATTTCAAACGACAAACCTGGTATTTTAAACTTACTTAATATTTATGCTTCATTAAATAACATAACACTTGAACAAGTAGAAGAATTATTTAAAGATAAAAACTATAAAGAATTCAAAGAAGCAGTTGCTACATCAGTTAAAAATCTTTTAATTGATATTCAATCAAAATACAATGCAGCTTTAAAAGAAGTTGACAAAATAACTGACGAAGGTGCAATTAGAGCTTCTAAAATTGCAGATTATAATTTAAACAAGTTAATGAAAAAAATGGGACTCTATTCCTCATTGACAAAACCTAAAAATGATAAATAAGAGGTAAATTAATATGAAAGCTAATAAAAAACTTAACCATACAACAAGTCACTTACTTGGTGCAGCTGTTAAAAAACTTTATCCAAATGTTAAATTAGGATTTGGTCCGGCTACTGAAGAAGGTTTTTACTATGACTTTGAATTTTCTGAACCACTTTCAGAAACAGAATTGCCTAAAATTGAAAAGTTTATGAAAAAACTTGCTTCAAGAAATTTGGTCATGAAGCAAGTTTCAATTGATGAATATTCATTTGAAGACAAACCTTACAAAAAAGAACTTTATGATGAATTAGTATCAGAAGGTAAAGAAGTTACATTCTATGCTCTTGTAGATCCTTTAAGTAATGAAACAATCTTTGTTGATTTATGTGCTGGTGGACACGTTGAAGACACAAAACAGATTAAACACTTTAAATTACTTAACTTAGCTGGTGCATACTGAAGAGGAAATTCAGATAACATCCAATTAACAAGAATTTATGGAACATCTTGAGATTCAGCAACAGAACTTGAAGAATACTTACAAATCCTTAAAGATAGAAAAGAAAGAGACCACCGTAAAATTGGCAAGGAAATGAAATTATTCACATTCAACAAATTAGGTGGTCAAGGATTACCATTCTGATTAGAAGATGGAATGTACATTCACAATGAAATTAGAAACCTTATTCTTAAAACGGATAGAAAATACGGTTTCACAGAAGTTTTAACACCACACTTTGGTGAAGAAGAACTTTACAAAATTTCAGGACACTTAGCTCACTACAAAGATGATATGTTTAAACCAGTTGTGCTTGAAAATGAAAATTTAATTGCACGTCCAATGACTTGTCCTCACCACATTATTTGCTACAACACAGAAAAACGTTCATACCGTGACTTACCAATTAGATATTCAGAACAATCACAACTTTACAGATATGAAAAATCAGGCGCTCTTACAGGTCTTGAACGTGTTAGAGGAATGCTTTTAACAGAAGGGCACTTATTTGTTAGAAAAGATCAAATTGCTCAAGAATTCAAATCAATGTATCAATTAATTAAAGAAACATTAGAAATCTTTAAAATTCAAATTAGTTACGTTTCTTTAAGTTTAAGAGATCCACAAAACACAGATAAGTACTATTCAGATGACAAGATGTGAAATGAAGCTGAAAACGAACTTAGAAAAGTGCTTAATGAATTAGGTGTCAAATACGAAGAAAAAATCGGAGAAGCTGCTTTCTATGGACCTAAAATGGATATTCAAATCTTTACAGCTTTAGGACACGAAATCACAGTTTCTACATTACAACTTGACTTCTTATTACCTGAAAGATTTGATATTACATACACAAACAAAGACAATCAAGAAGAACGTCCAGTTATGATCCACAGAGGTCTTATTGGAACATATGAACGTTTTGTTTCAATTCTTTTAGAACAAACAAAAGGTGTACTTCCATTCTGATTAGCACCTAAACAATTCACAGTTATTCCTGCTACAAATAATCCAGAAGATATAAAATACGCATCAGACATCAACCAATTATTATTCAATGCAGACTTTAGATCTAAATTAGATGATCGTGAAGAACGTTTAGGTAAAAAAGTGCGTGAAGCACAAATGTCAAAATCTAAATTCCAAATCATTGTCGGAGAATCTGAAAGATTAAATGAAACTGTTTCATACCGTGAATATGGTAAACAAGAAACAACAACAATGCCTGTTGCAGAATTTGTCCTAAAAATGATGAGATTGAGAGATTCTCGTGAATAATAAAAAACAAGAAAATAAAAAAGAAAAGAAAATTAAAAAACCAGTTAATGGTTGATACATATCATTTTTAGCAATATTTTGGGTTTTAGCAGCTGCGATGATTTTAACAAGTGGAAACATCATTCCTTGGGATAGAATTGTTCCAAATTCTGTTTATAATGTACCTCTTTATGCACGTATATTAGCATCAATTTTCTTTCCAATTTTAGTTTTATCATATGCTTTCTTTGTTGTTTTAAAAGAAAAAATGAGTGTTTGAAGACTTATTAACTATGTATTTATTATTGGAATTATAATTACACTATTTTGAGTTCCTAGAATGATCAATGTTAACGAAGGAAGAGCGAAAGCTGAAGCTAGTTGACAACCACAATGACTATTATTCCCTTATGATGTAACTGTAGTATTTGGTGTTTGTGTAATCTTATATGCTTTATGTTTATACTTTGTTACACCAAAATTTGTAAGTGACATAAGATTAAAAACCCAGAAATTATTAGGTTGTTTCAAGAAACAAAAATCAATTTTAGAAGAAGAACCAAAAAACTAAAATTAATAATTATTAAAAATTCCTATCACTGCTGAAGCGATAGGAATTTTTAATATACTTTTTATAAAACAAATCTACCAGTCATATTGATCTTAAATAAGACAGAAAAACAGTTTTTTTAGATTTTCTATCTTACTTTTATCAATCTAGTTACATTAATCCAACCACTTTTAGAATACCAAGAAGAATTCCTATCAAAATTAATGTTAATATAACTCCTAAGAAAGCTCACGCAACTCTGTCCTTCACATTTTTTCTTTTAGTACTAATTTTAGTTGCAACATCATTCACAAGATCAGTTTCAACAGAGATTTGCTTTTTAACTTGAGTATCATTGTTTTTAGCAGGTAACTGTTGATCACAAACAATAACATTTGTTTCAGTAGGTTTCTCAGGTTTAAATTCAATACTTTTAATTAATGAGTTATATTCATGATTTTTGTTGGTTCCATTATTAACATGAATGTAAATATACCAACATAATTTATGAATATTTCGGTCACTTTTTAGATAGTTAGAATCAGAATAAGTCTTGAAATCATAAATAAATGGCTTTAATACATTTACGTTATCCAAATCAATCATAAACTTTTTGTCTGAAAATGTTCCTTCAGTTGAGTCTATGTGATTAAAATCAGAAATTTCTAATGTCTTAAGATATAAAAATGTTTCAGCATAAAAATGATAGTAATTTGCAAGAATAAATGTAAGTGAATTAGGATAATTTTCTGTTTTATTGCTACAAATAATATATCATCATAATCTTCATGTCTCACTTTCATCAAATATTTTCACAAGTGATTCATCGTGAAATATTAGTTTCAAGAAGTAATATACAAATCATAATACAGGATTATCTGCTTCAAATTTTTTACAATTGAAATAATTGTGATTTTTAGCAGGATAATTTGCGAAATTATCTTTTCCCTTTTCAAAGAATTTTTTCAAATACTCAGCAACCTTTTTATTTTTTATAAATTCCTCATCTTTTTTCAATATGTCATCAATATTAAACTTTTCTCGATTCTTTACTTTTGAATCTGTGAAACATATTGCTTTAAATAAGTATTCTGGCATTTTACCTTTAAAATTTGCTACTTTTGAAACATCGGTTATTTTTCCAATAGCTAATTTTTCAATGGCATCAGTATATATTTCATATTTAGTTTTTTCTTTATTGTTTGAGTTTTGATACAAAGTCGAAAAATCTACTTCAGTTTGCTTGTTATTGAATAATTCTTGAACATTCTCAAAAATTTCCTTATCAGTAAAATCACTATCAGAAAATGATGAAAAATCATCCTTAATATTTGGATTTGGATTAGCAAACTTATTTAAAAGTGAATTTGTAATTAAGACTTTATGAACTTCTCGTGTTTTTAGATCTATAAAACCTGTCAATAATTCTGTGTGACTAAATCATCTATGTCTTTTGATATTCTTACTTTTACTCATAATATAAAATTTTAATACAAAAAAGAAAAGCACCATTTAAATGGTGCTCGTGCCCTGAAAAAGAGGCTATCAAAGAGTTTATATTCTCTAATTCCAGGTTACCTCATTAAGTATCAAAATAATGAGGTACTTTTATTATAAAACTTTTTTGAAATATATATCACCCGAAAAATATTTTTTTAATAAATAAAAAAGAACAGATTTTTTCTGCTCTGATATACAACTCAGTTTAATCTAAAGATTAAACTAATTTAGCAATAACTTCTGAATGTTTGATGATTTTGTGTTCTAAGTTTTTAAAGTTTTGTAATTTTGAATCAGTTGTTAATGCAAAAATAATTTCTTGATCAATGTTTTCTGCTTTAAATCTGTTTAAATCTAAAACGATTAATTCATCTCCAGATTTAACTTCTTGGTTTAATAAAACTTTAGCATCCATACCAATTCCATCTAATTTGTATGAGTTTAAACCAAAAACGATAACAGCTTCAACACCTAACGATGTGTTAGATAAGATAACTTGTGATTTACTTGCTGGTTGCATTGTTATTTTTCCATCAAATGGAGCAACAATTTTACCTGATGTTCCATCTAATTTGATTGCAAATCCTTTTCCGACTAAATCATTTGAAAATACACCATCATTTAATGATTCAAGCGAAACGATGTGTCCTGAAGCAGGTGCTAAGATTTCTAATTCTGAAACTGCTTGAGCAGATGCTGTAGCATTATTTGATGTTGAAACAGTTGAAACTTCAACTGATTTACACATTGTTGAAATTAAGTCTTTGTTAATTTTGATAAGTGCATTTAAGGCTTCTGCATTTGGTAATTCAACTTGAACGTGTTTTTGTGCTTCGAAAATTTTAACTGATGTAGCATCTAATTGTTCAAATTCTGTTTTTGAAACTAATGAAACATTTTTAACATCATATCTTAATTGTGATGCTGAATTATTGAATGAAGTAATATTGTCAATTCCACCGAATGCATCAACAATTTTTACTAATAGGTCTATGTATTTATCTCTTTCAGTCATAATAATATACTCCTTAAATAAAATAAATTTTATATCATTTTTATAATGTTGAAAATAGATTTTAAAACCTTAAAATAAGGTCTGAAAATTAATTAAATTGTTTACTATATGCTTAAAATAGTGGTATAATAGTTTTGCTTATGGCGAACGTGGTGAAGTGGTTAACACAGTGGGTTGTGGTCCCATCATGCGCGGGTTCGAATCCCGTCGTTCGCCCCATATGAAAGAAAGTTGTTAATAGCAACTTTTTTTGTTTTCCTTTTTTTACATTCTGAGTTTTCAAGTTGTGCTCTTCTTTTTTTAATATATCTAAAGATATATTATGAAAGTTTTACAAACAATGGTTTGAAATCAAAAGGATTTTCAAAAGATAGTAAACATAACGTAAATCAAATATTCATAACAATGACAATTGATGGTAATGGAATACCTTTTCAGTATAAAATTTATCCTGGAAATCAAACAGATTCTAAAGTAAACTGGGACTCGAAAAATGGACAAAAGTTTAATTTATCCAATTTTGTGTCCCGGTTTAGCTCTATAAATAAGGGTTATTTTTAAAATTAATTGAAAGAACTTGGAAACTGGGGTTGTTAATAGCAACTTTTTTGTTTTCCTTTTTTTTACATCAAGTTCATAATAAAAGCAACCTAAAAAGGTTGCAAATATTATTTATTGAATAAATTGTATGCATCAATTTTAAAAAGAGTTTTCTTAAGTTTAGACTCTAATTTTGTTTTGTTTACTGAATCATTGTGTGAAGCCTCTTCGATTTGTTTAATAAGTTTATCACGGTCACGAAGCGCTCTTTGGACATCAATGTTTTTAACATTGATAATATCATCTGTTATGATTGATACTTTTTTCTCATCAGCATATACAAGACCACCACCGATGTAGCAACGAATTTCTTCACCATTTTCAGGTTTGATTGATAAGTTGCAAATTTCAATGTTTGAGAAAAGTGGTGTTCTATTAGCTTGAAGTCCGATGTAACCTGACGCTGTTTTTAATGTAACAATGTTTACATCACCTTCATAAAATACACCTGATGGTACTGCGATTAATAAATGAGTTGTATTATTCATTATTTTTTATCTGTTGATGATTCAGTTGAAATGTTATTTTCTTCTTGATATTTTTTGTAACGTTCAATAACATCATCAATGCTTCCAGCATATCTGAACATTTCTTCTGGAAGGTTATCTAATTCACCTGAAAGAATAACTTTGAAACTTCTAATTGTTTCAGATAATGGAACATATTTACCTTTAATACCACTGAATTTTTCAGCAACTGTGAAAGGTTGAGATAAGAATTGTCTAATTCTTCTTGCTCTGTTAACAATTTTCTTATCTTCTTCAGATAATTCACCCATCCCTAAAATTGCGATAATATCTTGAAGTTCTTTAAATCTTTGTAAGATTGCAACAACTTCTTGAGCTGTTTTGTAGTGATCATATCCAACAATTAATGGATCAAGTAATCTTGATGAAGAGTTAAGTGGGTCAATAGCTGGATAAATTCCAAGCGCTGCTGTTCCACGGTCAAGAACTGTTTTAGCATCTAAGTGAGTGAAAGTTGTAGCAGGCGCTGGATCAGTTAAGTCATCAGCAGGCACATAAACAGCTTGAACTGATGTAATTGAACCTCTACGTGTTGAAGTAATTCTTTCTTGAAGCGCACCCATTTCTGTAGCAAGTGTCGGTTGGTAACCAACAGCTGATGGCATACGTCCTAAAAGAGCAGAAACCTCTGAACCAGCTTGTGTAAATCTAAAGATGTTGTCGATGAATAAAAGCACATCTTGATTTTGTTTATCTCTAAAGTACTCAGCCATTGTAAGACCTGTAAGAGCAACTCTCATACGTGCCCCAGGTGGTTCGTTCATTTGTCCAAATACAAGTGCAGTTTTATCTAAAACTCCTGCAGCTTTCATTTCATAGTAAAGGTCATTTCCTTCACGTGTTCTTTCTCCAACTCCAGCAAATACTGAAAGTCCATTGTGTTCTGTAGCTATGTTGTTAATAAGCTCTTGAACAAGAACTGTTTTACCAACTCCAGCTCCACCAAAAAGACCGATTTTTCCACCCTTTGCATAAGGAATAAGTAAGTCAATAACTTTAATTCCTGTTTCGAGCACTTCTGATGAAGTTTTTTGTTCTTCATAAGAAGGTGCTGATGCGTGGATAGGATCTCTTTCAATGTCTTTTGGTAAAGGTAAGTTGTCAATTGGGTTCCCTAAAACGTCAAACATTCTACCTAAAACAACATTTCCTACAGGTACAGAAATTGGTGCACCTGTGTCAGTTACAACCATTCCTCTTTGAAGTCCATTTGTAGAAACCATTGAGATTGTACGAGCTGTATCATCCCCAATGTGTTGAGCAACTTCGAATGTGTAAACTTTTCCATCATGTTCTAATTCAACAGCATTAAGTAAGTGAGGTAATTTTCCTTCTTCAAATCTAACGTCCACAACTGGACCTAAAATTTGAACGATAATTCCTTTGTTTTTTACCATTCATTCCTCCTTATTTTAATTAAGCAGCATCTGCACCAGCTACAATTTCATTGATTTCTTGAGTTATATTACCTTGACGTTTTCTGTTAAATTGTAATCTTAACTCATCAACTAAGTCTGTTGCATTATTTGTAGCATTTTCCATAGCATTACGTCTTGAAGCAATTTCTGAAACTTTTGAACCTGTAGCAAGTCCGTAAATCATACTTGCTAAGTAAAGTGGAATTGAGTTTTTAAGCACCACTTCTGAGTTAGGCTCAAATTCAATTGTGTTTCTAGCTTGCACACTAGCATTTTCAGATTCAATGTCTAGTGGAAAGAGTTTAATTTTTTTAGCTTCCTGTGTAATGTTGTTAATAAATTCTGTGTAATAGATGTAAATGTTAACAACTCTTTTGTTTGAATATTCTTCAAAAGCCTTTTTAGATACAACAGAACCAATTTCATAAGAGATTTTATCTCCTAGTTCTGTGTATTTAGAAATGACTTGTTCATCATATTTAAATGAATGTAATAAAGCAAGTCCTTTTCCTCCAAGCACAATGATTTTGTCGCTTGGTTTAAGAGTTTCTTTAAGTAATTTAACAATATTAGTATTGTATGAACCACATAATCCTAAATCAGATGTGATGATGATGTGTAAATCAGAATCAACATTAGTGTTTTTAGGAAAAATTGAATAAAACTCTCTTGGTTCAACGTGTGATGCTAATTCTCTAAACATTTCGTTTAGTGAATTTAAATATGTTTGAATACTTTCAAATTCAGTTCTAATTCTACGTAATTTAGCAGTTGATACTAATTGCATAGCATTAGTAATCTTTTTGGTATTGTCAATTACATTAATTCTATTTTTGATTGAATTTAAGTTTGCCATTTTAATTATTTAAGTAAGTCATTGTATTTTTTAGGAAATGCTTTATGCAACTTAGGATCATAGTTAGGAATTGTAGCAATGATGTTTTGTACTATCTTAACTAATACTTTTTCTGTTGTTTGATAGTCTTCAGGTGTGAATAAACCTTTTGAAGCAATGTTTGAAAAAAGTTCCATACCTTCGGCTGTTTTGTTTACAAACGCAATAACGTTATCTCTGTATTCTTTAATGTATTCTTTTGGAAGTGGGTTAATAATTCTTTCTTTAACTCCTAAAAGAATAATAGCTTGTGTAACTTGTGGAATCGCAAAATATTGTTCTTGTTTTAAAAGTTCATATACTTTAGCACCATGTTCTAAAATTGATTTAGTTGACTCATCAAGGTCTGAACCAAATTGAGCAAAAGCTAACATTTCGTTGTATTGAGCAAGTTCAAGCTTAAGTGAACCAACAACTTGTTTCATAGCTTTAATTTGCACAGCTGAACCAACACGAGATACTGAAAAACCAATATCAACAGCAGGTCTTTGTCCTGAGTTAAATAGTGATTCTTTTGTGAAAATTTGACCATCTGTAATTGAAATTACGTTAGTTGGAATGTAAGCTGAAATATCCCCTTGTTGAGTTTCAATGATTGGAAGAGCAGTAATTGAACCTCCACCATTTTCTTTGTTAAGTCTAGCTGCACGCTCTAAAAGTTGAGAGTGTAAGTAGAAAACATCTCCAGGGTAAGCTTCACGACCAGGGGGTCTTCTTAAAAGAAGTGAAAGCGTTCTATATGCAACTGCGTGTTTTGATAAATCATCATAAACAATTAATACATCTTGTCCTTGAGACATTCAGTATTCTGCAATAGTAACTCCTGTATATGGAGCAATGTATTGTTGTGGAGCTAATTCTGAAGCTCCTGCAACAACTATTGCTGTGTAATCAAGCGCACCAAATTCATTAAGTTTGTTAACAATTTGCGCAACTGTTGAGTTCTTTTGTCCAATTGCTACGTAAACACACTTAACGTTTTTACCTTTTTGGTTGATAATAGCATCAATAGCCATAGCTGTTTTACCAGTTTGACGGTCACCGATGATAAGCTCTCTTTGACCTTTACCAATTGGAATCATTGAGTCAATCGCAATAATACCTGTTTCAAGTGGTTGGTTAACTTCTTCTCTAGTCATAACACCAGGAGCAATTTTAAAGATTTCACTTTTAATTGTTCCTTGAATTTTACCTTTACCATCAATTGGTTCTCCAAGGGCGTTAACAACTCTACCTAAAAGAGCATCACCAACATTTACATCAATAACTTGACCTGTTCTTTTAACAATGTCCCCTTCAGAAACAGAGTTAGCATCACCAAATAAAGCAACTCCAACTGTTTCTTCTTCAAGGTTTAAAGTAAGTCCATAAACACCGTTATCAAAAACTACGATTTCGGCGTTTTTAACCTTTTGAAGACCTGATACAACAGCAATACCATCACCAATTGAGATAACTTGACCAATTTCTGATCTGTCAGCTACTTTACCAATGTTTTGAATTCTTTCTTTAATGATTGCAGAAATATCATCTAATTTGATAGCCATAAATTACACCTCCTTTTCTTTTTGTTTAAAAATAATTTCATTTTTGATTTTGTTTAAGTCATGTAGTATGTTCATTTCAATAACTTCGGTTTTAGACACAATTCTAAATCCACTAATAATATTTGGGTTAATTACATTGTGAATTTCAATTGTACGTTTTGTAACTTTTTGAAGTTTGTCGTTGATTTGTTGAAGTTGCTCATCACTTAATGGGAAAGCTGATTCAACTACTACATAACGAATTCTTAATTCATCATTTGATAACTTTAAATATTCAATGATGATGTTTTTTAATTGAGACACCATTTTTCTTTGAACTATAACTTTAATTGAGTTAATTACAATATAGTCAAATTGATTTTTATCAAAAGCCATATCGATTGTTTTGAATCTTTCAGCTTCAGGAATTAAGTCATTTCCTAAATATTCGATAAAACCCGGAATTGTGTCAATTAAATCTTTAACAGCCTCAAATTGAGGTTGAATTAATTTAAATTTATCTTGTTCTTTGACCAAGTCATAAATTGCTACTGCATATGCAGATGTATTTCTTTTTTTGTACATAATAAAATCTTAAAAGTTTTGCTATTTTACTTTTATAGTAATTATATAGCTGCAAAAGTTAATTACTCACTTGATTCAAGATAGTTTTTAATAATTTCATCTTGAGTTTGTGGAGAAATTTCTTTACGTAAGATTTTCTCTGCTAATTCTGTAGCTACTTGGATTACATATTTTTTAGCATTAGCATCAAATTCTTTCTTTTGCAACGCTATATCTTGATTAGTTTCTTCAAGTAATCTATATGATTCAGCTTTTGCTTTGTCAATATAAGTTTTAGAAACTTCACCAGCTTTTATTTTTGCTTTGTTAACAATGCTATCTGCTTGCTTGTGAGCTTCTTTAAGTTTTTCGTTTGCATCATTTAAAACTTGTAAACTATCTTCTTTTTGTTTAATAGCACTGTTGATATTTTCTTGAATGAAATTTGTTCTATTTTTCATCATCTTTTTAACTGGTTTATATAAAAGGTATGTAAGTAATAAAAACACAATTAAAAAAGCGATGATAGTAGCAATCATCATTGGAACACTTGGAAATAGTCCATTGAATTTTTCTTGAACTTGTTGATTCAATGATTCTTGCTTAAGATAAATTAAATTTTGAACCATAGTTATTATTTAATAAACATTAATAATAAAGCAATAATAAATGCATAAATAGAAGCTGTTTCAGCTATACCAACACCGATAATTAACATTAAACGGATTTTTGATTCTGCTTCAGGATTTCTTCCAACAGCTTCTGCAGCTTTACCAGCAGCATAACCTTGTCCGATACCTGTTCCTAAAACACCGATTGCAGCTAATCCTGCACCAATAGCAACAAGACCTGATTTGATGTCTCCACCATTTTGTGCAACTGCTTGAGTAGTGTTATTTGCAGTTTCTTCTAAAAATTTTGTTACTGTTTCAATCATAATTAATCCTCTTTTCTATTTAATAAATTGCTTGTGATAATTGTGAATTAAGGCCTTTGTTAATTCTTACAATTTTTGATTTACCTTTTCTAAGTTTTTTAGGTTTAACCTCTCCTGCAGTTGACTCAATAGTTCAGTATACAAGCGTTAAAAGTGAAAATATGTAAGCTTGTAAGGTAGAACCGAATAAGTCAAAATAAAAGTGCAATGCAGGTGATAAAATCAATCCAAAGAAGAATTGTTGATTACTTGACCCTGTTACTTTTGTCCATATTCACCCACAGAATGAATAAAATAAGAAAATAACTGTAGATCCTCCTATAACATTTCCATAAATACGGAAACTAAGAGAAATAAGAGGAGATACTTTACCAGGTAAATCAAGTGGGTTGATAAATGATTTTAGATATCTTCACTTACGGTACACTGCGCCACAAACAAAGATACCAAGTCAGCTCATTAAAGCTAATGTTAACGGAACTGAATAAGATGTTACGATCGGTTCTAAACCAAAGACAGCTGTAAGGTTACCGATTAGAATAAAAGTAGCTAAAGTCAAAATATAGTATCTTGCATTTTGCACTTGTGTTCCACCGGTTGCATCATCAAAAGTTTTGCCAATGAACTTAACATAACCTTCAGCAATGAGTGCTACACCTTTTGGAGCTTCATTTGGTTTAATTTTTGATACTTTGAAATAGACAACTAAACAAATAATTAGCACTATAAAAACAGTAACTACAAGCGATAACATTTGTGGTTGATTCCAAACTCAAAGACCTTTTGAAAATGTATCCATCCTGCTCATCTCCTTTCTTTTTAGTTTCTTATTTTTTTATTAACTATTTCTGTGATGATAATCACAAAAACATTAGTTAATATTCCTCCAGCAAATGCAAAGAAATTAAATGGTTGATCTAATGCTTGCAATACTGAATATTCGGCAATCTGCATTTGTTTTAGGTGCTCTGTATTAATAAAAAACATTAAGTACACGATTGCCCCTAAAATTAAGAAAAATAAAACTGATTTCAAAATCGATAAAGCATACAATTTTGTTTTTTTATTTCTCAGAAATAAATACGCAAAAAGTCAGTTTAATTTAAATAAAAAATAAATTAGTAGACCGCCTAATGCATACCCAAAAAATAGACCACAATTAATTCCTATAAGAGATAAAAATACTACAGAAATTAATAAAAAAAAGATTGCAAATATAAAAGTATGCATTTGCATATATGTCATTTTTTTTATAGCCTTTTTAATTGGTAGCATATTTTTATTTTAATACTTTTAGAAAGTTGTATCACCTTTTTTACAATATTTTTTTAGGTTGCTAAAATTCCAAAATAAGCTATTAAAATAACAAAAAAGAACCCATAAAAATCGAATATTTAGTGGGGTGGTAAATCCACATACTTAAATTTTATTGGTTCTTCATTTGAACCATACAAAACAAGTGTGTTAATCCTTAACCTCAAACAGGAGTGGTTTTATTTTTATAAAGGAGTTTGATTATCAATTTTAATTGGTAATTTTTTATACTACATACTAAAATTCATTTTAATGAAAATTCGATAATTTTAAATAAAACAATTTATTCCAACACTTACAATAATAATGCTAAATTAGTAGTATATAGAATATTAAATTAAGAAACGAATTTTAATCAGAAAATATATTTTTTATTATTTAGCAACAAATAGTTTCTCTTATATATTTTTGTAATTTTGGCTATTTACTTTGTTCTTTTTTTAGAATAAGTTTAGATAGCAAAAGTTATCGATTTATTATGAAAAATAGTTATATGAACTAACTAAATGTTAAATAGTCTTTTAAATAAAAAATCAACACCAGAATAACATATATCTAGCATTAAAATATAAAATATTTTAATATAATTTAAAATAACGACAATTTAGGTGTAAATGAAAGGAATTTTATGGACAATACAAAAGAAATACAAAGAGCTGAATTGCATAAAACAATTTGAAACATTGCCGATCAATTAAGAAGTCAAGTTGATGGATGAGAATTTAAAAATTATGTACTTGGAACACTTTTTTATCGTTTTATTTCAGAAAGTATCACAAGATATGTAAATAGCATTCAACACGAAAGTGGTGATTTAGATTTTAATTATGAAACTTTAAGTGATGATGAAATTACTGACGATATAAAAGAAGCTATTATTTCTGCAAAAGGGTTTTTCATTTACCCTTCAGAACTTTTTACAAATGTTGAAGTTAATGCTGCTAATGATGAAAACTTAAATGAAACACTTGAAAATATCTTTAAAAATATTGAAAATTCTGCAAAGGGTCGTTCAAGCGAAGGCGACCTTAAAGGGCTTTTCCAAGATTTTGATGTTAACAGCAATAAATTAGGAAACACAGTTGCAAAACGTAATTCTACATTAAGAGCACTTCTTACAGGTGTTAAAAAAATGGAACTTGGAAACTTTGAAGACAACACTATTGACTTATTTGGTGATGCATATGAGTTTTTAATTTCTATGTATGCCCAAAACGCAGGTAAATCAGGTGGTGAATTTTTCACTCCACAAGAAGTAAGTAAATTGCTTTTCAAACTTGCTGTTGGAAATAGAAAAGAAATTAGAAAAGTTTATGATATGTGTGCTGGTAGTGGTTCGCTTTTACTTCAATCAGTTAAAGTGCTCGGGAAAGACAACATTAAAGAAGGTCTTTATGGACAAGAAATCAATGTTTCTACTTATAATTTATGTAGAATCAATATGTTTTTACACGATATTAACTACAGTAAGTTTAAAATCATTTGCGATGACACATTAACTCATCCTGGTTTAGATGAGGAAGAACCATTTGATGTAATCGTTTCTAATCCACCTTACTCAATTAAATGAGAAGGCGATGCTAATGCAACATTAATTGCTGATCCTAGATTTGCACCAGCTGGTGTGCTAGCTCCCAAATCTAAAGCTGATTGAGCATTTGTCCAACATGCACTTCACAAACTTTCAGCAGATGGTACAGCTGCAATTGTTTGTTTCCCTGGAATTATGTATCGTGCTGGAGCTGAAGCTAAAATCAGAAAATACTTTGTAGATAACAACTTTGTTGATGCAATTATTCAATTACCAGACAACTTATTCTATGGAACAAGTATTTCAACTTGCATTCTTGTAATTAAGAAAAATAAAACAAGCAATGAAGTTAAATTCATTGACGCAAGTAAGGAGTTCATTAAAATTGCAAATAACAACAAGTTAACAGATGAAAACATTCAAAACATTATCAACTTATACAATTCAGACGAAGATAAAATAAATGTCCTTAAAATCGTTAGAACAGAAGATATAGCAAATAATAATTACAGCCTTTCTGTAAATACTTATGTTGAAAAAGAAGACACAAGAGAAGTTATTGATATTAATAAGTTAAATCAAGAAATCAAAGAAATTGTTGCAGAGCAAGCAGTGCTTAGAGCAAAAATTGATGAAATTGTTGAAAGATTAGACAAAAATCTTGAAGAATTATAGAAAAGGATTTTAAATATTATGAAAAATGAAAATCAAACTAATTTTTCTATTGAAAACTTCCTTAAAGCAAACAACATAAAAAATGTACAAATTAAGAAACTTTATGAAGTAACAATTTGGAGTAAATCATTTGCTAATTTTGACAAAACTAAACTCTTAAAAAGTGAAATAAACTATAAGTCAATACTTTCAAAAGAAACCAAAGAACTGGTTGTAGAAAATGGAGATATAAAACTACTTACAACATATCCATCTGATATGTTTACATCTACAAATATGTGAGATGGAGATGTTTATGAAGAAGAAATTGTTTATATCCCATCAGGTGGTAACCCTTACGTTCAATACTATAATGGTAAATTTATTAATGCAGGTAACATAATCGGAACATCATATGATAAAAATGTTGTATTAACAAAATATGTATATTACTTCCTAAAATCTAAAAACGATTTAATTGCCAAAGCATTTAGAGGCAGTGGAATTAAACACCCATATATGCCTGAGATTTTAGAAATTGAAATCCCTATTCCATCAATCGAAGTTCAAACCCAAGTGGTTAATATATTAGATATCTTTTCTAGTTATGCAGAAAAGCTGAAAGCTAGATCCACACAGTATGAATACTACAGAAATTCATTGCTTTCGAATCCACAATCAAAAGAAGAGGATGTAAGAAAAATTAAAATAGATGATTTAATAAATTATGAACAACCTTCAAAATATTTAGTAGAAAGTGATAGATATTTTAAGGATAGTGACTTAATACCCGTTTTAACTGCGAATAATACATTTATTTTAGGTTATACCAACGAAACAAATAATATTTATCCTGCTTCAAACAATCCTGTAATAATTTTTGATGATTTCACAACATCATCAAAATGGGTTGATTTTGATTTTAAAGTAAAATCATCTGCATTAAAAATATTAACAAGTAAAAATTCTGAAATTTTAAATTTAAAATATTTCTACTATTGATTGAACTCTTTTACTTATAAGACTAATGAACACAAAAGACACTGAATAAGCGAATATGAAAATATCCAGCTTTCTCTTCCATCTATTAAAATTCAAAATAAAATAGTTAATACACTAGATAATTTCGAGGCAATCTGTAAAGACCTGAAAATTGGTCTCCCAGCTGAAGAAATAAAAAGACAGCAACAATATGAGTTTTATAGAAACTCTATCTTTGAATATCTTGAAACTAACTCATTTGAAAAATTAATGAGAGAGAGAGAGAGAGAGAGAAGATAACTTAACCACAGGTTTAATTAAGTTAATTCAATATATCTTCAACACAAACATTACTATTCAGCTTTCTAAAATAGCTAAATTTTTTAGAGGTGAATCGATAACTAAAAACTTTATTGAAAACAATTCTGGTGAATATCCAGTTTATTCATCTCAAACAACAAACAATGGAGAGTTTGGAAAAATAAACACTTACAAATATGATGGTGAATATGTTTCTTGAACAACTGATGGAGTTTATGCAGGGACTACCTTTTATAGAACAGGTAAATTCAACATAACCTCTCACTGTGGATTAATAGAAACTGATGAATCACTTCTATTACCTAAATATCTTTACTTTTATCTTTCAGTCAATTTAGACAAATATGTAAATAAATCATCTCCAAACCCATTACTAACAGTAAGTCAAATTTCTGAAGTTAATGTCACTTTTCCTACTTTGGAAACTCAATTTAGAATAGTTCACCTATTAGACAACTTTGAATCAATTTGTAAAGACCTTAAAATCGGTCTCCCGGCTGAAGAAATAAAAAGACAACAACAATACGAATTTTATAGAAACTCTATCTTTGAATATCTTGAAACTAACTCATTTGAAAAATTAATGAGAGAGAGAGAGAAGATAACTTAACCACAGGTTTAATTAAGTTAATTCAATATATCTTCCACTCAAATATTTATATTCAACTTTCTAATTTATTCGACATAAGCACAGGAAAATATATAAAACCTGATAAATCATTAACAAATGGTTTTAAGATCATAAATGGCGGTAAAACTCCATTAGGTTATACAGATAACTACAAATTTGAAAATTGCATAACTATTGCGAGAGTAGGAACTGCAGGATATGTAGATTATATAAATGAAAAATTTTGATTAAGCGATAGTTGTTTTGCTTTAAAAAATTGTAACAATAATCTAGTTAACGATAAATTTGCTTTCTATTATCTTAAAAATTCAGAAAATGAATTAAAGAAATTAAGCAATGGTGGCGTTTTGAAAGCTTTAAATATTAGTGATTTAAGAAATTTAAAAATTAAATTACCACCACTAGAAACTCAAAATAAAATAGTTAATATATTAGAAAACTTTGAAACTATCTGTAAAGACCTTAAGATTGGACTTCCAGCTGAAGAAATTAAAAGGCAGCAACAATACGAATTTTATAGAAATTCAATCTTTGAATATCTTGAAACTAACTCATTTGAAAAATTAATGAGAGAGAGAGAGAGAGAGAAGATAACTTAACCACAGGTTTAATTCAGTTAATTCAATATATCTTTGATAATTCACTGTTTATATCTCTCAATAAGCTATTTGGAAAAATTTATACAGGAGAATTCATTGTAAAAAATCCTGGTTTTGGAGAATTTAAAATTATTAATGGTGGTAAAAACGTTCTCGGATACACAGATGACTTCAATTGCGAAAATGCAATAACTATTGCAAAAGTCGGTTCAACAGGTTATGTTGATTTAATAGAAGAAAAATTCTGATTAAGCAATAGTTGTATTGCTTTAATACAACCAAAAGAATTAATTGTAAATAACAAATATGTCTTTTATTACTTAAAAAACAATGAACAAAAATTAAAGAATTTAGCTAACAGTGGTACATTATCATCCATAAACTTAAGTGATTTAAGAAAACTACAAATCAAGCTACCATCACTAGAAACTCAAAACAAAATAGTCGAAATTCTAGATACCTTTGACACTATGTGCAACAATTTAAAAATAGGTCTTCCAGCTGAAGAAGCAAGAAGACAACAACAATATGAATATTATAGAAATCTAATATTCAATAAATTATCAGATAAAAATAATTAATACTTTAATACCTATATACAAGCTCTATAAGACTAATATGAGCAATATATAACAACAAATAAAGGTGGATTTACTATGGCAAAAGAAAATCACGCAATATTACATACTCCTGAAAACACAGTTATTGCTGAGTTTGATTTTGAAAAACAAAGACAAAGACCTATAAACTATCAATCAGAAGCTGATTTAGAAAAAGAGTTTATTAATCTTCTAACTAGTCAAGGTTATGAGTATATTCAAATCAAAAATTCAACAGAACTTAAAAATAACTTTAGAAAGCAACTTGAAAGATTAAATCAAGTTACTTTTACAGATAGTGAATGAAAACACATTCTCTCTGAAGTTTCAGGAGAAGGTAAAGGTATTAAAGAAAAAACTGAAATTATCCAAAAAAACAACATTATCCCTCTTAGAAGAGAATTATCTAATGGTGAATTTCAAACTAAAAACATTAGATTAATTGACTTTAAAAATCCACAAAGCAACATACTTCAAGTAATTAATCAGTATGAAGCTGACCACGGTAAATATAAAAATAGATATGATGTAACTATTTTAGTAAATGGTCTTCCTTTAGTTCATGTTGAACTTAAGAGAAGAGGTGTAGACATTAGAGAAGCTTTCAATCAAATTGAAAGATACCAGAGTGAAAGCTTCTGATCTGATGAAGGTTTCTTTGAATTTATTCAAATCTTTGTCATTAGTAATGGAACTGAAACAAAATACTACTCAAATACAACTAGGGATTTAAAAACTTCATCAAACAAATCTGGTTCAGCTGTTAAGAAAAGTAAACAATCATTCCAATATACATCATATTGAGCAGATGGTAAGAATAGAAAAATAACTGATCTTATTGACTTTACTAGAACATTTTTTTCAAGACACACATTATTAAATATTCTTACTAAATATTGTGTCTTTGATTCAAATAAACAACTATTAGTAATGCGACCATATCAAATTGCAGCTACAGAAGCAATCATTTCAAAAATTAAAATGATGTCTTCATTAGGTAACTGAGGTAAAAAAGATGCAACTGGATATGTATGACATACTACCGGTTCAGGTAAGACACTTACATCATTTAAGACCGCTGAATTAGCAAAAGAATTAGATGATATTGAAAAAGTTATCTTCGTTGTAGACAGAAGAGACTTAGACTTCCAAACAATTAATGAATATAACCGTTTTGAAAAAGGAAGTGTTAAAGGTGTACAATCAACAAACATTTTAAGTCAAGTGCTTGAAAATGAAACTGTTGAAGATGAAAGATCTAAAATCTTAGTCACAACAATTCAAAAACTTTCAAAATTTATTGAAAAAACACCTAAATCAAGTATATATGATAAAAAAGTTGTCTTCATATTTGATGAATGCCACCGTTCACAATTCGGTAAGATGCATAAAAGAATTGTTAACAAATTTAAAAAATACTTCTTATTTGGATTTACTGGAACACCTATATTTGTTGAAAACGCAAATACAACAAATGGTCAAATGCTAACAACTGATATATTCAAAGATCAACTTCATACTTACACAATTTTAGATGGTATTAGAGACCATAATGTTCTTAAATTTAAAGTTGATTTCTTGAATACATTTAAATCTGCTTCTGGTGTTGAAGATAAGAAAATATATGGAATCGATAAAAAAAGTATCAAGGAATCTGACAAAAGAGTCACAATGAATGTTCAGTACATTCTTGAAAATTTTGATAGAAAAACCAGAGCAAAAGATGGTTACTCATTTTCTAAATTAGTTAACTATGATGAAATGGTTAAAAGCAAGGATAACACTGCTAAAGAAATAAAAGTTGATACAAACCTTCAAGGTTTCAACTCTATTTTTACAGTTGAAAATATCTTGATGGCTAAAAAATACTACCTTGAATTCAAAAAACAATTAGCAAAGCAACATAGAAATTTAAGAATTGCAACAATATTCACATATGCACCTAATCCAGATCCTGAATCAGGAGTTTTTGAGGAAGAGGATATTGATATCCCTACAAATGTAACTTATGATTCGACTGATAAAGAATTCTTAGCACAAGCTATGGATGATTATAATCAAATGTTCAAAACTAACTTCTCACTAGATGGTGCCGAAGGGTTTGCTAACTACTACAAAGATGTTTCATTAAGAATGAAAAACAAAGATATTGATATCTTAATAGTTGTTGATATGTTCTTAACTGGATTTGATTCACCTACATTAAATACTTTATGAGTTGATAGAAAACTTGAATATCACCGTTTAATTCAAGCATTTTCAAGAACAAACAGAATTTTAAACTCTGTTAAAGTATGTGGAAATATAGTTTGCTTTAGAGATTTAAGAAAAGAAGTTCAAGATGCCATTGCATTATTTGCTCTTAACGATAAAGAAGCTTCTAATACAGCTTTATTTAGAGATTATAACTTCTACTTAAATGGTGAAACTAATGAGAAAACAGGTGTGCACGTTAAGGGTTACATTGACTATGTTAATGAAATAAAAGAAAAATTCCCACTTGATAATTTAGATCAAAGAATTGAATACTTCCCTGAAAGTAAAAAGAAAGAATTTGCTAAGTTATTTGGAAAAATCTTAAAATGTAAGAATACATTAATGGTCTTTGATGAATTCCAACAAGATGCTAATAAAATTATTCCTGACAGAGACTTGCAAGATTATCAATCTCACTACTTAAATATTTGAAATGAATTTAAGGACAAAGAAAAGAATGATGGTTACAAAGAAAATATCATCAATGATATTGTCTTTGAAATCGAATTAGTTCAACAAGATGAAATTAATGTTGAATACATCATTAGATTAATTGCGACTAGATTTGCTCAAAAAACAGATACTGAAAAAGTTAAAAAAGAAGTTACTAAACTTGCACAATCAAGTACTTCTCTCAGAAACAAAAAGGATCTAATTTTAGAATTCATTGACCAATACAATATTCAAGATATTTCAAATACTGCTACTGAAAATGAAATTGAAATTAACACTTGAGAAGAATGAGAAAAATTCGTTCATCAAAGAGCTGGACAAGAAATTAATACAATTATTAATAGCCAAAACATTCAAGCTGAAAAAGCTAGAGAATACATTCTTAACTCACTTGAAAGTGGAAGCTTAAAATTTGATGGACAAGACTTCGATTCAGCTATAAAAGCACCATTATTTGCACGTGGAGCAAATTCATCAAATAGATATGAAACTAAGAAAAAAGTGTTCTCAATCATCCAAAACTTCTTTAACAAATTCAAGGATATTATTAATATCAAAAAGTTCAAGAATACTTTAAAAAATGATAAATAATTCAATGTTACCAGAGATTCCTCTGGTGATATTTTTATTTATCCCTATGGTTTAAACACAGAAGTTACAATCAAATATTGACAACTTGATATAATCAAAATAAGGGGTGTAAATTATGAATCAAAAGAATGTTATTAAGATAAATGCAAACAACTTTCTAAAGGTTTTTTTCAAAAATCCTTTACTTATTTTTCATTCAAATAATTTAGTTGATTGAATTAAACAATCAGCTTATTTTGATAAATATAATGTATCAATGGATGATTATTTGAGCAATATTAAATTCGACAATATTGATGAATTAGATGATGATGAGGATGAATCTAGTGAAAATGCAATTGATGCAAACAAAGTATCTGAATTTATGACTGAACAAAACTTGCAAATGGAAGTAGATACAAATTCAGATAAACTTGTTTGAAGCAATAATTTCTTGCACGAATTAGATTCAATTTTTGCAAAACATGAAAACAGTGAACAAGTTGAATTTATTAAAGTTAACATTTCTGAATTCTTGCAATTCAAATTAGATGCATACAACTGATATTTAAATAAACACAACTATAAACCAAATGAAGTTGGTTATATTAAGCAAATTGATAATTTAGAGATTAAATTGCAACAAACACTTAATTACTTAAATGATGACAAAATCAAAGTAATTATTGAACCTGTATTTGCTTATAAAATCGAAAATCAAAATGATGTATTTTATTTAACTTCATCAGCTCTTATATATGATAAACAACTTAAAAAATATGTAGGTTTATCATATGTCGATAAGGTTAAGAAAGATTTATATCAAAAAAACTTTTATAACTACAATGTACTAAAGAAAGCAAATATTCCTCTTGAATCTATTAGTGAAATTATTATTAATCCATTTGTTAATAAACTTAGATTAACACAAAAAAACAAGATTGATTTTTATGAAGTCTTTTCAGCAATGACAAAGATAAAATCCCCTTCAAAACCAAGTAATAAATCTGATAAATTAGATTGAATGAGAGAAGATGATTTTTATAATTTATTCACTCCAATCGAACACGGATTGTTAAAATCAGGAACACTTGCATTGTATGATTCGTGAAATGAACAAGACAATTTAAATAATTTTACAAAAAATTCAAATTCCTTTATTTTGAGTGCTAAAAGAGCATATTATTGTGATAGAAGTTTAGGGCTTAATTTAGAGGAATTTGTAGCAATACCTAATGTAATTAAGACGTTTAGTGAATTTATAAACAAAATAAAAGAAACTCACGATATCTATAAATCAGTTAATTGATTAATTGAAAAATCAAGTGGTGTTTTTCTTACAAAAGACAAAAGAGGAAGTTCGCCTGAATCATATGTTTACTATGAACCATTTGATAGTTACATTGACAAAATCATCAATTCTTATTATTTATCACCCGAATTATCTAATATTGATTACAACTTATTTAGATATTGTTTTAGCAAAGATGCTGAAGAAAACTTTGAATTAATGAATAGTTTAAATGATTATATAAATGTATACAAAAACTCACAGATTTCAAAAAGTTCTCTTATTAATATACCTACAGATCTATTCAAATCACCTGATAAATTAGTTATTAGAGCATATCTTTATGGAAAAGATTTTATACCTTATTCATTTGGTAGAATAACTAAAGAATCTGAAGATAAAGTCCTTGAGCTAATTAACAAATATGAAAAAATAAATGCAATAAATGTTAAAGCAGCTCTTGATAAAATATTTAAAATTCACTTAAAAGATTCAGTAATTGTTTGATATGACTATGAAGGTTTTTCGTCAATCTATCCAGTTATCCCCGGTACGTCATCATATCAGCAAATTGTTAACCAGGTATCTGTTATCAAAACTCAAAATGGTAAAGAAATTTACAAAGAGAACTTTGTCATAGACACAAAAAACTTTGATTTATCGAAAACAATATATATGTTTAAGATAATTCACGATAAAGATGCTAAAGGTTACGTTGTATATAACAAAACATATGAAAATACAAGAAACAAAGAACTTCTTAATTTAATTGAAATTGAATACAAAAATAATAATGAAAAAATTCAAGAGCAAATTCACTTACATTTTGAAACATTAGGAAACTTCAAACAAGCAATTAATGAAATCAACAATTTAGCAATTGATTTAAATGATATTTTTAAATCAACATCAACAGAACTTAAATCTAGGTTAATTTCAGACAAATATTTCATTGTATTTAAAGAGAATACAAGCAATGAAAAATTAGAATTAGTCAAATTAATTAATAGTGATATTGAAACATTTACATTAGATAGAATTTGTTATATTAATGAACTACTAAGATTTAGTAGTATTAAGAAAGTTGAAAAATACATTACACATAACAATTTAAAACTCAAAACATTGATTACGCCTTATTCAGAATTAGTTATTCAAAAAGGAACTATGGCAATGGAAAAAGCGCAAATTAGACACGCAAAATTAATTGGGGATTCACATTGAGAAAACGACATTGTTCCTGAACTTAAAAAATACTGTGAGAATGATGTTAGAGCTATGATAATGGTTTATGAACTTATTATGTACATTCTTAGACTTAAGTTCCCAGAACTTGATGAATATGAGTACAAAATTGATTCAGAAAAGTATGAATACAAGATAGAAAATGAGCAAATAACACTAGCTGCAAGAGATTAAAATAAAAATACAAGCAATTATTAGAACTGAAACTGTAATTATTTGCTTGTATTTTTTTAATTAGATTTAAGAATGGCAATTAATTCGTTGAGAAATTCAATTGTTCTATCGATTTGGTAATTAGTTTTAGCTTCAACATCATTACTAAAATAATTGTTTTGATTTTCATTTAATTTTAATCATTCATTAAAATTAATATTTTTAGCTACATAATTTTTCAAATGTTTGAAAAACTTATGATTTGGATTTTTGTTTTTACTTGTCTTAATTACATTTTTAATATGTTGCAATTGTTCGATTAATTCATAGAATTCGTTGTTATTATTGTTTGAATTCATCATTTCGTCAGTAAAGAAATATCTTTGCTTGATATTATTTATTTCATCTTCTGTAAATGAATATGAAATATTATATAAATTACCCAAATGCGAATAGTCACCTTGTCTTATTTTTCTTTTGAAACCTTCCAATCCTGGTTCTTTTAAATATTCAACATTTTCTCCATAAGTAGATAAGTAATAAGATATTTTAAATCATTCCATATCTTCCTTAGTAAAGTCTGGCTCACTCTGCATTTCAGCCCACATTTCCTTCATATCTTCAGATGACTTTTCAAGTAATTCTTTTGGTATTTTAGCTAAATCAATTAATGCTTCATAATGACTCAAATCTTCAAGATCCAAAACAGATCAAGGGGACATTCGGTAAAACCTTAATATAAACTGACATATTCTCAAAAATTTATTCATAAAAGTTGAATAAATATTTTTAGGAGTTTTAATAAAAACCTTATTGCCTTTATTATTTTTTACATATAAATTATTAAATGGATTTACATCAGAATTGGCAACCCAATTATCAATACCATCCTCTGGGTCATACCAAATTAAAATATCTTCATCAGGATTAAATCAATCAAGTGTGATTGATAAGGTTGTGATATTTTGGTTAAGATTATCTAAACGCTTGTTCATTACATTATTATAGAATTTAGATTTTCTATTTTGTGGATTTTTGAAACCATTTGTATTTAGTGTATTTAAAGATCAAAAATTTGATTCTTCTCATTTTCTAGAGATATCATTTGAATATATGTTATTGTAATAATTTCAAAATTCAGTAGTAGCTCACTCTTTAACTCAAATATGACTTCTATCTACTACCTGATCAGCGAAAATATTTCAATCATCTTTTCCTGAGGAATCTACTTCAAATTCTTTCTCAGACGGCATAAGTTCCAATACTTTTTTAATTATTTGAATAGCTTCATTGTTATTGTATTCGTAGTTGTTAAAAATCAATTGATCAAAAAAGTATTTTTTATTATTTATTAAATCTACTTCAACCTTCTTACTTCATTCATTGCTTATTCTTAGTGAGTCTGAATAATTAATTGATCAAATATTTGCATTTTTAATTAATCTTAATAAATTAGGATCACTAATAAATTTATCTTCTTCATAGTTGAATTTTCAGAAATCTATAAATTTACCTGCTAATTTTACAAATTCTTCTTTTGTTTTACTATTTGTGGTTTCTGAAAATATTCTATTCACAATTTTATGGTTTAATGTTGTTAATAAGATATCAGAAAATCAAAATTGATCACTTCTGTTTTGGAAAATATCTTTTTCAAACTTAGATATAGAGTTACCAAATATTCATTCAAAATTTTTATAAAAATTCTTAAAAGACTTTAAGTTAATTTTAAACTTTCTACTCAAGTTATATTTTTGAGTTTTTTCATTGCTTATTTTTTTAATTATATTCAATCCATTGTTTAAAATTGTTTCATTAAAATTAGTTTCAACCACATACTGAGATAATTTAGATTTTAGTTCATTTAACTTTTCGATTTTAAACGATTCGTATTCAGATTTTGGTTGCTCTTTTTCGGTATTTGTATCTATTAATTGTTTCGATAACTCATATTTTTCTTCAATTGAATTTAATGTTGATGAAATCAAAAATTGAATTTTATTTCTTTCATTGACAAAATTGATCAACGATTCATTTTTATTATCATTGGAATTTGATAACAACAAATTCTTTAAATACATAGATATATTTTCAATAATCTTTTTAATTTCTGTTTGAAGTTCATTTGTTTGATTAATTTCACTTATCAGCGAATAAGACTCATTAAAAAATTCTTCAGGTTTATATTGACCCCTCATATTATCTTTTTTTCTTCTTTTGTGAAAAACTTGCTTTCATCTTCTTCTGAACAACTTATCATTGTCAATGAAGAAATCAGTATATCTGAAATAGCACCTAATAATAAAAACTTTCTATGCATAATAAACATCTCCCAATACATAATCACTCACTAATATATTATGTAAAAATCTATTCAACAAACTTTACATTTTGTTAGATTTATTCTTTATTGTCTTAAAATTCAACATTTTTCACTCCTGACTGACATTTAAAAAACATCTAATATATCTTGATTGTACTCCTTATTAATCTCAATATCTTATTTTTATCTAATTTTTTTATAAAGAACTATATTTTTCATATTTTCTTACACATTTTCCTTTTAAAATTCAAGAAATTGATTTTATGAACTCAAAAAAATATGTGATTCATGAAATTTTTATGAATTTAGTAGATATATTTAATTAAAAAAATCAGGTATTTTTTGTTAGTTTGATAAAAGAAAAATATAATTTAAATATGAAAAAAATATATCTTCACACAAATACTGAATATTCATTTTTAAACTCTGCTATCAGAGTTGAAAAACTCATTAAATTAGCAATTGAAAATAATTTAGAATTCTTACCTTTAACAGATAAAGAAAACTTATATGCATTGCAATATTATTGAGATATGCAAGATAAGTTTAATATCAAACCGCTTATTGGTATTGAACTTGATTTATCAGAAGGATTCACTGTTGTTGTATTAGCTAAAAACAATGATGGATATACTTTTATTAATCAACTTATTTATACTAAATCTGAAGGTAAAGTAGTTTCATACAATCATCTTGAGAATTCAGATATTTTTGTTATTGATCATCAATACCTAGGACATAGAGCCAAAGGTATTGCAGTTGATCAATATTTAAGCAATTTTTATTTAAATAGTAAAACTCCACTTGAATATCAAACTGTCTATGCACCAGCTAAAAAAGTTTTAAATTTTGAAGATAACGAGATCCTTAGAGTTATTCAACAAATCGGTTCAATTAACGAAGAAACTCAAACATATAATGAATATTTAGATGAAGAAGATTGACAAGATCTTCACGAAGATGTATATAAAAACATGTTATACATTGCACAAAATTGTAATGTTTCTAAACCTGATAATTCAATTAAGTTGGCTAAATTTTCAGACAATGCAGCAGCTGAATTTAAAAAATTATTAATTAACGATAGAACTAAAGAACTTATTTATAAATTCGGTGAAGATGTAGTTGTAAATAGAGTTAATTATGAGATTTCTGTTATTTCTAAATTAGGTTTTATTAACTACTTTTTAATCATTCAAGATGCAATTGCTTGGTCTAAGAAAAACAAAATTGAAGTTGGACCTGGTAGAGGTAGTGCTTCTGGATCAATTATTTCTTACATATTAGGAATTACAGATATTAATCCACTTGAATTTGGTTTGCTATTTGAACGTTTTTTAAATATTGATAGAGTTTCTCTTCCTGATATTGATATTGATATTCAAGATAACAGAAGAAATGAAGTTTTAGAATACATTAAAAATAAATATGGAGAAGAAAATGTTGCTTTAATTACAACATTTCAAACTTTAGCACTAAAAAACAGCATTAGAGATGTTGCTAGATATTTAAATGTGCCGCTTTCTGAAGTTGAAAAAATTTGTAATACACTTAAATCAACTGACTTAAGTCTTGTTGATGCTTATGAAACTAACCCAAAATACAGATCATACGTTGATAAATATCCTAACTTGCATGAGTATGCTTCAAAAATTGAAGGATTACCAAGACAAATCGGAACACACCCTGCTGGTATTATTGTTTGTGATCAACAAATTAATAAACTTATTCCAACAATTTACAATAATGGATTAATTCAACAAGTTCAATTTACATTGAATCATTTAGAAAAGTATGGTCTTATTAAAATTGACTTTTTAGCACTTAAAAACTTAACTATTCTTAAAGAAATTGAAGATTTTTTAGAACCTGAACAGACTTTTGAAAAAGTAATAGGAGACAGTTATTCAGTTCAATTAGATGATAAATCTAAAAAATTACTTAATAACACACATACAAACGGAATTTTTCAACTTGAATCAATCGGAATGCAAAGAACAATTAAGGAAGTTAAAATCGATTCATTTGATGATATCTACGCAATTGTTTCACTGTTTAGACCTGGACCAATGGAATTTATTGGAACATATGGTAGAAATAAGCAAAATCAAAATAGAATAGAAACAATTCATCCACTATATGATCAAATTGTTAAACCTACATTTGGGATTATTGTTTACCAGGAACAAATTATGCAAATTGCGCAGCAAGTTGCAAATATGTCTTTTGCTCAAGCAGACCTACTAAGAAGAGCAATTTCTAAAAAAGATGA
Source organism: Mycoplasma sp. 888 (assembly GCF_035609225.1). Lineage (NCBI taxonomy): Bacteria > Bacillati > Mycoplasmatota > Mollicutes > Mycoplasmatales > Mycoplasmataceae > Mycoplasma > Mycoplasma sp. 888. The sequence goes on from NZ_CP141192.1 coordinate 458,030, forward strand.
AAAGCTATTACATAGCTATAAAGCAGAGTTTTTTAAAGGTGGATTACAAAATAATATTTCTATAGACTTACTTGAAAAAATCTATTCAAATATTGAAAAATTTGCCGCTTATGGATTTAACAAATCACATGCTGTTGCTTATTCATTAATTTCATATAAGTTAGCTTTCTATAAGGCAAACTATCCACTTATTTTCTATAAAGTGTTAATTTCAAATTCATCATCAGATCAGCAAAATATCAAAAAATATACCGTTGAAGCTAGCGAGCAAGACATAAAAGTACAATCACCTGAAATTAACAATTCATCAAATATGGTTGAAATTATTGATAATGAACTTTATTTACCATTCAATATGATCAAAGGAATTGGTGAAAGTGCTGTTGAAAAAATACTTCAAGAAAGAAATCTAAACGGTAAATATGAAAACTTTATAATTGCATATCTTAGATTAAGAAATTTAGGAAATGTAACTGAGTCAAATATTGAAACACTTATTAAAGCTAATGCATTTAGAGAATTTTATGGAATGCAAACTTTATTAAATGGGCTAATCATTTGTAAACAACTAAATGATTTATTTGTTGCTTCATACAAGAAAATTCAAGGTGACAGAAAACAACAACTTCAAGAATTTATTAAAATGCAAAATATTGAGCAAATTGAATTTGAACTTATTCCAAGTGATTTAAATGAACAAATTCAATATGAATCTCAATTATTAGGAAGCATTTATAACTTAAATTCGAACATTTCAAACAAACACAATACATTAACATTAGATCAGCTTACAGATCAATATGAATGAATTGAAGTTATGTTAACTAAAGTAACAAAGGATGCTAAAGGTAGACCTAGATTATCAGTAACAGATTCAACAAAATCTGTAACAGTTTTTGGTTTTAATAATAGAGCTATTGAAATTCTTAATGATACAAGACCTAGAAAAATGTTGATTTTAATCAAAATTAGTAAAGGATTTTATAACTTTAGTGATTGAAGAGAGGTGGATAATGGATAAGAAAAACTTACATTTATTAGTTGATGGAAACTACTTAAGTTTTCAATCATTTTATGCAACATACTATGGAAATCCTAACGATATTTTAAGAACTTCAACAGGTTTCCCTACTAATGCAATCAACTTATTCTTCCATCAACTTATTAAAATATTCAATCAATTTAATCCAACACACATTTTTATAACTTTTGATAGTCAGGGAAAAACTTTCAGACACGAAGCTTTTGATGAATACAAAAGCGGTAGAGTTTCAGCTCCATCTGAATTATTTGTTCAAATGGACAAAATCAAAGAAATGTTAACTCTTTTAGAAATTCCTTGAAAAGAGCAAACTGGTTATGAAGCTGACGATTTAATCGGAACTTATGTTAAAAATGTCGCTCAAGGAGAAGAGAAAATTATCTTTTCAAAAGACAGAGACTTACATCAATTAATTAATGAACACACATCAGTTATTATTAAGAGACCTAAAAAAAATAAATTTGATTTATTAACATTAGATATTTATCCTGAAGAATATGGAATTTATCCAAATCAAATTCCTGATTATAAAGGTTTAGCAGGAGATAGTAGCGATAACTTACCAGGTATTAAAGGTATTGGAGAAAAAACCGCTATCAGTATTCTTGATAAATACAAAAGTTTCATTAATTTGTATGAACAAAAAGATACTTGAGCTGATAATTTTACAAAATCAATTATTACAAAATTAGAATCCGGATATGACCAAGGGCTATTCTGTTATAAAATGGCTCAGTTATATACAAATGTTCCAGATTTTAATAAATCAAAAGATAACTACTTATTAAAACTTAATCTACAAAATGCAATGTCTGTTCTTGATGAACTTGAATTAGTTAGATTAAAAGAAAGTATGCTAAATTATGATAGCAATAGTAGGTAAAATTTGCTCTGGTAAAACTTACTTTTTAAATACTGCAAAAGAATTAGGTTATAAAACCTTAAATCTTGATGAATTTGTAAATGATTTATATGAAAAAAATACTGATTTTATCAACAAAATTAACAATAAAATTGGAAGTTTTTTAATTAAAAATAACCGGGTTTGAAAACCTTTTGTTAAACAATGAATATATTTAAATCCAAATAATCTAAAAATACTCGAAAAATATGTTTTTAAAGTAATTTTCGAACACCTTAAAACAAATCGGTACGATTTTGTAGAAATACCGATTTTATATACAAAAATAGTCGATTTTTCAATCTTTTTCTCAACAGTATACAATATGCAAATAGATGAAGAAAATAGGTCAAATTTCTTAAAAAATAGAGGTGTGGATAACTTCACAAAAGAAGTTTTGGATAACAAAAATGACTACAATTGAGATGTAAAAGATTTTTTTAGGTCAAAAAAAGTTGTGCATATCCCTATTAATATAAGAAATGATAAACAAAAAATAAAAGAATTTTTAGAGCTACAAAAATAAGTAAGTAAAATTAGAGTACCAAAATTTTAAACATAAGAAAAAACAGGAGGCAGCACCAATGATTTATCAATATTTCGCAGTTGAAAAAGTTAATGAAATAACAATGGAGGACCTTAGTAATTTACGTGAATTTTATGGTCCATTTTTGGGTGCTGACCCTGTTTTTCTTTATCAATATTTATTAGATATTGTTAAAGATAGCAACTACAAAAGAAGTAGCTATGATTTTTTAACTCTAACTACATTCTTAAATATGCATGAAAATAGATTAAATCAAGCTAGATTGCAACTTGAAGCTGTTGGTTTAATTGATACATTAAGAGATGATGAACAAAAAATTACTATATTTAGTATTCAAAAACCTCTTAATGCAGCCGGCATTAAGAACAATCATTTAATTTCCGAAATGCTAAAATCTAAAATTGGTGAAACGTACTTCAAAATTAAAGTTAATAATAAATTAAAAAAATCAAACATTATTGAAACTCCACACATTCTAGATGTTTCTGCAAATTTTTTTGATGTGTTTAGTAATGAAAACGAAAAAATTCAATATCCAAAAAATGAGTTCGTTGATAATTTAATTAATTTAGGTAAATTAAGACAACAAAATTCGGATTTTGCACCTGTTGACTTTTCTATCTTAGAACCTATTAATTTATTAAACGAATATAAATATTCAAATAAGTATGAAGCTTTAATTAAATTAAGTACAAAAGAATTTTATAAATTAATTTCTTATGGATTTAGAAATGAAAAAATTGAAAATATATTAGATGAATGAATTAGTAAATTTACCGATCAAAAAATTATTAACTATGTTTTATATATTTCTAAAGAAAAGTCATCAAATTCAAATGAATGATTTAAACATGCAAACTCAATGATGGTCGAAATCAAAAACGCAGGACTTGTTAAATTCGATACAATAGAAACTTATTTTGATGGAAAATTTAAAGACCCAAAAGAACAAAAAATTTTCCACGAAAAGGAAGCTTTTAAAAATGCTCTTAAACATTAATTAGGAGATTTAATTAATGACAAATAATAATCAAAATCAAGATTGAAGAATCTTTCAAGAAAAAAAACTAAAAATAGATCCATCAGACATTATTGCTGATATAAAGAAAAAAGAAATATTGTCTCAATTAATAAATGATTTAAATATCTCAGATAAAGAAATTTGAGATTATTTTATTCATTTAATTGATTACTATAAACAAAGAACTGTTGATATAAATGATCCTATAAAAAATTATTTTTATAGAGATGAAGAAGGTAAATTACAATTAGTTAGAAAAATAGTTAATAATGATAAAGGTAAAAAATTAAGATTAGAAAATCACTTAATTTTTACAGATATTAGCGAACCTATTAATAATGAAGTTATTGAAAATGTAACTATAAATGACGAAGTGTATATTGACTTACACGCTTATATAGAAGATTTAAAAATAAAATTAAAAGAACATAATGAACTATCTATGCAAGGTCTTTTAATTTGTGGAACTAGAAAATCTCAAAGAAGTAACTTACTTTCAAGAATTGCAAACTCATTTGCATTAGATAATAATACTGTTGCTTATATTAATATAAATGATTTAGATCAAGAAATTAAAAAAACTTTTGATAAGAAAAACTCAAGTGATATAGATTTTATTAAAAAACAACTTAGTGAAGTTGATTTATTAATTTTAGATGAAATTGGGTTAAAAAACTTAAGTATTTGATTTTGAGATTCAATAATTATGGATATTTTAGAAGAAAGATCAATAAACAAGAAAATTACTTTTTTTGGAACCTATTTTACATCTGAAAAAATATTTTCTCATTTAAAGGAAATTAATGAAAAGAGTAAATCATCGACTAGATTAACAGAACAAATGCTTATTAAAATTATTGAAGTTATGAGAGAATTGATTTTCAAAGAAATCTTAATCGGATAGGAGTAAAATGAATAAAACAAAAATTTTATTAGCAGGAACACCCGAGTTTTCTGTACCTATTTTTGAAGAAGTTATCAAAAACTTCGATGTTGTTGGTATTGTGTCACAACCTGATAAACCAGCAAATAGAGGTTATGCACTTTTACCTACTCCTACAAAATTATTAGCTCAAAAATATAACATTAGACTTTTTCAACCTGAAAAAATCGGACAAATTTACGATGAACTTAAAGAATTAGATTTTGATATCTTACTAACTTGTGCTTTTGGTCAATATGTTCCCGAAAAAGTTTTAGCACTTCCAAAATTAGCTTCAATTAATATTCACGGTTCACTGTTACCTAAATATAGAGGCGCTGCCCCTATTCAATATTCACTTCTTTATGGAGATAAACAAACCGGACTTTCATTGATGTACATGACAAAAGAAATGGATGCTGGTAATGTTATTAAAACAGCATCAATTCCGATCGAAGACATAGATACATCAGATACATTGTTTGTAAAATTATCAAAATTAGCTACTGAAAATATCACAAAATGACTTGTAGACTATGTTAAAGGTGATTTTGAGGAAATTGTTCAAGATGAAGATAAAGTAATTTTAAGTCCAAAATTATTAAAAGAAGATGCACTATTAACAAATGATTTAACAGTTGAACAAGCATTTAATAAAATTAGAGCATTCTCATCGAACCCGGGTGCTTATGTTATTTTAGATAATAAAAGAGTCAAAATTTATTATGCTACAAAACACAAAGTTCCAAATGGATTATCTCTTCAATTCGCTGACGGAAAACTATGAGCAATTGATTATCAATTCGAAACTAAAAAACGTGTTAAATTAAATTACTAAACTTGATTAATTTCAAGTTTTTTTATTTGCTTCAACTTAATATGTCTACATATTTAAAGTATAATTATAAAGTATGAAAAAGGCAAAAATATCTTTAACTATTAATTCAAGAATCAAGGATGCAATTATTTTCGAAAAAGAAATGAAGCAGATTATCAAAAATTTTGCAGAATACTTTAGTATCAAAAAACAAATCATTGTTGACGTTTCGTTAGTTTCTCCTCAAAAAATTAAGAGATTAAACAAAGAATACAGAAACAAAGATTATGTAACTGACATCCTTTCATTTGGATTTGATGATATTTCAATGTATAATGAACTTCCATTCATTCATCTTGGTGAGTTGGTTATTTGTTGAAATAAAGTTATAAGACAAGCAAAATACTTCGGACATTCAATCAAAAGAGAATTTTGCTACTTATTCACTCATGGTTTGGTTCACTTAGCTGGATATGATCATGAAATGGAAGATGAAAGAATACAAATGAATAAAATTGTTGATGATATTTTTAACCCTTTAAAAATAACAAGGAAAGAAGGTACAAATATGACATTTGAAAAATTAAAAGATTTACTTAAATATACTTATACACCTTATTCAAAATTCCCAGTAGCAGCAATTTTGATTGGAGAAGACGGAAAAGAATATTATGGAGTTAATGTTGAAAACGCTGCTTATCCATCAGGTTTATGTGCAGAAAGAAGTGCTATGTTTGGTTCAGTAGCATATGGTGGAAAAGTTGGAACATTCAAAGAAATTCACATTATTAGTGGAAAAAATGAAATCATTAGTCCTTGTGCTGGATGTAGACAAGTTATGACTGAGTTTATGCCTCTTGATGCAAAAGTTTACCAATACAGTAATGATGGAAAACAATTAAGAGTTAATACAGTTGAAGAATTAGTTCCATACAGCATCAGAGTTGATGAAATTACAATTAAATAATTATGAAAATATGTTTTGCAAGTATTTTAGGGAGACCAAACGTAGGTAAAAGTAGTCTTCTTAATGCTATTATTGGCTACAATGTTGCAATTGTTACTAATGTAGCTCAAACAACCAGAGACCAAATTACAGGTATCTATACAGAAGATGATTTACAAATCATTTTCATTGATACACCTGGTATCCATAAACCACAAAATAAACTTGGAGAAGCTTTAAACAAAAATGCTTATGATGCAACTAAAGACATAGATGTTCTTTTATTCTTATCTCCTTCTGATGAAGCAATTGGTAAAGGTGATGAAATGATTTTAGAAAAAATCAAGCACGTAAAAAACAAGATTGCTATTGTTTCTAAGATTGACAAAATTAAAAAAGATCCTCAAAAGCTACTTGATAAAATCAAAGAGCTTAAAGAACACGGTTTTGAAACAATTATGTCTACTGATATAAACGATCCTAAATCAATTAGTGCTTTAATTAGCGAAATTGAAAAATACGCTTACGATGGTGAAGCTCAATACGAACCTGAATACATCACAGACAAATCTATGCGTTTCATAACAAAAGAAATCATCCGTGAATCTGCAATTAATGAACTTTACGAAGAGCTACCTCACTCAATTGCTGTTGAAGTTCTAGAATTTGAAGAATCTGAAGATAGATTAAACATTGATGCAATTATTTATGTTAAAAAAGCTTCTCAAAAAGGTATGGTTATAGGTAAAAACGGTGAAAAAATAAAAAAAATAGGTACAGTTGCTAGAAAGAAAATCGCACATCAATTCAATATTCCTACATCGTTAACTTTAAAAGTTAAGATAGCTAAAAAATGAATCGATGATGTAGATGCACTTGAAAAATTTGGTTACTCTACTAAATAATTTTTATAGTTGGTATTTGTTAATTAATACCAACTTTTTATATTATTTTTTGCGTTTTCTTATACCTATTATTAAAAGTTTGCTAAAATATAATTAATATAAAAGTTATTTTTTAAGCTAAAAAATAACTAAATATTAACTTTTTATAAAATTTAAGGAGAAAATATGAAAAAAATATTAATTTTAGATGGAAATCTTTTACAAAATGAAAAATCATACTCAACTAACATTTTAAATTACATTGAAGAAGCACTTAAATCAAAAGAAAATGTATTAATCGAAAGAGTGGACTTATCAACTACAAAGCTAAATGAACATTTTTTAACTAAACAAACATTTACAACTTATTACACAGATGTTGAATCAGATAGATGAATTCAAAAACTTAAAGAAACTGATTTATTAATCATTTCAAACCCAATGATTAATTTTGGACCTAGTGTCATAGTTAAAAATTTCATTGATGCTATTTCAGTCGCTAATAAAACATTTAGTTACAAATACTCAAAGCAAGGTGATGCAATTCCTTTATTAACTAACTTAAATACAGTTATAGTTTCAACCCAAGGTGCACCACAGGGTTGATATACTTGAGGCAATCACTCTAATTGATTAAAAGGAACATTTAAATTCTTAACAGGTAATGATTCAAAAGAAATTAAATGCTTTGGAACAAAAGTTTCTCCAATTAATCAAACTGAACCAAATCACGTTGATGAACACATCAAAGAACAAGTAAATCAAATATTTAACTAATCTATCATTTGATGAATTCTTTATATTAAATAAAAAAACATCCAGTTGCCTGAATGTCTGCATCTATAAGCCGTGTTCTGTCTAGGTCGACAATTTATCTAATGACTTAATGTCACTCCATTATTTTATTGAATTCTGAAATAATGATTCCTCTACCAAAATTTGAGTTTCTAACTCGTGGAGTTTACCCGTTTCATATTTCTCGTCTCTGTGGCACTAGTCGTTTATACACATAATGCATAACCTAAGCTTATTGGGCTTAGCACGATCATTACCATCGTCTCAGATGGTGTTAGCACGGACTTTCCTCTACATTAAAAATGCAGCTGTCGACTGATGCAAATATATAATAGCATTTTATTTATTTTATAGTCACAAAAAATCATAAAAAATTCTTTAAAGTATCTAATCAAATAAACTAAAATAATTAAGATTTTATTATGTATTTGCTTATTTTAAAAAACTTATAAAACAATATTGAATAAAAAGGAGGATTGTGAGGAAAAATAAGAAAAAAGTAAGTTTTTGACAAATATTTTGATTTATTGTCAAGGTCACTTTTATTGGTTTTGGTGGAGGAAATGCACTTTTACCAGTTATTAAAAGGGAAGCGATTGATAATAAAAAATGAATAACTAATGAAGAAATGGATGATATTGTAATTGTTACAAATATGCTTCCTGGTGCATCAGTTATTCAAACAATTTCATATATATCTATAAGTCTTTTAGGCAAATTCAAAGGAACATTAGTCACTTTGCTAGGGATATTGCCACACGTAATATTTGCTTTTATTTTTTTAGTAATTCTAACAAAATATATACCTGATAAATACTTAAAAATAATTTCAGTTGGTGTGCTTGTTGCAATTACTCCATTCTTAATTGCATTTGCACAAAGATATGTTAAACAATCTAAACAATCACTTAGATTGCCTATTTGATTGATTGTTATGCTCTTTTCAATTTGTGTTTCTTTATTTATCCCGTCACCTTATAATTTACCAATCTTTTCAATTGTAATTGTATTATTTATCTTCGGTATGATGTATTTAATAAATAAAAAACACTTTATTAATAATCAATTGTTAAACAGATCACTTGAAGAAAACGGAATTACCTTCATTAAAAAAGGAGGTAAATAACATTGCTTACAGCTTTATTGGTTTGTTTACCTATTCTCATTTTAATTTCACTTTCAGTCTTTGGTGGCGGTCAAGTTTTTATGCCAATTTTTCAGTGACTATGAAACTTCTTAGCTCAAATATTTGGCGCAAATATTGATGAAAACGCAATAAATAATGTATTTGCAATTTCAAACAGCACACCTGGTGTTGTGTCGACTAAATTTGCATTTTTTACAGGATACTTAGTAGCATCTGGTCAATGATGAGGTTATATAGCAGTTTTCTTAACTTATATAATTTTTTGTTTACCAGCTATTATAGTTATAGTTATTACAATGAAATATATTAAAAAATTTAAAAATAATACATTCATTGCTAATATGTTAAATATCATGAAGCCAATTGTTTCAGGGATAACAATCGCACTTGCTATCCAATTATTTATCTCTATTTATCTTCCTGAAATATTTTTTAACTCATCATCAAGAGGTTATCTAGGATGAACAAGTGATAATTACTTTGTTGGATACAAAAATATTCTATTAAAAATCTACGTACCAATAGGTATTTTAGGTTCATATTACTTAGCTAAAAGAAGAATTTCTCTATTCTGAATTATTCTTATAAATATAGCAATTTCGCTTATTTTATTTGCCCCTTATGCTGGATAGTTAAAATCAAAAAAATGAACAGAGTTTTAAAATAATCCTCTGTTCATTTTTTAAATTTTTAATCTTTTGTTTTAGGTTCTTCTTTAGAAGATAAGTCTAAAACTTCTTTTGCAACTGCCATAGATTTAGCAACATCTGCTAAATTAGGTGGAATAATGATTTTTGTAGCACGACCATTTGCTAGTTTTTCTAATTGTTCAATGCTTTGTAATTGCAAGTATTCAGTTGAAATATTTGTTGTTGTAATAAGTTCGATAGCTTGCTTTTTACCTGTAGCTTTTTCTATCATACTTTCTTTTTCGGCCTTTGCACGTAAAATTGTGCTTTCGTATTCACCTTGTGCTCTAAGTATTTTACTTTCTTTTTCGGCACTTGCTTCAAGTATTTGAGCTCTCTTAATACGTTCAGCTTGCATTTGTTTTGTCATAGCTTCTTGAACTTCTTTTGGTGGAATAATATTTTGAATTTCAATTCTTTTAACCTTAATTCCTCAAGCATCTGAAGCTTCATCTAAGATTTTCGTTAACTTAGCATTAATGATTTCTCTTGATGTTAATGCTTCATCAAGTTCTAGCTCTCCAATTAAGTTTCTAAGTGTTGTTGATGTTAAAAACTCAATAGCCAAAAATGGATCCTCTGCTCCATAAGCAAATAGCTTTGGATCGAATATTTTTAAATATACAGTTGTATCAACTTGAATTGTTGCGTTATCTTTTGTAATAACATGCTGAGCAGGATAGTCGAAAACTTTTTCTTTAAAGTTATTTTTAACTCTAATTCTATCAATATAAGGAACTCTAAAGTTTACACCTTTAGTCATTGTTTTCTTGTATTTCCCAAGTCTTTCAACAATGCAAAAGTTAGTCTCACTAACAATTTTAACTGAAAGAAACGTTGTAAGCGTTAATAGTGTTAAAGAAATAAGCGCAGCGAAAACAATTACTACAATAATAATCCCTGACATATAATTAATCTCCTTAAATATTTTGATTATTTTAATTGTAACTAATTTATTTTTACTGCATTGAATTTATTCAAAATTCATATTTAAAATATGAAAAATTACATAAAAATTTAAAGTTATTCTTAATTATTAAATTTCATCTTCTTCATCAATTTCCAACTCATCATTTTCGACTTCACCAAAAATTGATTCTTTAACCTTAAGTAATTGTTTCTTCTGTGATTTGCTTAAATTCTTTGTTGTAGGATCATTTAATTGTTCATCAATATCTAACTGTTTACCGAAGTTAAGTTTAACTTTAGCTAATGTTTCATCAGTTGGTTCGTCAAGGAACATAATTGTAGGAATAATAATAGGATTTCTACGTTTTTCCTTGTAGAATAATGTACTTAATCTATCTTGAATTAATTTTTCCAAATCTTTAACAGATCATTCTGGATTATTTTTAATGTAGTATAAAACTGCACCATGAGCAACTCTTCTTGTTTCTTCAATTAATTGTTTAGAAGTTTTCACAAAGAAGCTTCCTCTTGTTACGATTTGAGGTCTATTAACAATTGCATTTTTGTTTCTATCAATTAAGAAAACAATATTAACAAATCCACTATCTTTAAGTTTTGCTCTTTCTTGAAGCATTTTTTCTGAAATGTTTAAAATTGTGTTTCCATCAATATAAATAGGACCAAAGTTAATTGTTTTATTAGTTGGTTTAATAACGTTATTGTACATTTCAAACACTTGACCTTTTTTAGGTATTAAAACATGTTTAGGATTAACTCCATTTTTAATAGCTGTTTGTCCGTGAACTAAACACATTCTGTAGTCACCGTGGTATGGAAGGAAATATTTAGGTCTAGTTAATTTAAAGATTTTATCATGCTCTCACTCATAAGCGTGACCTGATGTATGTAAGTAACCATCAACACCATTTTCTTTAATAATTGCACCTAATTTATAAAGTCTGTTTATAAGTAACTCAACAACCATTCTGTTTCCAGGGATTGGACTTGATGAGAAAATAACCGTATCACCTTTTACAATTTTAATTGTCGCATGCTTACCATAACTCATTCTGGATAACGCAGCAAGTTCTTCACCTTGAGAACCTGTTGTTAAAACAACAAGGTCTGAATCTTTAATGTTAGGCAAGTCTTTTTTATCAACGATCACACCATTCGGAACATTTATGTAACCTAATTTTCTACCGATTTTAATTCCTTGGATCATTGAACGACCGAATGGAATAACTTTTTTACCTAATTTAGCAGCAAGTTCAATAATAACTTTAACTCTTGTTAAGTTAGAAGCAAATGAAGTAATAATAATTTTTCTTTTTGCAGCACGCATATGACGTTCCAAGTCAGTCAAAATGTCTGATTCACTAGGTGAATGCTCAGGTCTCATGGCATTAGTTGAATCTGATAAAAGAACCGTAAGTCCCTCTTTACCGATTTCATCTAATCTTGCAAAGTCTGTATAGTTTCCGATTGGTGTATAGTCAAATCTAAAGTCTCCTGTACACATAAGTGAACCGTTTGGGGTAGTTAATCTAACACCAAATGCATCCGGAATTGAGTGTTGAGCAGTTCAAAAGTCAGCCCTACATCCATTTGCAAACTTATAAACGTCTGATTTATTGATTTCAATAAAATCAATTTTTCTTGTAATTTTGTGCTCTTCAAATTTAAGTTTTAAATATTGAATTGCAATTCTTGGAGCAAAAATCTTTTGGATTTTTGTTTGTTTAACTAAATAAACAACACCACCAATGTGATCTTCGTGTCCGTGCGTAATGAATAAACCTTCAATTATTTTTCCAGGTTGATTTAAGTATGAATAGTCAGGAATAATACCTTTAACACCAGTGTTGTAAGTGTCTGCGAATTTAATCCCTGAGTCAATTAAAAAAATATGGTTCATATGTTCTACAACTAATGTGGATTTACCGATTTCTTCAACGCCACCTAAACCAAATATGTAAGTCGGTTGTTTTTCTCTCATATTACCTCCAAAATATGAATAAATAATGTAATTTTTAATCAAATTATTAAATAAAATAATGTTAAATACATATAAATATGTATTTGCTTTCTATATTATAAACTATTATTAGTTTATATCATGACAATATCGAATTTTATTACAAAAATAAGTGTTTTAAGATAGCAAACTCTAAAAATAAATATAAAATTTAATTAATACTATTAATAAGGAGAAAAATGTATAAATTCGGTAACCTAAATATCAAACTTAAGGATGTGAATTCAATATTAAAACACAGCAAAATTAATGAAATTATTAAAAAAGTCAATAGTATTCATAGTAACTTAGTTTTAAATTTTCAAAACATCGACAATGAAGAAACTAATGTGCTTAAGTATATTGATGATAATCTTGAATTTAACTTAGAGTTAATTAAAGCTAAAGTTGAATTTTTAAAATCTAGCAAAATAGATACATTAGTTGTGATTGCTGATGGAGAATCATATTTAACTACTAAAGCAATTTATGATTTTATTTTTAATAATTATTTAAATAATAAACCTGCTTTTAATATTATCTTTACACAAAACAACATTTCTCCTGAAGTTTTAACAAATCAACTTTCTTCATTAATAGGTAAAAAATTTGCTATCTATTACATTTCAAAGAGTGCAATTTCTATTGAAAGTTCTGTTTCATTTAGAGAATATAGAAAACTACTTGAAACTAACTTGAAGAAAAGCGATAGTATTGAACTGCTAAATGCACTTATTACAGTTGCAAGCATTGAATCAGATAATATACTTAATAAGATGGCAAAAATTCATAATTATTTATTCTTAAAATTGCCTACAAACATACCTGAAAGATATGTTTCAATATTTGATCCATCATCATTATTTGTGCTTGAATTCTTGAATTTTAATTCAAAAGAATTAATTGAGACATTTGTCTCAATTATTGAAAAGACTTTAAACACACCAATAAAAGAAAATATTGTATTCCTTACAGCTATTTTTAGATACATTTTTGCAAGATACAATAACAAGACTGTTGAAGTTATTAATGATAATGATTTTATATTAGATTCCTTTGTTGAATACGTTTGTTCATTATATAACTCAAGTGAAAATAAAGAGAAAAAAGGTTATTTAACAATTAAGGATTCTGTTAATAATACAAATAGTTTGGATAGTGATTTTTCAATCACAACAAACATTGTATTTAACAATAAAAAATACAACTTAAATCAAGATAATAAAAAATTCGACCAGTTAGGTCTCTTAGGTACAAAAGGTGAAAATCAACCTAATTTTAATATTAAAAATAATGCATTTGATAATAATGATTTAATTATCGAATTTGATGAAATTTCAACCAATAATTTAGCTCATTTATTTGCTTTCTTCCAATTTGTCGCAATCTTATCTTCATTATTATTCGGAATTGACCCATTATCTCAACCGGGAGTAGAAGTTTATAAACACAACATTTATAATGCTTTATTAAAATAATATGACCAGATTAGATAAATGACTTTCATTTAATTTAAACATCAGTAGAATTAATGCTAAAAAGTTAATTTCCTCTAAAAGAATTAAAGTTGATAACAAAGTGGTTAAATCAATTATTAATATAATCAATGAAGAAGTTTATTTAGATGACAAATTAATTGTTCCTAAACAAGAATTTATTTATGTTTTACTAAATAAGCCTGCTGACTATGTTTGTGCAAATTATGATAACTTAAATAAAACTGTTTTTGAATTATTAGATGAATACATTAACTCATATAAAAATATTCACACAGTGGGAAGATTAGACAAAGGCACTACAGGACTACTATTAATAACAAATGATGGGCAATTAACTCATGATTTACTTTCACCTAAAAAACATGTTGAGAAAATTTACTATGTTGAAGTTGATAATAAAATTGACCAAAACTTAATAACTGAATTTAAAAAAGGTTTTGATATAGGAGACAATGAAATTGTCTTACCTTCAAAACTTCAAATTCTTTCAGTTAATTCTGCAAATCTTACAATAAATGAAGGCAAATACCATCAAGTTAAAAGAATGTTTAAACATTTTGATTTAACAGTGACTAAATTACAAAGAATTTCATTTGCTTTCTTAGATATTAAAAACGAAACACTACAAGAGGGTCAGTTTAGATATTTAACTGAAGATGAAATATTAAAATTAAAAAATATAGAATATTAAAAAATGGTGTTATAATATTTAAGCCATCAGAACAGTAACCCACTAACCTGGTCAGGACAGAAATGTAGCAGCCACATGAGGAAGTGCTGTGTCTGGTGGTTTTGTTTAGATATTTTTAAAGAGAGTCTGGCGTACAACCATGAGTTCTCACTTTTTTTATAGTTAATGAGATAAAAAAGAAAAACCTTACAGATTTTGTAAGGTTTTTTAATTATAAATTTGAATTAATTGAAGTTATATTATTCAACTGAAACGTCTGCACCAGCTTCAACTAAAGCTGCTCTAATTTGTTCAGCTTCTTCTGGTTTAATGTTTTCTTTAACAACAGCTGGTAATGTGTCAACGATTTTCTTAGCATCCATTAAAGCAACACCTAATAAGTCTTTAACAACTTTAATGATTGCAACTTTTTTACCGTTGTCAGCTTTTAAAACAACTTTAACGCTTGATTTTTCTTCTGAACCACCTTCAGCAGGAGCTGCAGCAACAGCAACAGCAGCTGTAGGGTCGATTCCGAATTCTTCTTTCATAGCGTCTACAAGTTCCATAACTTCTTTAATTGACATTTCTTTTAATGATTCGATGAATGTTTCTTTTGTTAATTTAGCCATAATATATTTCCTTTCAAACTAAATATTTTTACTATTCTGTTTTACCTTCACTTACTAATTTAAGTGATAATGAAATTTGTTGTAATGGTGCCATCATTGAACGTGCAAGAATTCCAAGTGCTTCTTCATATGTTGGAAGAGTAGCAACTTCTTTAACACCTGCAGCGTTGATAACTTTACCTTCAAATGTTCCAGCTTTTACAACTAATAATTTGTGAGTTTTAGCATATTTTGTAAGTAATTTAGCTGCTGACATATCGTCATTGTTTGAGAATGCGAAAATGTTTGGACCAACTAAGTATTCTGCTAAGTCAGCAAATCCTGTTTGTTGTGCTGCTAAGTTGAATAAACGGTTTTTGTAAACTTTGATGTCAACACCAAGTTTTTTAGCTTCTTTTCTGAACTCTTCTAATTCAGAAACTGTTAAACCACGGTATTCAGCAAAAGCAACAGCTTTAGAGTTTTGAATTTTATCAACAATTTCTAAAACAACTTCTTTTTTAGCTGCTTTTAATTTTGATTCTGACATACTTGTGCCTCCCTTCAAAATCTATTACGCAATACAATTTGAACAGGAATGAGATACACTCGGTAACAAATTAAGTATAAGCATTTATACAGTTACTGTCTATATGTATTGCATTTATATTATATAGCATAACTTAAAAATTAGAATAATACTTTTGATACTTTTATACCTATAGAATAGTAATAAAAGTAGTTTTCTAAAATAAAATTAAATTTTTAATTTTCTAATGTTATTAGTAAATTTTGTTAATCTAAAAAATTGTAATTTTCCTATTTTTCACATTTTGTGAAAATTTTATCTATTTCTTTTTGTTTTCAAATTTTGTCTTTATAATTCATTTACAGCAATCAGAAATTAATCAATTTCTATTCGTTGTTTTTATTTTAAATTTAGATTCATAAAACGCATAATTTAATGCACTATTAACAATAAATTTATATAGATTTACAAGGAGACAATATGGGCAAAAATAAACACGTTATTATTTTAATCAACGGTAAAAGACGTAGTGGAAAAGGTTTATTAAGTAATGAACTTTCAAAACAATTAAAACCTCAATTTGAAGATAACACACATATTTTATCTTTTGCACAACCAATTAAACAAATTACTCAACCGATCTTAGATGAAATTAATTGAAATGGTCAAGACAAAGAAATCGTTAGACCACTTTGAATCGCTATGGGGGAAGTTGGAAGAAACATCGATACAAACATTTGATGTTCAAGAGTTTTTGAAAAAATTAAATCAATTGCTAGCGAATCTTCTAAAGCAGGTAAAAGCAGTTTATTCATCATTGACGACTTACGTTTCCCTAATGAGTTAGAATACTTCAAAGGAAACATTAATTCAGTTAAAGAAATGGTTTCACCTGATGATGAAGTTAAAATTGTTTCAATCAGAATTGAAAAATACTTTGACCCTGAAAAATTTGTTAAAGGTGTTGATGACAACTCAACTGAAACAAGTTTTGATAAATTAGTAAACATTAGTTTCGATCATATTGTTCCTCAAAATACATTAATAGATTGAGAATGAAAACCAATCTTTGCTAATGTTGATGTTACCGCTAAAAGTATCATTAGAAATTTTGTTGACAAACCTCAAAATTAATTCATATAGCTTATATACTATCTCGGAAGTTTATTCCGAGATTTTATTTTGCGATTTTAAGACATTAAAAAGCAAAAGAAAACACATCCATTCGGATGTGTGAATAGTAATTTAAAATTAAGCTTGTTTTGCAATATCAACTAAAACTGCAAATGTTTTTGGTTCATTGATAGCTAATTCTGAAAGCATTTTACGGTTAATTGTAACACCTGCTCTTTTTAAACTGTTAATAAATCTTGAGTAGCTCATTCCTTCTGCTCTAACTGCAGCATTGATACGAGCGATTCATAATTTACGGAAGTTTCTTTTAACTTGTTTACGGTCTCTGAAAGCATATGTTCAAGATTTTACAACTGCTTGTTTAGCAACTTTGTAACCGATTGATTTGTGTCCAAAATATCCCTTAGCTAATTTTATTCATTTTTTACGTCTTGCTCTTGTAACTGTTCCACCTTTAACTCTTGCCATAATTTAATTCCTTTCTTAAATAATGTTAATTATTATCTTGTTTATGAATTAACTTAACAAGATTAGATTAAAGCTTTAAATCTTTTAAGGTCTGATTTAGACATAAGAGCAGCTTTACGTGAGTGACGTTTTTGTTTTGTAGTTTTGTTTTGTGCTAAGTGTGAACGGTAAGCTTGTTCTCTTAAGATTTTACCTGTTCCTGTAACTTTAATACGTTTTTTTAACGCACTTTTAGTTTTCATTTTTGGCATTTTATTCTCCTTCTTTAGCATCTTGATTTTTTGATTCAAGATTCTTTTCTTTTTGGTATCTAAGTACTTTTTGTTTATTTGGTTGGAGATTCATGTCAAGGAAACGATTATTGATTAATTTAGGTTCTGATGTGATTTCAGCAATATCTTCTAATGTTGTGAAGAATTTTTCTAAAGTCTTGATCCCTAAATCTTTCATCAATAATTCACGTCCTCTTAATTTTAATGAAACTTTGATACGGTCACCTTTTAAAAGAAATTCTCTAGCTTTTCTACTTTTTGTAAGTAAATCATTTTCTCCAATCATCGCAGTTAATCTAACTTCACGATTTTGGATAATTGTTTGTTTTTCTTTTAGTTCTTTATTTTTCTTTTTACGATCATATTTAAATTTACCGTAATCAAGAATACGACAGATTGGTTTAGGTTCAACGCTTATTAAAACTAAGTCCATTCTCTGGCTTTTTGCCAATTCAATTGCTTCAGATGTGTACATTACACCAATTTTTTCTTGATCTGCTCCGATT
Source organism: Mycoplasma sp. 888 (assembly GCF_035609225.1). NCBI lineage: Bacteria > Bacillati > Mycoplasmatota > Mollicutes > Mycoplasmatales > Mycoplasmataceae > Mycoplasma > Mycoplasma sp. 888. The sequence continues at coordinate 476,356 of NZ_CP141192.1, forward strand.
ACAAAAACTTGTTTGAATGGAATATCAGAATTTACGTAATGTTCTGAAGGTGTTTTCTTTCCTTTTGCTTGAATAATATACTCCTTAAATAAATGTTAAGTAAAAAAGTGGTTACCCACTTCCTTGTTCTACTAAAAAAGGTATCAGAATTTTTGATACGTTTAATTGTAGCTAAACCCAAGACTATGGTCATCAGGTGAGAAGTGTCTTCTACTTTTCTGCAATTTAAACTTTTATATTGCTTTTTAATTTTATCAAAAAAATATTTTTTGATTAACCTTGCATATAACTATGTTATATGTTGGTTTTTAACTAATATGCCTATGTGTAAGGTAAAAAAATTTTAGCAATTTTATTTATTCAAGTAATTACAAATAAATTTATTTTATTTGACTATCTAAATCTAACTTTTATATACATTTTTATGAATTAAAAATATTACTTATTTGTTAAAAAATAATATACATAAAATATTATATTTTTTATAATTAAACTATGAAAAAAGAGCATAAAACATCGTTTAGTTGAGAGCTAAAAAAAGAAGTCATAAACAACTTATCTAAACCACACGAAATTAAAAGGTTTTTAAGTGGTTTACTTTTTTGTGCTGCAGAAGTTGAAAAAGAGTTTTATGTTCTCAAAATTAAAAATGAATATCTTTATTCAAAATTGCTTAGAAAACTTGAAAAAATTAATATTAAACCAATCATTAATCTAAAATGAAAAACTAAAATTTTAATTAAGATTTCTGACCTTGAAATGATTGATGAAATTGGTTTTAAAGATTCACTTACAAGCTTTTTTGCAGGTGTATTCTTTGGAAGTGGTAACATCTCAGGAAAATCATCAACTTCATACCATTTAGAAATTTCTTCGCATAATCCTGGACACTTAGTAAAAATTCAAGAAAAACTAAATCAATATGACTTTAATTTCAACTTCTTGAATAGGAATAATAAATATATAATTTACCTTAAAAATAAGGAAAAAGTTATTGAGTTTTTAGCAGCTATCGATGCTAAAAAGTCTTGATACAAGCTTCAAAACATAATTATTGCTCGTGACTTTGAAAATGTTGTTAACCGTATTAATAATATCGATATGAGTAATATTAATAAGATTGCAAAGAGCACAATTAAGCATATTGAAAACATTAACTATATGTTTGAAAATGGATTAGATATTCATTTCACAGACAATCAACTTGTTTTATTTAGATTAAAAGTTGAAAACAAATGATTGTCACTTCCTGAATTGTCAAATTTACTTAACACCGGACATAATATGTATGTTTCAAAAAGTGGAATAAATCACTGATTTAGAAAACTTAATGAAATTGTTTCAGAACACAAGAATGCTAAAAAATAGAGTTTTGCATCTCAGTAACTTGAGATGTTTTTTTTAATCAAAAAGCAGACATTTTAGTCTGCTTTAATTTCTATTGATTTTGTAAATTTAAGTTAAACAACTTAACTAATTTGTTTTCTGAATTTTGATCTCCAAATGAAAACTCAAGTTTGTTTTCATTTTGATTTACGAAGATAAAGAAGTTTTTGTAATATCCACTATATGCAAATTCTTTTTTAAGTCCAGACGTTTTAATATTGTATGAATAAATATAATTTTTATTATCATTTTGAGCCATAAAGAACATTTTATCCCCATGCATAGCAGCTTTTGGTAAAACTTTTAATCTTAGTCCATTGACTGATGAACCAAATTCATCAACTGTATGAATTGAGTTTTCAATATTTTCAATTGGGATAGTTTTGTTTGTTTCAACGTATTGTAATTTAGGTTGATTATCTTTTGTCGAAATAAAATACAACTTATGATCGCTATAGTTTAATGATGAAATTTCTTCTCCATCTGCATACATATCTTTAAGTTTGTAAACTCACTTATTAAATAATGAATTATGCATTTCTTGAGAAATAAAGTTAATTGTTTTATTTGAACCATCATTTGGTTCTAAATCAAATAATTTGAAATCTGTTGTAACTGCATTTTGATAATTAAAAAAGTTTTTCATTTCAAAATCTAAATCGATTTCACCTGATTTTCCTAGAGGAAAGTATTTTTCAGCTTTTCCTGTATCTGCATGTGTTGGATCAGTTGAGAATCATTTACCATCTTCATTTTGAATGTTTAATCAAGTGTGGTAGTCACCTTGCATCACTTTGTATGGAATATTTACATTAGATAAAAGTAGTGCCATTTGATCAACATAATGTCTACATACACCTTTATGTTCGATGTAAGCAAAGTCGTGTGAGTTCATTGTTTCGCCACCTGATTCAGTTTTATAAATTAAGTTTTCTAAAACATATTTACCTAGCACATAGACTTTTTCATAAGTATTCATTGAATTATCAACTAAACTAAGCGCATTTTCAACGTATTTATCAACTACTTGATTCATATTGTTTCTTCTAAAGTCATTTGCATTTATTAAAATTCCATAAACTTTATTCTCTGGTGTAACTTCAAATGAAATTGTTGATGTTGAAACTAATGAAATTTGTTTGAAATTTCTAAAACCTGATTTTAAGAAATCTTTAACAACTTCATAATATGTATCAGCAGGAATTAAATATCCATTTTTATCATAATTGACTCTTCCATTTAATGGCTTGTAGTTTTCGTCATTTGAATGATCTTCATTTTTATCTGCAACAACTCTTTGAATAATTTCTTTGAAATGTTCTTTAACTTCATCAATTGTCATTTGAGATTTTAAAGAATAAGTAGGAGGATTTATTAAAGCTAACTGCTTATTAAAACCTTTAACAAATGTTGAAAACATTTTGTTAATTTTTGCATATTCTTCTTTAGCAGATTCTGCGTTATTTTCTACTATAGTATCTCATCCATCAATTACTATGTTAATTTTGTCAAAAATTACATCGGCAAAACTTTTGTAAGATTCATATTGTTCATCAGTACCCTCAGGTCTAGCTATATAAAATGCAAACGATTCAGCACGTCCTTTATAAACATTTGCATAATTGTTTAAGTAATTGCTAAAGTCAACTCTTGTTTGTTCAATTTGTGATTTGTATGATTCAACACTATTTAATTTTTCTGGAGCATTCAGTTCTGGTGTTACCGGATTTAACTCTGGATTAAAAGGTTTCACAGGTTGTTCCGGTTTAGTAACAGGATTAGTTGGTTCTGGATCAGGTTCAAGAGTAGAAACTACAGGTTTTGGTTTTATTAGTGTTGGTTTTCCTGGTTCAGCAGGTATCGGTTCTTTAATGTTTTTAGTACCACAAGAAATTGCTGAAATTAGTAAACTTGTTGCAGGAGCTAAAAACAATAATTTAAATAAACTTGATTTTTTCATAAATCTCCATCTGTAAGTAGATAAATAATTATTTAATTACTCTTTATATAATTAAATGATATACCTTTTATTATATTTTTAAGCAATTAAATTAATTTATTCTAAAAAACTTAATAAAAATAAAGAAATTTAAACCCATGAATTTATATTCAATTAATTATTTTTTGTAGTCTAAAATTCAAACGTTTCATAAAATGACCAGTATTGAAAACATCTTTAAATGCATATCATAAATAATTACATTTATTAATTCTTAATTCTTCAATTTTCTTATTAAATTCATTAATTAAATTTTCATTAACATCAATGTTTTCAATCAATAATTTAACCTTATTTCTGTCTTTTTTCTTCAGTTCATCGACTGATTTTCAATTAGAATTATGGAATTTGATGTGAATTCCATCTTTTGTGTTATCACAAGCACTCATACAAACATTTACGTTAGATTCATTAAATTTTACATTTCAACTATTTTTTTGTTATTAATTTTTCTTATTATTTTCTTCTTAATTCATTCTTAATTTAATTATAAAACGTTAGTTATTGCAAGGATTTATTTCTTACTCCCACGTCACATTGGTTTAAGCAACTATTGGTCACTGTAATAAACTTAAAAGTAATAAAAAATGAAAAATGTGAATGATATAAACTGTAATTCCTAATATCAAAAATACGCATTGACCATTATTTGTTTATCAATTTGAACTTTATTTGAAAAAATCAGAAAAAACTACCTTGTTAATTAAAAGGTAGTTTTTGATTTTTGGATAAATTATTTTTTATCCATTTTGTCATTAAGTTTAACTAATTCTTTTAAGATTAATTCTTCTGTTGTGGATTTAGTTGGAGCTTCAGCAACTGTTGGTTTTTTAGCAGCTTTGTAAGCTGCAATAGCGTTAGCAATTAAGAAATATCCTAATAAAATTACAAATACAACAAATGAAACAATAATAAATGTTAATAATGCAGCTAAGAATTTTCCGTAAAGAATACCATTTAATTCCATTTTTGATAATTCTTCAAATCCTAATGCTTTAGAAATCGGGTTCATAATAATATCGTTTGCTAATGAAGCAACTAAAGCACTGAATACTGCTCCTAAAATGAAAGCAATAGCTAATAATAAAATGTTTCCACGTTTTAAATTGTTTTTAGCATCAACTAATGACTTTTTGAAAATTGAAGATTTTTTAGACATTTCAATTCCTTTCCAAATTAAGTTTTTATATATTTTCATCGTTTTGCATTTTAATAAATTAATGACGTTATTATATACTTTTTAAACTTAATGCAAGGAATAAAAAAATAATGCTAATTTATTTTTAGCATCATTTTACTTCTTAATTATCTTGCGAAATAACTTCAACAGCAACAATTGAATCGTTGTCTTTTAAGTTAATAATTTTTACACCTTTAGTATTTCTTCCTGTTTCAGAAATTTGGTTAATTTGAGTTCTTATTGTTGAACCTGATGATGTAATTACTAAAAGCTCATCGTTTGTATTAACAAATCTAGCAAATACTAAGTTTCCAGCTTTGTTACTATCAATCCCGGCAACTCCTTTAGAACCTCTTCTTGTTAATCTAAATTGTTCTTTGTCTGTAAGTTTTCCAAATCCTTTTTCACCAAGTGTAAGGATTAATGAACCTTCGCTATCTGATGAAGCTGATACAACTTCTTGATTATCATCAAGTTTAATTCCCTTAACTCCTAATGAATTTCTTGAAAGTGGTCTAATGTCATCAGATTTGAACATACATACATTTCTGTAGTTATTTGCAATTAATACAGATTCTTCATTTCCGATCACAAATGCTCTAACTAACTGATCACCTTCTTTTAATTTAAATGCAATAAGCCCATTTTTTCTAATGTTTGCAAATAATTTAAGATCAGATTTTTTAAACATACCTTGTTTAGTTACAGTTACTAAATATTGTTCATCTGAGAATTTATCAACATTAAGAATTGAGATAATTTTTTCTCCATTTTCAACATCTAGCCCTGAAAGGATGTTTACAAAAGGAACTCCTTTTGATTGTTTTGAACCTTCTGGGATTTGGTGTCCTCTTAATGCATAAACTTTACCAATGTTTGAGAATAATAATAAGTTTGTATGTGTTGATGCGTGAATAATCATTGCAATATCATCATCTTCGTAAGTTTTCATACTTACTGAACCAACTCCACCTCTACGTTGTGTGTTGTATTCATCTAAGTCAATTCTCTTAACATAACCTTTTGAGCTTGATGTAATAACAATTTCTCTTTCATGGATTAAATCTTCATCTGAAATAACACCAACAGCTGATTCATCAATAACAGTTCTACGTTTGTCATTGAATTTTTCTTTGATTTCTTCAAGTTCTAAAACAATTTGGTTAATTAATTTTTCTTCTGAAGATAAAATGTCTTTGTAATGAGTGATTTCAACATTTAATTCACTAATTTCGAGATCCATTTTTTCAATGTTTAATCCTGTTAATCTGCTTAAACGCATTTCAAGGATAGCTTTTGTTTGTCTTTCAGTTAAATTAAATCTGCTTGATAATTTTTCTTGAGCTTCAGCATCTGTTTTAGATTGTTTAATTATTTTAACTACTTCATCAATGTTTGATACAGCAATTTTTAATCCAGCTAAAATATGAGCACGTTCTTCTGCTTTATTCAAATCAAATTTAAGTCTTCTTGAAACAACATCTTTTTGGTGCTCAATAAACACTTCAAGAGCTTGTTTTAAGTTTAACGTTTTAGGTTCTCCATTAACAATAGCAACTAAGTTAAAGTTAAATGATGTTTGGATATTTGATTTTTGGAATAACTTGTTTAAAAGAATGTGTGGATTCACACCTTTTTTAACATCGATAACTAAACGAATACCTTCTCTGTTTGATTCATCTCTTAAGTCTGTAATTCCTTCAACAACTTTTGCTTTGTGCAATTCAGCAATCTTTTCAATGATTGTAGTTTTTTTAATTGCATAAGGAATTTCTCTAATAATAATTTTTGATTTTCCATTAGGTTGCTCAATAACTTCACATTTTGAACGAACAGGAATGCTTCCTCTTCCAGTTTCATATGCTTCTAAAATTCCTTTTGTCCCAAGGATAATTGCACCAGTCGGGAAGTCAGGTCCTTTAATGTGTTGCATTAATTCTCTAACTGTAATTTCAGGATTTTTAGCAAGAGCAATAGCTGCATCAATTGATTCACCTAAGTTGTGTGGTGGAATTTCAGTCGCCATACCAACAGCAATTCCTGATGAACCTGAAACAAGTAAGTTAGGAAATCTTGAAGGTAATACTGTAGGTTCCTTTTCACTCCCATCATAGTTGTCTACAAAATCAACTGTATCTTTTTTAATTCCTTCTAACATTTCAGAAGCAATTTTAGACATTCTTGCTTCTGTATAACGCATAGCAGCAGCAGAGTCACCATCGATTGATCCGAAGTTCCCATGTCCATCTACAAGTGGATAACGCATTGAGAAATCTTGAGCCATACGAACCATAGCTTCATAAACTGATGAATCACCATGTGGGTGATATTTCCCTAAAACATCCCCTACAATACGAGCTGATTTACGATGTTGTGAACCAGGTGTAATTCCTAATTCTGACATATCGTAAAGAATTCTACGGTGAACTGGTTTAAGTCCATCACGTGCATCTGGAAGAGCACGTGAAACAATAACACTCATAGAGTACTCAAGGAATGATTGCTTCATTTCGTTATCAATAACAATTGGAATTAATCCTTCTGTTGGTGACTCAATGATTTGAGATTGAACTTGATATTCATCATTGTTTTGAGGTAATTCTTCCTCTTCTTCAACTTGTTCAATTACTGATTGTTTTTTCTTGAAGATCATTTTGTTATTTTCTTCATATTCAAATTCTGTATCGTCTGAAGCTTTTAATGTAACATCAATTTCTTCAATTAATTTCTTGTCTTTGTCTTTATTATCTATCATACAAACTCCTAACAGGATATATTTAAATGTAATTTAAATATATTATATATTTTTTACAAATTTATATAACATACATTATTTTTCCCTTTTACGACTGTGTGCAAGCTTTAAAAGTAAAAAACAAAGACTATTTTTTAGCCTTTGGTTTGTTTACTCACGCTTTTAAGGTTTTAACTTCTTTGATTGTAAGTGGTCTATATTTTCCTACAGGAATGTTTTCAACTGTAATTCCACCATATTCAACTCTTTTAAGATTGATAACTTCTTTATCAACTAATTTGAATAATTCCTTAACGTGATGGTAAGTTCCTTGCGTCAAAACAACAAAGTAACTTTTTGATTCAATGTGGATAACTTGTTGGTTTGAAAATTTTTTATTAATAATTACAGGTTTGTTTAATTTAGCTAATTCTTTTTTATCAAGCGGTTCATTTAATCTTGCTCTATAAACTCTTACAACTTCATATGATGGGTGCATTAATTTATTAGCTAAATCTCCATCGTTTGTAAGGATAAGAACTCCGGTTGTATCGTAATCTAATCTACCTACAGGAAAAATTTTGTAAGGTGTATCAATTAAATCAGTAACTTTTGCTCTATTGAAATTATCTTTAAGTGTACATACAGTTTTTGGTGGTTTATTTAGAACAAAATAAACTTTTTGTTCTTCACCATTAATTGGTAATCCATCAACTAAAATTTCATCATTAAATGAAGCTTTATCACCCAATTTAGCTATATAACCATTAACAGAAATTCTTCCATCTAAAATCATTTGTTCAGCTTCTCTTCTTGAAGCAACTCCCGCTTTAGATAGAATCTTTTGTAATCTTTCTTGCATTTCCATTAGTTACCTTCTTTCAAATCTATATCTAAAGGTGATTTACCACTTCTGTATTTGTTATATAAAGCAAGTTGCTTATCTGAAAAGACAACTCCTTTGTTAATGTTGTAATCATAAGCATCTTGAACTGCTTGTGAAAATCCTGCTTTTAAATCTTTTAAAGCTAGAGCTCTTACTTTTTGGATGCCAGGATACTTTCTACCTTGACAAATTTTGTCAGCTATATAAACCACAATATCAAGCAGCGCCATATTTTCTCTCATAGATGTGTGATATTTAACTGCATTTAAAATATCTTCATTTTTAATTCTCAAAGCGTGTTTAAGAATTAAATAACCTGTATATTGGTGCAGCATATGGTTTTCGAAACTATCTAACAATTCAGGTTCATTTTCTTTAATTATCTGCATTGAAACTTCGGGATCAATTTCTTTTGCAATGTCGTGAACTAACCCTGCAAAATAAGCGTCTCTAGCAGATAGTCCGTGTGCTTTTGCAAGTGCAACTGCAAATCCAGCACAAGACATAGAGTGCTTTGCTCTAAGTGCTGTAAGTGTATTGAAAATAATTTGCTCTATATATAATCTGTGTTCTGCAATGTAATCTGCAACAACTTCTGGAACAAAGTTTAATTCACCTTTTTTATATAAAGTAGATGATTCAGGTCTAATTGAGTTATTTAAAATTAAAGCATTATATTTTTTTGCATAAATTTTATTGAAATTGTTACTTCTTTTGAAAACAACAATTTTTGCAAGGTTACAAATTTCATCAATATTTTTTCATTTATTAAGTGACATTAAGTTGTCTGAACCAATGAGCAAGAATAATTGGTCATTTTTGTATTTATTTTTAAAGTATTTAAGTGTGTCAATTGTATAACTAATTCCACCACGTTTAATTTCAAAATCAGATACTTCGATTTTATCTTCTCCATCTGCTGATAATTGAATCATTTTAATCCTGTGCTCACCTGAAGCAATTTTTTTAGTTGTCTTAAATGGTGATGAATATGCAGGAACAAAAATTAATTTATCTAAATTAAGTTCGTTAATTGCATATTTAGCAATTTCTAAATGACCCTTATGAACCGGATCAAATGAACCACCAAAAATTCCTATTTTCATAATACCTACTTTCTGTATAAGCTACCTTGTAAGGTGAATTTACTTTTTTCTTTGTTTACATTTTTGGTTACACCAATCTTTGCAAAGTTAATATTTAAGTTTTCATACTTTTTAATTTCAGTAGCTTCTTGGAATAACGGAACTGGTATGTAAATATCAAAAACATTTCTAAGACCTGATATTCTTACACCTATACCAATATATTCTTTATCCCTGAAGTGTTTATCAAATAAATCAAAAGCAACTCTATGCAAATCTTCATATGTGTTGATATATTTGGAAATTTTATGTTGCTTTGTAAATCATTTTTTCTCTTTGGTTCTGATTAAAACAGAAACTACATTTCCAACTAAATTATGTTTAATAGCTCTTCCTGAAACTTTTTTAATTAGATCATCAAAGTATTTGATTTTAATTTCTTCATCCATATAGTAATCTTCAAAAGTAATTTCGTTCCCTAACCCTTGAAGTTGTTCTTCATGATGTTGAATATTTTCATAATAATAAGGTTGTAAATTTTTAAGTATTGTTTCAGCATACTTACCAAATAATGTTTGCATTAGCAACATATTTGTAGATGTTTTGTAAAGGTCACCAATTGTTTTTAGTCCCATTGATTCAAGTTTTAGAGCAGACCTTCAACCAATTCCGTGAAATTCACCAATTGGTAAGTGAAAAAATTGATCTTTGAAATTAGCTTCATTAGTAAATCCAATTCCAAATGGTTTTGAAATGTTAGTAGTCATCTTAGCTAAAAATTTGTTGTGAGATATACCGATTGTGATTGGGATATCAAAAACTCTTAAGATTTCTTGTTGGATTTGTCTAGCTAAAAACTTTGGTGAAACTTTTGTTTTATAAACTAAATTAGTCACATCTAAAAAACATTCATCAATTGAGGATATATGAATATTTTCAGTGTATTTTCTACCTAAAAAACCAAAAATAGAGTTAGATGTACTAATGCATAAATCCATATCAACATCTACGAACACTGTTTCAGGAACTAGCCTTTTGATTTCTTCTTTTTTCATTCCAACACGAACTAATTTTGTGTTTTTTAATTCGTAACTAATAGATACAGCTATTGCATGTGATTTACTTTTGCATATTGCAATTGGTTTTTCTTTGAGTAGGGGGTATTTTAATCTTGCCACTGATGCAAAGTAACTATCAAAGTCAATATGGAAAATAATTGGTTTTTTAATTGTTGTTCTCATCTTGGTAAGCTTTTGTGATCAAAAGAACACAATTAACTCTATTTAAGTGTGATTTAACATTATAGAAAACTCAAAGATTTTCTAATTTTGTAATTTGCTCATCACTTAATTGTTCTTGATTAACAAACTTTTCAAAAATCAAAATAAGATTTGAGATTTCTTCTTTAGTTTTGTTTTTAATTAAACTTAAGAACATATCAGTTGAAGCAACAAAAATTGCACATCCAATTCCGTTAAAGTTTGCTTCTTTGATTTTGTGATTTTCTCATTGAATATCTAATTGAACTTTGTCAGAACAAGTATTGCTGTAATGGGTTTGAAATTTATCATCTAAATCTTTTTTGTTAATTGGGTTTTTATAATGCTCCATAATCATTTCACGAGCTTCATTTTGATTAAAACGCATAAAAGTCACCTCCATTTTTTAACTCTTCAACAAGTTTGTCAATATCTTCATATGAATTGTAAATTCCAAGTGAAATTCTTAAAAATGAATAATTATCTTGAATGTTTCTTAAATAAGGAGCACAGAAAATTCCTGCTATTGTGTAAATTCCTTTTGAACCTAAATAAGTAGCAACATCTTGAGGATTAATTCCCTTTACATTAATAAGGGCAATGTTGTCACCTGATTTTGAGAAAACTTCAATATTATCTAATGTAGCTAATTGATTGTGTAAGTAAGTTGATAAATCCTTAAGAATTTCTTGAGTTTTTTCATATCCAATTGAGTTGAAAAAATCAAGTGATTTATCAAACATAAAGAAACCACCTAAATCAGGTGTTCCTGGTTCAAATCTTGAAATTGTTTTTTTGATAGTTCAATTATTATCTTCACCGATCGCATCAACTGAACCACCACCAAATTTAACTGGTTTAAATTGTGAAAGTAATGTATCTTTAATTGCTAAGACACCCATTCCTGTTGGTCCATAAAATTTATTTGTGCTGAATGCTATTGCATCAAAATCATTTAAGGAAGTTTTTTTATGACTAATAGCTTGTGCTGCATCAGCTAAAATTACAATATTTTTTTCTTTTGCTATCTTACAAATTGAATTAATATCTAACGAAATATTAAAGTTGTTAGTTTCACTAGAAAATGAAATGAGTTTAGTTTTCTCATTAATGTCACTCAAAATGTCATTTGACATAACAACTTTTGAATTTGTTTTTTTAGCAATTTCTAATCAAGGAATAATGTTTGAAGAGTGATTGTATGAGCTTAATAAAATTTCATCATCATCTTTTAGAATTTGCCCCATCATTTGAGCAAACATATTAATTGATTCAGTTGTTCCTGATGTGAATATAACTTCTGTTTCTTTTGCATTAATTAAATCAGCGACTTTTGAACGAACTCTTGAAATTGTTTGATTAACTTCACTACCGATTGGTGTATCTGCTGTACGTGATGAAATTGATTTATTACAATAAAAATCAACTAAAGCATCAACTGCAGTTTGAGGTTTTAAAACTAAGGCAGCTGAATCAAAATAAACAATAGACTTTAAGATTGGAAATTGTTCTCTAATTTCTTTATTTTTCATTAAAGCACCTTCTTTAGAATAGAACGTAAAACAGTGTTGTAATTTGGTAATTTTTGAAACTCATCTAAAAAGTCATAGTAGTATGTTCTTTTAACTTTATTAACTAAAAGATCAAACTCTTGTTTAGTTTCTTTTTTTGATAATGACTTATTGTTAACTAACTTAATTTGGTTATTTTCTAAATATTCAATATCAAAAGTAAAATTATCAATGTTGTAATATTTGCCAATTAGTTGATAGAACATAAAATGATAAAAGTCGCTAATCATTCGTTTTTGAGAATCAGTTGTGTTTTCTTCAAATTCAATGTAACTTAAAAATTTATCAATAAGTTCATTAAGTGTATTTGAAGAAATACTCATTTCTTTTTTACTGTAAACTGAATTATCTGATTGCTTTTTGATCAACTTGTAGTTAGCGAACTGCTCAATTGTAAAATGAAATTGTTTGATAATCTTTTTTAGATGTGAGTTGTATGCAATTACAAATTTAAGATTGTTAATTTTGATTGATGGCATTATTTTGCTTTATCCATTAACTGAATTAATTTGTAATAGTTTTCTAAAATACCATTAACAAACTTGTAGTAGCTTTCTTCTTGTGTCACGTTTAATCGATCTGATGCTGGTAGGAAGAACATTTTTGTAATTTCAACTGATTCATTGAAAACAATTTTAGGTTGATTATTGAACAATTCAAAAGCACCGTTTAAAATGATTGCTCTAACAACTGGGGAAAGTCTTTCTCAACTTCAGTCACTGTTTAAAAGCGATGATAAAGTTTTTCTTAAAAACTTGTAGTTAGATGCAATTAAACTTAATCTTTTTGTTTCTTCAATATCAATAAAATCAAATTCAGTAACTGCAGCAGGAACATCAATTGCTTCATTTAAAAGTTCGTATTTATAAAGAACTTGAATAACATTTAATCTGATTTCTCTTCTTGATTTTTTATTACTCATAAAATACTCCTTAAATATTTTTTTAATTATATTAAAAAAATGTTTTTGTGTATTTTGCTTTTAGTTCTATGGTATAGAAAGTTTAAAAAAATATCTAACTTTTAGTTAGATATATTTAACAGTTTTTCTTGCTTCGATCTTGTTTTTGATTAATTCAAGAAGTGAGAATAAAGTAGATAAAATAAATACATAAATTGGAATTGAAATTAAGGTTCTGAATATGATTGGTATCATAATTATTAGATAATTATTCCCTACTGTGTAATTACGTTTTAAGAATAAGTTTGCATAATTAACGAAAACATAAGGCCCATAAATTCATCTACATACAATCATAACAATTAGAACGATTCCGATAATCATAAATAAATTTATGAAGTAACTTGCAATTTTCTTATTTTGATCTTGTTTTGTGTACACATAGAGCATTATGAACAACAGAACAAAAGTTAGAATAAATGAAATTGCAATTATTATGTATAAAGTAGCGTCTGTAAGAGCACTAATTCCAAAAATTTTACTGATCTTAAGACCCTCAATTAAATTAGTTCCTTTATTTTTAACAAAAAATTTTGGATTATCTGAATTTGATACTAAAACAACTGTGAGGAAGGTAGAAAAGAGTGAGATAAGTATGGTTACAAAAGTCGCAATAACCGCTTTTATTGACTTTGTTTTATACATAAAAACGAATAGTTTTGTAATCAATACAACTACAATCGGTACTATTGCATACATTCAGTATCAAGATCAAATTCCACCATTAAATAATAGTGCAAAAAAGTCTGATGCAACTCCTAAAAGTGCTGCTTTATAAGTTGTGAAAAAGATTGCATAAATAATATAAAACACATATTCAAAATTTAATCCAGCTTTTGAAAGTCCTGTAAATTTGACAAGTGTCTGAACTATTAAAAATAATCCCATTGTTATTCCGGCAATTGACATTTCATAAAGATCGAATTTAAATTCAATATTTTTGAATCTTGAAAACTTGTTTTCAGATTCTAAATTGATTAAATAAATTAATTCATCGACTTTTTCAATCGAATTTCTTTCCTTATCTGAAAGGTATAAGGTGTTTATAAAGAAAATTTTGTAAATAACATCAACAAGTGGTATTACTGCTGTTAGATAAAGTAAATTGATAAGGTGCTTTTTATTACTTAATACAAAATGCATTCTCGAGTTAAAGGTGTAATAACCATTTTTAACTTTTTTAGCCAGCTCACTAGCATCATAGAGTGATTTAAGAGAATAAATAACTCAAATTACTGGAGCAAAAATTAAGTATGTATATCATTGATTATTCTCAACTACATTTGATTTTCCAAAAATTGCTAAAACAACAAATGTAACAATTATTAAAAAGGTTATTATTTGAGAAATTGATTTAATTAATATCTTTTTATTTAAAAGACTTCTAAATAAATCATTGATATATCAATGATTACCTTTATATTCTAATGTTTTCATGAATTTTTGGTTTAATAGTTCTTTGTCTTCATATATTTTTGTCTTCATATATTTTTATATTATAAGTAATAAGCAAATTTTAGTAAATAAAAAAGATAAAAAAACAACTCCTAAAAGGGAGTTGTATTTCATAACAAAAAAACAAATGAGGTCAGCGATTTCTCGCTGATATGGAGCGAGTGAAGGGAATCGAACCCTCACAGTCAGCTTGGAAGGCTGAAGTTCTACCATTAAACTACACTCGCATTCGTTATTAGTGTAAATATTATAACACATAATTAATTTTTTATAACGAAATTTTTTAAATTTTTTATTTTCTCGCACAAAGCAAAGCAAAATCTGGCGCGCCCGACAAGACTCGAACTCGTAACCTTTAGGGCCGTAACCTAACGCTCTGTCCAATTGAGCTACGGGCGCATTTATGGAGGCACCAACGGGATTCGAACCCGTAATCAAAGTTTTGCAGACTCATGCCTTGGCCGTTTGGCTATGGTGCCTTGTGCTAATTTATTATAGTATATTTTTTATACTATGAAAATTTTTTTATTAAATTTTTAAACAATTTAATCAACTATTTATAAATCTGATTATTTACAATAATAAATAAATTTATCTTATAATTATATTTATAAGAAAATTAATATGAAATTTAAAAAATGAGCATTATTATCACTAAGTCCAATTGTGGCTTTACCTACCATAGCAGCAGTAAGTTGTAATAAAATAGAAAGCAAAGAAGATGAAGATAAATATGTTTCTAAACAAAGGGTCAATAGAAGAAAAGAATTATCACAAATAGAACTTAATAGAATTGAAACTGTTTATTTACCACTTTTAGAAAAATTAGAAGTATCAGAAGAATATCACAATCTAAGCGTTTTAATTCAAAGAGGTAATTATTATGCTTTACTTAAAGAATTAACACAAAACACCATTAAAGAATTAAGTAAAGATAAAATTACACAAGAAGAATATGAAAAATTAGATCAAGAATGATATGAATTTGAAGAAGAACAAAAAGAAAATGGTAATAACGGAGAACTTTTAAGAGATCTTTACAATAATAAATCAATTATTATTAAAAGACAATACCAAGATCAAAAAGATGAAATTGAAAAAACATTAGAGCGTTTCTTATTATAAAAAAAATAAGAGTTCAATCTCTTATTTTAATTTTATACGAAAGCTCTCATAACAAGCGACCTTATCCAGGCGTATTAAAATAATAATAGGTGTATTTATAATAGTGTCTTGTTTTGGTTATAAACTAGGACAAGAAAAGTAGACAGAAAATAAAAAACTGTCTGCTTTTTGTTTACAATAAGAGAAAGGATTTTACAAATGGCTAAACAATTGAAACATTATGAATGATTAGATCTATTCAAATGAATAGAAAATTGAGAATACACAAATGAATATGAATACAAATTTGCATCTTATATTTCAGAAAAATATAATAAGGATTACTTTAAAGAAAATGTTAGACGTAGAATTTGAAATAAATTTAAGGAATATCAAAAAGATGAAACTGTAATATTTTCAAAAACAGGAACGGCTCCTAAAAAAGGGAAGGGTTCTGGAAGGCCTAAAAAGAAACCTATTGAAACAGATGATTCAATGATTGAAGAAATGACTGATGAGCAAAAGAATGAATTCATAAAAATTATGATTGAAATTTTCAGAGATAATAAAATGGAAATTGATTGAAGCAAAATCAAGAAATCATCTTCTGTTACAAATAAACAATTTATATATTTTTTAGGAATACCAAAATCTACTTTTTATAAGAAAATTTCGCAATTAGACAAAGAAGTCTCTCAAAATTCTGAAAATGAAGAATTACATTCAATTGTCAAAAAGGCCTTTTATGAAAATAAAGGTCGTTTTGGTCGTTGAAGATTGAGTGTTTATATACTAAAAGTATATAAAATGGACATAAATTACAGGACATTAGGAAGAATAATGAAGAAATTAAATCTAATTTGTGTAGTTAGGCCAAAACGTAAAGTCAGAGAAATCAAGAATACAAATGTTAAGATTAAAGATCTTGTAAATAGAGATTACAATGGAATTACAAATAATATTATTGCGACAGATGTTTCATATATAAAAGCACCAAACGATATAGATGAAAACCACGTTTATCTTTCAGTTGCAATACATCATAAAACAAAGAAAATTTTAAATTGAAACTTATCAAGAAGAAATGACACAGATTTAGTTATTTCACACATCAAGGATATCAAGTTTAAAAAACCTTGAATCCTTCATTCCGATCACGGATTTCAATATTCATCATCTAAATATCTCGATGTAGTTGTCAAAAACAATGGTAATGTATCTATGGGTAGGGTCGGAAATTCATTAGATAATAGGGAAGTTGAATATTTCTTTTCAAACATCAAATCTGAGTGTTTAAACTTTGTAAATTACAAAACAATTTGCTTTGATAAACTAAAAAACATTATCAAAGATTACATTGAATGATATAACAATGAAAGATTTTAATTTGTGTTAAATTGAAAAACACCTCAACAATGTTGAGATGTTTTGAGTTTTTTATAAATTGTCTATAAGACTTGTCCTAGTTTAGATAAAATCAAAATTCAAAAAGGTCAAGATCTTAATAAATTAAAACAGTATTTAGCCTTATGTATGATTGATGATAAATATGGTAAGCGTTTAACAAAAAACCAAGTAGAAAATAAAATTGAAGAGTTGCTTAATGTAGATATGAAAAATTTAGATACAGATAGATTAAAGCTTATTCACTATATTATTTGTAAAGAAGATGATAATTTTAGATTTGATTTTAAAAACGCGCCTAACTGATTTAAATATAACAACCAAACAATTTATTGTGATAACCATTTAGTTATTTAGCAGCAAATAAATAGCATTTTAAATGATTTTAATCAAAAGCCCTTTAGTTTATATCAAGTTATTGGTTTTATTAAGTTTTTTTTACTTACAAAAGCAAATAAAAACACCATAGTTTATACTATAGTGTTCTAATATCTATATAAATTATTCTTCTACTACTTCAGCAACATCTTCATCTGAGTTATTTTGTGATGCTTGTTGTGTATTTTGAGCATTTTGTTGAGCTGATGCATTAGCAAAGTTTCTGATAACTTCTTCAACTTGGTCTAATTTTGTTTTAAGAACAGGAATGTCTTTTTTGTTAATTAATTCTTGTAATTCACTAATTAATTTTTCAGATTCTGCTTTAGCTTTTTCATCTAATTTGTCACCTTGTTCTGCGTTAGCTTTTTTAATTTGTTCTATTAATGATTCAGCTCTAACGATTGTTTCAGCCTCTTCTTTACGTTTTTTGTCAGCTTCTTTGTTTAATTCAGCTTCTTTAATCATTCTTTCAATTTCTGCTTCTGACAATTTTGAAGAATTTTGAATTGTGATTGATTGTTCTTTATTTGTTTTAACATCTTTAGCTTTAACTGTTGTAATACCGTTAACGTCAATTGAGAAGCTAACTTCGATTTGAGGAATTCCTCTAGGAGCTGGTTCAATACCTGAAAGATTGAATTGTCCTAATAATTTGTTGTCTGAAGCCATTTCTCTTTCACCTTGAACAACTGTAATCGTAACTTCTGTTTGGTTATCTGCAGCTGTTGAGAAGATTTGAGATTTTGTAACTGGAATTGTTGTATTTCTTGGGATAAGTGGTGTAGCAATGCCTCCAAGTGTTTCAATACCTAATGTTAATGGTGTAACATCAAGTAATAAAATGTCATCAATATCTCCAGCTAAAACAGCACCTTGAATAGCAGCACCGATTGAAACAACTTCATCTGGGTTAATTGAACGGTTAGGTTCTTTACCCAATGTTCTTTTTACCATTTCTTGAACAGCAGGCATTCTTGTTGATCCACCAACTAATAATACTTCATGTAAGTCGTTAGCTGTAATTCCGGCTTCTTTTAAAGCATCTTCAATAGGTTTTCTTGTTCTATCTAATAAATTAGCTGTCATAGCTTCGAATTCGCTACGTTTTAATTCTAATTCAACGTTTAATGGTCCGTTTGGTGTGATTGCTAAGAATGGTAAGTTAATAGCAGCTGTTGATTGGTTTGATAAGTCAATCTTTGCTTTTTCAGCTGTTTCTTTTAATCTTGACATAGCCATTTTGTCGCTTCTTACATCAAAATCGTATTTTGATTTAATTTGTGAAATCATTCATTCAACAATAGCGTGATCTCAGTCATCTCCACCTAAGTGGTTGTCTCCTGAAGTTGATAAAACTTCAAATGTTCCGTTTTCTAATTCAAGAACAGAAACATCAAACGTTCCTCCTCCTAAGTCATAAACAAGAACTTTCATTGATTTATCAGTTTTTTCTAAACCGAATGCAAGTGCAGCTGCAGTAGGTTCATTGATAATTCTAAGAACATCTAATCCGGCAATTTTACCTGCGATTTTTGTAGCTTCACGTTGAGCATTGTCAAAGTAAGCTGGAACTGTAATAACAGCTTTAGTTACTTTTTTACCTAATTTAGCTTCTGCATAATCTTTCATATATTGTAAGATCATTGCTGAAATTTCTTCAGGTTTGTAATCTTTTCCATTTGATTTAAATGTTTTATCTGTTCCCATTAATCTTTTAATAGAAACAACTGTGTTTGGGTTTGTTTCAACTTGTCTTTTAGCAGCATCCCCAACAATAATTTCATCTCCTTTAAATGCAACTACTGATGGAGTTGTTCTTTTCCCATTAGGGTTTTCTAAAACAACAGGTTGTTTATTTTCAATAACAGTAACAACAGAGTTTGTTGTACCTAAGTCAATTCCTAATACTATTTCTTTAGCCATATTTAATCTCCTTTTGCAATAAAATGTTTTTTCATCCTTTTTTAATTGAGTATATTATAACAGAAATTTAGCAAAACAATAATTTATTTGCTAAATTTTTTTATTTTATTTTTGAGATAACAACTGATGCAGGTTTAACTACTCTATCATCAATTTTTAAACCATATCTAACTACTCTTATAATAGAATTGTCAACTTTATTATTATCGTGTTCAATTTGAACAACTTCTTGAGTGTGAGCATCAAATTCAGAACCTACAATTGGATCAATTAATTGAGCACCATTTTCGTTAAATAAATTTTCAAATTGTTTTGCAACAATTGAAAATCCAAAGCAATAGTTTTTAACAACTTCATTATCTGAATTTAAACCAGCATTCATAGCCCCCATATAATTGTTATATGGTTCCATAAATTCTTCTAAAAATTTAGATAATGCATATTTTTTGTTTTCTAAAACTTCTTGTTTTTTTGCTTCATTAGTTTTTGTAACTAATTCTTCATATTTTTGCTTTAAGTTTCCTTCTAATTCTTGAAGTTTTAATTTATATGTATATTGGTCTAATTGAATTTTGTTTTCTAATTCTTTAACTTTTGCATTTAAAGAATCAATTTGTGAAGATAATTGAATTTTTTCTTCATTAAGTTTTTCAATTTCTTCAGCTAATAATTCTTTCTCTTTATCATCAACTTTTAATTCTTCTTTTTTATTGTGTGAAATCTGAAGTTTTATGTCTTTTAAATTAACATAAGCTTTTTTACCACAAAAGTCTTTTAAAACGTAATCACTTGGAAACACTAATTTAATAGTTAATTTTTTATTAAATTTTTGACCAATTAAATATTTGTCAAAATCAGGTAAGTATTCATTTTCACCAACTGTGATCGTTTTTTTACCTTTAAATTCAATAATTTCTTTTGAATCTAAAAAAAGCTCAAATTCAGCAGTAATTTTATTACCCTCAAAAATCTTTCCCTTTGTTAAATAATTATTCATTTTTCTCCTCTTTTGCTCCTAATTTTACAGCAAGATTATTTTTTCTTATTGCTTAAAATTCTTTCTAACATTGCAAGCGCTGTCTTCATATCATCATATTTTGAAGTAGTAGCACCTACTATAGCAATTTCAGTGATTTGATTATGATTGCTAATTTTCTTAGACATATATGTTCCTGAATTATCAATTTGAATTCTTATGTTTTCCTCATCTTCAATTTGAGATTCAATACTTTCTCAAATTGAATGATTTTCAATCAACTCAATCATTTTTGAAAGGTCTTCTCTTTGAATATTTTGACTCAAGATAATGTTATTTTTTCCATAAACATTATTTTTATTTCTTGTTCTAGTTTTGAAGTTGCTAAAAACATTTCTAACAAATGAGTTGATAACTTCTTGATATTTTTGAACTGCTTCTTTTAAAATAGGTTCTAAAATTGCAACAGTTTCAGGAATTTCACAAAGTGGTTTGTCAACTAATCTTTCTTTGAAAATTCTTACTGCTGTTTTAACATCAGTCATTTTAAATTCGTTATTTTCAATATTTAAAATTCTTGAAAATACATCACCATTTGATGTAACTAATACAATTGTTGCTTTTGTAGGTGACAATACAACTAAATCAATACTCTTAAGAAGTGTTTGATCATCGATATTATTAGTTGTAATCATTGTATAACCCGACATATCAGCAATAATTTGAGCTGCTTTTTCAACTGTATTATCAATATCAACTTTTTTGTTTGCTAATATAGCTTCAATTTTGTTTTCAAATTCAGATGTCTGTGGTTTAGCAAGATATTTAGCATAATAATTAAGACCTAATAAAGTAGGAATTCTTCCACTTGTTCCTGACTCTTTTATAAGGTAACCTAACTCCTCAAGCTCACCTAAAATGTATCTCATTTTAGCACTTGAAAAATCTAATTCAGGATGTACCTTACTATATTTTTCAACTAAATATGCGCTACTTACAGCATTTCCTGTTTCAATGTAAGCTTGAACTGTACATCTTAAAATTGGCTCGTGTTTTGGTTTTAATCTTGTGTAATGCGATGTTTCTTTTTTTGTTTCCATAAAAATATTTTAGCATAAGTTAGCAAAAAACAAAGCTAATTGCTAAAATTATTCACAAGATGAATTCTTCTTTAATTTAATAAAGAAGTCATTTGGTAAATTAACAATTAACTTTGTTTTTTAATTACATAATAGATAGCATTATCAGTAAAATCTAATGCATTTTTAGTTTCTTTTCCTAGACTATCTCTATATGCATATTTATAAATTTGTTTAATTCCAGCTTCATTTAAAAGCGACATAATTTCATCAAAATCATAATAAGATAAAACACCTTTTTGTCCTTCTTGATAGTAAATAAAGTCACCTTTATCTCAGTTGGAAATATTTTTAAACTTAATTTCTTTTTCTTGTTGCTTAATTAATTTTTCTCTATTAATATCACCTTTAGCTTCGTGAGCACTAAAAACTATGTATCCATTAGGTTTTAGTGCAGTATAAGCATTTTTTAATGCATTAATTTTATTAATTCTATAAGGAATGCACATCAATGAATTGAATGTGAAGATCATAAAATCGTATTGCTTTTGATATTTATAATTTGATAAATCAATTTCATAAAAATTCACATTTATATTAGTTTTGTTTGAATGATTTTGAGTTAAATATTCTTTAGCTTTTTTAATTGATTTTTTACTAATATCATAGCCGTCAAGATTTAAAAATCCTAAATCAAGCGCTCCAAATATAAAACGTCCAGTACCTGTTCCTAAATCTGCAATGTTTGCAGTTTTGGAAATATTTAGGTTTTTTAGTCAATATTTTTCAGCATTTAAAATACCGACATTTTCAATGGCTTCAAAATAATGTTTCAGTGAACTATCGGTATCGTAAACTGAAGTTAACTCATTAACAGACATAGTAATAGTTTGTGAATTTTTCATAAAACAATTATATTAAAAGTTAAATTATCACACACAATTTTTAGACTAATTCATAAACTACATAAAGACAAAAAACTAACTATTTAATTTATAAAATTTAAATAAATAGACTTTTTTAAAAAAAGTATAATATATAAGCAATTTATAAATAGCTTTATAAATTATCAAAAGTTTAGTTTAGATATAGAAAGGAAGCAAAATTATGAAAAAAGTTGCTATTAACGGATTTGGAAGAATCGGAAGATTATTCTTACGTAGATTATTACAAACAAACTCAAAAGATATGGAAGTTGTTGCTGTTAATGACTTAACAGATCCAGCTACATTAGCTCACTTATTAAAATACGATACAGCATACCACGCATTACCAGTTGATGTTGAAGTTAAAGAAGGCGCTATTGTTGTTAATGGAAAAGAAATTAAAGTTTTATCAGAAAGAGACCCTGAAAACTTACCTTGAGCAGAATTAGGAATTGACCTTGTTGTTGAATCAACAGGATTCTTCACAAAACGTGAAGGTGCAGAAAAACACTTAAAAGCAGGTGCTAAAAAAGTTGTTGTTTCAGCTCCATCAGATAAAGATGTTAAAACAATCGTTTACAACGTAAACCACAACATCTTAACAAGCGAAGACAAATTAATTTCAGCTGCTTCATGTACAACTAACTGTTTAGCTCCAGTTGTTAAAGTTTTAGTTGACAACTTCGGAATTAAAAGTGGTTTCATGACAACAGTTCACGCTTACACAGCTGACCAAAGATTGCAAGATGCTCCTCACAAAGACTTAAGAAGAGCACGTGCAGCAGCACAAAACATTGTTCCTACATCTACAGGAGCAGCAAAAGCTATTGGATTAGTAGTTCCAGAAGCCACAGGTGTTTTAAGTGGTTCAGCTCTTAGAGTTCCTACAATTACAGGTTCAGTAGTAGACTTAACAGTTGTTTTAGACAAACAACCAACAGTTGAAGAATTAAACGCAGCTATTAAAGCAGCAGCAAGTGAAACATTATTATATACAGAAGCTCCATTAGTGTCTTCAGATATCGTTGGTGCTACATATGGTTCAATCTTTGATGCTAAATTAACAGACGTTTTAGAAACAGAAAATGGGAGACTTTACAAAGTTATTTCATGATATGACAACGAAATGTCATACGTTTCACAATTAGTTAGAACAGTAGAACACTTTGCTAAATTATAATAATCAATGACACAGCTAAAATAGCTGTGTTTTTTGTTACTCATCTCAAAAACTTAATATAATTATTAATATATTAATCATATTAAGGAAAAAATATGCCTTTTACATTAATCGCAATTTCTATAATTCAAGTTATCTTAGGTTGATTTGTTATTTTCGAAAAATCTGGTCTTTTATTCTACAAATCACTTCTAAAATTAACTAATGCAAAAATTGAACAACTTAAAATTTGAAATAAACAAAACAAAGTGGTAAACATAAAATATCTTGAAGGTAAAGATTATCTATTGAAAACTATCCAAAACAAGGTTATTATTCCTGCAATAGTACTATTTTTCGTTCATGTAGCTTTATATGTTGTTTTATTTTTAGAACTATTTTTGCTACCTGGCAATGATCGTTTCAATGAAATATATAAAACATTATACCCGATAGTTGTTATACCAATTAGTTATTTACAATTCTTTTCATTGTTTATTATTCCTTACTTTTTTGTGTTCAAGAAAAGGTTAAATGATGAAATCAAAAAAGCTAAGAAAGTTAGATTTAGTCCTAATGTAGAAATGTTTGAAGGGGTTGAATTAACTGAACCACAAATGTCTGACATAAACTTATTCAAATTTAATGATAAAAACCCTAGATTAATTATTTGAAAACCTATTGTGTTCTATGGTAAAGCCGAATCATTTAGTTCAATTTTCCCTATTAATATAGTTTCAAGAAAAATGAAAAACAGAGCTGACATTGAAAAATTATCATACTTTTTATTAAACTTCGATTCAATTGGAGATTGGCTCAAATCAGAAGATAAGCAAGTTTATGTTAAAGTATATAGAGCATTATTTGAAACTCAAAATTTCTTATAAATTAAACTATAAAACTACTTTTAAAGCTTACTCACTAGCTTAAAAGTGGTTTTTCTTATTATCAAATTAACTGAAAATACTTTTTATTTTCTTTAAGTTCATAAGTTGTAAAAAATAATATAATATTAAAATATTATATTATTAGGAGGGTTAAATGATATATGACAAGTTTGTCAACGTAGGTAAATATGATTATGGCAATAGTAGTTTAAGTAAAGCAATGAATTTAATTAATTCATATGATTTTGATAATTTACCATATGGTGTAACTAATATTGATGAAAATATTAGAATAGTGAAACTTAATTACACACCGTTTTATAACCATTTATTTGGCGAAATTCATAATAACACTATTGATATTCATATTAATTTACTTGATACAAAAGAAGTTGTTTATTATGATTTAAATCCAAATAATGTAAACAACGAAATTTTGAATGAAAATAAAGATAATGATGTTAAATTCGTTCAAATGAATTCATACGATAATAAATTAATGTTAAACAAAAATGAGTTTGTTCTTTTCTTTGAGAATGAGACACATATGTTTGATTTATTAGACAAAAATAGTCCAAAAGACAAGATAATAATTAAAATTAAGACAAATAATTAATTAGGAGAAATTTATGTACTCAATTAAAAAAATATTATTAAGACCTGAGTTTTTTGACGGTTGAACTGATGTAACTATTAAAGGGTGAGTTTCATCAAACAGAGGAAACAAAAAAATTCGTTTCATTGAAGTAAACGATGGTTCAACTATTTCAAACTTGCAAGTTGTCTTCAAAGGCGAAGTTTTTGATTTTGATTTATTAGACCAAACTAAACCTGGTTCAGCAATCATTATTAAAGGTTCATTACATGCAACGCCAAATGCGCCTCAACCAATTGAATTAGTAGCTACAGAAGTTACAGTAAAAAAAGTTGATGAAGATTATCCAATTCAAAACCAAGAAATCAATCTTGAAACATTAAGGGAAATTCCACACTTAAGACACAGAACAAACTTAATTAAAGCAATTATGCTTGTTAGATCAACATTAGCTCATGAAATTCACAAGTACTTCATTTCAAAAGAATTCTTCTTGATGGCTTCTCCAATTATTACAAGCAACGATGGAGAGGGGGCTGGAGAAACTTTTACAGTTTCAGATAACGAATCAAAAGATCCATTCTTTGGAAAATCTAAGAAAGCTACATTAGGTGTTACTGGACAATTACACGGTGAAAGTTACGCAGTTGGAATGAACAAAATTTATACTTTTGCACCTACATTTAGAGCAGAACACTCAAACACAAAAAGACACTTAGCAGAATTCTGAATGATTGAGCCTGAAGTTGCATTCTACAACTTATTAGATGTTATTCATTTAGCAGATGATATGCTTAAAGTTGTTGTAAGAAACACATTAGCTAAAAACAAAACTGAAATTGAATATTTAGATAAAGTAACAAACAATGGTTTAATCAAAAGATTAGAACACTTTGTTGAAACACCTTTAAAAATCATTGATTATAAAGAAGCAATCGAAGAACTTAAAAAAGTTGCAGATACATTTGAAAACAAAGATATTTACTTTGGCTTAGATTTAGCTTCAGAACACGAAAAATACTTAACAGATAAACTTTATAAAGCACCTGTTGCAGTAATTAACTTCCCTAAAGATTTCAAAGCATTCTATATGAAACAAAACGAAGATAGTAAAACAGTTGCTGCATTTGATTTATTAGTACCTGGTGTAGGAGAAATGATCGGTGGTTCTGAACGTGAATCTGATTATGATAAATTAGTTACACGTGTAAAAGAATTAGGCATTGACCAAGAAGACTTACAATGATACTTAGACTTACGTAGATTTGGACATATGTTAACTTCAGGATTTGGAATTGGATTTGAGAGATTAGTTATGTATGTCACTGGTACAGAAAACATTAGAGAAACAATTCCATACCCAAGATCAAACGGAAGCATCAAAATGTAATTTAAACACTCTTTATGAGTGTTTTTATTTTAAAAAGACGTGTAAGTAATATAATAATTAAATAAAGGAGTTTAATGAAATTAATATTTAACAATTTGCCAATTTGAGCTCATTTACTCATCTTAGCCGTATTTTTTGCGATTTTAATTGTAATACTAACTTTTGCACATTCTTTCATTCAAAAAACTGTAAGATTAACAAATTCATATAAACAAGTACAAATTCAAAAATGAAATCAAGAAAATAAAGTTGTGAATAAAAAGTATTTAGATGGAGCTAAAAAGATTTTTAAATATATGACTATACCATTTATTATGCTTTCTGCTTGAATTTTTATTTCACTTGTCTTTTCTATTATGAATATAGTATATGCAGCTAGAGAATTAAGTATTAGTGATTCACTTGATACATCCGTTTTATATACATTAATAATAGCATGCAGCTGCATAATAATCACATTAATGTTCATTTTTCATATTGTTATGTATTCTATACAATATGCAAAATTTGTTAAATTACTTAAACAAATTAAAAATAGCAAAATACAATGAAAAGAAAATATAAAACTATTCACTAAAGCATATGACAATAATGGAAGCTCAACTGATTTTGAACTTAAAAATATTGGTGCAAATAGTGATCACAATAAATTTATGAATAATGGTGTTATAGGATTAGCTGTTAAAGGTGTAAGAGAGTTGTTTGCTCCTAAATTATGAAAATGAAACAAAAAAACCTACAGCCATATTACATACTTTGTATTCAATTTTGAAGATATCGAAGAATTTTTAGTTAATGAAAATGTTTCATATGTTAGAGCTTGAAAAGAATTAAATCAAAAGTAAATGAAAATCAACTAGATAGAAAATTCTAGTTGATTTTTTTAATTAATAAAATTTTTTAATTAATTGGTAAAGTGATTCCACAACATTTGTATCATCAACATGCATTGAATCAACATTTACATATTGAGTGTCAAATAATGCATAGTATAGAACCTTACCCTCTTTAAATCATTTAGGTAATATTGCATTTTTATATAATTTTGTGAAATTTGGAAGCCTATATGAGAGTGTTGTTGCTCTGTTTTTGATTATTAATTTGTCTAATTTCATTTTTTTAGGAAATTCTTTAGTTGAAATTTTTGAATAGAAATAATCTGCAAGATTTTTATGTTCTTTTGTTATATCAATAATTTCTCAACCTCTCATTGTTTTATGTCATACACGAGCTACTACAATGAAGTTTTTAAATAATAAATATGAGAAGTATCCGTTCATTAAGATTAAAGCAATGATAATAAGTAAGTTTGTTATTCTAGTAATACCTTTGTCAGTATTTGTTCCTAAAAAATCTTTTAAAAAATATACTGATGCAAGACAAATTGCAAATACATTAAAAATAAATTGCAACGAAATTAAAATAATTAACATAATATAATGAAAGTTTCAATATTTATTCATTCTTTCATCAATTTTGTAAGAATTAAAGAATTTTTCATTATTTTGAAAATGTACTGCATTCATTTTTGCATGATTAATGAAGTTTCCATAAGTAATAGCAATAGATGCAAATAGCAATAGTCCTGTACTACTAAATGCAACTGCTAATCAAAAAAATACACTTGACATATGGCTCCTTTTAGTTTATTAAATATTTATTTTAATAATTTTACATTATTAAAATCAAAACAAAAATAACTAGACTAATCTAGCTATTTTCAAATTTATATAATCATTATATTAATGGAATTTCAGCTTTGAATGAATCTCCGATTTTGTTATTTTTGAAAGTTGTGGCATCAAAGATATTTGCATCATAAATAATTACAACTTGTTCTTTTTGAGAGTCGTATTTAACTCATTTACTATCTCGAGGGTATACAGCTTCATTTCTATCTTGGACAATCATTTTTCAATTTGAACCGTCTTTGTTCAATTCGTCTAAGATCGCTTGAACTTTATCAGCTCTGTCATAGTTAATTTCAGTTAAACCAACTATGTCAAAACCTAAAGCTTTAATAATTTTTGAGATTGCTATATATTTGAAATCTCTGGCACTTAAGAATGTTTCATAATCATCAGATGTTCCATAATTCAATACATTTCAGTGAGCTATACGAAGTACATTAGCATCTTTTCTATGTAAATCTATAGAATGATTCGAATGTGGTAAGGTAACATTATTTTTAACCTTAACATCAGTTCACACAGGAGCATGATCTGATAATCTAGTTCTAATTGGTTCTTTAGGTTTATTACTTGTGTAGTAATTTAAGTTCATATCTTCAGGTGTAAGCACATTGTTTCTAAATGAACTTCAAATATCAAATTTAAATGTTAATTCAGGTGTATTAACTTGTGTTAATGTTTCTAAATATTGTTTATTTTTGTTTTTAAAGAACATTTTGTCATATGGTTGCGAATATACACCATCTGTTCTACCTAATGATGTGTAGTGAGTTTTATTGTCAGATCCACCTAAATCAGTAATTGCAAATTTATAGCTTTTTGGATAAAGATTTTGAATGCTAAAGAAATCAGCACTAATGTTTGTATCTCCTCCAAAGATAACATAACTATTATCTTGCGAAATTGCTTCAAAATGTTTTGCTACATTTGGTAACCCTAAGAATTCAGAAACTTCTTGAGCACCTGCTGATTTAGGTTTACCATTTTTTGTTTTAATATTAAAGTAGTCTGTATTTATTGTTTTTTCGCCTTTAGCATTTTTAGCAACACCAGGTGAGTCTAAGTGAGCAAAAATTGTTGTGAAATATGTGTCATTATTCTTTAACTTGAATTGAGCTCCAAAAGGAGGTCTAACATATACTGTTCTTTTTTCACTATTAATTATGTATCCTTCAGGTTCTTCTGAATTAGCAGGATCTGGTTGTGATTCAGGATTTGGATTTGATGGCGTTTCTCCATTTTCTGTTGAAGGTAGAGACACAGGATCAGGTTGAGGATTAGGATTGTTTTGTTGTGAGTTTGTTGGTTTCACAGGAGGATTTTGAGGGCCTGGGTTATTTGGTGGAGTAGTTTTTTCTTCAAATGAGAAAACTTGTTCTCCACCTTTGTTATGTAGTTTATCTCAGAAATGAAGAGTAATTTTTTTATCTTTTTTATTAAATATACATCTAATTTTCTTTGTTCTTAATCTCTTATTGTTAGCATCGGTTTTATTTCTATATAAGTCGTGTTTTTTTCTATCGAATCTAAAAACAAATTCTTTAACAGTTCCTTTTTTAACAAAAACATTACCATCATTATCCAAAGTTAAATCAAACTCAACTTCTTTTGTATTATCTTGATCTAATGTTTCGACATAGCTTGTTAATGTTTCTTTTGTATTATCTAATGAAACTGAGACACTGAGAGGTTGCACAGATAAAGATGTGTTTGGTTGCTCTGGATTAGAAGGATTTTGTCCATTACTTGAAATCGTTGGTTTATCTGGTTTTATTGAATTACATGAAACAGCAATAGTGGCGACTGTTGGTATTGAAATAAGTGAAGTTAAAAGTAATTTAAATTTAGTTT
The DNA here is from genome assembly GCF_035609225.1 of Mycoplasma sp. 888. NCBI lineage: Bacteria > Bacillati > Mycoplasmatota > Mollicutes > Mycoplasmatales > Mycoplasmataceae > Mycoplasma > Mycoplasma sp. 888. The sequence continues at coordinate 506,238 of NZ_CP141192.1, forward strand.
GCATATTGTGCCTCCTTAACTTAATTTAATATGAACTTTACATATTTTTAATTGTAATAAATTTACGTAATTTATTAAGGTTAAATTCAAATTTAATTAATTTTTTTCACATTTTGTGAAAAATTAAAAAGCAAAACCTTTTTAAGATTTTGCCTTTATTTTTCAACTTTTTTGAATTCTTATTTAATATTTGCATATGGAAGATACTCATCTGATACTGTGTATCCTTTTGGTAGTGAAGTTTGAATTTGACTATTAATGTATTCAACTGATAAGTTTGAAATATCTTTTCTTGAACCGATACTGTTAACTAATTTCTTAGGTGCATTTTCACCTTCACCTTCAGTTACATATTCATTACTTGTGTAATAGAATTCTTTGTAAAGTTTAAATACATCTAAGAAGTATCATTCACCTGTTTTTCTATTTTGGAATTCTAATCAGTAACTGTTTTTAAGTTCTGGTGAATTTCCACGAATTACTTGAATGTTTGTGATACCTAATGTAAATCCAATTTTTGCAAATAATTCTGCAAATGATTGAACGTTTGTACCAACTTTGGCTTTTCCTTGTAATAACTTTTTCAATGATTGTTTGTAACCTTCTTGTAAAGTTACATCTATTGTTGATTTTAAGTTTGTTGCTCTTCTAGGTAACTTGTATTGATGAGTCATAATTGCATCAATTTCTTTATCAATAGCTTTAGTTTCAGCATTTTCAACACTATTATTTGCTTTTAATAAAGCAATTTTTTGAAGTTCAATTTCTTTTAATCTTGAAATATCTATCATCATTTTGTCATAAATTGGTTGACAGTGATCAAGATACGCTTGGAATACTTCTTTATCTTTGTCTTTAGTTGTTGGTGCTTCTAATTTGATTCTAGCATTTTGGTATTGTCCTTGTAATGATGTGAAGTACCCATATGCTGTAAGAGGTTCTGTACCAAATCAAGCTAAATATTTGTGTGTTTGGAAGAACTTAAGTGGATCAGCACTAAATTCAGATGCCTCTTCAGGTGTAAGAGCTGTTTGATTGAACTCTGTAATATTGTGAGATGTTATCTTATTAATGTTATCAATTGAAATTTGTTTAAAGATTTTGAAATCATCTGATGGTTCATTTGTATCTGGGTTTAATCCATCAATGAAGTATGAAGGTGAAAATCCTCCTCCAACTCCCACTAATGATTGAGTCATAATGTTTCCATCTTCATCTCTTTTAATTGTAAACGATTGTGATTCTTGTATTAATAAGTTAACAATATTAGAAACCATATCCCGTTCTTTAGAAATTGTTGAATTATAATCAAAGTTTAATAATGAACCTTGAATTGTTTTAAAGAATGATTGGAAAAGTGATGAAGAAATACCTGAATTAATTTTGTTAACTACTGAGAAATCGATTTTGTAACTTCTATCAGCTGTATTTTGTTTAAGAATTCTGCTATTTGAATCTCTTGTTTCATCTTCAATAATAGCATTCATAAATGGAGAATTTTTAAAGTAAATTTTAAGAGCTTCTTTAACATCTTCTAATGAAATGAATTTAGCAGGATCTTCGTTGAAGAAAACAACTTTCATTAATGAATCAATTTTTGAAACGATTGCAATTTGTTTTTCTGAGTAACCTGCAGCTTCTAACTCTTTAGCAGTTAATTTTTGAATTGCAACATTTTCAAAATCTTCAACTTTTTCAGTAGGGTGTTTTGTATTTGTATCTTTTGAAGCGTAATAGTCGTTAAGTAATGTTGCAACGCTACCAACTAATGTACGTGCCTTATCTTTTGCATCGTTATTTGCATCTTTTAATGTTTCTGAAAATACTTTTTCATCTACTGAAATTGATTTGTGGTTTTCACTAATTGTATATAACTTATCAGCAACAATTTTTAAATCATCGTTTTTAATATCGAATGAATTTTTAAATAAGAAATCTCAGTATGTGAATGTGTAAGTCATAACATTACTGTTATCAAGTTCTTTAAAGAATTGAATTAAACTAGGTTTTTGTTCTCATTCTTTAAATTTAGCTATAACATCAGCATCTTTACTTCTCTCTTGTGTTCTTTTTGCAAATGAGTTATTGACATCATAGTTTTTAGCAAATTTTACAGTAACATCATCTTCATATAAACATGAAACTGCTGTAAGCGGCATTGTTACAACTGCAGCTGTTCCTAGTAAAAATGGGAAAGCTTTTTTAGAAAATAATTTTTTCATAAATAACTATCCTAGCATTTCTGAATATCTTCAAGATTTAATTCCAGCATATGTTATGACTGAACCCATCAAGAATAATAAGCATGAAAATGCTAAACCTCCTATTGAATAAGCTTTTGTGTATTGATATGTTTGTAAAATTTTAGCATCTAAGGTAGTTTTGTTAATATCAAGTAATGATTGAACATTATTAATTAAAATTGATAAACCAATAATCGCACCTAGTGCAACCACTGTTAATATTGCTCAAATAACAACTTTTGTTCTAACGTTTTTCATATACTATCCTTTAATTGTTGAACCTTGTCTACTGATTGATGCCATAATACGTTTTCTAAAGATTAAGAAGAATAAGAACACAGGAATAATTGAAAGAATTGATGCAGCTAATTTAACATTTTGCATTGTGTTTGCTCCTGATTCTGGATCATTTGGATCGAATCCGGCTTTGAATAATCACACTGACATAACTTGTAAGTCTTGACCACCAATTGTAGAAATAAGAGCTGGTCATAAGTATGAGTTTCATGAAGCAAGAGATGTAAGAATAACGATTGTTAATGTTGTTGGCATAACCATTGGGAATGCAACTTTGAATAAGTATTTCATTCCTCCAGCACCATCAACAAGTGAAACTTCTTTAATTCTTCCAGGTATTGCTTCGAAAGCATTTTTATACATAACTGTATTAAAAATACTTGCTGTGAATGGGAATGCAACTGCTAATAAGAATGTAAAGTAAGTTTTGTAAAGTTTTGTTTTAAGAACAATTAAGTATTGTCCTGATAATAAAGCAACTTCTGGTAACACAAGTAAAGCAAGGGCAATAAATCACACAAGTCCTTTTCCACGTCAGTTTCTTAGTGAGAATGCATATCCCATTAAGAATGTAACAAAGATCTTAAGTACAACTGAAATAATAACGTTGAACATTGTGAATACAAATGCCTTAGCATAACCTGTCGAGAATGCTCTCTTATAAGTGTTAGCTACAACTTCGGATCATGAAGCAATAACAAGATGCCCTTCTATGTATGTTTTTCCTTCTGCGAATGAAGGTAAGAATTTAAATTGTTGTTTTAATGATTGAGATTCGCCATCGTTCATTAATGAAATTGAGATCATGTAGAAGAATGGGAATAGGATAATAACTCCAAATAATGCAAGTAAGAATAATTTTAATACTGATGAGGTAAGAACTTTTGAAAATGAAGTCTCTTTAACTTGACTAGCTGACTTCTCTTGATTTTTGCGCAATTTCTTTTGCATCATGCGCTTGTGTATTCATAACTTTAACTCAAACATTTCTTTCTCCTAAGTTATTTAATGTTAACTGCATCAAGAAGAATCCTCCACGGATCATTGATGAGAATATTACCCCGATCACGAATAGCGAGATACTTGCTGCTCCGGCTAAACGTCTGTCCCCTGTAGATGTAGCGTAATACACGAACATCATAAGAGATGAACCCCCGTTATTTAAAGCGTTATTTGGTTTGTTTTCAAATAATGCTAATGGGAATACTTTAAGACCACCAATAATTCCTAATGTAATTAAGAAGTTAATTGTGCTTTTAATTGATGGTAATGTAATTGCGAAAAATTGTTTAACTTCACCTGTTCCATCGATTGATGCTGAACGGTATAAGTTTTTATCAACACCCAACATAGCTGTTGTGAAAATTAAGATATTGAAAGCAAGACCACTTCAAATACCATTAATAATCATAGCTACAAGAGCGTTGAATGTGTAAGGATCACCTGTTGTTAATCATGGAACATTTTTTCCAATTAATTGGTTAACAAGTCCATATGTACTGAATAATTGAATGAATGCTAAAGAAACAGCAACAGCATTTGTAACATAAGGCATGAAGAATATTGTTTGTCAAAATCCCCTAGCTCATTTTCTGTAAAGCTTAGCAATAACTGATGATACTACTAAGGCAATCATCATAACAAATGGAAGAACAAATAAACCATAGATAAATGAGTTTCTAACCCCAACAGCAAAGTATTGGTTTGTGAAAACACTTGCATAGTTTTGTCCTGTTAATGATCCTGTTTCTGTTGTTAATGATTCATAAATATTAATAAATAAAGGTGTAATTGTAAATAATGATAACAATATAACACCTGGTAATAAGAATAACATCGGAATTCAGAACGGTGTTTTCTTATCTAAAATTGTGTGTGATAAAGTAGATTTTCTTTTTGCTTGTTTTTTTATAGATCAATTAAACAAGAAAGGAAAATTTTCTTGCATAAAACTATGAAACTTATTTCTTGATATCATATTCTATTCTCTCTTCAGATAAAGCATCGAAAATGTGTAATTTCTTCAATGGTACATCGAAGTAAATTTCATCATTTTTAGCAAATGAGTAGTTGTTGTCTAATAAGAAGTTAATTCTTCCTACTCCTTCAACTAAAATAACTAATTTACTTTCTTTTCCGAAGTTTTCCTCCACTACTACTTTACCCTTGAACATAGAACCTTGTTCTTTTGATTTAATAATGAAATCTTCTGAACGGACACCAATGTTTAATGTGATATTGTCTTTATTGTTGTGAAGTTTGATTTCTGGAAGCTTTACATCAGCCATTGTAACTACACCATCTTTAACTTCTGATTTGAATAATCCCATTTCTGGCATACCAAGGAATCTTGCAACGAATTGGTTTTTTGGTTTTGAATAAAGTTCCATTGGTGTACCCATTTGTTGAACTCTAGCAGTTGACATACATACGATAATGTCTGAAATAGACATAGCTTCTTCTTGGTCGTGTGTAACAAAAACTGTTGTAATACCTAATGATTGTTGGATTTCTCTAATTCATTGACGAGTTGAAATACGTAATTTAGCATCTAAGTTTGAAAGTGGCTCGTCCATTAAAAGAATTTGAGGTTTTTTAACAATAGCACGTGCAATAGAAACACGTTGTTGTTGTCCTCCTGATAAACGAGTAGGTTTCTTTTGTAAAATGTGAACAATTTCTACACGTTTAGCAACTTCCATAACTTCGTTGTGAATAGCTTTTTTAAGACTGATAACTTTCTTAGATAATTCTCTAATTTGTTCTCTGTCTTCATCTGATAATAAATCAAAACCAATAGTTTTTCTTTCTCTTTTCATTGCTTCTTTAACAGAATATTTGTCTTCAAGTTCTTTAACAATGCTATAGAAGTGTTTTTCAGCTACTTGTGGTAATCTCTTTTCATCAGAAACTAATTCTAAGTATTCTTCATCTTCTTTCATTGTTTTATTGTATTCTGCTTTAGCATCTAAGTATGTAGCTTTTGTTTCAGCTTTTTCTACTTGGTATCTAGCAATGATTTCTTTTTGTTTTAATAAGAATTTGTAACGAGTTAATAATTTAATAGCTTTTTGTTCTAATTTAATAATTGCTATTCTGTCTTTTAAGACTAATTCACTTAAATCAAGTTGAACTAACTCAGCTGTGAAATCTTGTAAACTATTAATTCTTTCTTGATACTCTTCTGCTGATTTTGGTTTTGAGAATTTAAGAATGTTCTTGTCATATGAAGCTAAGAATTCTGATTGTTTTAATTCATTTTCATTAATTAACCCATTAGCTTTATCATGAGCGAACTTGTATTTAATATCTTGGATTTTTGTCGCTGAATCTTGTTTTGTTTTTTTGTTAGTTTTAATAACATTTTTTGTTAATGCTGAAATTTCTGCATTTTCGTGAACTACTGAAACTGAATAATCAGTATGTGCTTTTTCAAGTTTGTTACTAATTCTTGAGTATGCTTCACTAACTTGGCGTGAAATTTCAGTTTTAACTAATTTATAGTTTTTGAATGCTTTATTTAAGTGTTCAATTTCTACTTCAGAAGCTCCTAATTTTCTTAAGTAAATAGAACGAATTCCATTTTTAGCTTCTTCTTTTTCTAAATAGAATTTTCTTTGTCATTCTGAGTCATTTCTTAATGGAAATGCAATATTGTGGTAAACACTCATGTGTGGATATAAAGCGTAGTTTTGGAAAACAAACCCGATTTTTCTGTTTTGAGGTGTGAAATCAGTAACATCTTTACCTCTGAAAAGAATTTTTCCTGATGTAACTGTTAATAAACCTGCAATAGCATTAAGAGTTGTTGTTTTACCTGAACCAGATGGACCAAGTAATGTAACTAATTTTCCTTCTGGAATTCTAAAACTAACATTATCAACAGCTAATGTTTCACCGAAGTCAATGTTTAAGTTTTTTAATTCAATAGCAGGAATAGAATCAACATCAGTTGCTTCTAATTCTGAAACATATTGATTAATTTTACGAATGTCTGCTTCGTGAGCTGATGAAAATGTTGTATTTTCGTTTTGTTTCATTTTATCCTTTCTTAATAAGAAAATTTAAAAACTAAAATTGCTTAAATCAATATTGTTAATTTTATTAATTCTAAGCCTCATTATTTTTTTGTAAGATTTTGTAAAGTTCCTCAAATGCTTGTCATTTACTATTTCTTTTTGCTATATAAACATATTTTTCGATTTGTTCTGCTTGTTCCAAGTAGTGGAAAAATCCTAATTTGTTTTCACGAGCATGGTTAAACGCTAATGCAATTTCTGGATAAATGCTGTTTGCGTAGTTTGGAGAAGTTTTTGGTTCATAGTAATTTGCTTTTCAGTTAGCAAATGAATCATATGGTAATGTTAATCCTTCTCTTGTAATCTCTGCGTTATATGAATATCCAAAATCCTCACCAAAGAATATATCTGCAGTTAATCTACCATATGAGTCAAAACCAGATGAGAATCCGATTTTAACTTCATTTTTAACATTATAGAATTCTGAATTTGGATCATCATTTAATAATATTTGTTTTCCAAATTTTGATGATAATAATGCAAATCCATATTCGAATGGAGAAGATAAAGTACTTGATACAGCTTTTTCTGGTGTGTCAATTCCAGAATATCTAATTGTGTATTTTGATCCTTTTGTTATAGAAGCGTTAATCATTTTCTTGTCTTCTAATGCTACAACAGTTGCTGTATCACCATCTGATACACTAATAACTCTAGCTCTAAATGAGTTCATATCAATGAGTTTGTTGTTTCAATCGATAGATAATTTTTTCATTTTTGAATAAGATGGTTGTACTGGGAAATCAGTCAATTTAGGTGTAATTGTAGAAGAAACATTTAAACCGCTAGCTTGTGCTACAGTGCTAAATTTAGACACTTTTCATAATTCACCATCTAATTTAATTGAAACTTCGAAATTAAAGTTAATTGATACAGGAATAGATGTCATATTTTGTAATAATGTTTCTCTATTTGGTAAATCTTGTTTGAAATAATCACTTTTTGTATCTAATCCCATTGAATATGGATTTTTTTTATCTATTTTTACAATAACTTCATATTTTTTACCTGCATTTATATCATTAATAAAGTATGTATATTCTTTATTAATGAATGACTCTTCATATGATACAGCTGAATTAGATGGAACTAAATGTTGTGATTGTACAACAATTTCAGGGTTAATGCTAAAACCAGAAGTCATCTCATTATCAAGATCGGCACCAATAGCATATTTAATAGCATCAACAGCTTTAGCGAATTCAACTCTTGAATCTATAGATTCAAATGCCGGAACAACTTGTGCTGTTTTAGTAAATTTATTTTTTTCAAATTTTAAAGCAGTTAAAGCAGGACCACCCACTTTTACATCCACTATGTTAGTACCCTCTCGAACTTTAACAACAGTAGATTTATCATTGTAACCACATGAAACACTCATTGCAATTGGTGTTAATGATAATACTGAACCTAATACCAAAGGTATTAATTTATTTTTTAGCTTCATGTTTCTCCTTAATTTGAAAGCAAAAATATAGTTTTAACATAATTAAAACTATATTTTCATTTGTTTTTTAATGTATGAGAATTTTTGTTATTTAATTGTAGCTTTTCTAATAAAGTCCTCAAATGTTGGTTTTGCAAGTGAAAAATCTGCTTTGTTTGAATCGATTCCCGCTTGTAATGAGTCTCATGCTCCTTGAACACCACTTCTGAATGAATCAGCAAAAATTGACCCTGGTTCTTCAAATGTTACATATGGAACTTTATCTTTATCTGTTGACTTAGCAACGTTTGAGAATAATTCGAATGCTGTTTTTAAGTATGGGTTAAGTTTTCCTTTTGTAGGGAAATCTGTATTCTTTTCAAATCCTTTGTAAGGAAGAATGTATCCCATAGCACTTTGGAACATGTCACGTGGTGTTAAGTTTTCAGCAATAACTTCGTCTTTTCCATTGTTACCTTGAATTGTGAATTTTTCATATAAAGTTTCTGATGTCATTAATCAGTTTACAAATAATTTTGTTGCAAGATCACCTACTTCAGTTGTATGAACACCGATCATTGATGGTCCTTGTAAATAAACAACATTATATGGATCTTCAGAAGTTCATTTAAGTGGAACTGGTTGAGAAATTAATTCCTCTTCACCTAATAATTCATGAGCTGTAGTTACTTTAATTGTGTATCCCATTGCAGTTAATTTAGCAACAAGAGCTTTGTCAGCGCTTTTAAGCGATTTGTTATCAACTGAATCTAAAAGTAAAATACCATAGTATCTTGTGTCATTTTTCTTTTTCAATTCAGCAACTGGAATATTTTGTGCTTTAGCTTTTTGGATAATTTGGTCACTACCATCTTTGTTAATTAGAATTAATGATGCTTTTGATAACGCTTCATTTGTTAATGCATTAGTAAATGCTTTTTCTTCAGCTGCATCGACATATTGAAGTTCATAATTAGCATATTTACCTTCAGGGAATGTTTTTTCTGATGCACTGTGAATTGCATTATTATGTTTTCCGAATGCTAATTTTCCTGATTTTAATTTTGATAATAAAACTAATCCTGGAGTTCTTCTGTTTTCAGAAAGATTTAATGAGCTTCCATTTTCATCGATTTTAACTGATGCACCTTTGTTAAGGCTGTTAATCAAATCTGATGATTCACCTGAAACATAGTTGTGTGAATATCCGGCTGTTGAACCGATTGAAAACGCCATGTAGTGTTTTGTTTGGTCATTTGATGAATATTGACCACCAGGATAGATTTTTAATCCTCCTGCTTCAATAGCAGCAAATGTTTTGTTAAAGATTTCTTGTGTTTTTACATAAGCTGATGTATTTTGTTTTTTAAGAACTTCATAGTTAATAGATAATTTTCCAGCATTAGTTGATACTGATTCAATCATTGCTGCTGAAGCTCCTTTAAGGGCATCTTTTTGAGTTAATGGTGTTCCAGTTGATTTAGCTGCATCAACTTGTTCTTTAAGTAAAGCACTATATAAAGCTTGGTTGTATAAAGCTGTATAGTCGTCTACTCCGAATACGTGTAATGTTGAATTTTTTTCAGCTGAGTTTACAAATAATTTTTGTGCCATAGCCACAAAATCAAGTAATTCAGCATATGAGTTAAAAATTGCTTTACTTAATTTCTTAACATTATTACCTGTTCCTTTATATTTGTTAATAATTGATTCAACGTTTGAAACAGGATCTCCTCAGATTTTCTTAACGCCTTCACGGTCTCCTTTACCTTTTGCTTTAATGTTGTTGTATTCTTCTTTAAAATCTTCTGCAACTTCCATACCTTTTTCTACTAAAGTATCAAGAATGTATGAAAGAACCGGTGCGTTAATTGAGAAAATTGTTGTTGATTTAAACGCAGGTAAAATTCATGTTGATGGTAAATCAATATATTCTGTTTGGAAGTTAGAGGTAATGAATTTTTCTGAGAATTGTGATAAATCTGTATTTGCTACTCTTAAGTTATCATTAAAGCTTAAAAGCATTTTTGCTCTTGCTAACTCTGAAGCAACTGTACTATAGTTTAAGATAAGGTTCATAAAGTCTGAGGTTTGTTTTGATGAAAGACCTTTTGTAACAATATCTTTACCTGCTGAGTATCCTGAACCTAAACGTTTTAGTCCTACTGGTAATGAACCTTTAAGTTTTGGCGCAACTTCTGTATTGTATTTTTCAACTAAAGCTGCTAAAGCTTTTTGTTGAACACCACCATCTGAGAATGTGTGACCAATGAGAATTTTGTCGCCAACTGTAATTGTGTAAGGTTGAGTTGATGACGTGTTAGGTGTTTCATTGTTTAAAATTCTGTCACCTAGTGTTGAACCATTAATTTCTGATCCATCTTTTTCTTCTTGAGTAAATGTTTCACCAGATGATGCAGTTACACCACCTTCGTTACCACAAGAGATCGAAATAACTGGAGCTGTAAGAGCTAATAAAGCTGCTCCGTTAATTAATAATTTTTTGAATTTTGTCATTTTATCTCCTATATTGAAATAAAAATTTGAATAAATTTAAATTGTTTTGTTTAGATATTTTGTTATGAGATTTTATTAGAAATCAATATACACAAATATTTTTTACCAATATGAATGTGAAAATTTCTAATTTATAAAATTGAAAAAAGTCAATTTAATTTCTGTATATTAGATTTCGTATTTATTATAAATAAATAAATAAATTTATTTATAAATATTTTCAAAAATCACTTATTTTTTTCACATTTTTGTGAAAAATTAAGAAAAAAATAATTCCACATGTGGATAACTTACACGTGAAATTGAAATTTTAGTTTACTTTATTAAATCATTCAAGCGCAGTTGTTACATCACCTATCTCGCCGATGATTGTAATATTGTCATCTTTATGTAATGTAACGTCTCCTGTTGCACGTTTAAAAACTTTATCAGCTGATTGAATTAAAACAATAGTGATACTCTTTTCATTTAAACCAATTTCTTTAACTTGTTTGTTAAATAAGTTTTGGTTCTTAATTTTTGTTGAACCAACAACAAAGTTTCCTCCAATTTCTTGAAGTGTTTCACTATATTGAATAAAGTTTTTGTTAGCTGCAATTAATGCTGTTCTTGTACCTGATTCAAACTCAGGACGAATAATCACATTAACACCAATTTGTTTTAAAACTCTTGCATGACGTTTTGTTGATGCTCTTGCAATAATGTTTTTTACTTTAAGTTCTAAAAGTGCAGCAACAATTTCGATGTTGTCTGATACAGCAACAACAACGGTTTCCATTTGGTCAATACCAATAGCTTGAAGTGTTCTTGTATCAGCTGCATCACCAATGATAATTTTGTCAACTTCATCTGCATAAAGTTTCGTATTTTCGTCGTCTTTATCTAAAATAACAACGTCTTTTTTAAGTTTAATTAATTGATCGATAACAGCTTGGCCAAATCTTCCTGTTCCGATAACTACTATTTCATTTTCATATTTGAGTTTCATATTTTCCCCAATCATTAACCAATGATAATGTCAGCTTCAACATATTCATAGGTACGACTAAAATCTTTTTTACGTTTTCAAACATTAAGTGTTGAACTAATTCCAAATTGTCCAATGAACATAACGATAATTAATGTTAATTTTGAAACTATATTCAAGTTTTTTGTAATTCCTGATGATAAACCAGTTGTTCCAAAGGCACTTACTACTTCGAAAATTAAATTTTCCATTGAGAACCCTTCATTAGGATCTTGCAAGAATGCATTTTTGATTTCTCCACCATAATCTTGGAATGAGCTAAATAGAATCATTGAAGCAATAAAAATAATAATTGTTGCAATTGTTAATATTTTTGCAGACATATTAACAGTGTCTTGATTGATAGCTCTTTTGAACACTCTAACTCTTGGTCTACCGAATAAAATTCTATATAGACCTAAAATTACAAGAGCTAAAGTTGTGGTTCTTATACCTCCACCGGTTGATGCAGGAGCTGAACCAATTATCATCATAAAGATAAACACAAAAGTTGAACCTTGTGTAAAATGTTTCATATTTACAGTAGCAAATCCAGCACTTCTTGTTGAAAAAGATGTGAAGAATACTGCAAAGAATTTATCAAATGTACTTCCGTATAATTGACCTTTTTCAATGTATTGGTTAAGATTTGCGAATTTTTCTAATTCTAAATCTTTAACATTTGCACCTTTCGAGAATCATTCAATGTAAGCTTTGTGAGTTTCATTACCAACACCTACAGGTAAGTGATATTGATTTCACAATGAATATGGATTTGAAGATGAAATTTCAAATCCTAAGGAAATACCAAATCCAATTAGAAATACAATTACATAAGTTGTAAGTGAAACTTTGGTGAATATTGAAAATTTAAACTGTGTATCCTTTCTTTTGAGTTTGTGCTTGATATAAGACACAATGTCGTGAAGAGCTGGATAACCTAATCCACCAATAATAAGTAAGATAATAAAGCAAATTTGTAAGAAGTAATTTTGATAATACGGCATAAGTGAAGAGCTTGACATAATGTCAAAACCAGCATTATTGATTGCTGATATAGTATGGAAAATTCCATATTTTAAAGAAAGAACAAAATTACCTTGAGGATTTTTGAATGAACCATCAGTTAAAATTTGTTTCATTCCCTCTGTATGTTTTGGTGTTGCGAAATAGAAATAAAATGTAAGAATAATACTGAATAAACAAATACAAATAAAAATAAATTTAACTGATGAAATAATTACTTTTGTAGTCTTTGTTACATCAGATACACCCCGTTCAGTTTGCATAATTTTAATTTCAGCAAGGGTGGATGTTTTTTTACCAAATAAGTAGTTAATGGCAAAAAACTTAAGCGCAAAAATACCAATTCCACCAGTTAAAATCAAAACAGCAATAATTGCTTGACCTAAATCATTTCACTGGCCAAATGTATCAACAGTTACTAGACCGGTATCACTAAATGCACTAGCTGTTGTGAAAAATGCATCAATGTATTTAACACGTGAAGCTTCAGGATTTTGTGCTATTGGTGAAAACAAAATCAAACTGGAAACTAGAATAATCAATAAGTAAATAAATAATAAATACTTAAGTTTTGATATGTTGTTTTTTCAATGTCAAAACTTTCTAATTGATTTTGCTAATCTCGAGTTCTGAATCCTTAACTTGATACTATAAGAACTCTTACTCAAAATTCCTCCAAACTTACATTATTAAATGTAATTTAATTATATTAAATTAAAAAAATTCATTATTAAAATGAATTTATTAAATTATTTTTTATTTTTTTCAGCATTCATTGATTTCATAATTTGACGAATTTGTGTTTCTGATGCTGTTCTACCCATTTGTTTGAACATTACTCTAATCATTTTTTCATTGATAGGTGGGTTTTCTTTAAGTTGTTTTTCAAACATTCTTTTAGCAATAAAGAATGTTACTAAAGCAGCTGCAATAACTACAAATATTACAACAGCAACAATCATCCCAACAAATGCTCCAGTTTGCATTTCAACCATAATTATTCTCCTTAAAATAAATTTTGTAATGAGTTTTAATAATTAAATTAAATATATTTTATTTTATCATAGTTTGTCTTATTAAAATTTTTTAAAAAGTTAACCAATAAATCTTTGGCAGCTATTAAATCAGAAATTGAGCAAACACCAATAGGGCTATGTAAATATCTTTGTGGAAGTGAAATTGTTAAAGTTGCAGCTCCCCCTTTCGCAAATTGAAGCTCATGAGCGTCTGTACCTCCACCCATTGCAACAAATTTGTAAGTTGGAATTTCATATTTGGCAGCAACTTCTTCGAAGAATTGAACTAATTTTGTATCCATTAATGTTCCACCATCTTTAATTCTAAGAGCAGCGCCTTTAAATAATCTTGTTGTTCCGGGAATTACATCTGGTGTATCGTGTGAAGAAGTTGTATCAAGTGCTATTGCAACATCTGGATTAACAAGCGCAACTGAACTTCTTGCTCCTCTTGTCCCGACTTCTTCTTGAACTGTTCCGACTAAATATAAATCAACATCTAGATCTAAATCAGCAACTTCATTTGCAATAAATTCTAAAACAGTTACACCAGCTCTATTGTCCATTGCTTTTCCACCAATTAAATCAGGATTATCAAATAAAATAGTTTCTCCACTCATTTGAACTCTGTCACCAATTGTTACTCCTGCTGCTATTGCTTCTTGTTCATTTTTAAATCCAAAATCAGCATAAAGTTCATTATTAGTCATAGCTTTTGAAATTTTAGAATTTTCCATAATGTGAATACTTGTGTGTCCAAATACACCTAAATATTCTTTGTTTGCTGTGATTAATTTAGCTTTTGTTCCAATAACTGTTGAAGCTCAAATTCCACCAATTGGACTTAATAATAATTGTCCTGATTTTTCAATTCTTCTTACAATATAACCTACTTCATCCATATGTGCTGCAATCATAACTTTTGGAGCAGATGGATTTTTAGATGATTTATTAAAAATGATTGAACCTAATTTATCTCTTGAAATTCTGTAAACTGATGAAATATTTTTTCTTAATTCATCTGCTACAGGTTCTTCGTATCTTGACATAGCTTCGATTTCTAAGTATTTAATTAATTGATTTTTAAATTGTTCTTTGTTATTCATAAACACCTTCTGATTTGTAAAAATAGCTTTAAATTAAAGTTAATTTAAATTATATAAATCTTTATAAATTTTTTTAATTTTGTTTTATAATATTTTTACTAATTGCGTGAGTGGTGAAATTGGCAGACACGCTAGATTAAGGCTCTAGTGGGGTGACCCATGCAGGTTCAAGTCCTGTCTCGCGCACCATATGACACTAAAAAGTGTCTTTTTTTATTTTCTTTTTGTACAAAAGGAAAAAAGAAAAATCGCTATTATTGCAGCGATTTTCAGAACAATTAAATTAAACCATGATTTTTTAAAGCAGCTTCAATAGCTTTTACTGCTGCTTCTTCATCTTCTCCAAGCACTTTAACTGTAATTTCAGCTCCGTGTTTAATTCCTAAAGCCATAATGTTCATAATTGATTTTAAATTAGCTTCACGTCCATTGTAAATTAATTTAGAATCTGATTTGAATTTTGTTGCTGTTGAAACAATTAAAGTTGCTGGTCTAGCGTGTAAACCAATTGGATCAATAATTTTAGCTGTGAATTCTTTCATCGTTTTCTCCTTTGTTCCTTTGTAATTGATTTTAATAAAATGCTATTTCAAAATTTAACAAAAATAAAATTAAAAAAGTAGTTTATCTAACCAAAATATACTCTTATTATATCAATGGTTTAGTTATATCAAAAACAAATTTCTTAAATAGATTATTTTTTTTCTTATTTTTACAGTTTTTTTTCATATTTTCAGATTTTTTATCATATTCGTTAAAAATCTGAATTAGTTTTTGGACTGATTTTCCTTCAAAAACATCCATTGTTTCATATTGTGAAAACATACTTCTACTGTCTCAGTTGGTTGTTCCAACTCAAGCAATTTTGTCGTCAACTATCCCTGCTTTAGTGTGTAAGAAATGATCATCATAAATTTTTACCTCTAAACCATATGGAATTAATTCTTCAAGTTGAGATAAACTGATTTTATAAACCAACTTCTTATCTGGCAACCCTGGGAAGTAAATTGTGATTTTCACATTATTTCTTAATGCTAAAATTAATTGTTTTTTAAGTGCGTTAGTAACTGAAAAGTATGGTGTGCAAATACGAATTGATTTTTTAGCAGTTGCAATTAATTTTAGTCATAAAAATTCTGATTCTGAATAGTCAAAATTAGGTGATTCTAAAATTAAAAATGAATTATTTTCGTATTCTTGATCACTAGTATCAATAAATAATGAACTTCTAATTTCAATATTTTTATTAGTTATTATTTTTCAAAACTTAATAAAATGAATTATATATGCATTTATATATGGGCCTGTAATCTTATAGTTAAGATCAATTCAGTGCCCATATTTTTTTGACATTGATGAATATTCATCTGAAATGTTGTTTCCACCTGAGAAAACCATCTTGTTATCTATAATAATAAATTTCTCATGGTTTCTTGAGAAACTACTTGCATTAATAAATGGATAATAAATTTTTCCGATATAGGCAAACTCAATGTTCGGATGTTTAGATAATTTGGATAGCTTTCTTTTTTGTGATGGCATAGCACCAAAATCGTCAACAAGTCATTTGATTTTGACACCTTCATCAGCTTTTTTAAGTAGTAAGTTTAAAAAGTGCTCTGAAATTTCGGATTTTTTAATTATGTATGTAATGATGTAGATTGTTTTTTTTGCGTCATTGATTCCATTAAATAAGTGATCATAGAATCTATATCCTTCTTCATAGAATTCAATGTTCGCAGGTAGGATAACATTATTATTAAGATTTGTAAGCTCTGTTAAATTATTACTTTTATAACTTAATTGATTTTGATTTTTTATAAACAATGGAACATATTGTTTTAAATGGTACATCGGATTTTTATTAACCTTAATTTCATTTTTATTTTTTCAATGAAAACCATAAACAATAAAAATAACATGTCCAATTATTGGTAATAACATCGTTAAATAAATTCAAGAAAATTTCGACTCATGTTGCTTCTTTTGACTGTAAATAACAAAGACAAAAGTCACATTAATTACATAGAACAAGAAGATGAAAAAATATGAAACTTCTTTGTAAATATTAAGCACTAAAAACGATACAAAAACAACAGTTAATGTAACAATTAAAAAAGCAATGATAAATGAAATTAATCACTTTAAGTTATTTTTAGTAATCATGATTCAATTTTATATCATTTTATTCTTTTTGTCCTAAAAAATAGCACTTAAAAAATATTTTAATCACAAAAATAAATTTGGTTTTGATATAAAATAAACATTATTTTAAATAATTAAAATTAAGACAAAAGGATTTATGAAACAGCAGAATTTACTTAGAAAACTCAAAGCTTGATCAGCAATTATTATGATTGCTTTAATCTCAATTTTTACCTTTACTTTAGTCGGTGTAAAAATGAGTAACAGATTTAAACCATCCTTCTTTAATTACAAGTCTTATATCTCAAAAGAGAATAGGGATAAAATTCAAGAAAACTTCTCTTATAAAACATTTGATGAAATTAACGAATTCACAGTTGCCCTTGTAAACTCAAAAGCAATTGCTGGAATTGGAAGCGATTTCCAAGCAGTTAATTTAATCAAAAAAGACCTATTGGCACCAATTGATTTTAAAAAGTTGCTAAATTTATCAGACAAGCCTGATAAGGAGTTGCTTAAAAACATCTTGCAAACTATTTACACACCTATTGTGTTTGAACATTTAGCAAGTTATGATGAAGATTTAAAAACAGATCAATCAGGTAAAAAATATGAGGAATCAAGACACTTATGAGAATACTTTGTTCCATACTTTATGCAAGATGCAGTAGTTGCATTTAACACAAAGAAACAAAAGCAAACTAACGGTGTACAACCAATCACAAAAGAATTATTAGATCAAAATAAAACAGAATTACAAGCTAGCGGAACAAACCTTAAAGACTTCGGTTCACTTAGTTTATATAACCAATTAAATACATTGTTTAATAATGGATATTCTAATTTAACTATTACAGATGCTGTTAGAGCTAATATGTTATATGGTTCATTTTATGACTTTCAACATACCAGTGTAGTCTTAAACACAAATAACGATGTTACTAAAGATAACTACACAAAGTTTATCGATAACTTCTATTCACTTGTTCAAAAAAGCACTGGAAAAAATCCAAATGATAGCAATTACATCACATATGATGGCGATGGTCAAAGTATCTTAAATAAATTAATTAATCCACAGAATCTAGAAGCTGACTCAGCTGTTATGTATAATGGTGATGCACTGGATGCTTACTTCTCAGATAACAACTATGAAGAAGTTGAAAACGGAACAGTACAATCATTTAAAATTGCACAAAACATCTTACTTATAGATGGATTAGTAGTTGCTAAAAACACATCACAAGGAACTCTTGATGAACTTTATGAAACATTAAATTCATCAATTTATTCAAATATGGGTGAGTTATATAGATTCACAAAACAATTTAAAAATGATATTCAGGAAGGTCTAAATAATTATTCACTTAAAATGTATGATGAATATATTGATTTAGTGTTCAGAGATTACTATACAGATTTAAATAAATATAATGATTTCAAGAGTCAACTACACGAGCTTTATAAAGCTACATTAATCGATATCAATAAACTTAGTTCATATAAAGCAAAAGTTGAAGAATTATTTAGTATTAAAGAAACTAAAAATGTTTTTGTAAGGTTGATTCAAGATTTAAATAATGAAGATCCTGAAAATGCAATCGATATGAATGATGAAGATGAATTTAAGAAAAAGATTGAGTTTATAGTAAATCACATAGATTTTGCTAATAGTAAATTTGTTAAAATAATGAATAAAAAATACTTACAACTTAATAACTTCGACTTTGTTAACTATACTCCTTCAACAAGATTTGAATATGAGTTAGTTAAAAGAAATTACTTCATTACAGATGACAATGAAGTAGATAATGGTGCATTATACATTTATCAAATTGAAAATGATTCTAACGAAAAAGTCACACACACCAAGATAAATGGCGTAGATGACAACTTATCTTCAAAAATCGGAATTGAATATAACCAAAAATTCAAAAGTTAAAAATATAGTATAATAGAAAAGATTTTTCACATATATTTAGAAAAAGGGAGGATTTATGGCTAACATTAAATCTAAAGTTAAAAGTATAGCTAAGATGGAAAAAGCTCGTGTTAAAAACGCTGCTATGAAATCAAGAGTTAAAACAGCTATACGTAAAGCTAGAGAAGCTGTTTTAGCTAAAGATGCAAAAGCTGCTGAATTAGTTGCATTTGCTCACAAAACAATTGCTAAAGCTGTTTCTAAAGGTGTTTTCCACCCAAACAAAGGTGCTAGAAAACGTTCACGTTTAGATGAATTTGTAAACAAAAACAAATAGTTTAAACGTTACAAAAAACGGACTAATGTCCGATTTTTTATTTCTCTTTTGCACTTTTGCAATAGTGTGCAAGTTATAAAAATTTTTTTAGTACATAATTTTCTTATTTGTTTTTGCAATATTCCCCATTTGAGAAACAGCTCTTTTAAGTTCATAATCTCCACGATATAAATAATCGACAATAGCTTCAGCTAATCCGTCTTGAAGCACGTCTGATGTGTAATATTTTGCAAATGATTTTGTATATTGGTCAGAATTATCCATTGCATATGAATATCCTGATAATTTAAACATTGGAATGTCATTTGGACTATCTCCAATTGCCATAACATCAGCTAAATCAGCATTGAAAACGTTTTCACATAATCATTTCATTCCTGAACCCTTATTTACACCAGGATTAGACATTTCTATATATAAATAATCAACATTAACTAAGTCTAATTTAACATCTGATTGATTATATAAATCAATAAATTTTTCTAATTGTTCTTTTGTTCCATAAACTTCAATTCTGTGTAAATCACCAGGAATAGTTCCATCTGTAATTCACTTATCATATTCATTAAATGATGTTAAAAACTCATAGATATCGTTGTGAACATTGTATAAGTAGAATTGATTAACACCTGCATAATATAATGTAACATCAGCTTTGAGTGCTAAATCTCAAACTTTTTTAGCTTCATTAGGATCAATTATTTCAATGTGCAATGGTTTTTCTTCTTGCATATCATAAATAATCGCACCACTTGAACAAGATAAATATCTTGAATTAAGTTCTCTAGCTAAACGTTTAATTTTTTCTAAAACAGGATTACCTGTGTTGATTACAAAAGGAATATTTTTAGATGATAAATCTAAAACTTGTTCTTTTACTTTTTCTGATAATTTTTTATGTGGAAATCCGTAAATTGTTCCATCCACATCACTAAAAACTGCAAACGATTTATTCATGGGAATATTATAAATTAAACTATCAAAATATAGCTAAAAATAATATTTTCAATTAAAATATATTTGATGAAAGATATTATTAAATATTTAAACAAAAGACTTAAGCATGATAAGAAGAAACTGCTTACTTACAAGATTATTGATATCAGTTTTTCTATCATAATTGCACTCCTTAATATTTCATCTATTATCATAGCTGCAATTACGCTTTCAATCATTGTATCACATGGACAAACAAATGGAAATGATGAATTACAAAGAAACTCATCATACATTTCAGTTATCTTGCTTTGTGTGTTTATGATTATTCTATTCTTCTTAAACATTGGAATTGCTATTTATCGCAGCAATACTAAGATGTCAACTTATAAGAAAGTTTATGAAAGCTTGAAATATCTTGAAATTAAATATGCTAATGGTTTAATTTCAGAAGAAAACTTAATTAAATTCATTGACTAAATGTACACTGAAGCAAAATCATTCAAGAAATTAGTAATCTTAGAAGTTATTCAGGATGAAATTACCTCACCATCAGGAAGTAAGAAATAATGAAAAAGAAAGACATTACAATGAATGCTTATTTCAAACTTTATAAAGAAATAAAGCTTAAGCTTATTGTGTATTCAGTTCTATATTATTTACTAAATGCATCAATAATCTTGTTTACACTTTTAAATGGTGTAATAGCGATTTTATACCTTGCAGGAACATCTTCTTATTATCCTGACGGTATGACTAATCCGTACACGAGTTTTTTAAACTCAAATAGCAACTACATTATCTTGTTAACAATTGTTAATGCGATAATCACTTTTACTTCAGGTATATTATCATTCTTTGTTATTAATAAAAAAGCAATCTTTTATCAAACTAAAATTAAAGCAATTCAACTTGAACACTTTTTTTACAAATCTAAATTACACATATATAAGAATTTAAATAATAAAGAAGCAAACTTTACATTATTTAAAAGAACAATAACCATATTAGAAATAGATAGATACAAATCAAGCGACTTTGAAAACGAGGTTAATAATGGACAAAAACAAAACTAAAGAACAAATGAGAAACAAATTACAAATCAACAGCATTAATGATATTGATAAGGTCAAAAATAGTGTTTATTTTAAATACATTACAAGTAAAACTTTATTTACATTATTAAACGTTATTTCTATTTTCTTATCTGCCTCAATTATTGTTCTAAACTTATATTCAATTAGATTTAATATTCTACCTGATAAAACAATGGACTTGTTTGTTGCGATCGCTTTATTCTCTGTTATCACAACAATGCTTGTATCAATTCAAAGCTTTTTAGCTATAACAAATAAGACAAACGAATATAAAGATAAGATTTCAAGAAATATTGAATTCTTAAAAGAGTTTAAAGAACAAACTCAAATAACTGATGATGATATCGAAGTTATTAAGCAAATTATTGAATAAAATAGATGAATGAAACTGATTTTAAACTAGGACAAGAAAAGTAGACAGAAAATAAAAAACTGTCTGCTTTTTGTTTACAATAAGAGAAAGGATTTTACAAATGGCTAAACAATTGAAACATTATGAATGATTAGATCTATTCAAATGAATAGAAAATTGAGAATACACAAATGAATATGAATACAAATTTGCATCTTATATTTCAGAAAAATATAATAAGGATTACTTTAAAGAAAATGTTAGACGTAGAATTTGAAATAAATTTAAGGAATATCAAAAAGATGAAACTGTAATATTTTCAAAAACAGGAACGGCTCCTAAAAAAGGGAAGGGTTCTGGAAGGCCTAAAAAGAAACCTATTGAAACAGATGATTCAATGATTGAAGAAATGACTGATGAGCAAAAGAATGAATTCATAAAAATTATGATTGAAATTTTCAGAGATAATAAAATGGAAATTGATTGAAGCAAAATCAAGAAATCATCTTCTGTTACAAATAAACAATTTATATATTTTTAGGAATACCAAAATCTACTTTTTATAAGAAAATTTCGCAATTAGACAAAGAAGTCTCTCAAAATTCTGAAAATGAAGAATTACATTCAATTGTCAAAAAGGCCTTTTATGAAAATAAAGGTCGTTTTGGTCGTTGAAGATTGAGTGTTTATATACTAAAAGTATATAAAATGGACATAAATTACAGGACATTAGGAAGAATAATGAAGAAATTAAATCTAATTTGTGTAGTTAGGCCAAAACGTAAAGTCAGAGAAATCAAGAATACAAATGTTAAGATTAAAGATCTTGTAAATAGAGATTACAATGGAATTACAAATAATATTATTGCGACAGATGTTTCATATATAAAAGCACCAAACGATATAGATGAAAACCACGTTTATCTTTCAGTTGCAATACATCATAAAACAAAGAAAATTTTAAATTGAAACTTATCAAGAAGAAATGACACAGATTTAGTTATTTCACACATCAAGGATATCAAGTTTAAAAAACCTTGAATCCTTCATTCCGATCACGGATTTCAATATTCATCATCTAAATATCTCGATGTAGTTGTCAAAAACAATGGTAATGTATCTATGGGTAGGGTCGGAAATTCATTAGATAATAGGGAAGTTGAATATTTCTTTTCAAACATCAAATCTGAGTGTTTAAACTTTGTAAATTACAAAACAATTTGCTTTGATAAACTAAAAAACATTATCAAAGATTACATTGAATGATATAACAATGAAAGATTTCAATCTGTGTTAAATTGAAAAACACCTCAACAATGTTGAGATGTTTTGAGTTTTTTATAAATTGTCTATAAGACTTGTCCTAGTTTATTTAAAAAGTTTCATTCATTTTTTTATTTGTCTTCCACATAGTAATAAAAAAATCATAGGTTACCCTATGACTTATAAATTAACTATTTTTCAATTTTAATTTTAACACTTGGTCCCATTGATGCTGAAACTGTTAAGTTTAACATATATGTTCCTTTAACAGCTGCAGGTTTTAATCTTTTAATTAATGAGATTAATGTTTGTGCATTTTCTACTAATGCTTCAGTTGACATGCTTGCTTTTCCGATTAATGAGTGTACAATACCAGCTTTGTCTGTACGGTAGTTAGCTTTACCTTTTTTAAGTTCTTCAACAGCTTTTTCAGGTGTTGGAGTAACTGTACCTGTTTTAGGGTTTGGCATAAGACCTTTAGGCCCTAATTTTTTACCATATTTTCCTAATAAAGGCATCATAGCTGGGTCAGCTACCATAACATCGAAATCAAATTGATCTTCTTTAATTCTTTGTTCTAATGCTTGTGCATCAACAACAATATCTGCACCAGCTTCTTGTGCAGCTTTTTGTTTTTCAACATTGTTTGTAGCTACTAAAACTCTGATTGATTTACCTGTTCCGTTTGGAAGTAATACAGCCCCACGTAATTGTTGGTCTGCTTTACGAACGTCTAAGTTTAAGTTGAAAGCTAAATCGATTGAAGCGTCAAATTTTGCGTAAGAAGTTTTTTTAGCAAGTTCAATAGCTTCAGCTAAATCGTAAGCAACTGTTCTGTCAAATGCAGCTCTAGCAGCTTTTAAATTTTTAGAAACTCTTTTAGCCATAATTATTCTGCTCCTTCTTCTTTGTTGTGTTCTTGTGAAATAACATTAACTTCAATTCTTTCACCTTTTGTTGCAACAAGTTCTTCAGCTTCTTTGTTTAATTCAGCTTCTCTAGCTTCAGCTTTTGCTTCTGCTTTAGCTGCAGCAGCGGCTTCTTTTTTAGCTTTAAAAATGTCGTCGTATCCTTCAACTAAAACACCCATTTGTTTAGCTGTACCAGCAATTGTAGCCATAGCAGCGTAAACATCATCTGTGTTTAAGTCAGGCAATTTGTATTCAGCTATTTCTCTTAATTGATCTTTTGAGATTGTAGCAACGATTGTTGTTTTAGCGTTTGAAGCACCTGATTGAATTTTTGCAGCTTGCTTGATTTTGTATGAAGCAGGAGCTGTGAATAATTTGAATTCGAATGATTTGTCTTTGTAAACTGTAATTTGTACTGGAACTGGTTCGTCCCCTCTATCTCTTGTAGCATCGTTAAAAGCTTTTGTAAATTCTGGCATGTTAACACCAACTCCAGCAAGAGCTGGACCTGGTTTAGCTTTACCAGCAGGGAATTGCAACTTAGCAATACGTTGAATTTCTTTTTTTGCCATAAATTCTGTATCCTTTCGATATGGTGGTCAAACGATATTTCTTATATCTCCCACATTAATTTGGCAATATTGTGTATATTGCTTTTTTATTATAATAAAAAAAATCATTTTTGATAATGATTTTAATCTGATTAATTTTTAGACTTTTAAGACTGTGTGTATGGCTTAAATGTTTTTAATTTTATCTCTTAAGTTCTGTGTTTTTTCAGAAAGATTTTCATAATTATCTGATAGATGTTCTAAATATTTTTTAATGTTTTCTCCATTAAATTCTGCTTCATTAACTAATTCAATTGCTTTCTCAAATCATCTTAAGTTTTTCTTGAGAATTTGCAATAAGTCCTCATTTGCAATTGATTTAGAAATTTTATCAAGTATTACAATATTATCAATTTGTCTAAATAAATTAATTTTATTGAGTGTCTGGATTCTTTTTTTATCAACTGATTTTAATTCAGTTGTTATTACATTTTTAGCTTTTATCCTATGATTAAGAGTTTTTGAATTTTTGTAAATAAAATCAATTCTGTGAATATCATCTGAATTATAAATTCTTAATTCATTTAATATTGTTGTAATTTCTGCATTATTAAGAAAATTCTTATTCTTTTTCTTATATTGTGCTTCAAAAAGAGCGAAACCAACTAAAGAGGCAATTAAGCCAGGATCTGACTCATCAGTAATCTTGCGAATTGATTTTTTCTTAAGAATTTCTATTGTATTTTTAAAGTAGCTTTTATCTTCGTAACCTTTAGACATTCATTTTAATGAAATTTCTTGTTTAGATGTAAATTTATCCTTAAAAACATTTGCATTATGACAAATTGTTTGGTTACCTAAAACTGTTTTTATGATTGTATTTTCTAAAACTGGATTTCATCCATAAAACACAAACTTCTCATTAATATTATTGATACTTAAATCTTTGACCTTCATTCCATTTAATTTAGCTATATCAGCCAACAATTTAATTCTGAATTTTTTGAAGTATTCTTTTTTGTCGTAATTTCTAAAGTTGATAACATTTGTTTTTATTTGCATTGCTTGATTTTTATCATTATTCGGATATTTCCCAATTGTGTATGCAAATGGAATTGAATGAAACTTCGATGTCTTTAATTCATCATAAATAAGAGTGTGTCTTCTATCTATTGCCTCGAAGTCAATGTATATTTCTATTTTCTTATTCATTTTTACCTAGTTTTTAAAGCATGCTTAATTACTTCGATAAAGTTATCTAATTGCAATGATGCCTTACCAACTAAAAATCCATTGATATTTGGTTGTGCACATAATTGTTCAATATTTTGGCTTGTAACACTTCCTCCATATTGAACAATAACTTTGTTATCTAGCAATTGCGAAATAAAGCCACAAATTTCATTTGCAAATTCGGGAGTAGCCGAATGACCAGTTCCTGTAGCTCAAATCGGTTCATAAGCAATGATGAATTTATCTAAATCAAGACCTTTAGTTGTTTCTAAAACTTGTTGCTTAATAATTTCTTTAGTTTTATTGTTTTGATAATCTTCTAAACTTTCGCCAACACAAATTAAAGGTGTAATCCCATGTTCAATAGCAATTTTAGCCTTAACATTGACTCTTTCATTAGTTTCAAAGTGATGTAATCGTCTTTCGTTGTGTCCTAAAATAACGTATCTAACGTTTAAATCATTTAGCATAAGAGCACTAACTTCACCTGTGAATGCACCGAATTGATGAATAGACATATTTTGAGCAACCGGTAGTACAAATTTGCTTATAGCACTTGTGAATGCAGGTAAGCTTGGATAAGGTACTGCAATTCCAATTTTAATGCTTTTAGGAATGTTTAATTCTTTGAGCGATAAAATTAAATCATCTAAATAACTCAATGTTTGAGTATAAGTTTTATTCATTTTTCAGTTTCCGATTATTAAAAAATCTTTCATATTTACCTCTTTTATTTATTTTATTTTATTTAAAGAAAATAAAAAGAAATCAATAATTTAATTATTGATTACTCTTCATCTGTTCATTCAAATTGGAAACCGTAAATAGAAACAGTGTCACCATACTTAATACCTTTTCTAATTAACTCTTCTCAAACACCCATTTTCTTTAAGATATTGTTAAATCTAACAAGGTTGTCAAATGTATTGATTGGAATACGGTTGTATAATTCTTCAACTTTTTTACCTGAAACTTCGTAGTATCCGTAATATGGATTTGTAACAAGAAAATCAGGTTCATACTCAATAACTTTTTCCTCTTCTTCTTTTTCTTCAATTGGTTGAGCTTTGTTATTGATAATTAAGTCTCATAATTTATCTTTAACTTCTTCTAAGTTTTCACGTTTGATTGCAGAAATCGAAACAACTTCAACATCCGGATATTTAGCTTTGAATTCTTTTAAGTGTGTTTTGAAAGCTGGTAAATCTTCTTTGTTAGCAATTACTAATTGTGGCTTTTGCTCTAATTTTAAATTGTATGACTTAAGTTCATTATTAATAACTTCATAATCTTTAACAGGATTTTTTTCTTCTGAACCAAAATCAATAATGTGAGCTATAACTCTACAACGTTCAATGTGTTTTAAGAATTGAATTCCTAAACCTTTACCTAATGCAGCTCCTTTGATTAATCCAGGTAAGTCAGCAACTGTAAATGAATCGTCAAAATATTTAACCATTCCTAATTGTGGCACAAGAGTTGTGAACTCGTATTCAGCAACTTTAGCTTTTGCATTTGAAACAGCATTTAAGAATGTTGATTTTCCTGCTGACGGCTTACCTACAACACCAACATCTGAAAGAATTTTTAACACAATGTGTGCTTCAAATTTTTCTCCAGGTAATCCATTTTCAGAAATTCTTGGAGCTGTATTTTTAGCTGTTTTGAATTTAGTGTTACCTCTACCACCTTTACCACCAGAAGCTATTAAATATGGCTTATCTGGTTCAATAATATCAGCAACTAAACGTTTACCATCATAAACCAATGTCCCAACAGGCACCTTAACGTATGTGTTTTCTGCATTGGCTCCATAAAGGTTTTTAGGACCACCTTTAACTCCATCTTTTGCGACAATACGTTTGTTTTGGTAGAAAGTTAAAAGAGTATTTTTACCTAAGTCACCTACAAAGTAAACATTCCCTCCTCTTCCTCCATCTCCACCGTCTGGACCACCTTTATCAACGTGTGCTTCTCTACGGAATGAAACCATACCATTTCCACCACGTCCAGCTTGAATTGATACATAAACTTCATCTATAAATTTAGCCATATTTTCCTCCTTTATGGTGATTAATTTAAATTAATGTAATTATATTCTAAAAATAAATTAAGTTATGCAAATGCATTTGTTTTGTTAAAAAAACAAACTCACGTTTGTGAGTTTGAAATTTTAAAGATAATCATTTACTCCAACGAATGTTTGCTCATCTGGATGGTTAACATTTCAGTAACCTGTATCAATTCTCTTCTGAATTTTTCTTTGTTTGTGCCCTTCTAACATTGCTCATACTCAAGAACAAATGAAGATTGATGAGTAAACTCCGATTGAAATTCCAAATAACATAACAATGTTAAATGACATATTTGTAGCGTTGTTAAAGCATAATAGAACTAAAATAGCTAGAATTGTTGTTCCTGATGTATATAAACTTCTTTTGAATGTTTGTGCAATCGAGTGGTTAACAATTGACTTGATATCATCTTTTTTAAGAATTTTTCCATTGAAATTAGTTTTAATTGTTTCACGTATCTTATCAAATGTAACAACAGTATCATTGATACTTAAACCTAAAATTGATAACATAGCTGCAACTATGATTGTTGAAACTTGTAATCTTGTAATTACAATGAAAGCAATAACCATTAAGAAGTCGTGAACTAAACCAATAATTGCTGCAATTGAGTAAGTTCAGGACATTCTGAATAATAAGTAAACAATAATTCCAACAAAGCTGATTACAGTAGCTAAAACTGCATTTAATACTAATTTGTTAGCTTCACTTGTTGAAATTGTGTAACTAATAATTTCAACGTTTGCATTATTGCTTAAAATATCGGCTCTAATTTTTTCAACAACATCTGCTGATAATGATTGACTTGTTTTAATCATTATAACATATTCATTTCCTGAAGCGCTTGCTTTTGAGAATGAAACTATTTGGTCAACATTTTCAATATTGTATTTTGCAGCATTATCTGCAATTACTTTTTTAATAGATTCAGCATCTTCTAATGTAATAGCA
Source organism: Mycoplasma sp. 888 (assembly GCF_035609225.1). Taxonomy (NCBI): domain Bacteria; kingdom Bacillati; phylum Mycoplasmatota; class Mollicutes; order Mycoplasmatales; family Mycoplasmataceae; genus Mycoplasma; species Mycoplasma sp. 888. The sequence goes on from NZ_CP141192.1 coordinate 534,726, forward strand.
GAGCCAATTGATGGTTGAACAATTATATTTGTTCCTCCAGCAAATTCAAGTGATTTATTAAATCCCCCTCAAATATTGTGTTCAGATGCCGAAAGTGAAATGAACACAATTAATCCAATAAGAACAAATATCACAGACCCAAGTACAAATCATTTTGATTGTTTCAAGTAATCAAAGTTTTCAATCATTGTACCAAGTTTAGTTTTATGATTAATGTATCTTTTTCTGATGCCTAACATATAAAGTTTGCCATCGAACATACCTGTTCCAACTAACATTGTTGCTAAAAATCTTGAAAAGACTAACATAATTAACAATGTACATAAAACAGATAATACAAGTGTAATACTGAATCCTTTCACATCTTTTGTACCAAAGTAGAATAGGATAAATCCAGCAATTAAAGTCGTAACGTTTGCATCGATAATTGATGACATACTTAACTTATTAGCATTCCTGAAGGACTTCTTCAGCGAATCTCCTGTGTAAATTTGCTGTTTTAGCCTTTCAAAAGTAATAACGTTAGCATCAACACTAATACCAATTCCGATAATTAAGGCAGCTAATGTAGCCGGTGAATATTCTCCTCTTAATACTGTGAAGATTAGTAATGTTAAGAAAATATAAAGAGCAATTGAGATTGTTGATAATGCACCAAGTAATCCATAGTTAACTAACATAAATATTGAAATTAAACTGAAGATAACAATTCCAGCAATCATTGCATAGTTAAATGATGAATTATTTAAATCAGGTTGCACATAAACATTTGACAATACTTCTAACTCATAATCACTTAAACCAAAGTTAATTTGGTTAGCTAAGTGTTGTGCTTCTTGAGCTGTGAAATTACCCGTGATTTGTACGCTTTCACCATTTAATGGCTCATTAACTGAAGCGTTTGAAATCATATAAGCAGTTGCATTAAATTCAAACTCTTTTAAAGCATTTTCAACTCTTCTAGGGAAACCGGTTGAATTATCAATTGAGTAAGCTTGGTTTGTAACATGAATAAAGTTTCATAAATTATGTCCTGATTGATCTCAATCTTCAGGGAACTCATTTTGTGCAATTGATAATAATTTTTCAATATTTAATCACATCAAAACACGTTTATCTTGCTGACTTGAAACATATTCAGTTGCTTTTGTTCATTCAACTTGACTATCTGGTCTAAGTTTTAGACTAACTGAGTTTTTACCATTTGATGTATTTGCTTGTGATGTTGCAGAATCTTGTAAAAATGGTGGAATTCATTTTGAAGCAGGTATATCTGTAGGAGAACCATCCACTCCAATAGGTTCACCAACTTTAAATGAACCTTCATAGAATAATGGTCTTAACTGTCCATCAGTAATTGTTAATAATGGTTTATCAACAATTTCATTTTGGAAAAGAATTCTCTCTGAATCGGTTAATTGACCTGATTTAGTGATTCTTATTTTTCCATCACCTTCGGAACTAACTGTAATTCCATTTAAACCGGTATTATTAAGTCTGTTATATAACGATGTGTTAACAAGATTTGTAAGTTGATTGTTTGCGTTCTTTTTATCTTTTTGAACTTGGACTAAAACTTCAATCCCTCCACCATACTCAATAGATTTATTTATATTTTTACCAATGTAAAATAAACTACCAAAAACAATAGCTAAGATTGTTGAAATAATTGTGATAGTGCTTATCACAATTCTCTTTCAATTGCTTAACTTAAAAAATTCTGATATTCTGCTTCTTAATTTCATAATTAGTATTAATTCTACCAAAAATATGCTTTATTTTTTATCTATAAGATAAAAAGAAATTAAAACTAAATTGACAAGTTTTGTCTTAGTAAATAATCTATTCCTAAAGATGTTATTTTTCTTCCTCTAGAAGTTTTTTGCACTAATTTTAAGAGCAATAAGATTGGTTCTATTTCATTGACTATATCGTATTTGTTATGTAAGGTTAAACCGACAATAGTGTCTAATGAAACTGATTTTTCTTCAAATCCATCTTTTAAAATTTGAAGATATTCAATATGATCCTTTGTTAAACCATATTCATATAGGTCAAGATATTTAAAAGTTTTCTTAATAATTTGCTTTGTAATTTCACCTTTTTCTGAAGAAAGTGCAAAGTCTAAAACTCTATAAATTAAGTGATTTGCTAACCTAGGTGTATTTCTTGAATAGGAAGCAATGTACTTAATTAGTTCGTCATCTAAATTTAAATTTAACTTTGAACAAGTGATTTTTAAGATTTTGCAAATATCTTTTAATGTGTAATTAACTAATCTTCCAATGTAACCAAACCTATCTTTAAGAGGTTGTGAAATTTCATTGAATTTTGTAGTTGCTCCAATTAATGTGAATGGTTTTAATTTCATCCTTATCGGTCTAGAATTTCCATCTACACCTATGATTAAATCAAAAACAAAATCTTCCATTGCAGAATAAAGAAATTCAACAACATTTTTATTAATGCTGTGAATTTCATCAATAAACACAATATCATTTTCATTTACAACTGATAAAACACTAATTAAATCGGCTTTCTTTTCAATGTTTGTGCCTTGTACAAAGTGAATTTTGCTACCTTTTTCGTTAGCTATGATAGTTGCTAAAGTTGTTTTACCCATACCAGGCATTCCATAAAATAAAATGTGATCTAAAGGTTTATTTTGAACTTTAGAACTCTGTATCATTGCTAAAAGTGTTTGTTTTAATTTATCTTGACCAATGAATTTTTCAAAACTATGCGGTCTTAAATCTATTGTCTTCATCTTTTTGAGTTGCTATAAATTTAATGCTTTCTTCTACCATATCTTCGAGCGATTGATTTAATTTAACATTTTTAACTGCACTTTCAATTTGACCTTTGGTAAATCCTAAAACTAATAATGATTTATATAACTCATCTTTCAGTTGTAATTTTTCAGCTTTTTTTGCATCTCCATTTGTTAATATTTTTGCTCATTTGTTACTTAATTCAAAACAAATTAAGTTAGCCATTCTTTCAGTAACAAATGGAATTGATGCTAATTCTTCAGCTTTATGATCAACGATTAAGTGGGCTACATATTCTCATCCTTTTTCGAGAATGCTCATTGCAATTTTAGCCCCTACTTTTTCTATACCAATAAGATCGATAAATAATAACCTTTCTTTAAATTCTTTGAACCCGTAAGTGTGTGTCATATAATCTGTTCTGTATTCAAATAAATATAGTTTTGTCTTTTGTCCAACTTCTCATCTTTTGTCGTCAGCAACAGTTACTATGTATCCATCTCCTTTTGATTCTAAAATAATGTTTGATTTGTTTTTATAAACTATTTCTCCGATTGAATATAATTTCATTTTTTGTCCTCCACTTATTTAGTAAAAATTCTCAAAAAGGAACAAAAAAAGAACAGTTATCTGTTCTAGTTTATAAATTTAATTAAATTATTAGTTGTTACGATCTAATAAAGCTTTGTACCCTTGTACTTTTTTACCTTTATAAAATCCACAGAATTTACATACAACATGTTGTTCAATTTTGTTTGAACATTGCTTGCAATTTACAAGGTTAGGTAATTCTAATGCTGAATGACTGTTTCTTTTGTGTTTACGTTGTTTTGACGTTTTACGTTTTGGAACAATGGCCATTGTTGCCTCCTTTTTAATATTTTGACTAGTCTAAAAGCTTTTATATTATAGTATAAAAGGTAAAAAATAATAGTCCATTTTTGGATTTTTTAGTAATATTTTCTAATGTAAAAAAATAAGTAACAAACGCTACTTTTAATTATTTGATAAGTGCAATTTCTGTTGAAAAATCTAATTTTTGAATCACTTGTTCAAGTGTGATTAATTCTTTTTTCAATAGCACTGATGTAATGATCGGAAGGATTACTGCACATAAGAAATCTATAATTTGTAAAATCATATGTTTTCTAAATAGTGATGCATATTTTGAATTTAATTTTACATTTGCAATTAATGGAAAAATAGATTTTTTAATATCTAACATAAATACTATGCAAATTACATTAAAATTTCAAATATAAGTATTAATGTTACTAATCATCATTGAGACATAAACTTACTAAATCTAAAAGTGAAATTACAGCATTTGATGAAGTAGTTGATTTTTTGTAATTTGTAAGTGCCATTAAAAATGCAAAATATGAAAAACCTGAAATAAGCACAAATATAGAAATAACTAAAATTGTTATGTTGAATTTAGCTAATTTTGGTTTGAGTTCTTTAATAATACTTAACACAATACGTTCTTTTGAGATTGTTAAATATATTTAGTAACCACGTATTTTTTAAATCATATATAAGTAGTTATATTTATTGCATTCTAAAAACTCATATATTTATATTATAATAATTTATTCATGAAAAGTTTTATTGCAAGAAAAAAGAACATTGTTGGAATTGTGGCTGAATACAACCCATTTCACAACGGCCATATTTATCAAATAAATTGAATTAAAGAAAATATTCCTGATGCTTATATTGTTGTTGGAATGACAAACAAATATACTCAACGTGGAGAATTTCCTATTGGATCATTCAGGCAAAGAGCTAAAATAGCAAAAAAATATGGAGTTAATAAAGTTATTAAGCTTGATGATGAAAAATCAATTCAAGCAGCTCATATTTTTGCATCAAATGCTGTAAAACAGCTTGCTAAACATAAAATAAAATACTTAGTTTTTGGTTCTGAAACAAATGATATTGATTTATTTTATAAAATCGCAACAACTATAAAAAATAATATTGATGAATACAATAAGAAAATTAAGTTTTATTTAAAACAAAATGGAACAGGGTTTCCCAGAGCAGCTTCCCAAGCTTTATCTGATTTAATAGGAGTAAACATAACTTTACCTAATGATATTTTAGGAATAGAGTATGTTAAAGAAATTGTTAATTCAAATTTAGATATTAAAGCAATTTCAATCCAAAGAACAATTCCATTTCATTCTAATGAAACTATGTTTAATTTTGCAAGTGCTTCAAAAATTAGAAGTATGATTAAAAATAATGAAGATGTTTCTATGTTCACGCCTATGAGGCTGGTTTATAAGTCAAAAAATGATATTGCAAGAACTTATAAGAAGTTTAAGAAAATAGTAAATAAAAAAACACCTCAACAATTAGCTTCAATTAAAATGATTGATGAAGGTATAGAAAATTTATTCAAAAAACAAGTTAATTTAAATGATGATTATTATTCATTTATTGATGCATGTGTATCGAAAAGATACACAGCAAGTAGAATAAAAAGAGCATATCTTAGTATATTCTTGAATATTAAAAAAGATTAATTTAATAAATATAAAATCCTCAAGGTTCTAATTTCTTCTTATTAAATTTTTTAAATAAGAATTTAATTTTTACATAACCATTTGTTTTATTAATAATTACATTATGTGTAACATTGTTGCACATAATTTTTTTTCAAATTAACTTTTTAGTCTTAAATGTAGATACAGAAATCTTTTTAAGTTTTAGATTGTATTTTAGAATCTTGTATCTTTTGAAAATTGAAGTATTGAATAAATCAAAAAATCTATCTTCTCAATTAATAACTGAATTTAAATTATTTTCATTGTTATTGAATAGCTTAAATGGAATTTGATATCCAAATAATTTAGGTGATATTAACAATAAATTTAAAATGTTTGATAATAATTCTGTTTTGTAAATTAAAACATCATTGAACTTATTTATGAATGAATTAGGATTGAATATGAAGTTTAAATTGTTTCTAGTAAAAACAGCTTTGTCATAATCTCTTACATTTTTAATCTTATATGTATCTAATTTAGTAAATACATCATAATTGTTAAATAGTTTACATACTTTTATAGCTTTGTCGTAGCACTTTTCATATAAAGTGATCTGAGTTACGGTTACAGTTAAATTATCAATTGTTTTTTTGATTAATTGAATATGAGGCTTATTAATATTATTTTGTTTATCATTAATAAAATCAAATAAACCTGAGATAACAACGCCAGAAATTTCATATTCAATTTCAAGCCACTTGTAAATTTTTTCAAAATCTTTACGTAACTTATTATCTGAATTCGCAAGAGATTCTAAATCTATCATTTGCGTGTTTAGTAAATCAACATATTTAGTCTCATCTGATGAGATTTCATTGTTCAAAATTTTTTCAACATCAAAACCATTATGTTTACTTAATAATTCAGCAAATGAAGTTATATTATCGAATTTAATAATTCCTTGAATTTCAACGTTTAATTTCTTTAAATTAGAAACAAAACTTTTCAACTTATCTATTTTCTGTAAGAAAATTTGCTCAGTATTTGTTTTTGATGATAACAAATCAAAGTTATATAGAGAATATAAATCGGGTAAAACAATAACAAATTTTTCATCAACGTTTGAAGTAATTAATTTAAGTACTTGCTCATAGTAATTTTGGATAACTTCAACATTTTTTGATTTAACAATTTGAGAATCCAAGTAAATAAATGTTTTATTTATTTTTGGCGAAATTTTGGATCATAAACATTTCGAAAATATCATATGAATCAACTCCTGAAGTTTTTAATAATTTGTCTGTTTTAGCTAATTGTTCAATTATTTTTTGGGCTCTCTCAAAACCAAATCTTTTTAAAATCATCACATGAACAAAAACTCTTTTTTCATTCATATTTAAAGCTTGTGAAATTTCAGAGATATTAAGTCCTAAACTTTGATATCAGTAAATTCTATTTACTAATGTAAATGTTGAGACAAAGTTCGCAAACAATAATATAACAGGTGTGTTTTCGTTTTTCTTTTGTTCAAAGATTTTATACATAGCTTGAAAATCGTCTCTTGAAATAGCATTAGAAAATTCGAAAGGATCATCTGATGGGTAAGGCGCAATGGTTTGCTCAATTATATCTTCAGTAATGGTTTTGTTTAATAAACACAATTTATTAATTTCATTATTAATAATTTTTCAATCATTAGGTAACTTTTGCAAAAACACTAATGCAGTTGTTTTATCTATAGCAATATTATTTTTCGCAAATTCACTTATAACATAGTCAGCAAGCTGCGCAGGTAATAATTGAGCTATTTTTTTAGGTTTTTTACATAAATTTAATGCATAATCACTTATAACTCTTTTATTTATTGTTTCTGTTTTGTAAATTAAATAAACACTAATATTTGAATCAACTGATTTCAATAAATTTAATAAATGCTCATTTTTAGAATTATCTTTATATTTTGTAGGTTTGTTAAAACTAATATTCTCGAGGATGATTAGTTTTCTAGAAGAAAATAAACCATTACTTAATAAAATCTCATTTAATGTATCAAATGAGCTTAAATATGAGTTGTCATCAAAAATAAAAATATCTCTTTCAAGAATATCTTTTTCCTCAGATTTAATTATTGATTTAATGTATTCTAAATCAGTTCCATAATATAACTTCATATCATTCCTTTAAATTCAAATATTAAAATTATTATACAAAGATATTCGAATATTCCATTAGGCCTTTATTGCTTTATAAGTACTAAAAAGGTATAAAAAAATAGCACAAAGCGCTTTAATTGGTGCCTTAGACAGGATTCGAACCTGCACGGATTTCTCCAGTGGATTTTGAGTCCACGGTGTCTACCATTTCACCACTAAGGCATATTATTTATTATATCAATTTTTAATCATCTAAAAATAAAACAAACTGAATAATCAACTTGTTAAATTTACTATTAAACCAGAAAGTGATAAATAATAACAATTGCAAAAACAAAACTTCTTACTTTAGGTATTTTATAATTCAGAATGAAACTAACAATAAGAATTTCTTATTTTTTCCTCTTTTCTAAAAATCAATGAAAAGATAATTAACATTTTACCTAATTATAATAAGTATACTTCTTTAATCTCATAAATTCGACTTTTTCCAAAATATTTATTTAGTGAAAAGGTATAAAAATGCGCATAGCTTTAAAACTATGTGCAAGGATTATTAGGCATAAATAATAATTGTGAAGATAATTGATAAAAGTAAATAAATTGATAAGTCAAATACAAATGGAAACACGAAAGGTGTAGTTTGTCTATTTGTCTTTTTTTAGTTTTTTCCTTTGTATGAAAATAAACTCTCCCGTGTTTTCCACTTTGTAGGATAAACTGTAAAATATTAGTTTTAGATATTTATTTTTTAATTTTTGTTAATTCAAAAACTTTTTCAACTAAATGATAATCATCTCAATTTTGGTTTAGATTATCATCGTTTAGTTCAAATATTTTTGTTATTTGATTGTTAAATTTTTTCGGATTTCTTTGACATTGTTCATCATGTCAATTAATCTATTTTCTGTAAATTTATCTTTTCCATATAATCCAGTTAAATCATTAATTTTGAAAACTAAAAATTTAAGTAAAACTAAACTTAAGAAACAAAGACATATATAGTCTTCGATATGTCTTCAGGTTGATAAATATATCGATCTAATTGCTAATAAACCTTTTAAACTTCTAAAAGAAGAAAAAAAGTTAAATTATTTTTTAACTCTTTTTTTCATTAATTTAACAATAAAGAAAGTTGCTATACCAAAAGTTATAATTCCAGTTGTAACACCTAAAATACTTCATAAAATAACATGTGTTTTATTAGTTTTAGATTTTTCAGATTCTATTGAAACATCTTCTAATTCTTTTTTATTATCAGAATTATTCTTTTCTATAGTTGAACTTTCATTAGTAGTTGGATTTTTATTTATTGCATCTTTATTTTCAGTTGCAGAATCTTCTGTTGTAGATTTGTTATTATCTTGAGATTCTGAATCTGTTCCTGTTTCAGAGTTTGAATTAGTTTTATCTTCTGATGAACTTTCATCAGTTATATCTTTATTTTTAGGAGTATCTTCGGCTACTGGTGAACTATTGTCTTCAACATTAGATACATCAGATTCTTTTGAAATCGGATTATTTTCTTTTGAACTTGAATCTGTTTCAGATTCATCAGTTTTTGGAGAACTTATTTCTTCTTCTCTTGAAATTTCACTATCTGATGTCTTTTCTATATTAGTATCTGTATCTGTTTTTACTTCACCTTCAAAGCTTTCTGATTTACTTTTACTGTCATCGCTTCTAGGTGGATTATTTTCCGTATCTGATTCACTAGGTTTATTATTTGCATTAGTTTCAGAACTTTCTTCTAATTCTTTATTTTTTTCATTAACTGTTGCGTCTTTATTTAATTCACTAATTGGCACTTCAAGAGTATGAGCTTTAATTCCAAATACAACTAAACTTTTTTTGCTATTTTCTCATTTATTATTATGTTTATAAAAACTCAAAACTTCTCTAGTTTCATCACTCGCCACCAAATCAACGTTTTTTTTGCCTTTGTTAGTGATGTCAACTATGATTGAAAAATATTGTCCTTTGTTTAAAATAATTTCTTCTTTTAAATCAATTGTATAAAATCCTTTATCACCAGAATTTGGAATTTGCACTTTTTGAGTTAATTTTAGTTCACCATCTTCAGGATTCGACATTAAAGAATTTTTAACATAAATTTTAATTTCAGCAGTAATATTTGAGCCTTTAAGCGCAAAATTAATTGACTTTAATTTTTCTACAATTTTATCATTTGCTTTTTTAACTGGAAAAATATTTGCCATTGTTCTTTCATTAGTACCAATGGTTTCAAATAAAGAAAATGAATTTTTTGTATCATAATAGTAAGTATTTTGATATACATTATTATTTTCTACTTCAACTGCCATTACTTCATGAAGTAAATCTAATGAATCATATGAAAGTATAAAGTAACCCTGAGAATGCATGTTTTTAGTTCCTCAACTATTTTTAATAATAAAACCACCTTTTTGTTTGGGTGTTTCAGGTCCAAAATCAGATACATAATAATCATCGTTTCAGCCCACAATAACTGAAGCATGATTTCCGATATATCTTTCTTTAGGTGATTTAGTTACAATAATTGAATTTGGTTCGTTGTATCAAACGGTGTCAGGGTGAAAATTCATTCGATTAAAAGCGTAAGAAACCCCCACAGAACCGTATTTAGCAATTGCTAATTTAATATCATTAACAGTATGATTAATTTTTACAGCATTTTTGATTTTGGCAATTGTAGGGTTATCAAAATTAGGAAATTCAGTTTGATTAGTTTGAGCAATTGGAGATGTATTTCTCATTAAACCATTAAATGCGTGAGATAAATGATTTCCATCACCTAAAATTCCTTTTCATTCTTTAGCATCGAGATTTAAATTTAACTTATCTGCTTTGTGATTTCAACTATTACTTATGTAATCAATTGCATGTTCATCAATATCTAAAGAATTTTTAGTGTAATTCCCTATATTATTTTTTAAAATATTAGTTTCTAACATTGAAGCAATTGTATATGCTCAACAAAGACCTTCATGGCCTTGATTCTTAACACTAGTAACTAAATTGTGTTCTCTTGCATCGAAAAAAGGCATTCTTGCAATTTCTTCTGCGGTTTTAGTTTGAAAAAGCTCTAATTTTGGTGCGTCAGAATTAGCTAATGTGGTTGCGCTTATCACACTAAAAGGCACCAATAAACTTGGGCTAACTAATAAACTAGTTAATATTTTTTTATTTTTTAATTTCATATACTTATTTTATATAAATATTAATATTTTTATAAAGTATTTTAATGAAGTTCAAATTGTTGAAACAAACATCCTTTATTTTATAAGTTTTTAATTGTTAATTTAAGATATTTAAAAAAATATCATGTTAATTTTTTAGTTATATACCTATAAATATATATGGGTTAAAAAAGCATAAAAAACACGTAAGTGGAAAATGCAGCAAAAATGCACATAGTTTTAAAGCTATGTGCAAGGATTATTAGGTGTAAATAATAATTGTGAAGATAATTGATAAAAGAAAATAAATTCAAAAGTTAAATACAAACGGAAACTTAGATGGTGTAGGTTTGTCTATTTGTCTTTTTTTAGTTTTTTCCTTTGTATGAAGATAAGCTCTCTTTTCTTCATTAGACATAGACTTGAGTCTTCTTTGTTCTTTAACATCTTGTAGATTAGTTCAAGACATCTTAAATTTTTCAATACTTTTTTCTAAAAAACCAAGTTTTAAAATAATACATAATAAAGCCACTAAACAAGTAACATAAGCCGGAATTGAAAAACCGTTTATGAGTATGTTGTAATGATATTTTTCCTCAGCCAATAACGCATTATTTTTTCCTAAATATGCACCAACTATCACAAAGTATATAACTAGAAAAGCTAGTGATATTAAATAAAATCTAAGTGTTGCAAATTCAAATTTTAATTTATTTAAACTTCTATATATTAACTTTTTCATTAATTGTATTTACCTTCTTTTCATTTTTTAGCTTGTTCATCGGTTGCATAAATATAATGTTTATTTTTCTCAATTGTATAAATTGTTGGAATATTAGGGAATTGTTGTTCATATAAATATGATAATTCAAACTTAACATCTTGGAATTTTTCATTAGCATTTGAAATTTTAGGTATTGCTTTGAATAAATTAAGTGTATAAGGGTGAATTGGTTTTGCATAGATTTCTTCAGTTTGTCCTGATTCAACAATTTTACCTAAATGCATAATCTGAACTCTGTCAGCGACATATTCAATCATTGATAGATCGTGTGCTATAAAAATCATAGCAATATTTTTTTGTTTGCATAAATCTTTTAAAAGATTTACAACTTGAGCTTGAATAGAAATATCAAGTGAAGCAATTGGTTCATCAGCAACAATTACTTTAGGTTCTGTAATAAGCGCTCTTGCTATAACAATTCTTTGTCTTTGACCACCACTAAACTCATGTGGATAACGGTAAGCAAATTGTTTTAGCAACCCAACATCTTCTAAGGATTTGTAAATTATATTTCTTACATATAAGTTACCTACTCTTAAGAAACGATATGGAGCAATTAAGAATTTAACAAAATTAGCGCATCATCTATTTTGAAGTCACATATCTAAACTTGAAATTCCCATAAGTAATCTAATATCACTTAAGTTTGCATTTAAATATTTTGTTTCAATTTTGAAAGATTCAATTCCATTCAACCTATCTGAAACATTTGTTTTATAGACATTTAAATCAATTTGTCTTTGTTTAATTAAAGCATTATTTCTAGATACTTTAGATTCTTTGAGTAGTGGCGCAATTAAGTTTTCTTTGTAAAACTTGATAAAGTTAGCGTGATTTTTCTTGAAGTTTTCAAAAATCACATTATCTTTATTTCTTACTCTTGTTGAAATTTTAACGCTTCATCAATTTCTGCTCTAATGCTAGAAATTCTATTTGAGTATTTTTGTAAGTATTTTGCAAGTTCAGCATTAAATACTTCTTGTTTTTGTTTAAGTTCTTCTTTAGCAACTTTTATTTGTCCACTTACATCTTGAGGATCTTTAAAAAATTCTACAAACATTCTAAAGAATGTTTTATTTTTAGCTTTTTTAACTTCTTTATAGTTTTGATGCAACTTAGAACCTAAATGTTGCGATCTTTGAATGAATTTTGATAAATCAAAATTGTATTCTTTTGAAACTATGTTTTGAAGTTCCTTGATTGATGATTTGAATCTTGTGTCCACATTTAATTTTGTATAAAAGTCCTGTGAGTAAGCTCTGAACTCATCTGAGAGTTCAATTAAATGCTCAAATGATAAAAATTTAAGTAAACGATAATTTTGTTTTAACTGTCTATATAGCTTGTAGTTAATTAAATACAGTTTGTATTCGTGGAAATATAAGTCTAAAAATGTTGTACTTCTTGCATCATTTTTATGCATTGTGTATTCATTTTTAACTTCTGCTAAGAAATTTTTAATTGATGTTTTTGAAATTGATGCCGTATCCTTGAAATTAACTTTTTGCTCTTTGTAGTGAGCTTTTTGATCATTGTATAAATCTTTTAATTCAAAGTACTCTGGACTAAAACTTGAAAGTTGCTTAACTTTTTGTATTTAAGTTTAGCTTCCTCAAGATCAATTTCATCTAAGTCGATTTTTCTATGTCTAAAGTCAGATTGTTTTTGTTCAAATAATTGAATTAACTTCTCATTATTTTTATAAAGGTTATTAATAACTTGAGAGTTAATTTTTGTTCTCTCTTCTAAATACGCAAAATATGAGTTAAATTGATCATCAATATTATTTTCAATATCAAATTGAATGTTTTCAGATAACTCTTCTCATTTTTTAATTAATGGAATGTGAAGTTTATTAATTATTTTTAGGTTTTCAAGTCTTAATAATAATTCTTGTTCTAAAAATGTGTATCTGAAGTTATTTGTGACATCTTTTCAATCTTTTTTAATGTTTTTAATTTTATTTTTAATTACTCCATTAACAATTAATGGTTCTTTTAAAATACTGAAAATTGTATTTTGTCCATTAAGCGATGCCATTGGATCTTGAAAAATCATTTGGATGTTTTTGTGCATAAATTTCTTACGTTTTCTAGAAATTCTTTTTCCTGAAATGATTTTTCCATCTAATCTAACAAAACCATTGTAGTCATTATATAAACGTAATAATGAACGCCCAATTGTTGTCTTACCTGAACCTGATTCACCTATGAGACCTACTATTTCACCTTCTTTTAAATCAAAAGAAACATCATCGACAGCTTTGTTAACATTGTTTTTGTTAACAAAGTATTTTTTAAGATTAATAATTTCTAATATTGTTTTTTTACTCATTAAACACCTTCTTAAAACTTTCTAATCTAGCTTGTAATTCTTTTGATAATTCAATTCTTGGAGCATCTGGGTGTAACAATCAAGTAGCTGCTCAATGTGTTGATGAAATCTCAAATAAGGGAGGTTCTTTAAGAAAATCAATTTCTAATGCATATTGATTTCTTGGTGCAAATGCATCTCCTAAAGGTAAGTTATTCATATCAGGTGGTGTACCACTGATTGAATACAATCTATCTTCTCTATTTTCAGGAATAGCTGAAATTAAAGCTCACGTATAAGGGTGTTTTGGTTCTGTAAAAACATCCTTTTTTGTTCCTTTTTCAACTATTTTACCTGCGTACATTACATAAATGTAGTCACAGAATTTAGCAACAACTGAAATATTGTGTGAGATTAAGATAATTGTAATATTGAATTCTTGTCTAATATTTTCAAATAATGATAGAACTGAAGCTTGAACTGTGGGATCAAGTGCTGTTGTAGGTTCATCAGCAATAATCAAACTTGGTTTAAGTGCAACAACCATTGTAATAACAACACGTTGTTTCATACCACCACTAAGTGTGTGTGGATACATATCAAAAACAGCTTCAGCTTGACGAATTCCAAAACGTTTAAGTAGTGAAATTAAGTATTTTCTTTTTTCTAAGTATGTTGATTTTTTTCATTCAGGGTTTTTGTTAAGCGCATCTAATAATTGTTTACCAATTTTTCTAGTTGGATTAAGTGATGTAAGCGGATCTTGAGGAATGTAATCGATTTTATGTCCTCTAATTGTCTCTCAAAATTTATCTTTTTTGCTACTGAGTAAGTCAATTCCATCGATTTCCATTTTATCAGCTGTAATAAATGAGTTTTCATTTATGTTGAGTAATGATTTAGATGTAACTGATTTTCCTGAACCAGATTCACCTACAATACCTATGATTTCACCTTTTTTGATTTTTAAATCAACACCACGTACGATAGTGATAAATTTATTTCTTCTTAATTTAAATGAGACTTTAAGGTTTTTAACATCTAATAATAAATCTTTGTTTTCCATAAATTTACCTCCTATCTTGTTTTAATAACTTTTGGATCAAGAGCATCGTGAACTCCTAATGCAACAAAGTGAAGTGAAACTGAAATTAATAATAAGATTGATGCAGGTAAGATTAAGATAAATGCATTATCTCCTGCTTGTGATGCTGCGTTAGATAAAATTGTTCCTAAGTTAGCACTATCTGATTTGAAGAACCCTAAGAATGCAAGTGATGAAATTTGCATGATAATTGATGGAATAGATGCAACGAAACTTGTTGAAATTTTTCCGACGATTGCAGGTAATGCGTGTTTGTAAATTAATCTAGCTTTTGATGCACCAATTGATTGTGAAGCTGTAATGTATTCTTGATCTTTAACTGTAATTATAAACATTCTTGTGCTTCCTACTGATCTAACTCAACCAATAAATACAAGTGCTATTCCTAAAGTTAAGTTTGATGTACCAAATGTAGCAGCAAAGATTAATAATCAAATCATTGTTGGTGGAGACATGAAAATATTAATAAATCTCATTATTGTTGTATCAATTCAAGTTCCAACGTGGAAACCTAAATAAGCACCAATCGCAACTCCGATAATTGTTTGAATTGTAGCAACTATTAAAGCTAATTTAATTGCTTCTCAAGTTCCAACTCAAGACTGTGTTCATATATCAACTCCAGCTTGGTTTGTTCCTAAGTAAGTTGATAATGAAAATTGTGGATTGTGATTTAAGATAGTTTGAATGTATTCTCTAGCTTTTTCTGCCGAAACTGATGGGTCGATTTGTGATTTTTCTAAAGCAATACCAATGTTTTGAACTTTGTTAAACACATAAGCATTAACTAAAACTTTGTTTGTTGAATCCGAGATATCAACAATTTTAATTGCATTAGCAGGGTTATTTTCACCGAAGTAAATAAAGTCACTTCATAAAACTCCACCATAATAATCACTACTTGCTCAAGCATTAATTAATGTCTCATAGTTATCAATGTGACCTTGAGCAGGATATCAAGGACTACTCATTGGTGGAAGTCCTATAATGTTACTTGTTGATGAATCGATGTATTTAGCAACTTGCATTGTTTGTGGGTCAATTGTTCAAATTCCAACTGAATTATAAAGTGGTTTTGTAGCTGAATACTTTGCAGTTTCAGTTACAAAAATTGAAATTACTAAGATAGTTATAAATACAAATAATGAAGCAACTGCAACTCAGTTTGTAAAGAAACGCTTAATTATTTCAACTAAAAGTTTTTTAGGCTTACCAGCGATCGAATTAAGCGTACTATCATCTTTAGGAGCAAATTGTGAAATGGTTGGACGAATGCTATCTAAAGATAATTTATATTTCTTTTCAAATTCTCTTGCGTTCATATTTGCTCCTTTCTATGATTGTTTTAGTTTTTCGTTTTCTTTAAATTGTTTATTTCTTAAGAAGTAGTTTCTAATAAATCTTGTAACACTATATGGGTTAGCTGCAGAATATTTAATTCTAGGATCTAAGAAAGCAAATGATATATCTATAAGTATTGTTGTAAATAAGCTAAGCGATGTGAAGAAAACTGTTGAGAACATAATAATGTTAATTTCACCATTAGGGAATGCTTGTGTAATAACTTGTGATGTTCCAGGTACTCCTCAGTAAGTTTCAATAACAATTCCACCACTTAAAAGAGGAATGTAAGATGGAATTAAGATTGCTGCAAGTGGTATTGAAATATTTCTTAGAACATATTTAAAGAAAATTTCTTTTTTACTTAATCCTTTAGATTTAGCAATTAAAATGTAGTTTGATGTAAGAACTGTAATCACTTGGTTTCTTGTGTAAGTGATGTATCCTGAAAGCGAACCAAGCACAATAACTAAGATTGGTGGAAGTCAACTTAATATCATTTTGCCTACACCATAGGCTTCAACTTCAACAGGGTTATTAAAGTTAATGAAGTTTGGTGGAAAGTTCATTGAGAACAAGATTGAAATAATAATAGGTGCGATAACAAATGATGGAAGTGCTATAAAGATAAGTGCAAAGAAGTTAATTGATGCATCAGCAATTGTTCCACGTTTATATCCTGAAACTATTCCTAAAGTAATTCCAATAAGAGAAGAAATTAGAAAAGAAGGCAATGTAATGATAATTGAGTATTTAAGGTACTTAAAGAAATATTCAGGAATTGTTTTAACATCTGCATTTTCTAAAAGTGAATTATTGAATGGATATCCAAATGGATTTGATGGGTTCCTAAATAAATCTCCAACTCAGTAACCAAATCTAATAACTGGATTGAGTTTCATATTAAATCATTCTGTTTTAACATTCTCATAAATCAAATTATCAGGTATTAAATGGTACTTAACTGAGTTTTCAAATAATCTTTTCATCTCACCTGCATTAATTGCTGAAGAATTATTTTCTCCAGCTTGCTCAAGTGCTTTTTTAGCAAATGGATTATCCGAAAACTGAGCAACCATAAGGTAAACTACCATTATAATGATAAACAAAGTAACGATAGCAAAACCTATACGTTTAAATAAGTATTTAAGCATTTTTTTCCTTTCAATTATTTTCCATTAACCGTTCTAATATCTACTCAATATGAAATTTCTGTTTCAAATTCTGGAACTAAATAATTAGGGTTTCTAAGTGTTTTGGCAAGTATTGATGTGCTCATATATGAGAATGCACTCGGCACTGCTCCAACAAAGTTTCCGATTTCTTGTGCTAAATAAACTAAATCTAATTTTGAAACCATTTCGCCAGTAACTGGATCTGGATTTTGTGTGTAATCCAATCAGAAGTTTGCATTTAAGTTATCTCAAGATGTATATGAACTTAAGTTATCTGATTCATCCATCTTGATTAATTTTTCACCATCTCATTTGTACATACCCATAATGCTTGAGAGATGTTGAACTTGACTATTTGTTAAATTAAATGTAACTTGCTCTGGTGTAATTGATAATTTATTTCCATCAATTTTGATAAATTCAGCAAGTCTTTGTGTTGCTTTATAAAGTTGTGGATATAGTGCTTGCATTTTTTGTGCATATTCAGGGTCAGCTAAAATTGCTAACATCGCAGTTGTTATATGCGCTCTTTGTGCAATTCCTGTAATACCTGAACCAATTCCATTGTAATCATATCCTCAACCAGTTAAATCTACCGGAGATGGTGTTGTAGTTCAAAATCCTATTCACTCATCTTTATCTATTGGTTTGATTAGTTTAATGTTTAATCTAGGATCTAAACCATTTCAAGCCTTGATAAGTAAATCAAGTGCATTAATTGCTAAAGTTGGGTAGTTGAAGTATCTATAGAAGATACTAATATCTACTGTTTTACCTACGAGGGTAGGGTTTTGGGCATAAACTCTATCAAGCAAGTCTTTCATTCTCGCTTTAAGTTGTTCATAAACAACACTCTTGACTGAGTCATCTGCAGTTGTATTAATGTTTTGAGTATCACTTGGATTAATTAAGTTTCCTATTGAACCAAAATCAACTCTTTGTCCTGTTTGCGAATCAACCACAAAGAATGCGTTAACAATATCACTATTGCTTCTTAAACTATTCGTAGTTGAGTTGTCTGAAGCGTTTGAATTAATATCATTATCAGGTGCGAAGAAACTTACTCACCCAACTGCAGGTTGCGGTTTTCTTTGCATCATACCAATTGTGTTTCAGTCAATTGCTGCTGATAAAATTGTTTTAAATTCAGCTCCTGTACCTACAGATACTGATTTAATTGCATTTTTTGATGATTGAGAAATCGCTTCAGCAGTTGGAATATTTCACATTACATATGAATAAGCATCATTAAAGTAAGTCGTTGATGAACCTTCTTTTGGTAAAAGCGATCAAATAAAGTTTTTTGTCAATGAACCTTTGTTTGATAACTTAACCGAATCAAGACCATAGTCGCTTGAATCTTGCAATACTGCATCTCTTCTTTTTTGAGTTAAGCTCGTAAATGAATATGTTGCTTTTTGACCAAATAAGTACTGGTTATATGATGAATCATCAAAAATCGCAGCATCAACTAAATAATTCTGAAATCTTGAAGAGAACTGATTAATTGTTGTTGGATTATTAACAAATTCAGAATCTCAATAATGCATATTTTTAAATGTTGATTGAGTTAAAGTGTCTAATTAAATTTAGTACCGTAGTATTTTCCAGCAAATAAAGTTTTATCTTGTGAAAATCCATATCAATAGATACCTGAATCTTTTGCAAGACCATCAATTGATTGAACTGATTGTCTAATTTTGTTAATTTTTACTTCATTACTTTGATCTTCTTTGGTTTGTGGAGTTATGTCTTGGTCGTTTCTTCTGTTTTTATCCTTAATAAATTTAGATGGAGCTGCAGCAAATTCATATGATCTCGTTATCATATCTAAAATGTTCATAAATGATGCAGTTGCATTTTCATTAAGGCGTTCAAGACCGAAATATGAGCGTCCATCTTTGTTAACAACTGAATTTGAACGATCTAATATTTTGTCTAAACTTACATTAAATAAATCGAATAAATAAGAGTTTGTATATTGTTGTTTATCATCAAAAAGTTTATTTGATTCAGATAACATTGATCTAACATCATCATCTGCAGTTTTGCTTCCACCATTTTGTCTTCTAAATAGTGTGTCATTCATTTTTGTTCTTAGAATTGAAATATAAAAGTCATCTGCAACAACTGGATATTGTGTTTTATTACCGTTTGAATCAACTCAAAATACACCATTTCTAATTCTAAATTCCATTCTGTGAGCTAAACCAACTTTTTCGAAGAAGTTAGCTGAGTTAATAGAACGTGGATTAGATGAAGTTCTTTTAACAATACTTGTTGTGTAGTAATCTACATTAAGTACATCATCGTGTTCAGTTGGTGCAGGAACTAATCCAGCGTCGTCTTGATCAAAAACAATAGCTTCTAAAATTGGCTTACCATTTGAGTCAGTTAATTTAGTTCCGTTTTCTTCTTTTTGAACATATAGAATGATTGCATCAGCTAAATCTAATTTAAATCTTTGTAATGTAGGTTGCAAGATAAGTTCTGTTTTCTTGTTTTTAATTCCATCTTCAGAAAGTGCTGATTTTTCAGTGTTAATAAATTTTGCCTTTCCTGAACTTTCCAAAGAAATAAGAGATGAATAAGTTGTTCAAAGTAATGGATCAGATGGAGAACCATATGCAGCACTTAGATCTCACGGATATGTATTTGATGAATAAACTGAGTTATATACTTCTTGATAAATTTGTTTTTGAGCGAATCTATCACTAACTTTAGATTTATTGAATGCAATATTAGGATAAAGAATGTTTTTAACTTGTTCACTAGTTAAGAAGTTATTTTGACCAGAATTTTCATCGACATAATCTTGGTCATATAAAGTTATGTCATCTTTAATTAATTGAGCTTGATAATCTCTAGCTAATTTATTATGAAAATTGAATTTTTCTAATTCAACTTTCATTTGTTCTGCATATTGAGAATTGAATTGATTTTCGATTTCAACAAATTTCGCTCTGTAGGCATTATCAGCAGCGTTGAATTTTTCATTGGTTTTGTTGTATTCAGCTTCTACAGATTTTACTTGTTCTGTTAATTCATTTAGCTTTTGTCGTCTTTGTTCTGTGAAACTTGAACCCATTAAGACATCTTCAATAATTAACTGTGTTAATTTATCTAATGTACGTTTTGCAATTTCTTGTTTAGATTTAATATCTTCAATTTGCTCGTTTAAATTTTGAATATTTTGTTCTAGTTGACTAATTGCTGATTTGAATTTTTGTGCCTCCTCTGAATCTTTATCTTCCAACTTCTCAAATTCAACAGTTTTTTCTGAAAGAGATTTTTTATTAATATCAAAATTGATATTTTGGTTTTCTAATTCTTGTTTTAATTTTTCAATATTAGAAAGTGTTGCATTATATTGTTCTGATTTAGGTGTTGAACCTTCTTTTAAAACAACTTTATAAGATTTATTTAAGTAGCTCTTTAATCTATCTAAAACTTCTAAGTTAACATCATTGTTTTTAGGTAAATTATCAACTTCTAAAATTAACGTAGCTAAATTGTTTGAGCTAGACACCAAGCTATAAAAGTATTTTTCTGATTGTAATGAAACTAATTTTCGAAATGAATTTGTATTTTCATTTTTAACAGCTCTATATTCAATTTCAATATCGTGTAATTGTTCATAAAGAGCTTCTTTTTTCACATAATACTCTTGATATTTTGCTCAAGCTTTATTAGCAAGATTTGTTTCTTGGACAGATAATCTTTGATAATTCGCTCTTTCTTTACTACTCAAAGGTGATTTTTCTGGTTTATCACCTGTATTCGAACACGAAGCAATTACTAATGGTGATATTATGGACAAACCGGATATAACACCTAATAATAATTTTTTGTATTTTTTCACGGATACCTCCTTATTTTTTATCTAATTTGAAAATTTTGTTTCCTAATTTAATTCATTGATTTACTAAATCTGATAAATAATCAAAACTTTGCTTATAGAAGTTTTTATCAAGTAAATCAACTCCAACTTTTTTAAGAATTTCAAGTGGATAATCACTTCCACCAGCTTTTAAGAAATTGTTAATGTAGTTATCTAATGCTTCTTTACCTTTTTCTTTATATTGAGCAAAGAAGTAATTTGCTGTTAATTGTCCAACTGCATATTTATATACATAAAAACCATAGTAGTAGTGCGGTACATAAATTGAGCCTAAGTTTTCTTTAGCTACATATTTAGCTTTTTTACCCTTTTCAGATTTGTATTTGAATTTAAGTGAATTTTCGTGGTAAAGTTTTGAAATTGCTTCATAGCTTCCTGCAACATTTCCTTCTTCTATACCTTTGTACAAGTTGTATTCGTATGAAGCTCATTCAACTTGTCTTACTACTGTGCCAATAAACCCTTGAATAATTTTTGATAAAATTTCAAATTTAAATAGGTCGTTTTTAGATGTTTTAAGCAAGTGATCATATAACATTGATTCATTGAAAATTGATGCAATTTCAGCCAAGAAAATTGGATACGAACTAAGTGGTAATGGTTGATATTTAGTTGCAAAATATGAATGCATTGAGTGACCTAATTCGTGAGCTAAAGTTTCAATTGAATCTAATTGACCATCAAAGTTCATTAAAATGTACTTCTTATTAATTCCATAAGTTCCACCGATACTGTAAGCTCCTGAACGTTTGTTTTGGACGCTCATAAAATCAACTCAATTTTCTGTTAATGCTTTGTTAGCTTCGTTTCTGTATTCTTCACCAAATGGTTTTACAGCTTCATTAACTAAATGAATCGCTTCTTCAACTGTGTATGAGGTTTTAACATTTACAAGTTCTCTTAATGTATCTCATTTTTCCATTTTTGACTTGTATTTAGCTTTATAGAATTTTTTGTATGCTTCTGAATATTTAGCTAATACTTTAATGTTTGAAGCAACTTGATCAAATAATGTTTGTAAGATTTCATCAGTAACTTTATCTGAATTAGTTAACATCATAACTGCTGATGGATATTTTCTAACTTTTGCAGCTACGGTTAAGCTCTTAAAATGTTGAAATAGAGTTTCTGCTAATGAATCTTTGTGTTTATAGTAAGCATCTCAGAACTTTTCAAAAGCTTGCTTTCTAACTTCTTTTTTATCTGACTTAAGTAATTGATTTCTATTTGTTTTATTTAATTTAATTTTCTTTTTGTCTGATAAATCAACATATCCATAATCTAATTCTGAATTAGTAATAATTGAGAAAATGTTGTGTGGATCAGGTTCTCCATATGATGTTTGCAAAATGTATTCTTCAACATCATCACTTAATTTATGTTTATGTTGTTCAATTGTTTCTTCAATTTGCATTTTGTAATCTGCTAATCTTGAATCATCTTTTCAAACTTTCATTTTGTCCAAGTTTGCATAAAATCTATTAATTTCAGAACCAAATTCAGTTTCAAGTTGATTATCTAAAAATTCAACATCTTGTGATTTTTTGATAATTTCAGGATCAATTAAATTAACATTTTGCTTGTTACTTAAATAATTAGAAATCTTGTTACTAATAAGTGTTAATTGCTCACTGACTTTTAAATCTTCTAAATACGCTTCAATTGAGTCATATTTTGAATCTTTATTTTTAATTCTTTCTTTGTATAATGTTACATACTCATCTATTCAGTCATCTAATTTTTTACCTTGTAAAATATCTTCTAAATTTCAACGATATTTTTTAGGTACATCTTCATATTTTTTGTATTGTTTTGCTTTCATAATAACTCCAAATAATTAAATAAAAAGTTTTGTAGAACTATAAATCTACAAAACTTTAATACAAAATTTAAAATAAATTAATGTTATTAAAAGGATGTAAATCTATAGCACCAATGGTTAAACCAAAGAGTAGAAATCTTTTATGCTTTTCTACCAATATAGAAGTTTGCCAACCTCTATATTTCGGCTTTTATATCCTTTTAATATTCATCTTTGCATGCCTGCTAGAATATTTACTTTTATTAAAAGCTCCTCTATAGTATTTATTACATAACAGATTTCATTTTTAATGTAATCTGTTATGTTTTTGTTAACAGAATACACCAAATTAAACGTTAATATGAAATCAACGAATAATGGTGATATTAATAATTCTGTTATTTTGCATTTTCATTTTTTTATTATAAACCATAATATTGATTTATTTTAAAAATTAAAATATTTTTATATATGCAAGTAAGAGATAAATAAAAAATAGCATTATTAAACTGGGACACAAAATATGGACAAAACCGTATTTTGTGTTTTTTATATTAAGGAGTTATTATGAAACAACTAAAACAAGAACAATGACTAGAACTTTTTTCAGACTATGATGATTATAAGAAGAGTTTAATGTCAAAAAATGATTTTGAAATTAAATATCGAGCGATAAGAGGTGTTAGCTTTTTTGACAAAAAATTTATATATTCGAAGAGGAATTTTTTAGAGAAATATAAAAGATATAATTTAGGAATGACAAATCTAATATCACAAACAGGTAAATCTCCTAAAAAAGGCAAAGGATCTGGGAGACCTAAAAAATTAAAAATTACACCAATGGATATTGTTAAAAAAGAATGAGAAAAAATGCCAAAAGAACAATTGATTGAAATTTTGGAAATTTTTAAAGATTCATTCGATAGGAATAACTTTGATGTTGATATATCTAAAATCAAAAAAACTTCTGTTTCAACTAGAAAATTAGCGATTATATTTAACAAATCAAAATCAACAATTCATAATTGAAAAAGCAAAGAGCAAAAATCTAAAACCAAAAAAATTGATCATAAAAATGATGAATTAATATTAGAAGCTTTTAAAAAGAATAAATGTATATTTGGAAGAAAAAGATTAGAAAATTACATCAAACAAAAATATCAGATTTTGCTTAATTATAGGACTATTGGCAGAATTATGAATAGATTGCAATTATATTGTTTAATTAGAAGAAAGAAAAAAGATAGAGAAAGAAAAAACACAAATGTTAAATTTGTAGACCTTGTAAAACGTGATTACAGCGGAAAAACCAACCAAATAATCGCAACAGATGTTACATATATTACAGCACCAAAAGATTGTGAAAACAATTTTGTTTTTTTGTCAATTGCCATTGACCACAAAAGTAAATTTATTGTAAATTACAATTTGTCAAAAATAAATGATTTAGATTTAGTTATGAAACACATGTCAAAAATAAAATTGAACAAACAATGAATAGCACATTCAGACCATGGTTTCCAATATTCATCTAAAGATTATTTGCAAACAATATCTAAAAATAATGGCATTGTTTCAATGGGGAGAGTTGGCAACTCTCTAGACAACAGAGAAGCAGAATATTTCTTTTCCATTTTAAAGTCTGAATGTTTAAAATTAATTGATATAACCCAGATAACTTTTGATGATCTTAGCAAAATAATTAATGAGTTTATTTTTTGATACAATAATGAAAGAATTCAATCAAAATTAGATTGAAAAACACCCAACAACATTGAGGTGTTATTATGTCTAATTAAACCTTCTGTCCATTTTTAGTGTCCCAGTTTATTTATTGCTACTTTTTATAATTTATTAACTTCAATGATTGCTGAATGTTTTTTATTTTTAACTAATTCAATAACCTTGAAACTAATTTCATCTTCAATAGTGAATTTCGTTGATTTAAGTAGTTTAGTTGAATTTGTCTTAGTTAATAAATAAGTTTTCAAGTCCATAGTTTTTTCATCATCGCTTATAAGTTCTTCATCAATTTCAAGTTGCTTAATTAAATCAGACATTTTAACGTTTGAATGAGCTTTAGCTCTTTCAAGTGAAATTTCATAAATTTGCTCGTCATCGTCGTATTCATCATAGATTTCTCCAATGATTTCTTCAATAATGTCTTCAATTGTAATGATACCCAAAACATCTGTAGAGTTGTTGTTTTCAACAACAAAAGCCATTTGTGCTCTTGCTGCTCTCATTTTCTCAAGAGCACTTGAAAGAATTGAGTTGGCTGAAATGTTTGGAACTTGTTTCATATAATTAATCACTTTACCTTTTTTAAGTGAGAATATGTCTTTTAATAAAATAATTCCAATAAGTTGTCCATTTTTTTCAATTGGTAATCTTGAATAGTTTGTATCCTTGAATATTTCAATCGCTTCTGCTATACTAGCTTTATAAGAAATGTAAGTTACATCTTTTAATTTAATATAGTGTTGTGCAACTTTTGTTGAATCTAAATCTAAAGCATTTTGAGCTAAAATACTTTCTCCGGTTTGGAGCACCCCTTCTTCGTTAGCAAGTGCTAGCATTGATTTAATGTCACTTTCTGAGTTTGTAACATAAACATTTTTGCTAAGTTTGCTAATAAAGAAAGTGATTGGGAAGAATATTCAGAACATTAGTTCATTGAATAAACAGAAAATCTTTAAGTATTTAATTGGATTATTTTTAGCAATTAATTTAGGTGTTATTTCACCAAATAATACTAAGATTGGAGTAACTACTACTGTTGAGATAATAACAACAAGTGAGTCATTGTCAGAAAGATATTTTGACAAAACATAAGACATTGTAGCTGATGAAGCTACGTTAACTAAGTTGTTACCAATTAAAATGGTACTTAGAATTTGATTGTATTTCTTAACTTGCCTATCAATTAACTTTCCAAATCTATGTTCGTTTTCAACTAATTCATAAACTTTAGCAGGTGAAACTGTTGAGTAAGCAGTTTCACTTCCACTAAAGATACTACTTAAAATAAATAATATAAGCATAACTATGCATAAAACAATTGTAATTACTGTTTTACTATCCATAGTACACCTCTAAAAAATTATTTTTTTGGTTCCTATAATAACTGGAGTCCATTAAAATCCACCTCTTTCATTTGTCATATCGTCTAAAAATTGTACATATTTACCTGTGTAAATTATAGTTGCTTGACCAGGTTCACCATTACGATTTTTAGCAACTGATAAGGTCACAGGGATTGATTCGAATGTTTTAACTTCGTCATCATCACTATTTGCTGATTTTTTAAGTTTTTTTCTACTTAAGAAAATAACAATGTCAGCATCTTGCTCAATTGATCCAGATTCTCTAAGGTCACTTAATTGTGGACGCTTGTCTTCACGATTTTCAACACTTCTGGATAACTGTGATAGAGCAATAATTGGAATTTTAAGCTCTAGAGCAAGGGTTTTTAGTGAACGTGAAATCATTGCAACTTCGTTTTGTCTATTTCCTGTTGCTTGATTTCCTCCTGAAATTAATTGTAAATAGTCAATTACAATTAAGTCGACTTTGTTTGTGTTTTTAATTAAATGTTTAATTTTAAAAATGATTTCATTAATTTTTGATTTAGGATCATCATCAAATCAAATTTGATTTTCATCAGGCGTTCTTTGCATACTTGAAACAACGTGATGAATTTTCATTAAATCTTCATAATTGTTTTTTAAGAGTTTGATATTTTGCAATTTGTACATATCTATTAGTGTAGAAGTTGCTAAATATCTAGTTGTAAGTTCTGATGTAGGCATCTCAAGAGAAATAAAAGCTATATTTTTTGGTTTCCCATCTTTCATTCCTTTTTCAATGATGTTTCTTGCAATGTTTAATGCAAGCGCGGTTTTTCCAACCCCTGGACGAGCAGCTAAAATAATTAGCTGACCAGGTTTAAATCCTTTAACATATTTATCAATTGCATTAAATTCTGTAAGAAGAGCTTTTTCTTCATTTTCATCATTCTTAAGGCGACTAAAGTATTTCTCAAGAGCGTTTTCAAGCGAAATAAATTCACTATTTTTGATTGATAAATTATTACTGCTAATAATGAAGTTTTCAACATCAGTAACAATGTCTTCTCAAGTGATTTTAGGATTTTGCCCTAATACAGCTAAATAATTACTAAAGAAAGCTTCTGCTTGTCTTCTTTTGTGAAGTTCAATTAACTTTTCAACATTTGGTAAAAAGTTTTCATCTGAAGAAAGTGTTGAAACAACTTTGTTTAATGTTTCAATTGATAAAGGAGCTCATTCAAGACTTGGGTTTTGAGCTTTGAATTTAGGTATTTCGTTTAAAAGCGTGTTGTAATCAAAAATGTAATTTTGATTAGGTTCACTTGCTTTTCTAGTTTTTAAAAATCTAAATAATGTAGAGTATTCAAGGTTGAAAAATGCTTCAGGGACAAGGTAGTCTAAACCAAGAGATTGTTTTTCAGTATCATTAATTATCGTACTTAAAACTTGTCTTTCGATTTTTTCATCTTTGTACAAAGTATTTGCTAAAGGACGAATTATTGTTTGAACTCACTTGTATAAAGAGTTTTGATTGTTTCTATTATTTTTTGACATTTTTAATTTTAATTTCCACTCTTAAAGTTGCTTTTATATCTTTGTATAAAACAATTTCAACATCGTGCAATCCTTCTGAAACTAAATGCACTTTTTGAATTGAATGTTTCGGTAACTTGTATCCTAATGAAGTTAATTTTTTATCAACATCTTTTGTAGATACTGAACCGTGTACATTTAAATTAGAATTTCCGTCAATATTAGCTTCTAAAACAAATTCTAATCTTAACTCTTCTAATTTCTCTTTAAGTCTTAAAGCACCTGTTCTTTTTTCATGTTCATCAGCTGATAAATCATCTAATCTTCTTTGTAATTGTCTTGCAGTTTGTTCATTGTATGGAACTCCAAAACCATTTTTAACTAAATAGTTTGAACCATAACCGTTTGATACTTCGATAACTGTGTTAGCTTTCCCATCTTTACAATCTTTAATTAGTATAACTTTCATCTTTTAACTCTCTTTCTGTTGTTGTTATTGCGTGGTGCACATTGTTAACAAATGTTTCTAATTCCTCATTTGAAATAGCAGCAGCAGTCCTAAAGTGTCCACCTCCACCAACTTGCTCAGTAATAATCTGAACGTTTGTATTTATACCTCTAGCACTAAGTTTGTATAAATTTGTTCCCTTAAGTCTTGCAATAACGAAGGAAGCAACTCTACCTTTTGTTTTAAGAAGTTCATTAGCAGCCATTGAAATAACGTCAGCTTCAACTTCGATTGGAGAATATGCTAAGTAGTAACCTTTTTTAACTTCTTGTGCATTTTCTAAAATAGTATTAATTTGTTCTTTTGTTGTTTCATCAATTTTAAGAATTTCGCTTCCTTCAACTACATTTGCACCTTTTGATTGCAACCAAGCACTTGCTTGGAACGTTCTAGCTGAGACTGATTTTGTAAATTGTACTGTATCAACTAAAATACCACCTAAAAGTAATTGAGCACATAATGGTGAGAATTTTCATTCCCTATCTGTAAGCATAAAAATTTCAGTAACAATTTCTGAAGCTGAAGAAGCTGTTGTTTCAACATAAATATTTGTAACAGGACAATAATCAATTTGCTTTCCAACTCTGTGGTGGTCAAATACGAAAATATTTTCTCTATCTGTATTTAAAATAGCATCCTTATTATCTGTACGACCTGGATCTGAATTATCTACAAATACAACTAATGTGTTTAAGTCTGTTAATTTTGATGCTTTATTTGCACTTATGATAATTTTTTCTAAGTTTAAATCTGTATCTTCATAAACATTGTTTTTGTGACTAAGTTCATTTCTAAAATATGTTGTAGTCATATCGAATGTTTCAGCACATATGTAAGCTTTCTTACCTTTTTGATGAGCTAAATATGCAATTCCATACGATGAACCTAATGAGTCCATATCAGTTGATTGATGTCCATAAACAATAACCTTTGTAATTTGGTCGCTATCAAGTTTTTTAAGGAACTCATCTGAAATTTTCTTAATTTTAGTCATATTGTTGTTAGAGACAATTTCGATATTTGAACCATAATAAATCGCAGTTTCTGTATCACTGAAAATTGCAACCTGGTCTCCTCCACGGTTTTGAGCTTGAACTAAAGCTTTTTTGGCTTGCTCTAATTTTTCTTTAAGTGAACTTCATCCTCTAGCAAACCCAACACTAAGTGAAAGTTTACCAATTGATGTATCCGGAAGATTCTTTTGAATATTTGTAAATAAAGAAAACTTATCTTTAGACATATTGTAAAGCGAAACCTGGTCTGTAATAACAATGAACTTACCGTTTGTATATTGTCTATAAATTAAGTTGTATTCTTTTGAATATTCATTGAATGTATCAATAATTGTTTTATTAACCAAGTAAAGTTGCTCTTCAGATAAGATTGATTGATACATTTGGTAATTATCAATTTCAATTTCACCAATAACAGTTTTTTGATTGTGAACTTCATTTTTAAATAAAGTTTCAGTTGTAATATCACGAACAATTATGATGTTTGATAATGGTCAGAATTGAGCTTCGTAAATGTTTTTATTATTTTCAAACTCAATTTTAGTTTGATTCATATCAAGCTCTAAAAATTCTTTGCTATCTGAAATTGTTGTAAAGAATGTCTTAATGTGAATATCAATAAAATCTTTGTGAAACTTATTTTTGATAAAGTTACTTGCTCAAATGATTTTATGTTCAGCATTGTAAATAACAAATCCGATGTTATTACTTGACATAATATCTTCAGTAAATGAATCAAAAGAGTTTTTAACAATGTTTCTTGATTTTGCAAAAATCTTTGTAATTCAAACTAGTGTAATTGCTAGTGAAGTAAAAATTAAAATCATTGCGACAATGACTAAACCAATTTCTCAAGTTAATGCAGTTGTTTCGTTATTTTTTACTAAAATTGCAGTTAGTAAAATAAACAGAATTACAAAAACTACGCATAAACACGAAAGTAAGCTTATTTTGTATTTTGTTTTCATTCAAATCCTTTTTATTTGTATTGTAAAAATTTAAATATTTAATATTTAAATTATATTAAGTTTTGCAAAAATTGTTATCAATATGTTTTATTACACTGAAAATATCTACAGGAATATGATAAATAAAACAAAAACTCACAATTAATGTGAGTGATTGTGTGTATGGAATGAAAGAATTAATGCAGCAAAGATTACACCAATAAATAAGAATGCAAGGATGAAATATCATTTTTTCTTTGACATATGTGAATGATAAAACTCAGGAATAAACTCAATTAAAGTAGTGAAAATGAAAATTCCAGCGATTGCTGACATCATCATTCCTTTTAGCATTCAGTTTTTCTCAATTGCTGCGCCTGCATAGCAACCAATTAACATAAATGGTAAAAATAATGAAAGCCCTAAAAATGATAATAATAATGATTGAATTCTTGAGTATCCTGCCTCTCTAAGTCTAAAATAGAAGATTGTTTCTTCAGGGATTAAGTGTAAAACTAAAGAAGCAAAATAAGCCATAGTAAGTGAGTTTTCGCGACCGTTTGCTGCCAAATTTAAGTTATATCCTAATAATAATCCTTCTGGAATTCTGTGAGTTAAAAGTAGTAATAAAGCAATAACTTTTAATTTATTTGAAGCTAAATTAATCGCTTCTTGTTCAGCTTTAATAATTGACTCATCATTTGAAAAGATGTAATCAGGATGATAATGAACGTGTCTTGAGTTATTATAATTTTTACTTTGTCTTAAAAATATATTTTGATTTTTATTATATTCCTTGACTTCGTGGAAATATTCTGAATGTGGGTGTGAGAAATCAAAATCATCATGCTCGTGTCCATCACCATGATCGTGGTCGTGAACAAATGCATTTATCTTTCTATTATTTGATTTTTTAAGTTTTTTATTAATTTGATAAGTAACTGCATACTTAAGCGTGAATGAAAATAAGATACCTACAGCAAGACCGATAACTACGACTAAAATGCTATATCCATAGACGTTTAGATTGTTTGTCACTGCACCTTGATTCGCTAATTCAAGTGATTCTCTTAAAAAACCAAATGTAGCTAACACTAAGAAAAAACCTGTTGAAAATGAGTATAAATAAAATGACAGATTTTTTCAACCATTCTTACTTAATTTAATAAGTGGGAAAATGAATGAAAGAATAGTTGGTATAGCTAATAAACAAAGTAATGTGACAAGTATTAGAATGAAATAAGATAACCCTTCATTGCCTGTGCTTGATTTGAGGATTTCGAAAAAATCTCTAATTATTTGCATTATTCTTCAGTTTCTATGTTATGGTAAACATCTTGAACGTCATCATCTTCTTTTAATTTGTCTGCAAATTCCAATAATTTGTCTTTCTTTTCTTGATCATATTCTACATACATATCTGGTACATATGTTACTTCACATTGGATAAAGTCAATTTGACCAAATTTATCTTCGATTGCATTTTTTAAGTCTGTGAAGTTTTCAGGTAATGTAGTTAATACAAATGATTCATCATATGTTTCAACATCTTCTGAACCATTTTCAAGTGCAACTTCCATTAAATCATCTTCATTAACTAATTCTTTAGTAATTTCAATAATTCCTAATTTTCTGAATGGATATGGAATTTGACCTGTTTTACCTAATGTAGCATTTTGTTTGTTAAAGTATGACTGAATATTTGATTTAACTCTGTTAAGGTTGTCTGATAATGTCACAACGATAAATGTTGCTCCTCCACCTACAGTAGCGTTAAAAACAGTTTCAATAAATGCGTTTGCATTTTTATCTCCAGCTGCTTTAGCAATTGCTCTTTCAATGTTGTCTTTTGGCATATTTTTTGATTTAGCTTTAGCAATTGCTAATTTTAAAGCTGGGTTAGTATCAGGATCTGCTCCTAATCTTGCTGCAACAAAGATTTCTTTAGATAATTTTTGAAAAATTTTTCCTCTTGCTGCATCTTGTGCACCTTTTCTATGCGCTATATTTGCTGCGTGTGAATGTCCTGCCATAATTTATCTCTCCTAATCTATATCATTTGGTTTATAAATTGAATCTCTTTTGTGTTGTGAGATTTTATGTTTATATTCAATTTTCTTAATAACTTCTTCTGGTAATACTGATTTAATTTGTTCATAGTCATTTAAGTGATCTAAATAAAAATCAAGTTGAGCATATGAGAAACCTAATTCATCTTCATCAGTTTGATTTTCTCATAATCCCGCTGATGGTGCTTTGTTAATAATTTCAGTTGGTACATTTAGAAGTGAAGCCAAAAATCTAACTTCACCTTTTGTAAGATGACAAATCGGAAGTAAATCAACTCCACCGTCACCATACTTTGTGAAGTAACCAATGAATGTTTCATCTTTATTATCTGTTCCTAACACAAGTAAATTATTTTCTTGAGCTAAAGCATATAAAGTTGTCATTCTTAAACGTGGTTTAATGTTAGCGACTGCTAATTGATTTTTAACATTAACTTGCTTGCTTAAAGAGTTAAAAGCATCAGATAAATCAATGTACTCAAATTTATCACCAAACTTTTGTTCAAGTTTTTTAATGTGTTCTAAATCACTTTGCAACATTCCATTGACTGACATCACAACTCCCTTAACTTTTAAAGGAAGTTGTTTTGCTATCGCATACACAAGTGAAGAATCAATCCCTCCACTGATACCTACAATAAAACCATAGCAATTAGTTTCTTTTGCTTTTGTTATTAAAAAGTCTTTAATAACTTCAACATAAGCTAATCCATTTTCTTTATCATAATATGGTTTGTTATCTTTGTAAAATGTAATCTTACCCATATCACCTCTTTATTAACTAAATTGAATATTTTTAACTAAATATTAATTGTAAAAATATACTTAATTTTATCATAACAATCTAAAAAATAAACTAAATATATTACTTTTTAATTATTTAAAATTAAACGCACTGATTTTTATGGTCATATGAAAAATGAACGAATTCAGTCTCTAGTTCATAATTTGTTCTTTTTTGGATTTTTTTACTAATAAAATGAAATAATGATATTATTTAATGAATATATTTTTATATTGCGCAAAAGAAAAAAGTGTAAAAAAGGAGGAAAATAATGCAAAAAAAACAATTTTTAGTTTGAAATAAGAAAAATATGAATGTTATTTTCAAAATAGCTTTCACAGGCTTGATGTTAGCTATTTCTATTGTTTTTAGTATTATAGGAAGTTTTATTCCATTTAATTCATTTTTATCTTTCAATTTCCTTTTAATTTCAGCTTTTTTAACTGCTTTTATTATCGATATTCAATATTCATTAATAATGCTTATTTCAAACTTTTTGATAAGTCCATTTATAACAATTAAATCAACTACATTAGATATTGCATTTCTAGGAAACTTTATTCTTTTATTAATGCAAGGTGTCTTCGTTTTCAGTTCTTATTTATTTGGAAAATTATTATGAAAATCTAAGCTTAAAAAAGAACTTTCAGCCCTTGTAATCTTAGGTATAAGTTCGTTAGTAACAATTACAATAATAACATTTTTGAATACATTTTTATTTAACTTAATTTATTTCAAATTATTCAAGCAACTAGATACAATTTCGTTTAATGAACTGCTTGCTAACTATGATAATAAATTCAAAGTTTTCTTCTTTGGTATTCCAAATTATTTTGTAGGTTCTATCACTTTATATTTATCATTTAATTTGAGCAATATTGCAATAAATTATTTTATAATTTATATATTTATTTTTACCTTATCTAAAACTAAGTTTTTAGATAACATCCTAAATAATTCCACAGTGAATAAGTGTGATTCATAGAAAGGTGTTTATGTCAAAATTTAACTTTAAAGAAATTGATTCAAAGTGAAGAAAAATCTGAGAAGAAACTAATGCTTTTGAACCAAAAGATGATTTTAGTTTACCTAAAAAATATGTCTTAAGTATGTTCCCTTATCCAAGTGGAAAATTGCATATGGGACACGTTCGTAATTACTCAATCGGTGATGCTGTATCTAGATACTTTAGAAGAAAAGGTTTCAATGTCCTTCATCCATTTGGTTGAGATGCTTTTGGTTTACCTGCTGAAAATGCAGCAATTAAAAACGGAACACATCCAAAAAACTGAACATATCAAAACATTACATCAATGGATGATGAAATTAAAAGATTAGGAATTTCATTTGCTTGAGATTATGAAACAATCACTTGTGATCCTTCATATACAAAATGAGAACAATACATTTTCATCAAACTTTGAGAAAAAAGTTTAATTTACAAAAAGAAAAGTTCATTAAACTGATGTGAATTTGATCAAACAGTTTTAGCTAACGAACAAGTTGAAGATAACAAATGTTGAAGATGTGGAAATCAAGTTATTCAAAAAGAAATGGACACTTATTACTTAAAGATTACTGAGTATGCTAATGAATTACTTGAAGACCTTAAATCTCTTGAAGTACACTGACCTCAACAAGTTCTTACGATGCAAAAAAATTGAATTGGTAGAACTGAAGATTATAAATTAACATTTGAATTTGCAAATAACAGTCAAAACACACTTAATGTCTATGAATCAAATTTAGATTACATTTCAAAAATTGATTATGTTGCTATCTCGAACAAACATCAATTAGTTCATGCCTTAAAAGAAATAAATTACTTTAATCAAGAAGCTTTAGACTTGCTTGAAGAAATCAATTTAAACTTTGTTAAAAAAGACTTTTCAAAGAAAATTTTTATAAAAACACCTTACACTGTTAAAAATCCTTTCAATGGTAGCTTAATTCAAGTTATCATTACTGATTTTGCATCAAATAATCCAAACAAAGATGCAACGATCGTTTCATCAAATAATCAAACACACACCACTTTTATGGAAATTAACCATTTAGACTTCTTAGATAATAATTCAGTTCAAGTTGAAGAAACTAAATTAACTAAAGAAGTTAAATACAACTTACGCGACTGAGGTATCTCTAGACAAAGATATTGAGGAACACCAATTCCTCTTATGCACTGTGAAAAATGTGGAACAGTTCCTGTTTCACTTGACCAATTACCTGTTTTATTACCTGAAGAAGTTAAGTTCACTGGTCAAGGTAATCCACTTTTAACTAATGAAGAATGAATGAATACATCTTGTCATCTTTGTGGTTCAAAAGCAACAAGAGAAACTGATACATTGGACACATTCTTTGAATCAAGTTGATATTTTTTAAGATATACTACACCATCAAACTTACGTGACGAAGTTATTTTCAAGAAAGAAAACTTAGATTACTGAAATTCAGTTGACTTATACATCGGTGGAATTGAACACGCTATCTTACATTTACTTTATGCAAGATTCTTCACCAAAGCATTATCTGACTTAGATTTAGTAAACTTTAGAGAACCATTTGCTAATTTATTAACTCAAGGTATGGTCCTTAAAGATGGTGCTAAGATGTCTAAATCAAAAGGTAATACAGTTGAACCTGGAGAGATGATTAACACCTATGGTGCTGATACAACTAGATTATTTATCTTATTTGCAGCTCCTCCTCAAAAAGAACTTGAATGAAGTGATTCAGGCGTTATTGGATGTTTTAAATTCATCAATAGACTTTATGATAGAAGCTCTGAAATTGATGTAAAATCAAACTTTAAAAACATTGACAAATCAACCTTAAGTGCTGAAGAAAAAATTGCAAGGTTTAAACTTTACCAAGGAATGCAAAAACAAAAAAACACATTTGAAAGTGATGATAATTCATTCTCATTTAACACTTTAATTTCTTGAACTATGGAAATTATGAATGAATATGATTCAATTACAAAACCTGAATTAATCACAGAAATGTTCTACGTTTTATTAAACATTCTTGAACCATTCATTCCACACATTGTTTGAGAATTATCAAGCAAATACTTTGACTCAAAAAACCTTTATGATTTTGCTATAGATAATTCTGCATTAGAAATGGATGAAATAACTTATGGAATTACAGTTAATGGAAAAGTTAGAGCTGAATTAACAGTTTCAAAAACAGCACAAAAAGAAGAAGTTTTAGAAAGAGGAAAAAAACAAGTAACAAAATGATTAGAAGGTAAGGAAATCCTTAAAGAAATATTTGTACCTGGAAAAATCATTAACATTGTTGTAAAAGACAAATAGAAGGAGAATGATGACTTTTAATGAATATATTAAAAAAGCGAATGCTGATAAATCAGGTTATGTAACATTCTTTGAAACACCGGATTTTTATTCAATTCCTGGTGGTTTTATGGAAACTGAGGTTACAGAAAAAGTTCTTGTTGAAGATCTTAAAAAGAATCGTGAAGAATTACTTAAAGAATCAGGAAGAGCAGTTGTTTTATATGCAAAACCTGAATCAACAGATGAAATTGTTTATGGTAACTATATAAAACCACTTGAAGTAATTTACAAAGCTACAACAGATTCATTTATCGTAGTTTATAAAGTTATTTCACAATTCTATTTACCTAATGGATTTAAAATGCTTGAAACTCTTCCTGAAGGAGTTCAATCGCACGTTGAATATAAAGGTTTTATAGGTTCGGAAACTGGAGAAGATGGAGCATTCGTCGACTTACTTGCTACATTATCTAAAAAAGAATTAAGGGAAGTTTATGACTACTTGCAAACTTTCTCAATTTTTACAGGTGTGGGAATTGATCTTGAAGAAGATAAAACACAACAATTTACTGATTCCGATTTTATTGGCTTATTTAAAGCTGAACCTTTATCAGGAAGACACTTTACATTCACAAGTATTGTTGATTTAACAAACAGATACTTTGAAGGTAGAACTGATAGATTCTCTGAAGATTATGCAAGTGCATTAATCGCTACTTTCTTAAACCACATTTCACCTGTAGTTGTTCCAGAAAGACTTGAAATTTTCAAAGAACCATACAACAGATTTTGATACCAAACTTACTTAATTCAAGCTACTTCAAAAATTAATGAAATTCTTCAAGCAGAAACGGAATTAAAAGGTAAGATAACACAAAAACTAAGTAAGCAACAAACAGAATTCTTACTTAGAGAAAAATTAAAAGCTCTTCAAGAACAAATTAAAGAACTTAACCCAACTGCATCTGATGATGAGTATGCACAAATCATCAATTCAAAATTCAAAGACATCTTCCCTGAAAGTGTTATTAAACTTATTGATGCTGAAACTAAAAAATCAGAAGAAATGGTTCCTGTTTCTCCTGAAGCTTCAATCATCAAAACATACATTAATACTCTTAAGAAACTTCCTTGAAGAAAAGTTCAACACGAATTATTAGACATCAACAGAGTTAGAGAAGTTTTAGATAAACACCACTATGGTTTAAATGAAATTAAGCAAAGAATTATTGAATACTTAGCTGTTATTATTAAAAACAACCAAGTTAAAAAACTTGATGAAAACAAAATCAAGATTGATGATAAATTCGAAATTGACCTTTCATTATTTAAAAACAATGAAGAAACAAATACATTTAACAATGTTCCTATCTTAACTCTTGTCGGTCCTCCTGGAACAGGGAAAACATCACTTTCAAAAGCTATCGCAAGTGCTTTAAATAGAAAATTCGTTAAAGTTTCACTTGGAGGAGTTCACGATGAAAGCGAAATTAGAGGACACAGAAGAACTTACATAGGAGCCATGCCTGGAAAAATCATCAAAGGAATGATGCATGCAGGAGTTTCAAACCCTGTTATCCTTCTTGATGAGATTGATAAAATGGCAGCTGATATGAAAGGTGATCCTGCAAGCGCAATGCTTGAAGTTTTAGACCCAGAGCAAAACACAAAATTCCAAGATCACTACTTGGAACACGAATACGACTTATCAAAATGTATTTTCATTGCTACAGCTAACTACTACGAAAACATACCAGCTGCATTAATTGATAGGGTTGAAGTTATTGAATTATCTTCATACACATTAAGTGAAAAATTAAGCATTGCTAGAGAGCACTTAATACCAAAAGTGCTTGAGCAAGCTGCTTTAGTTAAAAAATACTTCCAAATTTCAGATGATGTTCTTAAATACATCATTCAACATTACACACTTGAAGCTGGAGTCAGAGGTCTTAAACGTACATTAGATAAGATTGCTAGAAAAATAGTTGTTAAGACTTTTGATGATCTATCATTAAAAGAATACGTAATTACACTTGATAAAATCGAAGAATTACTTGGTGTAATTAAATTCAAACAAGAAGAAAAAGAAGAATATGTTGTTCCAGGTTTAGTAACAGGATTAGCTTACACATCATTTGGTGGTTCAACATTGCCGATTGAGGTAACTACATACCCAGGCAAATCAGAAATTAAGTTAACTGGTTCACTTAAAGAAGTTATGCAAGAATCAGCTCAAATTGCTTTAACTTTCGTTAGAGCAAACGCTGAAAAATTTGGTGTTAATGAGTTTGATTTTGAAAACAATACAATTCATATTCACGTACCTGAAGGAGCAGTTCCTAAAGATGGACCAAGTGCTGGTATAACATTTACAACTGCAATTATTTCTGCTCTTTCAAAAAGACCAGTTCCTAACACAATTGGAATGACTGGTGAAATTACATTAAGAGGCAAAGTCCTTGAAATTGGTGGATTAAAAGAAAAATCATTTGCAGCTAGTCAAAAAGGACTTAAAATGATTTTCATACCTGAAAACAATATCAAAAACTTGAAAGACATTCCTTTTGAAATTAAAGAAAACTTGACATATGTACCTGTTAAAACATATGATGAAATTTACAATGTAATTTTCAATGGTCAAAAACCTTCTAACGAAATAAAAGCAAAATAATAAAAAATGCAAAAGCAATTCACACAGAAAAGTTTTACATTTTTTACAATTAATTTTGTCGTTGGTATAGGTTTTATAACTACAATATCAACAATTATGAACATATCTTACTGAGGGTATCTTGTATTGATACTCTCAGCATTTATATGCTTTGGAATAATGTTGGTATTCTCTAGATTATCAAATCAATACGATGATCACTACGGTGGTTCGTATGCTTACGCAAGGCATTTAGATGATGATGTTGTTCATGGTAAATTAACAAAATCAAAAAAACGTGGTCTTAGAAATCTTGTTTTCTTCATCGGATGAAACCAATTTATTCAAACACCGCTTTTATCAGCAATTGCACCTTTATTCCTAGCTGATGTTGTTGAAATCATACTGCCTAAACCAGAAGAATTTGCTCAACGCAGCTTAGTTATGTGAATAGTTAGAGGGATTTCGATCTTACTATTCATTTCCATAATTGCTATTTCAACAATTGGATTAAAAACAAATAAGAAAATTATTTTCATTGCCTCATTATTTAAATGAATAATACTTATTTTAGCCATCTTTGTAATGTTAGTCGCTGTTTCAAAGGAAGCTACATTACCTGACTCAGCTACCTACAAAAAAGTTACACCTCAATTAATTATTGCTGATGTTCTTTTATTTATGTATGCTTTTGCAGGAACTGAAGATGTTGCTGCTATGGCTAAAGATGTTAAGTTCAAGAGTTTTAGAAAAATATTATTAACATCATTAGCTTTCATATTTGGGTTTTATCTAATATTCTTTTCACTCTATTTATTTTTGCCAAACTCATTAAAAGTGACTCCTAGAGATGGCTCAAACGAGATTTCAAAAATCTACACCTATGGGTTAGGTTCATTTGGAGTTGCTATCTTCATTATTGGATTATTATGTAATGATTTAGGATTTAGAATTTTTCAAACAGTTGCAACTGCTAGAAAACTTGTTCCTCTTTCTGAAGATGGTTACTTATTCAATTCATTGCATCATAAAAATAAAAAGGGTGAATTTAAAAATGCAATTGTTTTTTCTACGGTTATAATAATGATTTCAATGATTACATTATGACTTGTTCCTACTATATTCTTAGATAAAAAATATAGTGATGAGTTCTTTAAAGCAACAATTATAACCAGCTCAATTGCATTATTAATTGAAGACTTAATCACATTCTTTATAGCATTCAGATTAGCTGCAAAGAAAAGAATTTCAAAAATACCTGTTTGAGAAAAAGCTATTTACATTATTGATATTTGTATAATGTTATTTGTCTTATTAATCACATTCTTCCCTTGAATTTTAGGTGGTCAATGAGAATTCAAAAATACAGTATCGATTATCATTTATGTAGTATTTATCGGGGTTGGTTTTGCACTAAAACTTCTCAATAAATACAAACACAAATTCAGAATTTATAATAAATGAATTGTTAAGCACAATAAGCAATTTGATAATTTAATTTTTATCAAAAATAAATAACCAACTTATGTAGCTGGTTATTTTTTAATAATTATTTTTAATACGGTCGTAGTTTTTTTGATTTTTAAGAACATATGCATCATATAAATCTTCATAAGTAAACCCTAACATTACAAATGAACCCAATGCAACTTGAAACGCGTATTCGATATTTGATTTATTAACTTTTTTCATTATGTTTGCTAATGAAATAAATAAATGTTGGAATTGAATGTTTATATCCTGGTTAATTATTTTTGGTTCTATTTCAGGTAGAACATCAAATTTATAAGCAAAATTAACTAGGAAATGGATTAAATCAGCAAATTCTTCAGTTACAGCTAATTTATTTACATTTTTTTGTAATTTTCAATATTTAAAACTTTGAACTTCATTTACATATTCAGCAGCTTCTATTAAAAGTGCTAGAGTTTTTTGAACTATAAAGTCTTCTTTGTTAAATGTTGGATTAAGACTTAAACTTTTTTCTCTGATTTTATTATCCAACTCTTTTTGCATCTCAAATATCTTTATTAAATTCATGCTCTAATTATATTATAAATAAATGTTTGTGTATTTAAACTTTTACAGCTTGTAGACTACGCTTTTAGTTTTTAAGAAGTTAAATAAAAAAATCAGAGAACTGAATCTCTGATTTTCAAATTATTCGTTTGCGAAGTCTTCTTCATAATCATCAGATGCATATGAATCTTCAAATGAGTTTTGTAATTCTTCGTTTTCTTGTGCTAGATCACTTAAAACTTCGTCTAAGTCACCCATTTTTTCGGATTCTTTTAATAAGTCTGTTGTGTACTTGTTAAAGTCTTCTGAAATATATACATTACCATTTTCATCTTCAAGTGTATCATCTAAGATAACTTTGTTTGTGAAATATGAACGTGGGTCACGAATGTCATATTTACCTTTAAGTTGGTAATTTGAGTTTGTTCCAGCAGGAATTTTGTAACCTAAAATAATGTTTTCTTTAAGACCATCTAAGTGATCAATTCTTTCTGCGATTGATGAGTTAACAAGAATCTTAGCTGTTTCTTGGTATGATGCAGCTGATAAGAACGAGTCACTTAATAAAGGAGTTTGCTTTGCTCCACGGATTTTAACTTGACCATAAGCTGGTTTAAGTCCTTGAGCAATTAATTTTCCATTTTCTTTTTGGTAGATGAATGTATCCACTAAGCTTCCTGTGAAGAATTTTGAATCCCCTGGGTCTGTAATCATAATTTTTGAAAGCATTTGTCTAATAATGATTTCAATGTACTTATCTGAAATTGTAATACCTTGTAAACGGTAAAGTCTTTGAATTTCTTTTAATAAGTAGTTTTGAACTGCACGTGTGTCAGCAACTTCAAGAAGGTCATTAATAATAATTGGCCCTTCAAAGATTTTTTGTCCTGGTTTAAGTGTTTGTCCAACTTTAACACGTAATTTTTGAGAAACTCTACCTGATGTTGTAACGATTTCTTTTTGTCCATTTGGTCTTGTTGTTTCAATTTCAACAAGCATAATGTCATTTTCTTTTCCGTTTTTATCTCTAGCTGGCGCAATTGAAACAACTGTTCCTGTTACAGGTGAGATAACAGCAGGTTTTCCTCAAGGTTTTTCGTAAGCATCGATAAGTTCAAGAAGACGTCCGAATCCTCCTGTAATATCTTCAACCCCGGCAACCCCTCCGGTGTGGAATGTACGCATTGTAAGCTGTGTACCAGGTTCTCCGATACTTTGTGCAGCAACAACTCCAACAGCTTCACCGATGTTGACTAAACGGTTTGTTGCAAGGTCTTTTCCATAACAGTGAACACAAACTCCATTTCTTGTATGACAAGATAATACTGAACGGATTTCAACTTGGTCAATGTTGTATAAGTTAACAATTTTATCAGCCATTTCTGCTGAAATTAATGTGTTTGCATCAACAATAATGTGACCATTTGCATCAATAATTGGTTTGTTTGTGAATCTTCCTTCGATTCTTTCTTGTAATGACTCAATAACTGTGTTTGTTTTTGTATCTCTAATATCTTTTACAACAAATCCAAAGTCTGAACCACAATCAACTTCTTTAACAACAATACTTTGAGCAACGTCAACAAGTCTACGCGTTAAGTATCCTGATTTAGCTGTGTTAAGAGCTGTATCTGTAAGTCCCTTACGAGCCCCGTGAGTTGATGAATAGAATTCGTAAGCACTAAGTCCACTAAGGAATGATGATTTAACAGGAACTTCAATTGTTGAACGAACAACACGGTCGTTTTCAGCATCAGCTTTAAGAACTTTGGTGTTGTTACTCATAAGTCCACGCATACCTGCTAACTGTGTAAAGTTAGATGAGTTTCCACGAGCCCCTGAAGTGAACATCATAAATAATGGGTTATCAATATCTGATTTTGTAACTTCTTTAAGATCTTTTTCAATAGATTCTTTAACTTGTGATCATTTTTGAATTGTTAAGCTGTAACGCTCGTCATCTGTTAAGTAACCTTCAAGGAAGAAGTGTTTTAATTGATCTGTGTATTCTTCTCCCTCTTTGATCTTTTGAGCTGTTGTATCTAATGTTGTAATATCATTCATTGAAATAGTTGTTCCTGATATTGTTGAATATTTGAACCCTAATTCTTTGATATTGTCAAGAATAGAAGCAACATAGTTTGTATATCTGAATCAAACTCTTTCTAACACTAATGTGTAGTCATTAATGTTTCATTGTCTCTTAAGTTTGTGTGTTTCTTCATCTGTGCCAATGATGAAATTAATTCTTTCGAATTCTTCTTTAATGAAGTTTGAAATGTTTGTTGCGTGAATTGTAGGAATGCGTTCACCTGCATAGTCAATTAATGCAGCACAGTCATTGAAACGACTTTCAAAGTTATTTACATCTGTAGAATCAACAACACCTGCGATGTCTTCCATTGTTACAACAGCAACATATTTTTTGTACACATTAAGAACAATTTTTGCAATGTCTTTTTTATTTAATCCCAAGTTAATAGGGATATCTTTAAGATATTCAGCAAAGTTTGTTCCATAAGGCATTGTGTATTTGTCTAATGCATTTTCTGATGTGTCTAATCTTTCTTTTTCAGAAACTGAAATTGAACCATCTGTATTAACTGTTTCTTTTCTTACTATTGATTTACCAAAGATAAATTCAAAGTCTGATGGGAATACTTTGTTTAAGATGAATTTACCTACTGTTGAGAAAATGTAAGGATTTGATGTATGTAATTTAACTGAATTTTTATCTAATTCAGAAACTGGTAACACAACTCTTGTATGTAAGTTAACAATACCATTTTCATAAGCTAACAACATTTCTTCATAGTTAGCAAAGATTTTACCTTCATTAGGTTGCCCTGCTTTTTCAATAGTCAAGTAGTAAAGACCTAAAATCATATCCTGTGAAGGGTTAATGATAGGTTCTCCATCTTTTGGTCCAAGGATGTTTTTAGAAGCTAACATTAATTCACGAGCCTCTCTAACAGCTTGATCTGAAATAGGAACGTGAACAGCCATTTGGTCCCCATCGAAGTCGGCGTTGAACGCTGTAGTTACTAACGGGTGTAATTTAATAGCTTTTCCTCTAATTAAAACTGGTTGGAATGCTTGAATTGATAAACGGTGCAATGTAGGAGCACGGTTTAAAAGAACTGGTCTTCCATCAATAGCTTTTTCAACATATGGTCAAATGATTGGGTTTAATGAGTCAATCATTTTTTTAGCTGATTTAACAGATGTGATTGAAGTTTCATTCTCTAATAATTCTTTGATAATTCAAGGTTCGAATAATTTAGCAGCCATATCTCTTGGGATACCAACTTCGTGCATTTTAAGAGTTGGTCCTACAACGATAACTGAACGACCTGAATAATCAACACGTTTTCCTAAAAGGTTTTGTCTGAAACGACCTTTTTTACCAACAAGTGCATCAGAGATAGATTTAAGAGGGTGTCCATCTTT
Source organism: Mycoplasma sp. 888 (assembly GCF_035609225.1). Classification (NCBI taxonomy): domain Bacteria; kingdom Bacillati; phylum Mycoplasmatota; class Mollicutes; order Mycoplasmatales; family Mycoplasmataceae; genus Mycoplasma; species Mycoplasma sp. 888. The sequence goes on from NZ_CP141192.1 coordinate 579,099, forward strand.
TGATGTAACCGGTGTAGGTTTCTTTCTGTTGTTATCAATTAAAGCATCAACAGCTTCTTGAATCATACGATACTCGTTTTGTTTAATTAACATAGGAGCATCAGCTTCGTTTCATTTAGCTAAACGGTTGTTTCTGATAATGATACGACGGTAAAGTTCATTAACATCACTTGTCGAGTGTCTTCCACCATCAAGTTGAACTAATGGACGTAAGTCAGCTGGGATAACTGGTAAGTTGTAAATCAACATATTTTTTGGGTGTTGACCTGATTTAATAAATGAGTTAATGATTGTTAAACGTTTGTAAAGTTTTCCTCTTTCTTGTTCTTTTGTTGAAGAAAGATTTCCATTCTCATCAGCTTCTTGGTTAATTAAATCAATTTCAGCTTGAACTTTTTTTGCTTCTTCTTCTAAATCAATGTGAGTTAATAAATATTCGATTGCTTTTGAACCTGTGTCAATTTTAGCATCTGAATATTCATGAATGATTTCGTTGTATTGATAAAAGTCAATACCGAAGTCTTTACCAATTTTAGATTCAGCATATGTTCTTAGTTCATCTAAAGCTGTAGCTATGTCTTCGTATTCATCTGTATCTTTATCATACATTTTTAACATTTCCATTAATGCGGCTTCATAAATGTTTGCAGCTTCGTTAATGTCTATGATTGTGTTTTTCTTTAATGACTCTAAACCACCATCTTCTAAAACGATGTGTGATTTGTAGTAAATTAATTTTTCTAAGTCTGCTTTTGTCACTTGTTTTGAAGAGTCAGCAACTCTAAGTCCAAGTAACTTAGCAATAATTGAATGATCAATTTTGAAGAATCAGAAGTGGACAACAGGGTTGTGTAATTTGATGTGTCCCATTCTGCTTCTGCGTGTTATTTTAGGTAAAATAACTGGTTTGTATTTTTCACAAGCAGGTGTTCTAGTACATACTGAGTTTTCATCACTTTTTTTGTATTTTGTACCACAAACAGGACATTTGTAGTCTGTTGTAGGTCCGAAAATAAGTTCATCAAATAAACCGTCTTTTTCTGGTTTATATGATTTATAGTTAATTGTCTCAGGTTTTGTAACTTCACCATGAGATCATTTTAAAATGTCTTCATCTGTTGCAAGTGAGAGAGTAATTTTATTGATTTTATCTTCTACTGATTTAGCATCGAAATTTGAATTATTCATATCAATCTCCCCCTGTTTCATGTGAATCTACATAGTGATATTGTTCACTGTCATCGTAATCGTTGTCGTAGTTTTCTACTTCAGTTGTTTCAAGTTTCATTCCAAGACCTTTAAGTTCATATGAAAGAACGTTAAATGATTCTGGAATACCTGGTGTAGGTAATTGTTTTCCTGATACTAATGCACTATATAACGCATTACGTCCAGCAATGTCATCTGATTTATATGTAAGGATTTCTTGAAGAATGTTTGTTGCCCCATAGGATTCGATAGCTCATGTTTCCATTTCCCCGAATCTTTGTCCCCCGTTTTGAGATTTACCTCCAAGAGGTTGTTGTGTAATAAGTGAGTATGGACCAACTGAACGAGCATGCATCTTGTCATCAACCATATGGTTAAGTTTAAGCATATACATAACACCAACAGAGATAGGTTTATCAAATTTTCTACCTGTAATAGGGTCAATTAAAATTTGTTTTCCACTCTTATCTAATCCAGCTTCTTTTAAACAAGCTTCAATGTCTGACTTCTTAATACCATCGAATGATGGAGTAACGAATTTAACATTTAATTTTCTAGCAGCCATTCCTAAGTGAAGCTCAAGAACTTGACCAATGTTCATACGTGATGGAACCCCTTGAGGGTTAAGCATAATGTCAAGTGGTGTTCCATCTTCTAAGTATGGCATGTCTTCTTCAGGAAGCACGATTGAGATAACCCCTTTGTTTCCGTGACGACCTGCCATCTTATCCCCAACTTTGATTTTACGTTTTTGAGCAATAGAAACCTTAACAATCTTGTCAATTCCTTCTTCTAAAACATCACCTTTTTCTCTAGAAAGAACTTCAACGTGAATTACAGTACCGTTATGACCGTTTTTAACTTTAAGAGATGTATCTTTTGATGTTTGTGGACGTTGTTGAAGAATAGCCATTAAAAGTTTTTCTTCTTGAGATGGGTTTTCTTCTCCTTTAGGTGATAATCTACCAACTAAAACGTCGCCGGCTAAAACTTCTGATCCAACTTTAACAATACCGTTTTCATCTAAGTTTCTTAATGAGTATTTAGAAACGTTTGGAATATCGTTTGTTAAGATATCATCACCAGCACGTGATGATCTGAATTGAATTGTTTGTTCTTCAATGTGAATTGATGTATAAACATCATCTTTAACTAATCTTTCGTTGATGATAACAGCATCTTCAAAGTTGTATCCATTTCACGTTGTAAATCCAACAAGAACGTTTTTACCAAGAGCCATTTCTCCATCTTTGAATGAAGAACCATCAACTAATAAGTCACCAGCTTTAATTTCTTGTCCAACTTCAACAATTGGTTTTTGTTGAATTAATGTACCTTGGTTACTTCTTTCGAAGTTTCTAAGTGTATATTTATCAAAGCTTTCTTTTGTTGTAATTTCTCCTGTTTTAGGATCTTTTACTTCTTTAAAGTGTTTTACGTGGATTTTTGATCCATCAACAAAATCAACAACTCCATCGCCTTTAGCTCTTAAGTTGTATGATGAGTATTTAGCAATATCTGCCTCAATACCTGTTCCAACATATGGAGCTTCTGCTTGGATTAATGGAACTGCTTGACGTTGCATGTTTGATCCCATAAGTGCACGGTTGGCATCGTCGTTTTCTAAAAACGGAATAGCAGCAGCAGCTATAGAAACAATTTGTTTTGATGAAACCTCAATGAAATCAATTTCATGTGGCTTACTAATAATATAGCTGTAATCACGTCTGATTGTTAATAAATCATCTGTAATTTTGTTGTCATCATCAACGTGAACTGATGATTGAGCAAATGAGTATCCAATTTCTTCAGCAGCTGTTAAGTATCTAATGTCGTTGTAATCTACAACCCCATTGTTAACTTTGTAGTATGGAGTTTTTAAGAAGCCTAAATCATTAACTTTTGCATATGTTGCATAGTTTAAGATAAGACCAATGTTTGGTCCTTCAGGTGTTTCAATAGCACAAATTCTTCCATAGTGAGTTGCGTGAACGTCACGAACTTCGAATTGAGCTGTATCACGGTTAAGACCTCCAGGTCCAAGTGATGTAACACGACGTTTGTTTGAAACTTCTGATAATGGGTTAATTTGATCCATAAATTGTGAAAGTTTTGATGAGTTAAAGAATTGTTTCATTTGGTTTGTTACAAGTTTGTTGTTTGTAACGTTTTTAGGTGTAACCTTGTCAGCTTCTTTAGCTCCCATACGCTCACGAGTTGCTTTTTCAAGTTTTGTTAAAGCAACTGATAATTGACCTTCTAATAATTCACCAACTGAAACAATACGTTTGTTTGTTAATGAATCTGGGTCATCATCTTTACCAATTCCATCTGTTAAGTTGAAGTAGTAATTAATTGCAGCAACTATATCTGAAATTAATAAGTGTGGCTCAACTGATTTTGGATCGTTACCGATTACTAAAACAGGTTGTTCTAGTTTTTCTTCCATTCATTTTCTAGTTGGATAAACTCAAACTTTAACAATGTGTGTTCTCTTTGCTAACACCTTGTTGTTCTTAATAACGTTGTGGTAAACAATTTCTGGATCAATTCCAGGAATTCTTTCATATGAAATTTTTCCTTCGTTAAATAAGTTTTGAATTTCTTTAGCTCTTCTAATGTCGATGAATGTTCCTCTTGTAAATACAGGTTCATCAGCACCCTTAAGGTAAATATCTTTAGCTAAGTATGTGTTTGTAATTCTATCAACTAAAGAAAGTTTTTCATTTAACATATGACGACCTGTTACAGATAAGTTGTAACGTTTCTTATCAAAAAGCATTCCTGGTAATAATGAACGTTTAGCCTCTTCAGAAATACGGTCACCTTTTCTTAAACCTCTGAAAAGTTCTTCTTGACACGCGTCAAGTAATTCTTCAGATGTGAATTCTGAGTTTAAGATGAGTTTGTCTTTCTTAAGTGTCTCATCAAGTAATTCATTGTTTTCACCAAATAACTCTCTAATTATTTTTGATGAAAAACCAAATGCTCCCAAGAATGTAGCTAAGTTAACATTTTTGTTTTTGTCAATTTTGATCTTAACCGCATCCAATGTTGATGATGTAACTTTGTGAGAAACTTCAAGTCAAGAACCAATTCTAGGTAAGATTTCTAATTTGTTGAAAAGGTCATCAGATTGTTTGTTACGTACACCTAATCCGAAGTATGCTCCTGGTGAACGAATTAATTGACTAACGATAACTTTTTCAGAACCGTTGATAATAAAACTCCCACCACTTGTCATGTATGGAATTTCCCCAAGTAAAACTTCATCTTCTTTAATTTCACCTGAGTTTTTAACTTCACTTTTCAAAGTAACGAAAACTTTTGCACTAAAGTTCATTCCCTTCGCTTTAGCTTTTTTGATTCCTTCACTTTCACTAGTGATTTTTTTGAAAGGTAATTCTAATCTAACAGAACCCTTTTTGTATTCAAGCTTAACTTCTCTGTTAGCGGCTTCAATAGGGTAAATTTCTAAAAGACATTCTTGAATCTTTTTGTTCATAAAATGTTCGAAACTTTCTTTACTTGTTTCAAGAATATCAAAAAGCGGAAGAGTAGTCTTTGTGACTGAGTAATCTCTTCTTCAAGTTTTTGGACCAAATTTACGTAATTTGTAGTTGTGTTGTTCCATATTTTGTCATTCCTTTCTTGCAGATAAACCTTCAATAAAAATAAAAAAATACACCTCTATGTACAATTTATATAAAAAGGTATATAAATTTTACATTAAAAATGTAATTTTTAAAGGTGTATTTTAAAGCATTTTAAGTGAAATCAAAAGATATTTTTTAGTATTTTTAAAGCTATGTGCTAGGATTAAAAATTTATTTTGCAAAATTTCTTCAAAAAATTTTGCTAAAAATCTTTTTTAAAGAATAGTAAATCTTGCGATTTTGGAATAAAATTCTTCTGTTTTTTGAATGAATTTCATAACTTCGAATTATTGATATAAAACTTGATTTTATCTTTGTTTTTGAAGATTAAATAAGCAACTTCCAACATAATTAAAAACACATAAGCAGGAAATATTAATGGAACAATTTTTGAATACTCTTGAGTTTCTTGATATTTATTAATAGTTTTATAAATACTGATATTCGCAAATGCTCCATAAATAATTGCATTTCTAAATGATTTTTCATATTCAAATAAGTTGGTTGAAATTATTTGATCTTTAATTTGTGGAATTATAAAGTTTCTGTAAATAAATCATTTCGAATTACCCTGTGCTTGCATATTTGAAATTTTTCTTCTATCAATTGAGTTAATTGATTCAGCAAACTGCTTGCACATATGTCTAAATGACGAAATTAAGATTGCTGAAGTTATTGCAACTTGACTTTTCATCAGCGGATTAAACATATAAAATCAAATTACTGCAGGTATGATTTTAATAATTATCAAAATCATTTTGTTAAATCACACAAGATATGAATTAAATAAGTTTTCTGACAATATAAATGAGTAAGCTATTGCGAAAATAAATGCAAGAATAACAGCGACATAAGCATACATAAAAATGTATAAATAATCTTTATAAATATCAGTTTTCACAACATCGCTGAAGTCTCAAATAAATAGCGATTTAAAGAATAGTGAGAATGTTTTTGCGTCTACCTTACTATGGAATAAGTCTGTTAAACTTCAAACAAATATCCCAAAGTAAATAGCTAAAATGAATCAGAAAACATACTTTCTTCAGTTATATTTGAATTTATTTAAGTCTGCTTTAGAATTAATTGTAATGTTAGATTTAACAAATAAAATTTTATTAAAGAAGAATAATAATCCATCATTGATTAATATAAACAAGAATATAAAGAATAAAGTTATTCCTATATTTTTTTGGTATTTAGTCAAATCACCAAAAAAGAACCCTAATCCGTTTATTCCAACAATACCTAAAATTGAAACTCATCTTATGTTTGATTCATAAGACAAGAAGAAGTTCACTCAAAACTTATTTTTGAGCACTAATACAATATTTGTATAGAATGACTTTAATTTTGAAGATCCTTTTGTAATATCATTTCAATATTTTTTAGTATCAGCTGCTTCTATTAAATCATTAATGTATTTGTGCAATCATAATCAAGTAAATCAGAAATAAATAGTAAATGCAGATAAATAAGGATCAAATGAAATTTTAAATAACAATAAAAACACAATTACAGGGAAAGCTCTTAGCAATAAGAGAATTATTTTAACAATTAAAGGTATTGATTTTTGTTTATGAATATTCGTTGAAGCAAAAAAACCTGTAAATAAAGCTGCTAAAAACCCTAAAATGCTACCACAAGTTATTGTTTTGACTGTCTGGATAAAGTATTTAAAGTTTAATTCTCATAAGTTTTCAGTTAAGTTTTTGTTATATGACTCAAATGAAAACATATCTGTAAAATTTTTAGTAGCTCTTTTTCAACCTGGATTCGAAACCGGAGAAAAAAAACCTAAATAATACATTGAAACTATTAATAAAATAAATGCAACTAATATTAATAGTCACTTTTTAAAAAGAGACTTATTTTGATATTTTATTAACTTGGTTTGATTCATCAAAATAACTTTCTATTTGTTTTTTATCAAATTCATTTTTGATAAATACTTTATCCACTTTTCCATTTTTAAGTGATATTAACTTATCACAGTATTGGACTGCTAAATTCAAATTATGAATTGCGATAATCGTATATCTATCTTTAGAAAATTCTTTTAAAAGTTTCATAACATTGTGCGAGTTTTGGTTATCTAAATTACTTGTAAGTTCGTCTCCAAGTAAAATTTGTGGTTTATTAATTAAACTAATTAATAAGTGAGCTCTTTGTTTTTGGCCACTAGACAACTTATTTATTGGCGCAAGGAGCAAGTTGGAAATTTGTAATCTTTCAGCAAGATTTCAAATTTTATTTCTTGTTTCCTTATCAATAAATTTAAAGAACTTGTAAATAAAGTTTTTGTAGTACTTGTAATTAAATTTCAGATTATCAAAAGTTGAGTAATTAACTAAATTTAAACCATCAGGGTCAACATATTCAATTTGGTTTTTATATTTTCTTTTTTGGTTTTTCGTTAAATTTTTAATATCTAAATCATCTACAATGACTGAACCATTTTTTATAGTGTCAAAATCATAAAAAGATTTAAGTATTGTTGATTTTCCTGCTCCTGATTTTCCAATTAGACCAACTAATTGGCCTTTTGAAATAGTAAAATTAAGATCTTTCAGATCAAAATTTTCATTATCTTTATATTTAATTACTATATCTTTAAACTTTATCATTCTTAAATCTCACTTAATTTATTTCAATATTCTGTTTGTTCATTATCAATTGATTTGTATCCATAGAAACCATTTTTAGGTCCTCAGATATCTTTATTTTGTTCTGATAATGATTTAAACACTGAGTTAATAGCTTTTTTAGCTTTTTCGGTAACTCTTGAACTGTAAACTCCTACATTGTATGGCAATGGGTCTGTTACAGTCAAGAAGTAAATATCTTGTTGTTGTTCCCCTTCACCCGGTCTAACTTCTGGATTAACCTTGTATGAAAACTCTTTACTATTTTTATATTTTGTATATGAATAAGAACCTTCATTATCAAAGAAAATGTGAATATTAGCATTAGTTTGTGTCGAAGCTTCAGTTAATTTAGCTTGTTTTATTTTATCTGAGTATGTAACTCTTAATTGATCAAGTGAAACAAATGGTTTGTTTGTTTCTGTATTAAAGTTTTTAGCAAATAATGCTTCTGGTAATAGGTATTTGCTTCCTGATGAACTTTTACCAACACCTATTCCGTATGAAACAAATTTTTCTAAATCTTTAGTTTTTCAAGCTTTAGTAATTTCATCAGCCATAGTACGAGTTGCAACGATTGCAATTAATCCTCTTTGGTATGGTACTAATTCATCTGAATAAAATCTAGGGTAGTAGCTTTCAACTCATTCTCCCTCAGGTTGATTTCAATCATTCCCTCAGCCTTTTTGTTTGAAGTATATGCTTTCAGCATCTGCAATTTTCATTAAAGATACACCTGAATCTTTTGAATAAGTTGCATCTTTGATGTCACCTTTAAATTGTTTTGTTAATGTTTGAAGTGCAACTGATAAGTTTTCTGAAATGAATTCATCTTTTTTGCTTAATAATGTTCCTGAATTAATGAAAGCTAAATCAGTTTCCCCTTTTAATAATTCATCTTTTGCAACATTATATGAATCATCTTCAACTAACTTAATGTTAAGTTTGATTGATTTATCAATCTTTTGAATTTCTGAATTAAATAAATTATTTAGCTCAGTTTTGTAAGTGTCTGCATTTTCAATACCATAAGGTTTGATTAAAGAAAGTGTATAAGTAGTCACTTTTTCATCTTCTCTTACAGAAGAACATTGACCAGCAACAGCTGGTAATGTTGTTAGCGAAAGTAAACTTGCACTAAATAGTAAGCTTTTTGGTTTTATTTTCATAAAAATAAAAAATCCTTTCTTTTGAATGAAAGGACATCGAAAAAGAAAGACTCGCTACGCTGGCATTACCCAGTTCAGCTAATAAGAGTATTTCTCAACCTGCGATTAAAAAATAAAAGCAAGTACCTCTGTCCTTGCTTAATATTTTACTTTAAAAATTAAAATACAAAGTTGTTTTTACAATTTTGTTTCTTCAACATAACTAAAAGACTAATTTTTCATTATTTTGATCATCTTCAATTGTTGAAATTGAAGTTAAATTTTTATTATTAATAAGTTCATTATAGAAAGTTAAGTCTTCCAAAACTGGATTGTCTTTTCTCTCTCTAACACTTACTCCATGTGATGTAAGTAAAACTTGCGATTCATTAAATACACTTACTAAATCTGGATTAACTAATGAAGTATGAGTCTTAGTTTCTCCTAAATCAATTGAACTATCTATATTAACTGTTTGAATAACATGAGTTCAGGTTTGAAATTCTTTAAGAGTACAGTAAACATAATGATCTAAATTATCATCAATTGAGAATGAGTTTCTTTTAACAAATGACTCAACATAACTTGAGTTTGTTTGAGAGTTAAGTGATTGAATTTTACCTTCAATAAGCATTTTAACAAGTGGAGAAACTGTCTTGTTAAATACTTTAGAAACCTTTCCCCACTCAAGAACTTGAGTATCGTCAAAGAAGTAAACATAATCACAGTTATTTTTAATAAATTGAAGATCATCTGTAATGATAATAATATTCATATTATTCGCATTAGCAAATTTGAAAAGAACTCTATAGAATTCATTTCTAGCTTCAGGAGCAATTGTTTTTATGTCATCAGAGATGAATAAAAACTTAATTTCATCCAATGCAAATTTTGTAATTTTAAGTTTGATTTTATCCAATGTATCTAAAGTCTTGTATTTATCTAAATACTTGTGGTGTGTAATCGCTGAGTTTTCAAATGTTTCTACAAATTTAAACATTGCACTTAATTGTTTAACAAAATCAATCTTAAGTGCTTTAGTAGTTTTAGAAAAATCAATTAAATCTGATAACATCTTAGAAACTCAAGTGCTTTTCATTAAAAATTTAATATTAGCAAAACTATTTAATACTTTTGTTAAGTTTTCTGAATTATCATTTTTAAATACAGTAGAAAGTTCAGATACTGTTTTCTCTAACATTTTTTCAATCTTTTTGTAACTTGCATTAAATTCTTGGAGCTTCCTATCTTTATTTTTAATAAGATTTTTAAACAATCTTTCTTGAGTATTTGTTTCTCACTCTAATTCAGCATTTACTAGTTGAATCATTTGACTAAAGTCATGAACCATAACTTCATTTTTATAACTTGATATGTGGTTAAAACGTTTAGATTGAATAGTTTTAATTATTGCTTTATTTCTACTAATTTGATTTTTAATAAACTCAAAATTACTTTTTGATTTATTAATAAATCTATTGATATTAATATCAAATTCCCTAGAAATAAAACTCTTAATCCTACTTACGGTTGTCTTTTTATATTTATTTTTGATATCACCAAAGTTTTTATTGATGAAAATATTGACTTCAGATTCAATTTGTGATTTAAGGTGTTCTAAATCTTCTTTCTTCAAGAATCTAAGATTTCAATAATTCTGTTCTCAAAGTTTTAGCTCTTGTTTTTTTATTAAAATATCTTTTATACAATCAAAATATTCAGGACTTTTAAAAACTGCAATTCTTGATTGAATTTCAAAAACATTAATTTGTTTTTTAATTTGTTTAATAGTTGAAAAAATGTATTTCTGTGAATAGGCTTTCAGTTGTTCTTTATATTCTTTGTAAAATGCAATCTCAAACTTTAAGTCTCTAATTTTGAGATTGTTCTCTACTTTTGCAATACTTGTGTTGTTAATCTTTTCAATAAATTCAAGTTTGTATTCACTTTCTTGAATTTTAGTTTTTTTATCACTTAATGCATTATTTTCAACGTTGTTTAAGACATCTGTAAATTCTTTTGAAACTAATTTAAATAAGTCAATAAAGATTTTAAATAAGTTTTTATTAAACTCATTTGCAATGAAAAATATGTTTCCTAATTGAACTTCTTTGTTTTGTTTATCCTTTTTTAGAAACGCTTCTTTAGCAGCATTGAAAAAGTATGATAAATCACCATTCAAGTTATCTGAAAGTTCGCTAAAGTGCCTAATGAAATCACTTATGTGTCCATATGTTAGGTTTTTTAGTGGGTGAGCAAATTGCTCATAAACTTTTTGTTCTTTTAAAAGTTTATCTTTGTTCTTAACAACTGATAAACAACTGAGTCAAATATCGACTAAAGGAATGTTGTTATCATCGTCATCACTAATATCAAGTAGGTCAAAATAGTCACTAATATAATCTAAATCTTTCTTTCTATTTGTGAAATCATTAGTATTATCGTATATATCTGCTTCATCAATTAATTTATTATAGTTATACAGGGTTAAAAATAAATTTTTGTCCTTAAGTCCAAAGTTTCTAACTTTTTGATAAGTTAAATTTTTGTTATCTTTAGAAATATAGAAAGCTGTTTTTGAATTAGAATAGATTTTAATTTCAGGAATAGAAATAGAAGAGTAAGGCCATTTATTTTGCTCCTCACTCTTTTTTATAAAGATATTTGAAATTGTTAATTGAAGATCTTTATTTTTCATTAGTATCCTAATTTTGAATTTTTCTTAATCAACTTAATAATGATTGAATATGAATAGTAAATAACAAAAACGTTAAATCAAATCTTGACAGGACTAGAAATAATATGTTGGGTTATTCATAAGAAAATATCTTTTGATTCTCCATTTCCTAAACTCACATTATCCCCAAGAGATAAAATTGGTATATTAATAAGTTCCAAGAAAGCAGAGAACACTATAATTGGGACAAATATTAAGAAGCGCTCAACCCTCATTTTGAATCTTGCCACAATTATGAAAATAAGTAATAATGACATCCCTGTGATCATTAAAGCAAGTAATCCTCAACGATTTGGAATTAAACCTTTTTCAATATATTTATCTGGAACTCAAAAACCTACATAGTAAGTTATTATAATAATTACCAATGATATTAAAAAAACTGCTGCAGTGGTATAAACATTCTTTAAGATATCTTTTGAATTATCATCTCTAATGAATGCTCTTTTCGAATTAAGTTTAATTAACTTATCACCAACTTTTATAGCTTTTTCCATAGTAGTTTCATTTTTAGAAAGTTTTCTATATTTCTGAGCTAATAAAGTAATTTTAATTGAAATTCTTTCAAGTCTATATTCCTTGCTGAAAGCATATTGTAAAAATGACACAAAATAAAATCCAAAGATACCTGAAATAAGACCGTTAATAGCTGTCGCTAGAGTGTACATCGGGTTATAACCAACAGGTGGAACAAAAAGTAACGATAATAAATCTGACACAACACCAACAAAAACTCCAATGACAGGCCCAAAAACAAAACCTGTGATTTTTACAGGTAATCCTATAAATGAGAATTTGAATGATGGAATATTAACAATAGGCATTAACTGAGCTGCAACAACGGTAAAGCTAACTGATATAGCAATCAAGATGGCTATAAAAACCATATTCTTAATAGTTCATTTACGTAATAGTCCTCATTCCGATAATGATGACATAAGTTTAGCTGTTACCTTTGTTTTCATATTATTAATTTTATAATAATTTCTATTTATTAAATTATCAATTTAATAAATAAAAAAGACCTATCTAGTAGGTCTAAATGTCTAATATCATTTATTGAAAATTTGAAGTAGTTTGAGTATTTTTGGTTTATTTTGCAATATCTTTAAAGTTCTCTTTTCTTTATAGACTTGTGTTTTATAAATTACAGGTTTTTTGTGTGTGAATGTATCAAAACCCGCTTTACCTCTATACTTACCAATTCCACTTTTACCTCTGCCTCCAAATGCTAAACGTCTATTTTGTAGTTGTAAAAGTATGTCATTTATCGCTATTGATCCAGCTTTAATTTCATTAGTTATTTTATCAATTTCATAACTATTTCTCGTGAACAAGTAAGCTGTTAATGGTTCAGATTTTGAATTTACAAATTTAACTGCATCGTCTAACTCATTAAAAGTAATAATAGGCAACAATGGTCCAAAAATTTCTTCAGACATAACTTTCTGAGTTGTGTTATCTGATAATTCTAAGATATTTAAATCAAATTGTAATGTTTCTTCATTCCTTTTAGCTTGTGGTGCCAATTTAACTAATCTATCATAATGTTCCTTATTTACAATTCTTGCAATATGCTCATTCATCGCATTTTTTTCTTTAAAAATAGAATGATATGAATTATTAATTTCCCGAATTAACTCTTCTTTTTTCTCTTTATGCACTAATACATAATCGGGTGCAATGCATGTTTGACCTGCATTAAGTAATTTTCCTAAAACCAATTTGTTAGCTGCTTCTTCCATATCAGCTGTGTATCCTACAATAAGAGGTGATTTTCCACCCAATTCCAATACACATGGAATTAATAATTCAGCAGCTTTCTTGTAATAAATTTGTCCAACTTTTTCTGAACCTGTAAAGAAAATAAAATCAATTTTATTTTCAGAGTAAATTTGGGCAACTATTTCCTTGTCTCCTTCATAGATTTTGACTTGTGCACTATTGAAAATGCTTGTTAAAATCTTTTTAACAACCTGATTCGTGTTAGGGCATAATTCAGATAATTTCAATATTACATTATTACCTGCTCCTATTGCATTAATAACAGGAATGAGAGATAAATTGAATGGATAATTTCAAGGACATACAATTAGAACATTTCCGTATGGTTCGCTTTTTATGTATGTTTTGCTGTAAAAAGTCTGAATTGAGTTTGTTACCCTTTTATTTTTTCATCATTTTTTTAGCTTTCTAATATATAAATTAAGTTCATTTAAAACTTGACCTACTTCAGTGGCTTCAGCTTCTAAGGGATTTTTATTTAAATCTTTTTTGAGAGCTTCATAAATTAGTTCTCTGTTGTTTAATATTTTTTGTTTAAGCTTTTTTAAATTTGATTTTATTTTCTTGATTTCATGTTTATACATAATTATTATTTTACTTCCTTTTAGAAGGAATCTAGAATACCATTTTCTAATTCACTAATGTTGAAAATAAAATCTAGAACGTCAAAGGTTTCCTTTAAATTATTTTTTGTAGATAATCAGCCCACACCATCAGTAAATCAAACAAATTCAAAACCTTTTATCTTCTTAGATTCTAATGCTAATGTCTTATAGCTTCTTGAAGTTTCATTCAATTTAGAACCTGAAGATGAGAAAAAATTACATTCACATCCATAAACTGATTTCTCGGTTATTAAAACAAAATCGAATATTTTTTCTGTTTGTCCACTATTTGAAAGAGGTGATAAATCTAAACCAATATGTGTTTCCAAATCTGATAATCTCATCTCTTTAAAATATGTTTGGCCATTTACAAATCCTGCTTTATTAATAAAACTTTCCACCAAATCTTCCATTAAGTGTCCACCTCGATTTTTTCTGGCATTTGAATTTAAACCGACTTCCACGCCTAAAACATAGTCATATAAGTTGCTAACTAATCGTTCTTTCAATAATTGGAATAAACCTGTCTTTCTCATAAAATAAACATAATCATCAATGCTATAATTTGGTTCATTAAAATCAAATTCAAAAGCACCATTTTCATCTAAACAATAAATTAAACTTTCACGCTTAGCTAATAAAATTGGAATGCATTTTAAAACATTTGGATATTGAGTAACAATATTTTTAAATTCCATTTCTATATCCTTAGAACCTACAAGTGAGTTTAATATATTTATTTCTACTTTGTATTCATTTGCTTTTTTATATACAGTTTCAAAATCAATATAATATTCATAGTTAGCGATGCTTTTTCTTAGTGAACTTAATCAAGTATAAAAATCTTTTTTCATATTACTCCTATAAATAAAAAAACACATTGTAAAAATTATATTACAATGTTTTTATTCATTTGTAGAGTAATTTACAATAATAACTTCTTTAACAGGTCCACGACCATCTGATTTTGAATTTATCAATCTTTTTGCATCGATCACATAAATATTAAAACCTTGATAAATTTCATTTATAAATGGTGTGTTATGATTTGATAACATAACCTTGACACCTCTTTTTGTTAAATCAACAAAGCAATCTCTAAGTCTGATTTGTTCATCTTTTCCAAATCCATCTTTACCATAATTAACAAAACCTTTTCTATCAGGAAAAACATCATATGGTGGATCTAAGTAAACAAAGTCACCTGCTTTTGCATTTTTAACAGCATCTTCAAAATCTAATTTTGTAACAACAAATTTATTATTATCAATGTATTTTTTAATTTGCTTAAAGTTGCTTTCATCAAATGTGGTAACTTTTTCTTTTTTGCCTGATGGAACATTGAAATATCCTTTAGAGTTAACTCTATATAAACCATTAAAACACGCTTTATTTAGATAAAGCATTCTGCCTGCTTTTGTTTCAATTGGTAAATCAGAATAATTTCCTAATCTATCCATTTCTCTAATTTGATAGTAATATTCCTCTGAATGATTTTGCTCATGTTTTTTCAATTCTTGCTTGAATTTCTCAAATAATTTATTATTTAAGAAACATTGATAAACATTTATCAATTCTTCATTTACATCATTGATGTATGCAACTTCAGGTCGTAAATCAAAAACTAATGCACCACCGCCCACAAATGGTTCATAATAATCATTAAATTCTTCTGGTATATAAGTCTTTAGTTTATCTAAAATTTGGGTTTTGCCTCCTGCTCATTTAACAAAAGGACGAATTGAATTTTCTGTTATTACAATTGTTGAAAAGTCGAATAAATCTTGCACACGTACATTTAGAGCATTAGCTAGTTTTTCGACAGTCTCTAACGTTATGTTCATCTTGCCTTTTTCAATCTTGGAAATTTGTGTCCTTTCAATTTTTGAAAGATCAGCTAAATCTTGTTGAGTTAGCAATTTTTGAATTCTTAATTCATTTAATCTTTTAGCAAAGTTAGTCAATATCATAGTTGTCGTATTATAACAAATTGTGTGTTTTAATTCACATATTTACGAAAAATAAAAAAATCACACATTTAACTGTGCGAATTTATTCGACTATTTTACATTAAAACAATATTTTAATGGTGCGCAAAGAGGGACTCGAACCCTCATACCGTAAGGCACTAGAGCCTAAATCTAGCGTGTCTGCCAATTTCACCATTCGCGCATATTTTTAGTGCTGAAAGGTATAAAAAAAGCACCATGCTTGGTGCCGTCTATAGGACTCGAACCTACGACCTACTGATTACAAGTCAGTTGCTCTACCAACTGAGCTAAGACGGCAATGGTGGAAGATAAGGGACTCGAACCCATGACATTCGCCTTGTAAGGGCGACGCTCTCCCAGCTGAGCTAATCTTCCAAAAATGGCAGTCTGTACGGGGATCGAACCCGTGTATGCATGGATGAAAACCATGTGTGTTAACCGCTTCACCAACAGACCATAAATGGCGCCGATTATTGGGATTGAACCAACGACCAACTGGTTAACAGCCAGCTGCTCTACCGCTGAGCTAAATCGGCATTTTGATTTGCTAATATATTATACATAAAAATTATTTTTTCAAAATTATTTTTATATTTTTTATTTCGGTATTTATTTGGTTCGAGACTATTATAGCACATTTTAATAAAGTAAATAAAAATTATTAAAAATCCAAGATATGCATCTTGGAAATTAAATTATTTATATGTCTCTTTAAGTTCATTAAAGATTTGAATTAATTTATTCTTATTGTTTATATCTCACTGCGTGTGGCCAGCTTGTTCTATGAAATATAAGTTACAATTATCTAATTCTTTAGATAGTAAATAGGCGCCAATAGGTCTTGTATCAATATCATTTCTTCCGTGAACTATATCTGTTGGAATATGTTTTATTTTGTGCGCATTCTCTAATATATAGTTATCTGATGGTAAAAATGATTTATTCACAAAATAATGTGATTCCATTAATGAAATTTGATAATCATCTTCATTAGTTGATTCAAATAATTTAGGATTTATAGAAACAATTGATTCTTCTCATTTTGCAAAAGCTCTACCTGCTTTATATTTTTTTTCTAAATCATCACTGGTTAATAATGAATAGTATTTTTCTAAAATGCTATTTCCATTTACATCTTGTACATAGGAAGCAAATTCATTATGTTTTTCTGGATAGAAAAATGAAGCACCTTTTTCATAAAGAAAATCAACATCCTCTTGTCTAGCTAAGAAAATTCCACGTAAAACCAAATGCAATATATCTTCTGAATATTTAATTGCATAAGCTAGAGATAAAGTTGTTCCTCAACTACCACCGAACAGAATCATTTTATCTATATTTAAATGTTCCTTGAGTTTTCTTATATCTTCAACTAATTCATTAGTATTATTTTTCTGAAGTTCAAACCTGGGTTTTGATTTACCACAACCTCTTTGATTGAACATAATAACTTTATAGAAATTTAGATCAAAGAATTCAAGTGATTTAAGTGAACTTTGACCACCTGGTCCACCATGTATTATAAAAACAGGTAATCCATCTGGATTACCGCTAACGCTAAAATAAATTTGATGGATAGAATCTACTTGTAAATATCCATCATGATTTATTTGTGAATTATTGTTATTATTGTTCATTTGGTCTTGAAAATACATAGTGACCATTTTCAGTAACTAGAACATCATCTTCGATTCTAGCTCCACCTAAACCTTCAATGTAAATTCCAGGTTCAACTGTAATAATCATTCCAGGTTCTAAAACAGTTTGTGAGTGAGGTGAAACTGATGGTCATTCGTGAACATCAATTCCTAATCCGTGTCCTGTTGAATGCAAGAAGTAATCTGCATATCCTTTTGAAGCGATGTAATCTCTACATACTTTATCAACTTCACAAACTTTAATACCAGGTTTTACAGCTTTTCTACCTGCTGCAGCAGCTTCTTTAACAATGTTTAAGATTTCAAGTGCTTTAGGATTTTTAACTTTATCTTCTCCTCCTAAAACTCATGTTCTTGTAATGTCTGCTGTATATCCTTTATATTTAGCACCGAAGTCAACTTTAAGTAATTCACCTTCCTCTAGAAGTTTATCAGTTACATGATGGTGTGGTTCGGCTGATGATGAAGCTGTTGCAACTATTTCATCAAATCCTTCTTTATCTCCACCGTGTTTCTTAAGTAAATAATTTAAATAAGCTCCAGCTTCTTTCTCAGAAATACCTGGCTTAACTCATTGTTTAAATTCTTCAAGTGCTGATAGAGAAATGTCAATTACTTTTTGCATTAACTTAAGTTCTTCAGCTGATTTAACAATTCTTAAATCTTGAGCATCAACTCATGAAATTTCTTCAGGTTGCACCATTGATACAATTCTGTCTTGAACTTCTTTTGTTAAGTAGTTTTTTTCCAACACAATTTTCTTGAAGTTTCTTTTATCAAATCACTCTTTCATTGAGTTTCCTTTGATTAAAACAATATCAACATTTTTAGCGTGCTTTGTTGCGTATTCAATGTATCTTCCATCAACAAATAATGTTGCTTTATCTTTTTCAATTGCAATATATCCATCTGATGTTTGAACGTGTGCATATCATAATCTTGTTTGAGGTGCTTCTGAAATTAAAACCTCAGCTCCTGTTTGTTCAAACATTTGATCTAGTCTTCTTCTGTCCATAGTTTCCTCCTATTGATTGTTAATAATTTAATAATTATAAACTTTTATGCATTTTAAATAAAAATCTAGCATCTGCTAGATTGGAAATTATTATAGAGAAAAATGTGACTATTTCTTTTCTCTGTGTGTTTTGTGAGCGTTACATTTTGCGCAAAATTTAAGTAACTCAATTTTTTCAGGGTGTGTTTTTTTGTTTTTCTTTGAAATGTAGTTTTCCATTTTACATTCAACACACACTAATGTGAAACCTTCTCTAGCCATTTTTTCTCCTTTACATTGAATGAAAATTAATATTTATAAATATTTTTATATATTATAAACTATAACTAAAAAATACAAAAAGTATTTAAGCCTAATAATTAAGTGTTATTTATTAACTTTAAATTATTACTTTTCTAATAATCAAGCAATTTCTTCTTTATAAATTGGTCCAGTTTCTGGAACTGGTGTTTCAAGAATAATTGGGATATTATCAAAATCAGGATCATGAACAAATTGTTTTAATGTTTCATATCCGATTGTTCCCTTACCAATATTTGCATGCCTATCTTTATGCGAAGCAATTTCGTGTTTCGAATCATTTAAATGGATAACCTTAACTCTATTAAGTAAATCTCATTTGAGCAATTCTTTTTTAAATTCTTCATATTCTTGAAGATCATAACCTGCATCTCACATATGACAAGTATCTAAACAAACTTGAACCCTATCTGAGTTAACTCATTTAAGAACATAAGCAATTTGTTCAAAATCAACACCAATTTCAGTACCTTTTCCAGACATTGTTTCAATACAAATAACAACATTATTTGTATTTTTAATTATTTCATTTAAAGTGTCAATTAATGTATCTAGTGCTTCCTCAGTTGGGTGCCCAACTGCTGCACCAGGATGCAGAACTAAATATTTGAATCCTGCTTTTTCCATTCTTTGAACTTCTTGAATTAAGAAATCTTTAGCAAAAGTTGATTTTTCTGGATTGGCCGGATTAACAATATATGGCGCGTGAACAATAATATCTTCTTTAGGGATAATTGAAGAAAACTCTTCTTCATATTTTTCTAAATTGTATTTAGATACATCGACTCTGTTTGTGTTTTGGGGCGCTCCTAAATAAATCATAAAAGTATTAGCACCATAACTGATAGCTTCCTGACCTGATGCATATAAATAATTTGGAGCTTTAAATCCTATGTGTGATCCTAATTTAATCATTTTGTTCCTTTCTAGTTTCTTGTGTATTTTGTAAGTTTTCTACTGAAGTTGTTCCTGGTTCATTAGATTCAGATTGATTTGTTTGATTATAAGCATCATCAGATCTTTTTCCAAATCCAAATCTTGATTTTTTGTTACCTGCAGTTGAAATATGTTTTTGCATTTCTACTAAAAATGCTCCAGCAATAAGACCTGATGGAATAGCAATAATTGCAACAGACATTAATGATAAGAATGAAATAATTGCTCTTGTTATAGATGCATGAGGCGTCAGATCTCCATAACCAATTGTTGTTAATGTAATTGTTACATAATATAAAGCTGAACCAAATGTAGTTACATAACCTGATTTAAGATCTAAAAATTTATCCATATAAGCAATAATATTGTCATTTGGTAAATCTGCATAACTTACTGATGATAAATAATCAAAGATAACCACAGCTTTATCATGAGATGTTGTTGCGTCTTGTATTTTTTGAATGTATTGTTGATTATTAATTTGTTTGAAATACTCTAAATTAAATGTTTGATCTCATTTGTGATCAATGATATATTGTATTTGAGATTGTTTTAAGTCATTTTTTTCATTGTTTCAAATTAATAAAGCAAATAAGAAAATTAAAATAAGAATTAATATAAAAATGTAAGTTAATATCCGTCTTTGTTTTTTAAATACATTAATAATAATTTGGAATGGTGCAAATAATGTCAAAACAAAGAAGAAACGGATAATCTTAAATACATTAAATGATTTAAATAAATGGAAAATTTTTTGCTTCTTCACTTTTGTTATATGCAATTTTCCCTGATGCAGGAATAATAAAACTGATTGCATAGAATGAAGCTAAAATACAGAATAAAATACAAATTCCATTGAATGAAAAAATATATTTAAGTACAATTTTTCAGACTTTAGTCTTTCCATCTATATATAAATGCTTGTAAGTAATAAAATGTAGAAAGTAATCTACTATAAATATAAAGAATGTGATGACTTGGACAATAACTAAAAAACGATCAAAATGAGCTTTGTTTGGACCCTCTTTCACTGTAATCAGCGAAAAGAAAGAAACTAAACAAGCAAATGTTATTATAGCTGCATAAATGTATGAAAAAAGTTTAATTCTCTTAGAATATGGAGATAAATTCTCATCATAATTTGAGTTAGATCAAATAATATGAGCTAGTTCTTTTCACGTATTTTTACTTAAATTTCTTATCTTAAACATAATTTAATATTTTATATAGTTTTTTACAAATTTAAACATACAAGTAACTTTTTCTTAATTTTCATGAATGTGAATAAAACAAAATATTTTTTTATTAAAAAGTAATACACAATCTTGATAAGGTATATAAGCAGGGTATATTATATAAATCGGAAATAATATTTCAGAGTTAGATAACTTCAGAAAGTCTGTGAACTCATACACAAGTCATTTATATATGAAATACTTTAGAAAGATGAGTATTTTTCATTTAGTAAATGATGAAAGGATTCTTGAGAAAACAACTTAATCACGAGTTAAAATAAGCATTGTAAAATTAAGATTTGTTAATCCGTGATTATTCCCCAAAAATAGCAGTAATTCAGACAATTTAAAATTATACATACCTAGCAACCCTAACAAACCGAAACAGTCCAATTTTGATTATAAACCTTATTAGGCCGAAGAACCTAAATGAGAAAAAAATTACTTTAATATTGTTTTAGGTAAGACAGGTGTAATTTCAGGAAAGAGCAATGCTTTCATGAAGTAAATTTAGACGATGAATATGTCAAGAAAGATTGAGACGATAGATGATATTTAACCGAGTATTAAATTATTAAAAAAAAATAGTGAACAAGAAATTAAATTGTTCACTATTTTTATAAATTTGTTTTTTATATCACATTATCTTTGTGATTTATCATATGGGATACCAGCAGCAGCTGGTTGTGAAGATGTTTTTGAAATGAAAATCATTATGATAAGTGTGATTGCATATGGTAATGCTTTAAATAAACCAGAGTATTTATCAAGTTTTAATAAAGATGTTCCATAGAATGAAAATGATAACATAAATGAGAATATAAGTGAAACTAAGATAGAAATTGAAATTCTTCATCTAGATGTAATCATAATTGCTAATGCTAAGAAACCTAAACCTTGAACATCTTTTGATATTGAGAATGGCTCAATATTACATTGTGCATAGAATGAACCTGCTAAACCGGCAGTCATACCTGCTAAAATAACTGCTTGTCATTTAACTCTATTAACATTAATTCCAGCAACATCAGCTGCTTGTGGATTTTCACCTATAGCTCTGAATCTTAAACCTCATTTAGTTTTTCTTAAAGCAAATCATGAAGCGAAAACTACTACGATTGTAATAAATGTCTTAAATGACACAATATTTTGATATGAACCTACAGATGAAGATAATGCTAATTCTCTTCTATCTCAAAATGTTATAGATTGTCCACTATTTTGAATTTCAAGCAAGAATAACACTAATAACGCAGCTATACCTGTTGATAACAATCCGATAGCGAAACCTGAAATTGTTTGATTTGATTTTAACTTAATTGTTGCAAGACCAAATAATAATGAGAATAATGCTGACGCACCAACAGATAATAATGTTATTGGAATTTGTCAAAACATTGATGTTTCTGTTTGATCAAATATTAAATCTGTAATAATTGCGCTGAAAAGAGCATACATTATAGCACCGAAAATCATGAAACCATTAATAGCAATGTTAACAATTCCTGCTCTTTCAGAGAAAATACCTGATATTGAACCTAATAAAAGTAAACAGAAGAAGAAAACTGTATAACCGATGACTGTTTCCATATTAATTATCCCCTTCAGTATTTATTGTTTTTTGATCTTGAATTATTTTTACTCTGTTATTTCAAGGATTAACAAAATGTTTAAGCATAAAATCATTGTAAATTTTTGTCTTAATTTGACCATATACAGTTTTTCTTGAACGTCTAAGTGTTTTTGATTTTTGAACAGCACTTAAGTATTCATCAAGTCCTAAATCAGTTCTAATTTTTTGTAATGCAAATTTCTCTTTTGAAATTTCATCATAAATTGCCATTCTTTCTTCTGCTGAATGACCTTTTAAAGTAACAATTAATTGAGCTACTTTATTTTCATAATTTTGGTGATATTTAGCAAATATTGCACGTTTTGCTTTTGAGTACTTACGAAGTACTTTTATTTCATCTTTAATTGATGTGTTAGAAATTTTTGATTTTAATTCTAATATTTCAAATTCCACTTTTTTAGTTTCATTTGAAACTTCCTCTAAAATTTTAAATTTTTCAGAATTAAATATTGATGAATAATTTTCCTTAACATGTAACCTTCAGTCAGCATGAGCTTTTTCTTTAACCAACATTAAGGCTCTTAAATACGCAGGAGAATTATTATCTAATTCTTTAACATGTTCATTAATTAATCAATATTCAACAAATTTATTTAATTGTTCAGAATAAAATTCTTTAAATTGTAATTTTTTTGATAAATCTTGTAATTTTTTATTTTGTTGTTGTTTATATTCATGTAATTCAGAAATAAGAGAGTTTATTCTTTCTCTAGTTTCTGTGGCCATTTTATTATATTCAATGACTCAATCCTTGAAGTATGCATTACATTTCTCATCAATTTCTTTATTTGAAATTTCTGAGTTTTCAGAAATTAATTTTTCAATATATAATGCTTTTGCTTTTCTTCAAGATTTTTTAATATGTGATCTTGTCGTGAATTTATGATATATTGCAAAATTTTGTCAATATTCTTTATGGCACATTAATACAATTTGTTTTCAAATATAATGCATTGGTCTAAGTCTATAGAACATAACTGATAATGCTGCCATAAAGATAATAATACCCGTAATAACTGGGAAGAAATCTTTTGATACAGTTGGTCCATTACTTGTATCAAAAGCAAATGTTAATTGTGAATTTTGTAATATTGCATATAAGAATGAAGCGCCAATAACACCAAATGGATTATTAAGAGCAATAAGCGCGATAGCAATTGATTCGAAACCAACAGCCAATGGAGCTTGTGGTTTAATGATTAATTGCTTTTGTCAAATAACAATATAGAAGAAACCGGCAAGACCTGCTAATCCTCCAGCAATTGCCATAACAGCAGTTGTAACTAATTTTTCATTAGTTCCTACATATTTTGAATTTGTTTTATTTAACCCAACCATTTTGATTTTGTATCCAAGTGTTGTCTTTGAATATACAAATCAAATTACTAATGCTAATATCGCAGTTAATGCAAGTCCAATGTAAATAAATAATTTTTCAATGTTAATACCATGATGATTGTTTAATTTAGTTAATATAAGGCTACCTGAAACACCGTGTTCTAATCCGATTCAAGTTCTTACATCTGTATTTGTAATTGGCATGAATATTTCATTTGAATCAGTAAATAATCAAATACCAATAAAAGTGATAATTCAGTTAAGAAAAATTGTTGAAATAACTTCATGTACATTGAAGTATGCTTTTAAAATCCCTGGCACTGCTCCAATGATAGCCCCTATAAGAATGCTCATAAATAACATTCCAAATAAGAAACCTAGTGAAATATCTTCTGGTATAACTCTTGTCCCAGCTAGAATAGCAAAGAATAAAATTCCAGGTAGCATCATTTGACCAGCGACTCCGATGTTGAAAAGTCCCGATTTAAATGCTATAGAAACTGAAAAACCAGTTAATGAGAAGAAAACAATAAGTAATAAAGTATTGTTAAACAAAGTTTTTCTAAATGCAAAATTGAAAACATTTTGAATAAAACTAAAGATACTTGTATCAACACCAGATACAATACCCTTAATTCAATAAATAACTGATGCAAATAGTAAACCAATTACAACAGCTCATAAAGATGAATAAAGTTTTCTTCTTGCTGATTTTTTGTCTTCAAACATAAAGTTTTTCATAACTTTATTTGCAGTTAATGTAAACATTATTCACCTCCTTTTTTATGAGCCATATAAACTCCTATTTCTGTTCTTGTAAGGTCTTTAGCTTCTCTAACAGCTAAAATTTCACCTGTATTAATTACGGCGATTTTATCAGCTAAAGCTAAAACTTCATCTAATTCATATGAAATTAATAAGATTGCTTTACCTTCAGCTTTTTCTTTAAGTATTCTTTCATGGATATTTTTAATGGCTCCAACGTCAAGTCCACGTGTCGGTTGTAAGATTAAAATGAAATCATGTGGTGAGTTCATTTCACGACCTACAATGAATTTTTGTTGGTTACCTCCTGAAAGAGATCTGGACATTGAATATCCATTTCTTGCTCCACGAACGTCAAATTTCTTGATAATATCTTCTGTATCTTCTTGCACTGACTTAGAGTTAAAAATACCAAATTTATTGTATTTTTTATCTCAAAGTCTACGTAAAACAGTGTTGTTTTTAATATTATAATCAAGAACTAGTCCATGTTTATGTCTATCACTTGGAATAAATGAAAGACCTAATTTAGAAATATCATAAACTGATAATTCGTTAATAACTAAGAAGTCATCATTTTTCTCTGTTTTTTCATTTATATCTGATAAGTAGAAATATGCAGCTAATGCACTTAATGTAAAGATAAATGATAAAACAGTGAATAAGATAGTTAATCCCATAATAACTACAGTTGCTGATGAAAATGCAACAACACTTGATAAGATTATTGAAATAGTCGCAAATGTTAAAGAAAAACTTGATAATGTAACAAACGATTTGTTACGGTTTAAAAGTTTTTTATATGTATTTTTGAAATTCAATAATTTGTTAACTGATAATAAGCATATTGTTAATACTAATAAGCAAATTCCAATAAGTCCAGAAATTAATACAATTATTGAAGCTGTTTTTGTAATTGATAAAATTCCAAAAACAGATAGCAAGGCAATCAAAGCAAATAAGAATACTGCGATGAATGTAAACTTCAAAACAACATATTGTTTCTTAGTCATTTCTTTTTGTAAACTAGACCTTGCAAAAATAGTTTTTTCTTTAAATTGTGGTCCATATATTGAAAATAAAATCAATATAAGAAGGATTATGCTAAATGCAATTAGCATCCCCCCACCAATATTCATGATTGCAGCATTAGAGTTTTCTGCATAATTAGCTGCAGCTAATAAACCTAATCCTGAGTATAAGAATACAAATAACGAAATTAATAACATGATTATATTTTTTCTTGTTTTTGATTTTTGGATTGATTGCATTCTTTCTTTAACAAGTTGTGTCTTTTTATAGAGAATTTGACCTGTCGTTGGTTTAATCATTCCACTAACAACTTTTTCTAAGTCAGTTTGCCCATTACCTTCAACTCCGGCAATAGCAACAATTTCACCACTTCTTACTTCTAAATTAACATTTTTTAATGGTTTTTCACCGTCTGTAGAAATGTTATCTAATTTGAAAATGACTTCATTTTGTGATGTGTCTGAGTATTCATTTCTAATAATTTCAACATCACCGCCAACCATACGGTTAGCCATTTCCTCAATAGAAACATCTGCTACTTTGAAGTTTCCTACAACCTTACCGTGTCTTAAAACTGTCGCATTATCAGCAACTTCTTTAATTTCGGTAAGTTTATGAGAAATAAATAAAATTGTTTTCCCTTGTTCTCTAAACAATTTAAACGTATTCAATAGACCTTGAATTTCTTGATCTGTTAAAACAGCAGTTGGTTCATCGAAAATTAAGATATCTGAATCACGATATAACATTTTCATAATCTCAACTTTTTGTTGAGTTGCAACTGTTTCCTTACCAGTTAGTCTATTAAGGTCAAAATGTAAATCGAACATTTCTTGAATTGTTTTGATTTTTTCAATAGCCGGCTTAAAATCAATGATTCTAGTAAATTTATTTCTATCCTCAGCTCCTAAAACAATGTTTTCAAGGTTTGTATATACATCAACAAGTTTAAAGTGTTGGTGTACCATACCAATACCTAATCTATTAGCATCATTAGGACCTTTGATTAAAACTTCTTTTTCATTTACTTTGATAATTCCTTCATCAGGTTCATACAACCCGAACAATATAGACATTAAAGTACTTTTTCCAGCACCATTTTCACCAATTAAAGCGTGAACTGAACCTTTTTCTACTTTAAAGCTAATATTCTGGTTAGCCTTAATAGAACCAAAAGATTTAGAAATATTATCAAACTCTATTGCATAAAAGTTTTGTTTCATATCTTTCCTTGTGTTTTTAATATATTAAAAAATTAAATAATAGAATTTAAGGTCTATTATTTACATTTTAATTATATATTTTTTATTGTTCTTTTTTTTAAAATATTCCCGTTTTTAAAAATGTTTCTTTCTCTTGAATAAAATAAGAAAATACACACTAAAATAGTGTGTATATGATGATAAATATAGCTTCTTAAACTATTTGTTCATTTCAGCTGCAAGTGCTTCAACTAAAGCTTTAAGAGCCATATCATTAGAATCTTTTGAATTTAATTTGTTTGAAGAAATAAAGTTAATATCATCATTTGATAATGTTTTAAATTCGGCTTCAGATTTAGCTAATAATTCATTTAATTTAGTTCTTTTAACTTCATCTTTTAATGTACTTTTTGCATAACCAACTCATCCTTGTTTGAAATCACCTTTAATATTAAATGATTTAGTCGGTTCTTTAGCTGTAAATAATCCTTTTGTATCAATTCCATATGTAATGTAAATGATTGTATCATAAACAGCTTGTGAAATATTCTTTGTGATTGATGTATAGAATTTTTCTGCAAAGTTTTTAGAAATTTTTGATTGGTCTGTATCAACACCAATTACATCAATTCCTTCTCATTTAGAACTGTTCTTAATTTGACCTAACGTTAAAGTTGTAGCTGGACCAGCAACTGGTAAAATAACTGTTGGTTTTGTGTTTAATGATTTTTCGATTACGTTCTTCATAGCATCATTTGGTTCGAAACCTGTAGCAAGGTCGATCGCTGTTTGTGTTGCTCTAACTTTTTTATCTTTTTCTGAAACTGTTGAATTATATTTAACAATTCCTCTGTAGTAACCTTTAATAAAGTCAATAACACCATCAAATTCTCCACCACCAAATGAAGTTGTATTTCTTTTGTTTGCAAATGAGTCATCAGTAGACATAAATTCTGCAATAGCTTTACCTACGATGTATGCTGATTCAGCGACTTTGAATTCTAAACCATAGAAGTCAGCGAATCCATCTAAATTATCAGGATTAATTGTAAAGTCAACTCCGATAACTTTAACTTTCTTATCAATCATTTCAGCTTTGTGCGCTTTAATGAATGCTTCAATTTTTTCTTTGTGTGTGAAACCTGATAAAATTCAAATATCATATTTACCTAATAATGAACTATATGCACTTTCATATTTTCCAGTTTCTGGTTCTAATTTACTTCCAACTGAAGGTGCACCAGTAAATTCTCTAACCTGATATTCATATTTTAATAAACCTTCGTATGAAGATTGGTTAAATGATTTGTCAGTTACATGTCCAGCATCAGTAACAACGATAGCTCTTAAAGCTGGTTTTGTAGGATCTTCTACAACTTGTTTTGTAACTTTGTTATTTAATTCAACCTCTGTAATGAATGATCAATCTTTTTGTCCACAAGAGATTGCGGCAACTGGTGCTATAGCTGTTGTAATCCCTGCGACAGCTAATAATAATGATTTAATTTTTTTCATTTTTATCCTTTTGTTTAAATAATTATTTAAAGAAAATGAGGATACTATAAAATATCCTCATTAAATATTATAAAACTTTTATTTATCAAAGTTATTTTTTAATTTTTAAAAAAGTGTTAGCTGATTTGTTTCATTTAATTCATCAAGAACCTTGAATTCTTCATTCAATATTTTGTAAAGAGTTTGATTTACTTTTCCACGTTTTCTGAAGTCTTCTTTTGAAACAAATTCACTTTCATTTCTAGCATCAACAATTTCAGTTGCTACAGCTTCTCCAAGTCCAGCTACAACTGTAAATGGAGGTATAAGAGCATTATGTTCATAATCTATTACTCATTCAGTTGCTAATGATTTAGTTAAGCTGATGTTTGAAATGCTTAATCCACGTGCATACATTTCTCTTGCGAGTTCTAAGGTTTGTAATAACTGATCATCTTTAACTTTTCTATCATTCATTAAGGTTATTTCCTTAATTTTTTTATTAATTTTTTCAATCTTAAAGTCGTTCATCATCACATGTAAATCAAATTCAGTTGCTCTGGTCGTGAAAAATGTTGCATAGTATTCTAAAGGTTTATAAAGTTTAAATCAAGCAATTCGTCAAGCCATAAGAACATAAGCAGTAGCGTGAGCTTTAGGGAACATATATTTAATTTTTTGCATTGAATCAATGTATCAAGATGGTACATTGTTTTTCTTTAATATTGAAACTTGTTCTTCCGTTACACCTTTACCTTTACGCACTTGTTCCATAACCTTGAAAGCTAATTTAGACTCAATATTTTTCTTCATTAAATATTCCATCATATCATCACGACAGGAAATAACATCTTTTAATGATAATCCCATATCTTTAATAAGCGATTGAGCATTTCCTGTTCAAACATCAGTTCCATGAGAAAGACCTGAAATTGAAATTAAGTCAGCAAATGATTCAGGTTGTGCTTCAATCAACATCTTTCTAACAAATGATGTACCAAACTCAGGAATACCTAAAGCACCTGTTGGTTCACCACCAATTTCTTCAGGTGTGATATTTAATTCTTTAGTAGTTGAGAAAAGCGACATAACTCTTTTATCTTTTTTAGGTATGTCTTTCTTAACATCTAAACCAGTTAATTTTTCAAGCATTCTAATTGCCATTGGGTCAATGTGCCCAAGTAAGTCTAACTTAAGGACATTATCGTGGATAGCTCTATAATCGAAGTGAGTTGTTTTTCAATCGATTGAAGTATCATCAGCAGGATAGTTAACAGGTGTAAAATCTTCAACGTCGAATTCTTTAGGAATAATTAAGATACCTCCAGGGTGTTGTCCCGTTGTACGCTTAATGTCTTCAAGTTTTGAAGATAAATAATCAACAAAAGCATTTGAATAACCTAAGTTATATTCTTCGTTAGCTTTTTTAACATAACCAAAAGCAGTTTTACTTTGAATTGTAGAAATAGTTCCAGCTCTTAGAGTATGACTGTTACCAAAAAGTTTCTTAACTTCATTATGAATAATTGGTTGGAAGTCACCAGCAAAGTTTAAATCTATGTCCGGAACCTTATCGGCATCAAATCCCAAGAATGTTTCGAATGGAATGGTGTGTCCATCTTTATTCATAAGTGTTCCACATTTATCACAATTTTTATCATCTAAGTCGAATCCTGAAGTTATATTAGAATCTTCATTTAAAACGAAGTTTTTGCAATTTGGACAAATGTAGTGTGCTGGTAATGGATTAACTTCTGTGATACCTGCAAATGTAGCAACTAAAGACGAACCAACACTTCCACGACTACCTACAAGATAGCCGCTTTCCAATGATTTTTTAACCAAGATATGCGAAATTCAGTAAATAACATCAAATCCATATTTAAGAATAGGTGTGATTTCCTTTTGAAGTCTTTCTTCAATTATTTGAGGAAGTACTTCTCCATACCTTTCATGTGCTGTTTTATAAACTAATTCTTTTAATTTAACTGCTGAATCATCAAATTTAGGTGTATAAAGTTTGTCGTGAACAATTTTAATTTCTGAATCAATTAAATTAGCAATCTTGTTTGTATTTACTATAACTAATTCATTAATTAATTGCTCATCATTTAGGAATTTAAACGACTCAAACATTTGATCAGTTGTATAAAACTCTAAATCAGGTAATAAGAAGTTTCTTCCTTCAAATTCAACTTTTCTATGGTCAAATAAAAAGTGTGAAGAGTTACCAATACCTTTTGAATAAACAAGGCATCTGAAGACTTCCTTATCTAATTTAGTTTTATATCTAACATCCCCGATTGCAACAGGAATTTTGTTAAGCTTATTTGCTCAATTAATCATTCTTTTTATACTATCATAAATTTCTTCTTGAGTAAATTTTTCCTGTGGTTCTAAGTAATGTTTTAGTGCATTAGGATGTGGTATTTCAATGTAATCAGCAAATTCTGCTGACTTTTGAATTTCAATATCTGATGAATAGAAAATATTGTCTATAAATCTACTTTTAAGTCCACCTGACCCTATTAAAATGTTTTCATTCTTCTTAATGTCATCCATAAATAATTTAGGAGACTTAAAGAATCTTTCGGTTAATGAAAGTGTGATTAATTTAGAAATTTCTTTAATTCCTTGTTGGTTTTTAGCAAGAACAGAAATTTGATTTGATCTAACATGTGAGTAAATATTTGGTTCATAAGTATTGTATAAATCATCAAATGTTAAAATACCTTTCTCTTTTAACATTTGAATTGACTTAATTCAAGCACTAGCAAGTACACCAGCATCGTAGTCAGCACGGTGAGCCACTGCTGAATCATAACTAACTTGTAAGTATGAACAGTAGTTCCCTAACGTATGTGAACGTTTATCAGGGAATAACAATCTTGAAACGTTAAGTGTATCGACAAAGAATGTGTTTGGAACTTTTTTCCCTTGCTCAATGAACTTTTGGATAATAAAGTTAAAGTCAAAGTTAGCGTTATGTGCTACACAAACTTTATTATTTAATAAATCATAAATTTTGTCAAGAGCTTCGTTTAACTCGATTCCTTCTTCATCTAACATTTTTTGTGTAATGTTAGTTAAGCTCATTGTTTTAGCGCTAAGAGGTTTTCGTGCCTTAATAAAAAACTGTAAGTCTTTATGATTAAAAGCATTATGCTCTTTAACAATTTGAGCACCAAATTCAATTAATTCTCCTATTTGTGCTGATAAGTGTGTTGTTTCAATATCAAGCACAACAAATTCAGTTTGCTCTAAAACTGCATTTTTATCGGGCGAATAATTTAATAAGAAATTATGATTTTTTGAAATAACATCAAAACTAACTCCATAAATTGGTTTAATACCAGCTTTTTTAGCAGCTTTTTCGAAAGTTGGATAACTTTGCACACCATTTGAATCAACTATAGCAACTGCTGAATGTCCATATTGTTTAACTATGGAAACAATATCTTCAGCATTTAAAAGCCCATCCATAGTTGACATTTTTGTTCTTGTACTAAGCTCAACTCTTTTTTCATAAGCTAAATCTTCTTGCTCTTCTATAAGTGGATCAACTTTACTAAAAGAGTTAACTGCGATTTGTTTATTGTACTTGTCTGCACCATTGTAAGTTGAACCATATGGATTAGAAACTCTACCCATAGCTTCAACTGTATCTCCAATTTTTGGAACATAAACATCTTTAGCATTTTCTCTCTCGAAGAAAACTGTACTAATAGCATCATTATAATCAGTAATTGAAATGTTATGAATTTTTAACCCTTTGTTAGTGTTTCTAACGTCAGTCTTATAAACATAACCAGTTACAGAAACATTTGTAGTTTCATCTTCATAAGGAAGTTCATGAACTTCCTGAATTGTGTATTTTGTATAACTAGATGGTGAACGTCTTTTTCCTCAACTTCCTTTATCATAGCTGATTGAACCTTTTTTAGATGAAGTCGAAGTTGTCTCGTGATCACTAAATTGATTTTTGATTTTGTCATAATTTCGAAGGATGTTATTGTTAATTTGTTCTTTTAAATCAAATATATTGACTTTGACATTTAATTCAAATTCATCAAAACCAAAAAGTTCTTTCATATACTTATTAACTACCTTAAGTTCTTCTTGAAATTCAGGAGTATTTTGATAATCAAAGATATGTGCTAAATATTTTCCTGTTTGTTCATCATAATTAACATTTTGAAATCTTAATACTCTTGCAATTCCACTATTATCTGGAAGAGTTTTCTTAACTACATATTCTAAATAATTAAGAACTAATGGATTTGATAAATATTCATTATTATCGTACTTAAATTTGAAATTAACTCTTTCTTTTATAGCTGCAATTGTTAAAGTTCTTAAATCTTCAATTGACGGAATTGTTAAAAGAGTTAAAGTAACCTCTAATCTTTCTTCATTTGTATTTGAATTTTTAACAACCTTAATATTATTGCTATCTATTTTCGCATCCAAAAATGATGCGATAAAAGGTAAATTTAATTTGTTAGCTAGTAAATTAAATTTTTGATTTTTGTATCCTTTCATTACTTCACCGCCTTGTATAAGTTATAAAAATATTATTATAATTAATATATAGTATTTTTTATTAACTATCTTTTAAAAATTAAATATTAAAAGAAAAAAATGACCTATAAAACTGATGAAACACAACATAAGAATGGTATTTCAATTGCATAATAGTTATTTATATTTCAAATTATAGCTTTAATACAATCGATGAATTAAATTATTACAAAATAAAGCATCAAATTACAAAATAAGATAAGAAAAAGTAGACAGTTTTGACCACTGTCCACTTTTTCTTATCTTAGCTTAAAAATTAGTAATTTAATGAGTGTTTGCAATTCATATTATAAAAATATATTCTATTCAATGAAACTTATACTCCTATCTCCTAAAGGTATTAATTGATTTCTTATATTCATATTCTTTAACGGTCTCTTTTAATTTCACAATTAAATCTGCGTCATCAAATGGTTTTGTTTCTTGAGCATTCACTCAAAGAATTGTTAAGTAATAAACTAATATTTTTTGTTGAATTAAATATTCTTCTCAATATGTATCATAAACATTTAAGAAAAACTCTTCTTGCTCTTTATTTAAGTATGAACCACAAATAAAGTAAGCTAAATCAAAATGCTTGTCACCCATTGAAGCATACTCTCAATCGATAAAGTAAACTTTGTCGTTTAAGTCTAGGAGAATATTATTTAAGTATAAATCATTGTGTAATGGTCTATTTGATTCAGAGTTTTTTAATATTAAATTAATTCTCTTATAGTAATCATTAAGAACATCAATTTTTATTCCTTTTTCATTGATAATTTTTCTATACTCTTTTACTCTTGAAGCTACATTTGTTTTAGGAAACTGTAACTTTGAATCATGTAATGTTTTAAAATTATTAGCAATTTGAGTTAAAACATCTTCTGTAAACATCAATGGTTTTGTCTGAATATACTCTCATTCAACAGAATTTTCTGTTTCATTAATTAAACGAGGTACAAAATCAAATTTCTCAAGTAATGTATAATCTAACTTATGATTGAATTTATTTAAAACCTTTTCTTGATAGATTGAATTTTCGGTCATATATGTTTTGTTTGTATGTCCAATATTTATCGGTTTTTTCATATGTACCTCCATATTTTATTTTTTAAAAGTATATAATTAAGAATTATAAAAGGAAATTAATAACTATGAAAAAATTATCAAAATATATTGTTATGGATTTGGGTAATACATTCATCAAAATAGTTAATTACGAAGTTGACTTAAGAACAAATGAAATTAAACAAAGTAAGGTAAAAATTATTAACTACTCGGTTTTTAACGAAGAGCTTGCTAAGATACTTAAAGATCTTGAAGACACGAGAATCCTTGTAGCTGCAACTAATACAGATAAGGATTTATGTAAAACCATTATCTTCGCCATGACAAGCAAGTTGAATTTTATGTCTAATGATTTAGTTTACTTAAACGATGAGAAAAAAATAATTATTAAAAAGATGTCTCACTTAATTGATAAAAATATAAAACACAAAGGTTCTATTGGTTTTGATATCTTATCAGCATTACTTATAAACTCAATTAAATATAAAAAAGATTCAATTAACTTATTAGGAACATATTGAGTTAATTTGAAAATGGAAAACTTAATTCTTAAAAGTGTTTCAATAGCTAGAATAGTGAACTTTTCCGATATACCATTTGTAGCTCCTTCAATAATTGAAAATGAATTAAAAGTACCTAAAATTAAAGAAGGAACAACTACAAAAACAGCTACGTTAAATGGTTTCAGTGCTTTATTATCAGGTTATGTATCTTCATTTGATAAACCAGAAAACTCAATAATTTCCGGTGGTTGATCTAGATATTTTGATAAAAGTTTATTTAATATTGAAAAATTCATTGTAACTGAAGGGTACTTGCATATGTATCTTCAATTTCTTCAAGAACTTGAAGATTAAGAAAGGAAATAATGAAAAAAGAAGAACAAAAATCTTTTTGAATAAATAGAGTTATTCCTGCTCTAATTATCGGACTTGTTCTAGTTATATTTTTAACAGTATCAAAATATTCTTTTGATTTTAATTTATATAAAAACTTTAATGAAGGAGTATTTTGGTTTTTAAGAACATTGTCTATTTTGATTTTTGTAGCATTTGCTTTTTGAATTTATTATGAACTATCAAAAGCATATCTACAAAACCATAAAATATTTAAATGAGTTTTACCTGCTTTAGCAGTTGGGCTACTGCTTGCTTATCCAAACTTCCTTAAGTTCTTAACAACTCGTATAGCAAACTCGGAAAGTATTTTGATTAATAAAAATATATTACAAATTGGTTCAGTCTTTACAGATGCTACTTATGGTGCATTTAGTTTCTTTGATGCAATATGACCTTTAACAATTACATTAATTTTTGTATTAATTAGATTTTTAACTGTTAAAAACATTAATCTTAAATATTTAGCAATTAAAGCTTTATCATTCTTTTTCATATTTTCATTCTTAACATACTTCTTAAAATCATTTATGGTGCTGCTTGCACAAACTTACGCAATTGAAGTTATTTTATTAATTGTATTCATCGCAATGTCTTGCGACATTGGAGGATACTTCGGTGGAAGATTTTTAGGACACAAGTTTTTCAAACAAAAACTCGCTCCAGCTATTAGTCCTAAAAAAACAATTGAAGGTGCTATTGTCGGAATTATTGTTGCAATCACAATTACATTAGCATATATGGGAATAGCTTATGGAATAGCATCAGACAAAAATCAAACATTAATGCACATAATGATGACACCATGAAATAATGCTGCTAACAGCTTAAATATGATGTTTGTGTATTTAGTGTTATTTATCTTTCTTGCTCCTATGTTTGCAATTTGTGGAGACTTAGCATTTTCACTCATAAAAAGAAGAAATGAAATTAAAGATTTCTCAAACTTATTAAGAGAGCATGGTGGTATTTTAGATAGATTAGATTCAATTTCTTTTGTATTTATTTTATTTATTACACTATCAATGTTTGCAATAATATAATAAATTAGCCTACAGATATAGGTTAAACATTTTAAATGAATGAGTTTCTCTGGCTCATTCTTTTTTATAATTAAGTTCTTTATCACTTAATACACAAAAATATCATTTGTATTTTTCTTCTCTAAATTTCTTGAATCTTAGCAAAATTTATTCGGATATCTACATATTGTTTTGAAAATTTAGTCACTTCTCAAACTTGAACACTAGTGAATCAAATTTATCCTATAAAATCAAAAAATCATTAAAAAAACTATGAACTATTCTTGAAGGACATATAATTCAAATATATAATAAAAAACAAGGAGTCTTATGAGTTTAAAAATTATTTTTGGAAAAACAAAACTGGTAAAACAAAATATTTAGAAAGAGAATATCCAAAAACAAATCCTAATAATTTATTCATTGAAGCTGAAATCGACCTTGATGGAATTCTTAAGGGAAATACAGGTGATACAGGAAAAAATGCAGTATTTTCTCCACATAAAAAAGTTTTTGATTTTCTAAACACACAATTTGCAAAACCATTTAAAGTAAGAATAAGCAATGATGAAGAATATGAAAAAATTAATTCATTCAAAAATAATGCAGATAGATTTCAAAATAAAATAAAAGCTATTGATGAACCATTTTTTGAACCATCTTTTAAAGATTGTTTTAACACGGGAGATTTGAAACAAGAATTTGAATACAAATTTACGGTTTTAGAATTTAATAATAACAAAAGAACGGGTAGTTCAGGTAGCTTGAATTATTCATTAATTAAATTGCTATATGAAATGATATTCGATGATCACATAATACCTACTAACGAATTCACGTTAATAATAGATGAAGTCGAAAAATTTTTGCACCCAGAATTAGTTCACAAAATAGCAAATATGATTATAGAAATTTCAGAAAAGCTTGATGTTATAGTAACAACACATTCCCCATTGTTTTTAGAAAAAATATTTGCTGAACATAGAAAGAAATTAATGAGTAAATCAACTTGCGACATCGAATATCTTCTTTTTACGAAATATGATGATCATAAACAAGAATCTACAATTGCGACTCTGGATAAAGATAAAATTGCCGAAACTTTAGTTGAAAACAATTTCAGAATAACAGCCTGGTTAGCTGATTTCCTATTTTCATCAAGATGTTTCTTTATTGAAGGTTTAATCGACAATAGCATAATCAATGACATTATAAGCAAGAATAATTTAGAGAATCCATATACTATAATTGATTGCAATGGGAAGAATCAAATTGGCAAAATGCTAAATATAGTTAGAGATTTATCAATAATTAGACATTACAGAATTTGTCTATTTTATGACTTAGATGGAGGTAAAATTTTTCAGATTAAAGATGAAGAAAAAGAATATGTATCATCCGTTATAAACAAACCTGACTTAGAAAAAGCACTATTTGATATAGAGGAAAATGATAAGGGTAAATACATAGTCACAAATTCTGGAGCAATACATTTAGATGACTTTAAAAAAGAGAAAATTGATAAAAATAGAAATTTTGCATTTACTCTTGATTGAATAAAACAAAATACTACAAAAAAGGATATAGAAAATCGAGTTAAAGCAATTGAAGAACAAATAATAAAATTCATGACTGAATAACAAGTTAAACTGGGACACAAAATATGGACAAAACCGTATTTTGTGTTTTTTATATTAAGGAGTTATTATGAAACAACTAAAACAAGAGCAATGACTAGAACTTTTCAGACTATGATGATTATAAGAAGAGTTTAATGTCAAAAAACGATTTTGAAATTAAATATCGAGCGATAAGAGGTGTTAGCTTTTTTGACAAAAATCTACATATTCGAAGAGGTATTTTTTAGAGAAATATAAAAGATATAATTTAGGAATGACAAATCTAATATCACAAACAGGTAAATCTCCTAAAAAAGGCAAAGGATCTGGGAGACCTAAAAATAAACTAGGACAAGAAAAGTAGACAGAAAATAAAAAAACTGTCTACTTTTTGTTTACAATAAAAGAAAGGATTTTACAAATGGCTAAACAATTGAAACATTATGAATGAATAAATCTATTCAAATGACTAGAAAATTAAGAATACACAAATGAATATGAATACAAATTTGCCTCTTATATTTCAGAAAAATATAATAAAGATTACTTTAAAGAAAATGTTAGACGTGGAATTTGAAATAAATTTAGAGAATATCAAAAAGACGAAACTGTAATTTTTTCAAAAACAGGAACAGCCCCTAAAAAAGGGAAGGGTTCTGGAAGACCTAAAAAGAAACCTATTGAAACAGATGATTCAATGATTGAAGAAATGACTGATGAGCAAAAGAATGAATTCATAAAAATTATGATTGAAATTTTCAGAGATAATAAAATGGAAATTGATTGAAGCAAAACCAAGAAATCATCTTCTATTACAAATAAACAATTTATATATTTTTTAGGAATACCAAAATCTACTTTTTATAAGAAAATTTTACAATTAGATAAAGAAGTCTCTAAAAAGTCTGAAAATGAAGAATTACATTCAATTATCAAAAAAGCCTTTTACGAAAATAAAGGTCCTTTTGGTCGTCGAAGATTGAGCATTTATATACTAAAAGTATATAAAATAGACATAAATTACAGAACGTTAGGAAGAATGATGAAAAAATTAAATCTAATTTGT
The DNA here is from genome assembly GCF_035609225.1 of Mycoplasma sp. 888. Lineage (NCBI taxonomy): Bacteria > Bacillati > Mycoplasmatota > Mollicutes > Mycoplasmatales > Mycoplasmataceae > Mycoplasma > Mycoplasma sp. 888. The sequence continues at coordinate 617,717 of NZ_CP141192.1, forward strand.
GTAGTTAGACAAAAACGTAAAGTCAGAGAAATCAAAAATACAAATGTTAAGATTAAAGATCTTGTAAATAGAGATTACAATGGAACTACAAATAATATTATTGCAACAGATGTTTCATACATAAAAGCACCAAATGATATAGATGAAAATCACGTTTATCTTTCAGTTGCAATACATCATAAAACAAAGAAAATTTTGAATTGAAACTTATCAAGAAGAAATGATACAGATTTAGTTATTTCACACATCAAGGATATCAAGTTTAAAAAACCTTGAATTCTTCATTCTGATCACGGATTTCAATATTCATCATCTAAATATCTTGATGTAGTTGCAAAAAATAATGAAAATGTATCTATGGGTAGGGTCGGAAATTCATTAGATAATAGGGAAGTTGAATATTTCTTTTCAAATATCAAATCTGAGTGTTTAAACTTTGTAAATTACAAAACAATTTGTTTTAAGAAACTCGAAAATATTATCAAAGATTACATTGAATGATATAACAATGAAAGATTTCAATCTGTGTTAAATTGAAAAACACCTCAACAACATTGAGGTGTTATTATGTCTAATTAAACCTTCTGTCCATTTTTAGTGTCCCAGTTTAAGATGCTTTGAGTTTTTTATAAATTGTCTATAAAACTTGTCCTAGTTTACTAATAACCAACAACATAATTTTTTTATTCATTAAAGTAAATTGAATTTCGCAAAATAATTAAGTGAAGAATAATCAATACAAACTAAATTAATATCAAGTATGACTAGGTATAATTTACTATATAAGAAAGATATTTGTGTCAAATAATTTTTGATTTCATAAATATTCAAAATTCAGGATTTGACTATTCTAAATAATCTTAAAATTGTATTCAATTTATCGCATTTAACCTATTATATAGTCATTTTAGTTATATCAAAGCATTACATAACTTGTTATAATTTTAATAATTAAAATAGTATTAATTGCTAGTTTAAATTTATATTTTTCATAAAATTAAAATTAACAATTAAATATTTGATGATTAAGAAATGTGGTGGTTTATGAAAAACAATTTTGAAATTAAAGCAACAAAAGTTAGAAATGTGAAAAAAAGAGACAAATTTGATAAAACTAATTTTACTTCTATTAAGAAAAAGATTTCTAAGAATGTTTTAGAACTATTAAAAAAGAAAAAAATAATCAAGGATTATTTCTATGATGAAGATTTTTGTTTAATTAATGGTGAATGTATTGAAACGATGAATGCATTGATTGAAAATAATATCCTAATAGACCACATAATTACTGATATTCCATATGGCACAGTGCAAGGATTAAGTATTGAAGGTTGAAGGAAGAAACAAAATGTCCCAAATTGAGATGTTGTAATAAACAAGGATAAAATGTTCGATTGCTGCTTTAAAATTTCTAAACCAAACTCTAACTTATTGCTATTCACTCAAGAACCATTGACTTGAAAATTAATTAGTTCTATGAATGATTATGAAAAGTATTCATTATCAAATAAAATGATTTGAGTTAAAAACAATCATGCTAATGGTTTTAATTCAAAAACTACACCTCTAAACTATTACGAAGAAATATTATTAATTAGAAAATCGTTAGATGAAAATAATAGTATCGACTTAAGAAAATACTTTAAATCATTATTAGAATTTATACCTGATACTAAAAAAGAAATAATGAACAAACTAGGTCAGGGTCTTGATCATTGTTTTAGATATGAAAATAGAACTTTCTATTTACCTACTGAAACTAATTACAATAAATTAATTGAAACATATAACATTGATAAGTTTTCTAATTTCATTGAATACGACGAAATGAAGAGAATGTGAGACGATGAAAACAGAACAGTTTTCAATAAGCAAAAAAACTCTAAAATCATTAAAAATGTATTGGAATACAATAAAGACAAAAATAATATACACCCAACTCAAAAACCATTAGATTTATTAAAATATCTTATAGATGTTTTTACTGATAAAAATGATTGAGTGCTAGATTTCACTTCTGGTTCAGGTTCCACAGGTATAGCCGCTATATCTAAAGGTAGAAAATTCATTGGTATTGAATTGGATGAAGAGTTTTATAAAAAATCTATTCAATGATATAAGGAAAAAACTACTAAAAAAATTGTCGAAGATGAAAAAGCGCACAATTATATATATATTTAATTTTAAGGCGTCTCGAAATATGTGAGACGTTTTTTGTTATCTAATGGTTATGAATTAAATAAAAAGTGGATAGTTAATTTTCTATCCACATTTATATATTTTTTATCTTCTTTTTTTATTTGCCAATAAACTTTTAATTTGCCCTCTATCCCTATCGAAATTCTTTTCTCTATAATCAAAATTTTCAACAAAAACATCTAAAGGTATAGTTTCTTCTCCATAACTAACCTTCTCAAATAATTGTCTCTCTTCTCTGTTTTTACAAATGTCGATGTTTAGTAAAATTTTGCTCAATTCTTCATTTCATATATTTTCTACTATAGGTTCTAGTCCTGGGTTTTGAAAATTAATTTTAACTTTTCACGAGTCAAAAAAATTTGGACTTAATAATCAAAAATCATATGATAATGGTAATAAATTGCAATTATTGCTTTTGCTAGAAAGGAATAGTTGATTTTGAAAATAAGCAAGTCTCTTCCTTTCTTTAAGCGAATCTTGATATTCAAAAGGTATTGAATAGCAATTTATAATGAATTCGATATCACCATTTTCAATATCAATTGAATCAGGTAATTCAAAAATGTGATAGCAAAGTAGTGAATCAATAATTCTTTCTTCATATGCATTTAATAATGTTTTAGCATTAATTCCAAATCTACTATCGTCAACTATTTTAAAATTCTGTGAACCACAATTTGTACAATCATTAAAAAGTTTTGAAAATTTATATTCACAGTCGCTACATTTGTTTGATTGAAATGTGACAGATGTTTTAACTTCAACTTCTTTATTTAATTTATTATTAATTAAGTCAAAACCCGATCCACCAGAACCTGTTCCTATATAACCATCTTTATAAAAAGATGAAATTAATTCACCAAATGCACCAACGCCTTTGAAAGCATTAGATACATTTTTCTCCCTATATTTTCATTCTAAATATAATTGATAAGATCATATTTTAGAATATGTTCTAATTAAATTAGAAATTTCAAATCTCTTGCTCATTTAAACCTCATATCAATAAATAATTTACTATATTATAATGATACTACTAAATCTATTGATTATTCATGATGGAAGCAAGAACTTAAACAAGTAATAATTACAATAAAAAAAGACAGCTTAGCTGTCTAATTATAAAACTCATAAATTATCAAGTTTCTTAATGGTAGGGAGCTTATACAACTTATTAATTCTGGTATATGAAACTATAGCAATCACTCCACAAACTATAACTATTATTGAATATGTAATGTAAGTTCATAAGTATCCAGCTAAATTGTCAATTGCTGTAAGTGCAATTATTAATAATGAAGACATAATAATTCTAAACACTATTGATAACCCATTTTGTAAATGGAACTTATCTTTTTCGAATAATTGATATGACTTGCTATAAAATCCTGGTAAGAATATACTAAATACTAATTGTTGTAGCGCATTAATTGAAAAGTAACTAATTAAAATAAATTGTTTATTTGAAATGAATGATAATGAAATTCAAATGATGCTCAATGAAAACATCCAAAAAATTATTCATCTAAGATCAGTTTTTACTTTGTATTTATTTAATAAGAAAACAACAATTACACCAGCTAGACTCAATAGAGCTAAAACAATTGTGAAATAGAAACTTCAATCCTCATATTTATAATCACCAACTCATTTGAAAAATTGAATAACTCCTGATTGTTTAGGAAATAAGAATATTCCAATTACTAAGGATGAAGATAATATGAATATTCATGAAAATAACTTAAATTTAGAACTTAAAATCTTATGTGATTCATTATTTGTTTTTGTTTTATTCACAAAAACAGTCATTTCTGATTCAGTTTTTAAACTTCAATAAAGTAAACCAGATAATATGTAAGTTAGCATATTAAAAATAACTAAAGAATAAAAAGGTAAATACTTATAAAGTAAAAGTGACAATATCGGCGATAAAACTAATCCAATTGATAAAGCAAATGAGTTACCGATGTTGAATTTATTTAACTCATTTTTATCTTTTGCTAAAAAGTAAAGAATATTCTTAAGGTGTATAAATCTGTAAGAATGGACAGTTCCTAAAAGTGTACTTGTCACAATTAAAATAATTGAAAACGTATGTGTAGATGAACTACTGATGAATGCAAAATAAGTTCCTAAAGGTATTATCAACAATATTGAACTAGCGATATCACAAATAAGAAGAGCAACTCTATCAGGTAGTAACTTAACAAGTTTTGACGAGATTGCATAAATGATCAATGATGGTAATTGTACTAGCAAGTACAACAATGTAACTAATCAGAAATCACCAGTTATTTTGTAAATATATAAACTAGAAGCTAATTTAAATGCTTCTGACCCGATTGACGATAATGAAATACTACTTATATATTTTCATAAGTTAGCTTTTAAGCTTCTAAATAGTGACATAATACCCCTCATTAATGTATGGTATTTAATTATACATTCATTTATGTTTCAGAGATGAAAAAAGGAATCTTATATCTGATATTCAAAGAAATTTAAGTTCAAAAAAGGTAAATAAAAACTAAAACCATTTTAGTTGCATTTCTATAGTAAGCATCAAAAATAAGTTGAATATTTTTTCATAATTTATTTTATTTTATTTAAAAAGAATATAATAAAAGTAAGGACATATATTATCAAAAATACAAAATTAATTTTAAGTATCTTCACTAAATGAGTTATAGCACTACCAACTGTTTCAGTATCAATTTTATACTCATACTATAATGGTGCTTGAGGTTCTTACTATTACACTATAGGAAGTTTAAAACCAAAAAATGCTAGAAAACAACCAAGACTGTTTAAATATAAAAATAAATTATATACTGGTGAAGAAATTAATAATTTAATCTTAAAGAAAGAAGGTTTACAATAATGTTAAGAAAAACCTGATTAAAGTTTTCAACACTAAGTGCATATTTAATTTTCTTATTTTCTCTTGTGGTTGCTTTACCTATTTATGCTATAGATTTATATAAAACTAGTTTGCCACATTTACCAGAAGGAATACATAAAACTTATTCTGATGGAGCTTATCTGTTTTTCGCAGGCGACTATCTCTTTACATATTTTATCTGTATATTTATAATAATACATAATGTTATTTACTTAAGAAAAGTTAACAAAAATAATTGATTTACAAGTTTCTTCCCTTTCTTGTGTGAAAATATAAAGATTGAATATTCATTTGCATATAAAATGAAATTTATTCCATTTATATGCACATATATAATTGTTGTTCCTATTCTTATAACTGGTATAGTTTTTCAATTTATATTCAATTCCTTTAGACTCAACGCATATATTTCTATGCCTCTCATTGCTTTAGTTGCTTACATAATATTATCAATAATAATTTTCTTCTTCATTTGCATTTTAGTCTTTCAAGATGGAAAAAAATATATTTAACAAACAAAGAAGCAACTACTAAATAAGTATGAGTTATGTTAATAAATAATGAAACTCTAAAGAAAGAAGGTTTAATAAAATCATGTTAAGAAAAAACTGATTAAAATTTTCAACTTTAAGTGTATATTTAATTTTATTATTTTCTCTTGTGGTTGCTTTACCTATTTATGCTGTAGACATATATTCAATAAGATGATCAGATGTACCAGGTCTCGCGATAGATGTACCTCCTTATATCCCTGAATCCATTGGAGATGGAGCTTATCTGATGTTTCTCCAAGACTATTTAATCACATATTTTATCTGTATATTTATAATAATACATAATGTTATTTACTTAAGAAAAGTTAACAAAAATAATTGATTTACAAGTTTCTTCCCTTTCTTGTGTGAAAATATAAAGATTCAATATTCATTTGCATATAAAATGAAACTTATTGCATTTATATGTACATATATAATTGTTGTTCCTATTTTTATAACAGGTATAGTTTTTCAATTTATATTCAATTCCTTTGGATATCTTTTACTTCGTCGTATTTCCACACCTATTATTTCTTGAGCTACTTGCACAATATTATCACTAATAACTTTATTCTTCATTTGCATCTTAGTTTTTCAAGATGGTAAAAAATTATTTTTAGTAACGAAACAAAATAAGAGCGCTAATAAATCTTTTACTTATTGAATTAAGTAAAATAATATATTCTTCAATCTTAAAAATCAGTACAAAAAATACAAATATCCTAGTTAGCAAGTGATATTTGTATTTTTATATAACTTTTTTGAGGTTTTATTATTTAGATGAATCAAGAGCTAATTGTGTTAATGTTTTTACCATTACACCTGTAGGTCTTGAAGCAATATCAGCTGTTCCTGCAACGTCTAAGTGAATGTATTCAACATCTTCTGTAAATTCTTTTAAGAACATAGCAGCTGATGATGAACCTCCACCAATACCGCTTAAGTCAGTGTTCTTAAGGTCGGCAACTAGTGAGTTTCTAATTTCTTTAGCAAAAGCTTCGTCAAGAGGCATTCTTCATACTAATTCATTTTGTTCTTTAGCAGCTTTTAATAATTCTTCTCAAGCAGCATCTGTAGTAGCTCATGCACCTGTGTATGTTTGTCCTAATGCTACCAAAATAGCACCTGTTAATGTGGCAACATCAACTAATCTTGTAGCTTTTAAGTTTCTTACAGCGTATGTTAAACCATCTGCCATAACTAATCTTCCTTCAGCATCTGTGTTGTTGATTTCAACTGTTTTACCATTCATTGATGTTCAAACTGAATCAGGTAATGAAGCATCTCCATTAACTCTGTTGTCTGTAATACACATAATTGCAGCAACATTTGTTTTTGGTTTCAATTGTGCAATTGCTTTAAGAGCTGAAGCAACAAACACAGAACCTGACATGTCAAATTTCATACCTAACATGTTTCTACCTGTTTTAATGTTGTATCCACCTGAGTCAAATGTAATTCCTTTACCTACATAAACTGTTTTTTCGTTTGATTCAGGGTTCCCGTTGTACTCAATGACAACAACTCTTGGTTCAAACATACTTCCACGGTTAACTGAAAGCAAAAGTCCCATTTTTTGCTCTTCAATTTGTTTTTTATTAAGAACTGTAACTTTTAAATTTGAGTATTGTTCTAAATCTTTTCTAACAACTTCTGCTAATCATTCTGAGTTACAAATGTTTGGTGGTGTCACTTGTAAGTTTCTTGCGAAGTTAACAGCTTCTGATAATACAACTGCTTGTTTTAATGCATCTGCATATTCGTTTTCATCTTTAACTGATAATAATGAAATTGCAAATTTCTCATCTTTTTTAGCTGTTTTAGCTGAATATAAATCAGCATTTACATAGTTATAAGTTTCAACAAAAGCTTTAACAACTTGTGCTAATGTAACTTTTTCTGTTACAAATGAATCTAAATCAACTTGGACATCTCTACCTTGATTTGTAAAGAATCCTTTTGCAAATTTAGCTACTGAATCAAAAGATAATTTATCTTTTTCTCCCATAAATACAAGAGCTTCATTTTTATCAAAATATTCTGTTACAACATTATTTTTTTGAATTAATGTTGATGGTAAGTTTTCATCGTTTTTGTAAACTGCTTTTAAAAGCATTAAGTTATTTCTAACTTTATCAACTGTTTTAATCATAATTTCCTTTCATACAAATAAGTAAGTTATTTAATATTTTATAAATATTAAAGTTTCTAAATAAGTAAGTAAATTATATTACTTATTTTCATTTAATAACGCATATTCAACTAATGTTGCAATCAATGCACCTTGTGGTTCGCCTTGAACATCTGCAGTGCCTGCAACATCACAGTGAATGAAATCAATATCTTTAGTGAATTCTTTCAAGAACATTGCTGCTTGTGATGAATCTGGTCTAACTTTTGAACTTCAGTTAGCTAAGTCAGCAACTTTTGAACCCTTGTTACCTTTGTTATAATCTTCGTGTAAAGGCATTCTTCAAACTTTTTCGTTTGCTTCTTTAGAAGATGCTAAAAAGTCATCTCATTTTGAATCATTTGTTGATCAGATTCCTGTGAAAGTATTTCCTAATGCAGTTAACATTGAACCTGTTAATGTTGCAACATCAATGATTGTTGTTGGTTTTAATTTATCAGCTGCATAGAAAATTCCATCAGCTAAAACTAATCTTCCTTCAGCATCTGTGTCAACTACTTCAACTCATTTACCTGACATAGATTGGTAAACATTTTCTGGTAATGAAGCATCATTGTTAATTCTATTATCTGTAATACACATAACAGCAGAAACATTAACATTAGCTTTTAATTGAGCTAAAGCTTTAATTGCATAAGCTGCAATTACTGAACCAGACATATCATATTTCATACCTTCCATATGATATCCTTTTGTATTAACTCCACCTGTGTCAAATGTTATGCCTTTTCCAACTATAGAAATATGTTCTTTTGATTTTTTGTTACCTTTATAAGATACAATTACAACTCTTGGTTCGTGAACACTTCCTTTATTAACAGACAATAAAAGATTCATATTTAACTGTTCAATTTCTTTTTTAGTCAAAACTGTTAATTCAAGACCTTCAATACCTGAAAAATCATTTGTAATTTCACTAGCTAACATTTCTGAGTTTAAGAAGTTTTCTGGTTTAATTTGAAGATTTCTAACATCATTAATTGCTTTTGCAACTACTTCAATTTTCTTAACTAATTTTGCTGAAACATTTTCGTTTCTCACATACACATAGATGTTTTTGAATTTTTCTTTATCTTCTTCAATTGATTTTTTGAATAATTTCACTTGTCCAAATAATAATTTTGAGTAAATAATTCTGAATGTTTTTAAAACATCATTATTTAAAACAAATGATTCAACATCAACTTGATAATCCCTATTAACTGAAGTTGCTAAATTCTCAAATAAAGCTGCTAATTCATCAAATGATTGATGTTTTTTATCAATGTAAATGTATGAAACATTTTCACTTAAGTTATCTGTAATTTTTCCATTTTTAGTAGCTACATAAGAAGGAAAATCTTTATTTTCATAAGCTGCTTTTAAAACTAAAACATCTTTTTTAAGTTCTTTAATTACTTTAATCATTTTTTTATTTCTCCTTACCTTGATTATCTTTTAAATATAAGTTAATTACTGTTGAAGCTGATTGCCTGTAAGCTTTTTTAAGTGGTCCAGCTCCTAATTTTGTTCCACCAAAATATCTAACAACTGCAACTAAAATATTTTGCGCTTTTGTTAGTCTAATTAATTCAAACATAGGCTTACCAGCTGTTCCACTAGGCTCTTTATCATCTGAAAATCCACCTGTTTCAGCACCATTTGAATTTAATAAATATGCATAACAAATATGTCTTGCATCTTTATATTGTTCTTTAAGATCTTTTAGAATTTGGTTAACTTCTTCTTTTGAAGAAACTGGATATAAATAACCAATAAATTCTGATTTTTTAATAATTAACTCATTCTTATACATAAATTAAATTAATTATAATTTAATTTAATAAACTAACTAAAATTAATTGCCAAATTAAAACCTAACTACTAGAGTTAGGTAAAAAAATTATTTGTTAGCTTTTTCAACCGCTTGAACAAAATCTTGATTTGATAAATCAGTTACATTTTGTAATGCAGCTAAAACTTCTTTTTTATTTTTTCTATCTAAATCAGGAATGATAACTTCTAAATGTAATCTTAAATCACCTTCCATACCTCTGAAGTGAACTCCTTTTTTAGGAACCTTAATCACTTTTGAGTTTGTATAGGTTTTCTTCATTTTAATTTTTACATTTCCTCAAGGAGTTGGGACGTCAATTGTGTTTTCTAACATAATATCAATGAATGAAACTGGAAAGTCCATTTCGATATCCATTCCATCTCTTTCATAATATTTATGAGGTAGCACATTAACTGTAATGTATAAGTCTCCTGGTGTTCCACCATTTTTACCTAAACCACCATATCCAGCAACTTTTAATCTTGTTCCTGAAACTGTTCCTTCCTCTATTTTAATAGAAACAGTTTTTTCGATAGCTGAGTAACCTTCGCCACGACACTTTTTACATTTTGAAACAACAACCTTACCTTTCCCATGACATGTTTCGCAAACAACCTGTTGAACTTGTTGACCAAAGAAACTATTAACAACTCTTCTTTTGTGTCCTACTCCATTACATGAACTACATGTTTGTAGATCATTTGGATTTTCTGCTCCAGTCCCTGTACAGAACATACACATTTCTCATTTATCTAATTTCTCTTTAATTGTTTTTCCTTTAAGAGCATCCATAAATGAAATGTTTATATTAGTTCTATAATCATCCCCTCTTTGTTGGTATGAACCTCGAGAACTTCTTTGTCTTCTTCCTCCAAATCCACCGAAAATGTTCTCGAAAATATCTTGGAAATCTCCAGAAAAGCCTTGTGCGCCATCGAACCCACCAGCATAATAGTTTCCACCTCCTGGGTTTGCTCCTGCTCTTCCATTAGCGGCATCGTGTCCATATTGATCATAAACTTTTCTTTTTTCAGGGTCTGAAAGAATTGAATAAGCTTCATTTAATTCTTTCATTTTTTCATCAGAAGTTCCATCTTTCAATTTATCTGGATGATATTTTTTAGCTAAACTTCTGTAAGCTGTTTTAATTTCTTGTTCAGTAGCTGTTTTTGAAACACCTAAAATTTCATAATAATCTCTTTTACTCATAGTTTTATTATTTTAGCATAAAACTTAGTTATTTGCTAATATTTAAATGATTAATTATTTGCTTTTTATATTCAATAAAAATAATCTTGTTAATTTCACTGTTTACATCATTGACATAGGCGTAAAAGTTGTGAAATGAATATCATATAGCTTGTAAAACTGAAACATCAAGTCTTTGGGTAATATCGTGATTTTGACAAATAAAACCTAAATTAAAATCAAAAGAAATAAAGTCCCTAATTCTTCCACATCTTTTGCAAGAATTAAATGATAAATCAATACCAAAGTATAGTAATGAGTGTGCATAAAAGTATGTTGAAACTTTAGTTCAAGGCACATTATTAAAACTATCAAAATGCCTATTGTATTCAGCAAATAAATGATTTCTAGTTCTTATATTTTGGAATAAAAAGTTCAAATTATTAAATAGCTTAATATTATTTAAATTAGTAACATCAAGTAATTTTATTGTGCTTGATTTTTTTAATTTTCCATACTTATTTTGTGTTCTTGAAGCAAAATATTCAATTTCAACAATTGAACCAACTATTAAGTTACTTCTATTTTTTGAATGTACATTATTTAGACCTCTAGCAACTAAATCTAATCTCCCAAAAGCAGTAAAAAAACTGACAATATGCTCATTGTCTGATATTTCATGTAAGTTTAAAACTATTGCGTTTTTGATTGTTTCAGCCATAATTTCACCGCTTATTAGAGTGTATAAATATTATATATTTATAAAAATAAATTAGGGTAAAATATATATACTTTATCAAACACGGAGGTTTTGGATGGATACATTGCAAATTAAACAAATGTTCATCGATTCAATTTCTAAAGTTCCAGGCGTAAAATTCTTACACGAACCAACTTTAGATATCAATTGTGAACTTGATACAATTGTCAGATTAAATCCTGAAGAATATTTTGAAAACATTGAGGTTTCATTAACTGAAAATTCACGTGTTGAAATTAAAGCAGCAATTACTGTTTTTGATGGAACACCAATTAAATTCATCATTTCACAAATTTACAAAATTATGGAAATGAAATTAAAAGCTAAAAAATTTAAATTCAATAAACTAATTATCATTGTCAAGGGAGTAACCAATGAATAAAAGTAAGAAAGTAGATAAAAAAAATATCCTGAATGGTTCCGAGTTAGCTAAAGCATTTTTATCAGGAGCTAAAGCATTGGTTAATGCAAAAAACAAAATCGATGCATTAAATGTGTTTCCTGTTCCTGATGGAGATACTGGCACAAATATGTCTTCAACAATAGCAGCTGCTATACCTAATTTAGAAAAAGCTCAAAATGAACCAGTATATGCTATTACTAAAAAAGTTTCAACAGATATGATTTATGAAGCTAGAGGAAACTCTGGTGTTATCCTTTCACAAATTTTCAAAGGATTTGCTTTAGGTACAGATGGTAAAGTTGAATTAAATACTCAAGATTTAATCCAAGCTTTTGAAAAAGCAACTGAAATTGCTTACAAATCAGTTTTTAAACCTGTTGAGGGAACAATTCTTACAGTTATTAGAGAAACAACCGAAAATCTTAAAAAAGAATTTAAGGGTAAAGACATTCACTATTCAGTATTCTTTGAAGAAGTTGTTGCATTTGCACGGAAAAGTTGTGATGAAACGCCTAATAAACTTAAAAACTTAAGAGAAGTTGGAGTTACCGATAGTGGTGGTGAAGGTCTTTACACAATTTTCTGAGGAATGAATGAAGCTCTTCACGATAGACCAGTTGAACTTAAAGATAATTCAGATGAAGTTACAAACTTTATTGGTGATAGTGAAGTTTATGAAGGAGAATTTGGTTATTGTACAGAAGTTCTTGTCGATTTAACTGAACAAGCTAAATTCAAGAAAGAAGACTTTGTTGCAAAACTTGAAAAATTAGCTAACTCACTTGTTGTTGTTTCTGACGACAATATCCTTAAAGTTCATGGACACACAGTTAAACCTGGTGATATGTTAAACTTTGCTCAACAATATGGTGAATTTATCAAAATCAAATCAGAAAATATGACGCTTCAAGCTAACTATTCAAAAGCTAATGCCGAAAAACTTAAAGAATCACAATTACAAGATAGTGAAGAAAATAGAACGCCTTGTGGAATTATCTCATGCAACTTAGGTTCAGGTATAGTCGCAAGAATGAAAGATTTAGGTTGTGACTTTGTTGTTGAAAGTGGACAAACACAAAACCCATCTGCTCAAGACTTGATAAATGCAGTCAATAATGTAAATGCAGATTCAGTATTTATTCTTACAAACAATTCAAACATCATACTTGTTGCACAACAAGTAGCGCAAGTTATCCAAGACAAAAACGTTATTATTATTCCTACAAAAACACAAATCCAAGGAATAACAGCTATGCTTAATTTTAACCACGAATCTTCAGTTGAAGAGAACGTTGAAATGATGAATGATGCAATTGCTAATGTAACTACTGGTGAAATTACAAAAGCAATTAGAAACACAAAATTAAATGGTGTTCAAATTAAAGATGGCGATTATTTATCTATCATCAATGGAAAAATCACTGCAAGTTCATCAAAACTTTTAGATGCTGCTAAAAAAATAGTTAAAAAAGCAATTACAGAAGACAAAGAATTAGTCACAATTTACTACGGCGATGAAAGCTCACTTGATGAAGCTGAAGAAATTCTTAACTTCATTGAATCAAACTATGATATTGAAGTTGAAATTATTGAAGGTAATCAACCTACATATCAATTCATCATTGGAGTTGAATAATGAAAGACTATAAATTCAAAATTACTTTTGACATAAACGGAAATGATAATGGTCCAAGTGCAGCAGTTGAAGCTGCTAGCAAATTCGCTATTCAATTCCCTGATACACAAATTCAATTAATTGGTGAAATTTCAAATATTGATAAAACAAAACTTCCTGAAAATATCTTACTTATTAAAAACAAAAATGTTCCTAGTGAACCTAAGAACATTAGAAAATCAATGAACGAAGATACATCAATGAATCTTGCAATTAGTAAAGTTATAAACAATGAAGCTAATGCAGTTTTATCAAGTGGAGATAGTGGAGTTTATATCTCGACATTAACACTTAAATTAAAGAGATTGCAAAACATTTCCAGGCCAGCATTTATGCCAGTTGCTACATCTATTTCAGGTAGCAAATTGCTATTTTTAGATGTAGGTGCTAACTTAGAAACAAAAGCACAATATTTAGTTGAATGAGCTATGCTTGCTTCATTATTCTATAAAACAATGTTTAAAGTAGCAGAACCTAGAGTTTCACTTATTAACATTGGAACTGAAGATTACAAAGGTCTTACATCAACTAAACAAGCTCACGAATATTTGAAAACATTAAATGATATTAACTATGTTGGATTTGTTGAATCAAGAGAATTATTTAATGGAAACATTGATGTAGCTGTTGTAGATGGTTATGCAGGTAACACAATGCTTAAAAGCTATGAAGGAGCAATTGGTGTATTTTCAAATGCACTTAAAGGGCAAATATTAACCAAATTAAAATACAAAATTGGTTATTTATTTTTAAAAGGTGCATTTAAAAATGTTGGTAAATCACTTGACTACCGTTCGGTAGGTTCTGCTTGAGTACTTGGTGTTAATGGACTAGCAATTAAAGCTCACGGTTCATCTGATGCAAAGGCTTACTACAGTGCATTATTATCAATTCAAGAAGCTCTTGAAAATAACTTATTAGAAAAATTGCAAATATTATCAGATTCAATTCAAGTTGATAATTTAGAAAGCGAAGAATAATATGGTTAATTCACTTAAAAGCTTTTTTGAAATAAATAATATTCAACCAATTAGAACAGACTATTATCTATTAGCAATTACACATTCATCTTTTAATAGAGATAAAGATGACAACTATGAAAGACTTGAATTTTTAGGAGACTCACTTCTACAATTTGTTAGCTCAAACTACATATTCAGAAAGTATCCTGAATTATCACAAGGTCACGCAACCAGATTAAGATCAACTGCAGTTAGAACGGAAGCACTTGCTAAAATATCTAACGAATTAGGTCTTTTAAAAATCTTAAGAACTGGACCTGGAAAAATGCGTGAATCAGTGATTAATTCACCAAAAGTTCAAGCAGACGTATTCGAAGCAATGATAGCAGCTATATTTTTAGATCAAGGATTTGAAAAAGCTTCACAATTCATAATCAAACATATATCTCCTATCATTGACTCGGTACACAATGACGAAAATAAAGATCCTAAAGGACAACTACAAGAATACTTTCAAAGCATGACGAAGGAAAGTATCACATATCAAACTGATCAACTCAGTGATAAACGCTTTTTAGCAAAAGCTAAACACGATGGTGTTATTTATGGTGAAGGTGTTGGTTTAAGCAAAAAAGAAGCTGAAACTAATGCTGCTATTGATGCGCTACAAAAGCTTAAAGATAAAATTGAGGTGCAATAATGAAATTAGTAAAAATCGAAGCACATGGTTTTAAATCATTTGCTGAGCCTGTAATCTTACGTTTTGATGGAGGTGTTGCTGGTATTATCGGGCCAAACGGTTCTGGTAAAAGTAACATCAACGATGCTATTAAATGAGTTTTAGGAGAACAAAGTTCTAAAGAACTTCGTGGAGACTCAATGCAAGACATTATCTTTGCTGGTTCTAAAACAGCTAAACCAATGGAGTTTGCAAGAGTCACATTAACTTTTGATAACAAAAATTCAAATAACTCAATCCCTGATGAAGTTGTAACAATCACACGTGAATTACAACGTGGTAAAGGTGTAAATAACTACTATATGAATGGACAACCTTGCAGATACAAAGATATTAAAAGTATCGCAATGGAAACAGGTATTGGAAAAAGCTCATTAGCTATTATTTCTCAAGGAACCGTTTCAGACATCGCTGAAGCATCTGATGAAGATAGACGTGGAATTTTTGAAGAAGCTGCTGGAGTTTCTAAATTCAAATTCAAGAAAACTGAATCAGAAAGAATGCTTAAAAGTGCTGAAGATTCAATGAATCAACTTAATCCTAGAATTTCAGAACTTGAAAAACAACTTGGACCATTGAGAAAACAAGCTGAAAAAGCTTTAATCTACAGAGATAAAGCAGAAGCTCTTAAAAAAGTTGAAATTCCATTCTTAGCTAAAGGAATAAAAGAAAATAAAAGAATTTACGAAGAATTAGACGAAGAACTTCGTGGTGTAGACGAAACAATGCAAAAATACAAAGAAGAAATTGCTAGTTTACAAATCGAAATTAAAAACGCTAAAGTCGAAAAAGAAAAAGCAAGACAACAAGTTGATGAACTTGAAGGAACATACAATGGTATGGCTTCAAGATTAAACTCATTAAACTCAACAATTGATCAACAATTTGCAAAAATTAACTTAATCACAAGTGGACAAGTAA
Source organism: Mycoplasma sp. 888 (assembly GCF_035609225.1). Taxonomy (NCBI): domain Bacteria; kingdom Bacillati; phylum Mycoplasmatota; class Mollicutes; order Mycoplasmatales; family Mycoplasmataceae; genus Mycoplasma; species Mycoplasma sp. 888. The sequence continues at coordinate 634,009 of NZ_CP141192.1, forward strand.
CAGTTGATAATGATGAAGCTATCAAATCATATGCAAGTGCAATTAAAAGACTTGAAGCTGAATTACTTTACAACACACATACTTATAGTGAACTTAAAGCTCAATTTGAAGAAACTAGAAAACAAATTGAAGAAGATACAAACTTAGTAAACAATTTAAGAATTGCTAATCAAAACCACAGAGACAACTTAATTTCTGCAAAAACGACTTTACAATCTTTATACAGAACTAAAGAATCTAAATTAAACCTTTTCAAAGGTCCAAAAACAATTATGGAAAACAAAATGTCTTTCAAAGGTGTTAAAGGACTTGTTAGAGATTTAATTAAAGTTAAACCAGAATATATCACAGCTATTGAAACTGTTTTAACTCACGCTGCACAACACATTGTTGTCGATATTCCAAACACAGCTGTTAAAGCAGTTGAATTCCTTAAACAAAACAATGGTGGTAGAGCAACGTTTATTCCTCTTGCATCTATCCAAGAAAAATTTGTTCGTGACGACTATTTATTAGCAGTTACAGGACACCCTGGATTTGTTGCTCTTGCTTCAGATTTAGTTGATGCAGATCCACAATATTCAGTTTTAGTTAAATTTTTATTAGGGAACGTTGTAGTAGTTGATGATATTAAATCAGCTAATGCAATTTCAAACCTTCTTGAGAAAAAATATATGATTGTAACTCTTGATGGTGACATCATCCGTGTTGGAGGGGTTATCGTTGGAGGAACTGCTCAAGAAAGTGACAACGTCTTAGGTATTGATGAAAAAATTACTGATCTTGAAAACAAAATCGCTGGTATTGAACCAATGATTAAGAAAAATGAACAACAAATTGAACAATTATCATTTAGACGTAACCAATTAATTCAAAAGAACAGAAATACTGAATTAGAAATTCACAACTTAGAAAACTCAATCAAACAAAAACGTGAAGAAGTTACAAACTTAAAAGGAAAAGTCGATGCTTCTTCATTATCACTTGACGATTTTGAAAACTCTGAAACAGTTATTGAAAGAAACAAATTACAAGCAAAACTTATCGTTGTTAAAAATGAGCTTGCTGTTGCTAAAAACTTATATCAATCTTGAGATGAAGCATTATCACTTTACAACACTAAATTATCAGATGCTCAAGATTCTCAAAATGCTTTAAACAAAGGCTACAGCAGCAAAATGATTAACAAATCTGAATCATTCAAGATTTTCACTGAATATACAAACAGATTAGCTAACGTTTACCATATGACAGTCGAATACACTGAACAAAACTTTGTTTTAGAAATTTCTTATGAAAAAGCAAGAGAATTTGTTGAAGAATTAAGACAAGAAATTGCTGAACTTGGAAATGTTAACTTAGAATCTATCCAACAACTTGAAGAAGTTGAAAACAGATATGATACATTAGTAGCTAACAGAGATGAATTAGTTCAAACAAGAGACACTTTATACCAAGCTATTGCTGAACTTGACAAAATCATTGTTACAAGACTTACAAATGTTGTTCACGATGTTAACCAAGAATTCAACAACGTATTCAAATCTATGTTTGGTGGAGGAGCTGCTGAAGTCAGATTCGTTGAACCTAATAATATTTTAGAATCAGGAATCAGCATCTTTGCTCAACCTCCTGGAAAAAGTGTTAAAAACCTTAAATTATTCTCAGGAGGAGAAAAAGCACTTATTGCCATCTCATTATTATTCGCCATCTTAAGAGCTAGACCTCTTCCATTATGTATTCTTGATGAGGTTGAAGCTGCTCTTGATGAAGCTAACGTTGTTAGATATGCAGAATACTTGCAAGAACTTAAAAAACAAACTCAATTCATTGTTATCACACACAGAACAGGAACAATGCAAAGAGTTGACTCATTATTTGCTGCAACAATGCAAACACGTGGAATTACAAGTTTCTTCAGTATTCATTTAAAAGATGTTGAAAAATACATTACTGAAGAAGCTAACTAATTCAATTTGACAATTGACTATCACAAGAAATTGTGGTAGTTTTGTTTATCTAAATGTATAAAAAATATTCAAAATAATGAAATTTTTACTTTTATCCTGCGTTTCCCACTTAGTAAACTAAAAACAAATGCCGTTTTTTAAAAAATGTTTTTTTTATATAAAAAAAGGATAAAAAATCACTTTTTGGTGGTAAACTTAATATGTAATAACAATTTAATAAGAAAGGAGTAATAATGAGAACTATTACAATGGGTGGTAAAACATTACATTTACAAGGTAATGAAGTAGAATTAGGACAACAATTAAAACTTGTCGGAGCTAAAGCAGGAACTTTTGCTCAAGCTGAAGCAGAAAGAACTCATAAATATGCTGTTTTAACTGTTTTTCCATCTATTAATACTTCAGTTTGTGATTTACAAATTTTAGAATTGGGTAAAATCAGTGAAAAACATCCTAATTTTGATTATATTTCTTTCTCTGTAGATTTACCTACCGCATTAATTGATTATAAAAATATGCATCCTACAGGAAATGTTGAAATGTATTCTGATTATTATAATAAAGAAGTTTCTAATCAATTAGGTTTGTTGATAGATGAATTACACATTAATGCAAGAGCTATTTTTATATTAGACGAAAATAACAAAGTTCTTTATAAACAAATTAACTCTGAAGTTAAAGATCAAGTAGATTTTGAATTGTTTACTAAAGAATTAATTAAATATGAATAATAAAAAATACAACTTAAAACTAAACTGGGACACAAAATATGGACAAAACCGTATTTTGTGTTTTTTATATTAAGGAGTTATTATGAAACAACTAAAACAAGAACAATGACTAGAACTTTTTTCAGACTATGATGATTATAAGAAGAGTTTAATGTCAAAAAATGATTTTGAAATTAAATATCGAGCGATAAGAGGTGTTAGCTTTTTTGACAAAAAATTTATATATTCGAAGAGGAATTTTTTAGAGAAATATAAAAGATATAATTTAGGAATGACAAATCTAATATCACAAACAGGTAAATCTCCTAAAAAAGGCAAAGGATCTGGGAGACCTAAAAAATTAAAAATTACACCAATGGATATTGTTAAAAAGAATGAGAAAAAATGCCAAAAGAACAATTGATTGAAATTTTGGAAATTTTTAAAGATTCATTCGATAGGAATAACTTTGATGTTGATATATCTAAAATCAAAAAAACTTCTGTTTCAACTAGAAAATTAGCGATTATATTTAACAGATCAAAATCAACAATTCATAATTGAAAAAGCAAAGAGCAAAAATCTAAAACCAAAAAAATTGATCATAAAAATGATGAATTAATATTAGAAGCTTTTAAAAAGAATAAATGTATATTTGGAAGAAAAAGATTAGAAAATTACATCAAACAAAAATATCAGATTTTGCTTAATTATAGGACTATTGGCAGAATTATGAATAGATTGCAATTATATTGTTTAATTAGAAGAAAGAAAAAAGATAGAGAAAGAAAAAACACGAATGTTAAATTTGTAGACCTTGTAAAACGTGATTACAGCGGAAAAACCAACCAAATAATCGCAACAGATGTTACATATATTACAGCACCAAAAGATTGTGAAAACAATTTTGTTTTTTGTCAATTGCCATTGACCACAAAAGTAAATTTATTGTAAATTACAATTTGTCAAAAATAAATGATTTAGATTTAGTTATGAAACACATGTCAAAAATAAAATTGAACAAACAATGAATAGCACATTCAGACCATGGTTTCCAATATTCATCTAAAGATTATTTGCAAACAATATCTAAAAATAATGGCATTGTTTCAATGGGGAGAGTTGGCAACTCTCTAGACAACAGAGAAGCAGAATATTTCTTTTCCATTTTAAAGTCTGAATGTTTAAAATTAATTGATATAACCCAGATAACTTTTGATGATCTTAGCAAAATAATTAATGAGTTTATTTTTTGATACAATAATGAAAGAATTCAATCAAAATTAGATTGAAAAACACCCCAACAACATTGAGGTGTTATTATGTCTAATTAAACCTTCTGTCCATTTTTAGTGTCCCAGTTTAAACCGTTGTATTTTTTATTATTTTAGGTAATTGGTCTAATTATAGATCATAAAAGATTTTTTCTACCTTTCCTGATTAAGCGTAAAACAGGGTTTAAGTAGGAAACGTAAATATGATGGAAATGCTAACTTTTAAATTCCATTATTCATTGATTTCTTAACAGCTAACAGAATAAGCACTTGTGCTACAACTTCTAAAATAGCAAATAATATAGAAAGCAATCAAGCAATTCTGTAATTTTCGTTAATTAAAAGAAACTAAAATGTGTAGGAACATATTTTTTTAGTTTATGCCCTTTGTATTATTACTCTTTTTTTAAAATTGCAAATTAGCTTAAATAATCAATTATGCTTCTAGCAGCTACTGCACCATCTGATGCTGCTGTAACTATTTGACGAACTTTTGTTTGTCTAATATCACCTGCTGCATAAATTCCTGGAACATTTGTTTCCATTTTATCGTTAGTAACAATAAAACCTTTTTCATCTAGTATTCCTAAATCCTGAGTAAATCACGCAGATGATTCAAATCCTATGTAAGGGAAAAACGATGAAACTTTAAGTTTTGTTTGCTCACCATTTTTATTTTCAATAACAACTCCTTCAAGTTGTCTATCACCAAGTAACTGAACTATTTGTGAATTTTTAAACACTTTAATATTTGGTTGCTTCAATAATTCTTCAACTAAAACTTTATCAGCTTTGAAGGTTTCATCTCTGATAACTAAATTAACTTCACTAGAAATTCTAGATAAGTAAATTGATTCTTCAACAGCCGAATTTCCATCACCTAAGACTACCGATGGATTTTTGCCAAATAATGGAGCGTCACAAACAACACAGTAACTAATTCCAAAGTTTTCAAATCTATCATATTCAGGTATAAAAGTTGGTCTTCTATTCATCATTCCAGTTGAAATTAAAACTGATTTAGCTTTAACAACTAAAGCATCTGATAAAACAATTTCTTTATCATATTTGCCCAAGTTATTAATTTTTGCAACTGTACCATAAAGATATTTGGCTCCATATTCTTGAGCGTGGTCAAAGAATTCTTGAGCTAATTTTCAACCTTCAATTTCAGATGTACCTAATCAGTTTTCAACTTTTGCAGTCGATGATAATTTACCACCAGGAGCACCCTTTTCGATAAATGCAACATTTAAGTTTGCTCTTGATGCATATAAAGCTGCATTTAATCCAGCAGGTCCTCCACCAATAATCACAAGATCATAAATTTCATTCATAACTTCTCTCCTTAAAAATTAATTATTTAGTTTTTAAATTTTATAACTTTTTAAATCAGTATTAATCATGAGCAGATTTTTATCAAAAAATACAAATTTGGTATTTATATAGGTAAAAAAGTAGGTTTTTGCTAATTGAACTAAATAAATTTTAGTTTGATTGAACATCAAAATTACCAAAATAAAAATATGTTCAATTGCTTGGATATGTCTAAATTAAGCTATAGGTCTTTTAGTTCATAATTTGCTAAATAAGTAGCTAAAACTTGTGATGTTTACGTAATTTAAGTAAGCTTCTTTATTTTTGTGTTCAAATACAAATTTGTATTTTTCTAATTTTCTTACATATAAGTTTCCTCTTAAGAATTCAAAGTAGATAAGTGCTAATCCACCGCTGATGATGAATAAGATTGCAACTACTGAATAAAGGTTATATGATTCTTCCCGTAAAGGTTCCATTGCAGCACGAGTTATACCATATCAAATTAAGTATAAAGCTCCACCTGACCCTGGTCTTAACAATCCAAAGTAGTTAACAACTCAACAAATTAAAATGTAACCAATTAAGTTTGCTAATCCTTCGTATAAGAATAATGGATATCTGTAAGCACCTTCAAGACCCATACTTGCAGTTAATGAGTCAGAAATGTACATATTTGAAGCAAATGATTTTCCGAATACTAATGCTGATGCGCCAGTTCAGTCTATTTTTCCATAAACCTCGTGGTTAGCATAGTTTCCAAAACGTCCAACAAATTGTCCTACTAAAACTGCTGGAAGAATGTATCCGAATGCTTTTTTCAGATCAACATCTTTTCTCTTTGTGTATAAATAAACTATATCAAGGAAAGCGGCTAGAATAACTCCCCCTTGAATACTTAATCCTCCTTGTCAAATTGCATATCAATGCGAGTTAGGGAACGGATTATCAGGTTGATAAATAAGTCTTTCAATAATGAATCCTAAACGAGCTCCAAAGATACCAGCAGGAACTGTGATTAAAATTAACACAAATAAGATATCTATATTTCAACTTTCTTTATATCAGAAGAAGAAAACAGTAAGAATTGATAGGATAAAACCTAACATAATCATAAATGAGTAAAGGTGCATTTGAAAGGAACCAATACTAAATAAGATTGTTGAAGTACCTTCTGCTATTGGAGAATCAGGTACTCAAGCAGGATATGTTAAATTATTCATTTTCTAATAGTGTCCTTTCATAAATTTCATCTAATACATTCATACCATCATTTCTAGCTAAGTAAGTATTAACAGCAGCTCTAATTAATGAAGCAGCTGAACCACCTTCTTTGATTGGTATTTGCATTTTCTTAATTGAACGTCCAAAAATTGGATATTCTAAATAATCAACACCTAATCTATCGAATTCACTGTTACCATCTTGTTTAACAAGTTCGATAACAAGATCAATGATTGATGATTTGGCTACAGTTGATACTCCATAAAGTTTTTTAATATCAACTAAACCAATACCTCTAATTTCAAGAAAATTACGTGTAATTTCTGGTGATGATCCGATAAAAATGTTTCCGTTATCTTTAATCAACACAGCATCGTCGCTAATTAAAACTGCACCTTGCTGAATTAATTGTAAAGCAGCTTCAGATTTACCAACTCCACTAACTCCAGTAATAAGCACGCCTGTTCCACCAATAAGAACTAATGTTCCGTGAACTTGAGTAACTTCTCCAAAATAGTTATTCAAATATGAACCGATGTTTGTTGATATGTAAGATGTACTCATATTAACAAGTGCAACTGGAACTTTATATTTGTTCGCTATATCTACAACTCAGTTAATCGCAGGTTTATTAAATCCTTTAGACAAAATAACAAGTGGAGGTTGCTGTGAAATAACACACTCTATAGCTTGGTAAGCTTTAGTTTTACCTATTTCAAAAAATCAAGACGATTCGGCAGTTCCCCAAGCAATAACGTTTTTGTTAATTCTGTCATTTAAATAATTAGCTGCTAATTCTAACCCTACACGTTTGATTGCAGGTTGATAAATGTCGTTATAAACCAATTCTTGATTTTCACCATTTATGATTTTTAAATCATAGAAATCAATGATTTTCTTGACATTAATTTTTTTATGTTCTTTATTCATTGAGTATTTTCCTTGAAATTTAAATTTAGTAATTTAATTTTATTAAATTAATTAAATTTTTGATTATAAAATTTTCTTAAGAAATTGACCTGTGTAACTTCTTGGATTTACAGCAACTTGTTCAGGTGTACCTTGAGCAACAATTTGTCCTCCGTGGACTCCTCCATCAGGTCCTAAATCGATAATGTGATCGCAAGATTTGATTACATCTAAGTTATGTTCGATTACAATAACTGAGTCACCATTTTCAACAATTCTATTAAGAATATGAATTAATTTTTTAACATCGTGAGTATGTAATCCTGTTGTTGGTTCATCAAGGATATAAACTGTTTTACCTGTTGGTTTCTTTTGCAAGTAAGTTGCTAACTTAACACGTTGAGCTTCTCCACCACTTAAAGTTGTTGACATTTGTCCAAGCTTAATATAACCTAAACCTACGTCCTGTAGGATTTGAAGTTTTTCAATAATCTTATTTCTGTGCTCGAAAAATACAATTGCTTCATCAACACTCATATCTAAAACTTGAGAAATATTTTTGTTGTGGTACTTTATTTCAAGTGTTTCTTTATTGTATCTTTGACCATCACATTGATCACAAGGTACATAAACATCAGGTAAAAAGTGCATTTCAATTTTTATGAAACCATCTCCTGAACATTTTTCACATCTACCACCAGGCACATTGAAACTGAATCTACTTTTTGTATATCCTCTAATTCTTGATTCTTCAATGTTTTCGTAAATTTCTCTAATATCATCAAATACACCTGTGTAAGTAGCAGGGTTTGATCTTGGAGTTTTTCCGATTGGCGACTGAGAAACGGCAATAACTTTATCGATGTTGTTTAAGCCTGAAATAGTTTTAAATTTAGCTTTCTTGTGATTTAAACCTTCGCTAAGTCCAAGTGCATATTGAATTCCTCTAACTAAAATTTCATTAACCAATGTACTTTTTCCCGATCCTGAAACTCCAGTCACTGCAACTAATTTACCTAGTGGAATAGTTACATCAATATTTTTAAGGTTATTTTCTCTAGCTCCATAAATAGTAACTTGTTTACCATTACCACCTCTACGTATTGCTGGAACTTCGATTTTTCATTCACCAGATAAATATTTAGCTGTAATTGAATTTTTTGATTTTACTATTTCATCTAAAGTACCTTGAGCCACTACTGTTCCACCATTTAATCCAGCTTCTGGGCCTATATCAACGATATAGTCAGATGCAAACATTGTGTCTTCATCGTGTTCAACAACAATTAATGTGTTTCCAATATCAACCATTTTTCTAAGTGCATCAATAAGTTTTAAGTTATCCTTTTGATGTAACCCAATCGATGGTTCGTCTAAAACATATAAAACACCTGTTAAATTTGAGCCAATTTGAGTAGCTAATCTGATACGTTGAGCTTCTCCACCACTTAAACTTTCAGCACTACGGTTAAGGGTTAAATAGTCAAGACCCACATTTTTAAGGAAACTTAATCTGTCGATTAATTCCTTTGTAATTAATGATGAAATTTGCTTGTCATTATCATTTAATGTATCAATTAATTTATTAACTGCTTCAAGTGAATCTTGGATTGATAAAGCAATAAAATCATAAATATTTTTATTATCTAATTTAACTGCTAATGCATATTTATTTAATCTTGAACCCTTACACAATGAACAAGTGAATGAACCCATATATTTTTTAAGGTAATCTCTTCTTCTATCTGAAGTAGTTTCATAATACATTTTCTCAATCTTAGTTAAGATACCATCAATTTCTTTTTCTCTTCTGATGATGTTATTTGATGAAGAAACTAATGTATAAGCAATAGGTTCATGTGAACCATATTTAATTATTTCAAGTTCCTTTTCTCATAAATCTTCAATAGGTGTGTTTTTATTTATATTGTAGTAATTTAAAAGTTGATCAAACTCTTGTCATTCAAGGTTTTGAGTATTCACTGTATTTTGGAAATATTCAATACCACCTTCGTTAATTGATCTTCAAGGTTCAGAAACAATTGAGTCAAAGTCAGCTTTAAACTCAAGACCTAAACCTTTACAGTTATCACACATTCCATATGGAGCATTGAATGAGAATAATCTTGTTTCAATTTTAGGCATATTGAAATCTTTGTAGATGCAAGAATATGTTTTTGAGAAGATAAATGTTTTATCTAAGTCAACATTTTCAATCTTAATTAATCCATCTGCATATTCAGTTGCAATTTCTAAAGCTTGTGAAATTCTATTGTAATTTTCTTCAGTTAATCTAACACGATCAATTACTAATTCTATAGTGTGCTTGTTGTTTTTGTTCAATTCAATAGGTTCATCAAGCATCATATACATACCGTTAATTTTAACTCTTAAGAAACCTTCTTTTTTAAGCCTTTCAAAAAGATTTTGATGCGTTCCTTTTTCTCCATCAACTAATGGGGCTAAAATAACAAGTCTTGAATTAGGTTCTTGTTCATAAATTGAATTTAAAATGTCTTTAGTTGTTTGAGTTGAAATTTCAATATTATGTGTAGGACAATATGGTTTACCAATTCTTGCGAAAAGTAATCTAAAATAATCATAAATTTCAGTAACTGTCCCAACAGTAGATCTAGGGTTATTATGAACAGTTTTTTGTTCAATTGAAATTGATGGACTTAATCCTTCAATTTTGTCAACATCTGGTTTTTTAGTTCCTCCTAAAAACATTCTTGCATAAGATGAAAGAGAATCAACATATCTTCTTCTTCCTTCTTCATAGATTGTGTTGAACGCAAGTGAACTTTTACCACTACCGCTAAGACCTGTAAATACAATTAACTTATTTTTAGGTAAAGTTAAATCAATATTCTTAAGGTTATTTTCTCTAGCTCCTTGAATAATTAATAAATTTTCTTTACTCATTTAATACTCTTTTCTATTTCGTTTCTTGTAATTCTAATAATATATTTCTAAGCTCAATAGCTCTTTCATAATCAAGCTCTTTTGCAGCTTGATTCATTTGATTTCTAATATCTTCAATAATTTCTTGCTTAGTTTTCTTATCGATTTTATCGCCTGATTTAGTTTTGTTTTGTTTAGCTAAAATAGCTTCAACGGCATTTGTAATGTCGTGACCGTGAATTGGCTCACTTATAGGTTTTATAATTGTTCTAGGTACAATCCCGTGTTTTTCATTGTAAGCAAGCTGAATAGATCTTTTTTCTTCATTATCATCCATACAAATTTTCATAGCTTCGGTGATTCTGTCAGCATAGAAAACTGCTTTACCATTTGCGTTACGAGCTGCACGACCTGTAATTTGAATTAAACTTCTTGCATTACGCATAAATCCAGCTACATCGGCATCTAAAACAAGAACTCTGGAAACTTCAGGTATATCGATACCTTCACGTAAAAGGTTAATTCCGACAATAACTTCATAAATACCTTTTCTAAGCTTTCTAATAATTTCATTTCTTACAAAAGTGTTATGTTCTGAGTGAATGTAAGCAGCTTTAACTCCGTGCTCAATTAAGTAAGTTGATAACTCTTCAGCACTTCTTTTTGTAACTGTTAAAATGATTGTTTTTTCACCAGTTTCTCTTTGTTTTATTATAGTGTCATAGATGTCTTGAATTTGATTTTTCTTTGGTTTAATAATAATTTCAGGATCAACTAATCCAGTTGGTCGAACATAAAGTTTTGAAATATTACTTGGTTCAGTTTTTTCAAGTTCATAATCACCTGGTGTTGCTGAAATGTAAATTCTAGGAAACTTAAATTCAGTTTCTCATTCATTAAACATTAAAGGTCTGTTATCAAAAGCAGATGGTAATCTAAAACCATAATCAACAAGCTTTTCTTTTCTTGATCTATCCCCTTTATACATTGCTCCTAATTGTGGAATAAACATATGTGACTCATCAATTAACATTAATGAATCTTCAGGGAAGTAATCTAAAATTGTGTATGGTCTTTGACCAAAAGTTCTACCATCAAGGTACATTGAGTAATTTTCTATACCTTTACAAGTACCAAATTCTTTCATATCATCAATATCATTTTTAACTCTTTGAGATAATCTTGCAGACTCAAGTATTTTTTGTTCTTTAACAAACTTTGCAATTGATTGTGCTAATTCTTCTTCAATTTTCGGAATTATCTTATCAAAAATATTTTTATCTGTAGCATACTCGTCTCCGGGTGAAAGTACATAGATATTATGTTTTTTAGAGACTTCTTTTGTAAGTGGATCTATTGTTGCAATATCTTCAATTTCGTCTCCAAAGAATGAAATCCTAATTGCATGATTTTCAGAATCAGCAGGTCTAACAATTACCGTATCACCTTTAACTGTGAAATCTCCAGGTGACTGGTCTATATCATTTCTATCATATTTAATTTTTATAAGTTGAGTGATAAAATTATTTAATCCAATTTCTTGACCTTTATAAAATCTAAAGAATGAATCTTTATAAACTTCAGGAGAAAGTGCACCATAGATAGCTGAAACACTAGCTACCACAATTACATCTCTACGTGTAATTAATGAATTAATTGCACTCATTCTTAAGATTTCAATTTGCTCATTTGTTTTAGAATCCTTTTCAATATAAACATCAGTACTGGGTTCATAAGCTTCAGGCCTAAAATAATCAAAGTAACTAATGTAATATTCAACTGCATTGTTAGGAAAAAAGGATTTTAACTCACTATATAATTGACTTGCTAAAGTCTTATTATGAGACAAAATAATAGTAGGTCTATTAACTTCTTTGATAACATTAGCAATGGTAAAAGTTTTTCCTGAACCTGTCACTCCTAAAAGAACTTGGTCAGTAATTCCTTTTTTAACACTCTCTGCTAATTCTTTAATTGCTTTAGGTTGGTCGCCTTGTGGTTTATAGTCTGTTTTTAAATCGAATATACTCATGATTAATATATTATATATGTTAATTTTTAGCATAATATTCTTTTAAAAATGACTAAAAAGACTATTTTTTAGACTTAAAATCTCATAAATCTTTATAATTAAATTTATTAACTAATAGAAGCAATATGAAAAAGAAAATTAATAAGAAAACCTTAATATGAATAATTTGAGTATCATTTTTAATGGTCTGTGGTTTAAGTGTCACTATAGCAAGAATCGTTATTACTGTGCAAAATTGAAATAGACACTATGAAATACCTAAAAGAGAAGTCAAAATTAATTTTGTATACAAAAATAAAATTGTTTACTTCTATATGCATTCAATCGATGCTGATAAATATATTCAACATTTTGAAATAGATGATGAGAATTTACCTGAAGAATACAAAACAGGTGAATATGAATATAACAAAAGCACTTATGCTCTAGATGATACAAAAACTATAAATATAATTATCACTAAGAAACGTGCTCCTGTTACTATGATTCCGTACACATTTGAATTTGTAAGTGATAATGATGAAGTGATTTTCACAAATACAACTAACTTACCTGATTACTATTACTACTATGACGTAGCTAAATTAGTTCCAGAAGGTTACAAAATGACTACTGAATCAACTAGAATTGATATCAACAAATCACAAACAACCTACAAGATAACTGTTATTCCATTAAATTAGTTAAATGTACTCAAAAAATATATAATTAATATGTTATATAGTAAAAATATAACGAGGATAAAAATGGAAACATCAGTTATTATGAACAAACAACAAAGCAATTTATCTAAACCCATTTTAGCTTTATCAATTGTAAACCTTTTATTAAACATAGTTTTTGCAGTTGTTATTTTCTTATTCTCTGTAGCAATTACTGGTGCATCTGCATCAATAACATATTCAAGTTCTGGAACTTATCAAAAAGACTATTCTGATGTTGCAGCAGTCATGGTATTATACTTTATAGTTTTTGGTATTCTTGGATTTATATCTTTTACAACAGGACTTACAGGATTTATTCTTGTAATCATAGGAGCCATAAGAGTTTCATCACAAAATACAACTGTAATGATACTTTACATAATTTCTATCTTATTAGGACCATTATTCTCAATTATTGGTGCAATAATTGCTTTAAAGAATAAAATAGTTTAGATCAATTAATAATTCAATAGCTAAAAAATAGCTATTCTTTTTTTAATCAAATTTTGCAAATAAAAAAAATATCCCATTGCTGAGATATTATTTCTTTGTACTCTTAGTTAATTCATCAATACGTCTTAAAATGTCATCTAAACTTTTCGAAACATTAGAAACAACAGCATCTGTTTTTTCTAATAGATCTTTTTCTTTTTTCACTTGCTCTTGGCTGAATAAGTTTTGTGCAATTGCATAATCTTTGTCAAAATATTTAACATTAAATGACATTTTGTAAATACTTGGAACATCTATATTATAAACTCTTGCACTATCATTTGAAACACCATACGATTTAACAGATTCAATAATTGTGTGCTCAAAATCATCTTTAATGTAAATAACCGATTCATCATTGATTGGTTCGCAAACGTATGGAATAAATTTCTTATTATCTTTTAATAAAGGTTTACCTTTAATATTTTTAGGTACAGATGGTAATTTAGATGAATTGATTTTAATAATTTGACCATTTGTTGATAAGATACCAACCATTTGATCTGATTTAACACAAGTAAATGTAGCAATCTTATCATCAAGTGATAAGTAAACCCCTTTATTACCTTTAGCCTTAGTTCCAAATTGTGGTAATTCAGTTTCAGAATACTTAGTCACATTACCTTTTTCAGTAATTATGATTGCATTAGTTGTTCCATCTGTCATAACAGCATTAACAACTGCATCTGTTTTTTGAATGTTAATAGCTTTGTAAATTTTATTAACTCTTGAAACCTCAAAATCTTTAAGCACTGTTTTCTTAACATATCCATCTTTTGTTGCTAGAGCAATGTAAGATAAAATATTTCAATCTGAAACTTCAAACACTCCCACAATTTCATCCATGACACGGATATCTACATAATCAGATAAGTGAGTTCCATTATCTTTTCATTTATCTTCTGGAATTTTGTAAGCAGGGAATACGATGTAGTTACCTTGAGCTGTAATGAAAATTAAGTTGTGTAATGAATTTACTTTTCCGAAGAAAACTAAATAGTCATCATCTTTAAGACCATAATTTTCAATCTTGTTACTATCAAGAACTTTTTGTGAAAATCTCTTGATGTATCCTGCTCTTGAAACTCCGATGTTAAGAATTTCTTCTTTTACTAAATCAGTTTGTTCATAGCTAAAATCATATTCTTGATCTTCGATTTGAGTTTTTCTCGGAGTTCCAAATTTAACTTTAATTTCCATTAATTGTTCAATAATGTACTGATCAAACGCTTTTGGATCAATAAGCAATTTAGAAATTTTCTTAATGTCTTTTTCTAATTGTAATTTTTCATTTAAGTAAGCTTGCTTATCTGTTTTAGATAAACGGTAAAGTCTCATTTCAGCAATAGCTGTTGCTTGATTTTGTGTAAATCCAAACTCTTTAATTAAGTTTTTAATAACACCAACTTTAGAACCTTCTGATCTTCTAATAACTGCAATAACTTCATCAGAAATTTCTGAAACCTTAATAAACCCTTCTACAAGCTCTAAACGCAATTTAAGTTTTTCTAAATCATATGTTAAAGTCTTAACTTTAATATCTTTAACGTGAGCTACGTAAGCATCTAGAAGCCCAATTACACCAAGTGTAACAGGCTCATTTTTAAGGATGCAAGTATTGTTGTATGTATAAATAACTTGCATATTCGTTTTTTGAAGCAAGTAATTTAAAATACTACGTTCATTAGCATTTTTATTTAAAGTAATTAAAATGCTAATTCCATCTCTATCTGATTGATCCTTAATTTCTGTAATTCCATCAATCAACTTATCTTTAATAATTTTGTCAATTTCATAAACTAATTTTGACTTCACTACACCATAAGGAATCTCTGTGATTTCAATATATTTATGTTTTTCGTCTTCAGAAGTTGTGTATTTAGAAAACAATCTGATTTTGTTTTTTGTATTGTTTCCGAATTCGAGCGCTTCTAAGATACCTTTGTTCCCTTTGATTACACCACCTGTCGGGAAATCAGGACCTTTAACGATTTTTGAAATTTCATCAAAATGTGAAAATGGATTCGTAATTCTGTAGATAGCTCCATCAATAATTTCATTTAAGTTATGTGGAGGCATTTCTGTTGCCATACCTACAGCAATACCTGAAGCACCATTAACAAGTAAGTTAGGAAATAACGATGGTAAAACTATTGGTTCAATTTCTGAATCATCAAAGTTAGGAGCAAACTTAACTGGATTTTTCTTAATTTCACCTAAAACATATTCAGCAACAGGTGACATTCTAACCTCTGTATAACGCATAGCAGCGGCAGGGTCGTTATCAATAGAACCAACATTGCCATGCATATCAAGTAATGGGTGATTAATTTTTCATCATTGAGACATATTAACCATAGCTTCATAAACTGAAGAATCACCGTGTGGGTGATATTTACCAATTACATCTCCTACAACACGAGCTGACTTTTTATATGGTTTATCGTGAGTCAAACCAAGTCCCAACATAGAATATAAAATTCTACGTTGAACTGGTTTTAGACCATCACGTGCTTCTGGAATAGCTCTGTTTTGAATAACGTATTTTGAATATCTACCAAAACGATCATCCATAATTTTATCTAATGACTGTCTGATAATTTTGTCTGCAATTTTTTGTTCTAGGTTTTTTTTCATACTTACTCCTACTTAAATGCTTATTAATTAAAATTATAATTTATTATATAGATGCTAATTACAATTTTTAAAGTATATTCATAGGTATCAAAATAAAAATTTATAAGCTTAAAAAATATGAATGATTTAAGACTTTTTATAGTAAAATAACATAAGAAAAATAGCATGTATTTTTGCAAAAATATATATGCACAATTCATAAAAATTATCATTATAAAAATAGTTTAAATAAAGGAT
Source organism: Mycoplasma sp. 888 (assembly GCF_035609225.1). Lineage (NCBI taxonomy): Bacteria > Bacillati > Mycoplasmatota > Mollicutes > Mycoplasmatales > Mycoplasmataceae > Mycoplasma > Mycoplasma sp. 888. The sequence continues at coordinate 650,419 of NZ_CP141192.1, forward strand.
AAAAATGCGTAAAGTAGTTAGATTAAAAAACAAATTACGTGCTGAAGCTCGTGCTAAAAAACTTGCAAAAGAACGTGCAAGAGACGCTAGAAGAGCTGCTAAAAGCGCTGAATAATCAAGGCCTTTCGGTCTTTTTTTATGCTTATTTACTAAATTAAGCTTTTTTGACTTTTATTCCTAGCACATAGGTATAAAAGTTTTTTATTCTCTCTTTGTGTAATCTGACAAGTTTTTTAAAACTTTTAAAAAACTATATGTTTTTTATTAGTATAATAATTAAAATAAAGATTTCATCTTTTATGTCAATATCAAATTTTAAGAAGGGTAATTAAACATGGAATATAAAGCATTGTATAGAAAATATCGTCCGAAAACGTTTGATGATGTTATAGGCCAAGAGCACATAACTTTATCTTTAAAAAACATTTTAATGACTAACAAAATATCACATGCTTATTTATTTTCAGGACCAAAAGGAACTGGTAAAACTTCGATTGCAAAAATATTTGCAATGATGTTAAATTGTGTTCATAAAGATCCTGCTGATGTTCTTAATCCATGCGAAATTTGCTTAAGTAATTTAAACAACAATATTGACATAATCGAAATGGATGCTGCATCAAATAATGGTGTTGATGAAATTAGAGATCTTAAGGAAAAAATTGAGCAAACGCCTATGAATGGTAAATACAAAATTTACATCATAGATGAGGTGCATATGCTTACAAAAAGCGCTTTTAATGCATTATTAAAAACACTTGAAGAACCACCAAAACATGCTATTTTCATTTTAGCGACAACAGACTTACATAAAATTCCTTTAACAATTAGATCAAGAGTTCAAAACTTTGTGTTCCATAGAATGAATGATGAGAATATCATCAAACAACTTTCAAAAGTTTTTAACCAAGAACATATAAAATATGATACTCAAGCTCTTAAACTAATCGCAAGATTATCTAGTGGTGGTATGAGGGATGCACTTACAATTGCTGACCAAGTTAGTATGTTTCATTCAGGCGTCATAACTGCTGAATCAATTTATCAAAACTTCGGTATTTTATCATCAGAGCAAATTGTTAAAATCTTCCAATTAATTTCTATTAACAATGGAACTAAATTAATTTCATTATTAAATGAATTCCAAAACAATGGTGTCGAACCTCAGCAATTTGTTTTGAGTTTAGTTAACTTTTTAAAAGAAAAGATAATATTATCTAAAACAAATAATGTAAGTTTATTAAGTTGATTTGAGCCTGAAGAGTTATCATCAGTTCACTTAGATAATAAAACTTGTTTTGAATTAACTGACATATTCTATGATATGTTAATTAAAGTTAATAAAAGCGAATATCCATTTGAAATTATTCAATTAGGTGTTTTAAAAGCTTTAAATGCTATCAATCCTAGTTTACAAGAAGATTGAGATGAAACTTATGTTACACCTGTATTTATCAAACCTGTGTTTAACAAAGACAATCACAAAACTTCAACTAATAACGTTTTCACAGAAACTAAAGAAATTATTAAAGAAGAATTAACTTCTAATGAACCTCAAACTAATATTTCAATGGAAATTGATAAAAATGAAAACACTATTCTCCAAGACATAAAAGTTGAAAAAATTGAAGATGATGGTTTCATAGATAACTCATTTTTAAGTGAAAAAATAGAAGAAGAAAAAGTTGAGGAAGATAAATTTGTTTTAACAACTGAAAATATTTTTTCAGTTATATCCGGTAACTTTGATATTGAAATAAATCAGGTAAATCAGGAGCCCTCACAAAAACAAACAGAGGAAATTAAGAAAAAAACCAAAGAAGAAGTTGAGCAAGAAACAAAACAATCAGATAATCATTTTCCTGATGAATTAATAATTCCTGAAATTGAACCTATTGGGAATGGATTAGCTGATGAATTTACACCTTATCAACAAGAAAACGTACCTACTGAAACTCAAGAAGAAAAAAACATCTTACTTGAATCTTTAGAAATTAATAAAGCACTTACAAAGGAGATTTCTGATCAAGTTAATAAAACAAATGAATTTATTATCCAAAAACACGAATTGTCAAGTGATTTTGATGATGTTAATGATGATATTATCCAATTGCAGTCAGATACATCAACAAATAAAATATTAATTAACACTCGTGAAGTAGAAGTTTCTAAGTTTGAAGAAACAATGGAATTTGTCGAGGAAGTTCAAAAAGAAATTCAGGAAGAAATAAAAGAAGAAAAGCTACCAGAATCTGAAGAAATTTCAACAAATGATGAACGAAAACAAATTAATGAACCGCAAGAAGTTAATGTTTTTGAATATATCTACAACACTCTTTGATCTAAAGAAGTTCCATCACGTGATAAATCAGCTCAATTCCAAAGATCAATTAATCAAGATTTAGCAATAATCACTCAAAACAAACCTGAGTTTTCTGAGATTGCTGAATTATTTGAAGATTCATTAATTATGGCTGCTTCAGAATATTTCATTAACATTTACAATAAAGACACTGCTAAAGTTAATAAGCTAAAAGAGCTTGCTAACACACCTAAAATGCAAGAATTTGTTAAATATGTTTTTGATAACAAAAACAAATATATTTATCCAATTGATTCAGCAGCTCTTGCTAAAATTAGAGAAACAATTGGACAAAATAAAGACATACAAATTGCAGATTATAAGCCTAAAAAATGAGAAGATGAGTTTGCACAAAATACTTTAGTGGACTTGACTCAAATCGGTAAATTATTATTAGGTGATGATGAAGAATTAGAAATCGAATATGAATAGAGGTTATTATGAATAATGATTTTTTAAGAAGAATTAAAAATATGCAAAAAGAATTAGAAACAAAACAAAAAGAATTAGATGAAAAAACATTCACAGTTTCTAAACAAGGTATTGAAGTAGTTCTTAAAGGAGATATGTCAATTGTTTCAATTGAAATTGATGAATTGTTAATTGACCCTGAAGATAAAGACATTCTTCAAGACTTAATTACAATAGCAATCAATGAAGGTATTGATTTAATCAAAGAAGAACAAGATAAATTAGCTCCATCAATGCCTGGAATGCCATTTTAATAAGAATGTTTAATACAGAACAAATTAACAAATTTTTAGAAGTTATTAGGCAAATTCCTGGTATTTCTAAAAAACAAGCTGAAAAAATTGTTTATTGAATATTAGAAGCTGAAAAGGAGCAAGTGCAACAAGTTGCACAAGCTTTTATGGACGCAAAAGAAAAAACAACATTTTGTCCTATTTGTTCGCAAGTTATTGAAAACAATTATTGCAGTATTTGTGACAATAGCTCGAGAGATAACACGTTGTTAATTGTGGAAAACAGACAAGTTATGCAAAAAATTGAAGATGCTAATATTTACAACGGTAAGTATTATGTGTTTTCACATCTAATTATCAATGAATATGAGGAGCAAAAGTATCAAAAAGAAATTCAAAAACTTTTAGATTATGCTCAAAAATTTGATGAAATTATTTTAGGAATTTCTCCAAGCATAAAAGGTGAAGTAACTAATGAATTTCTTAAGGAGAAGCTTACTAAACAGAATTTAAAAGTGACAAGATTAGCCATCGGTTTACCAGTAGGTTCATCAGTTGACTACATTGATGCTATCACTTTAAAATTCTCACTTATAAATAGACAAAAATAAATTAATTAGAATCATCTGGAGGAAACTATGTTTATATCATTTGAAGGTTTAGACGGTAGTGGTAAAACTACTTTAACACAGAAACTTTACGTAAAATTACAGGAACTTTACCCACATATTCCTGCTCTTTGAACAAGAGAACCTGGTGGTAGAGGGATTAAAGAAGCTGAAAAAATTAGAGAAATTATTTTAAGCAAAGAATCAGATCTTTCACCTGTTGCTGAGGCTCTTTTATACACAACAAGTAGAAGAATTCACTTAGAAAAAATAATTTGACCAGCACTTAAAGAAAATAAAATTCTTATTTGCGATAGATATGTAGATAGCTTTTATGCATATCAAGGATATGCAAGAAATTTAGGTATCGAATTTACAAAAGCTATTACTAACATAGTTATTAATGGAACAATGCCAGATATTACAATTTTCTTAAATTTAACTCCAGAGCAAGCTAAAAAGCGTCGTGAAGAAACAAGATTAGTCGAAGACAGAATGGAACAAGAAAAATTACAATTCCACCACGATGTTTACAAAGGGTATTTAGAAATGATTAAATCAGACCCTCAACGTTTCATTATTATTGACGCTACTCAAACAGAAGATGAAGTTTTAGAAGATATTATCAAGCAGTTACAACAAAGTCCAAAATTTTTATCTTACCTCAAATCATTTGAGTAATGATTAATCAATCTATATTAAAGTCAATAAATGATTCAGCAAAATTAAATAAGCTAAATCATTTATTTTTATTAACTGCTAATAGCAACTACAATTTTGACAACGATTTGTTAGATTTTATCAACAACATTAATCCCACTCCAATAGGTGAATTAAACAAATTAAACCTCCCATCTAACATTTACTATTTAGATGGCTCAGAAGAACCTATTAAAAAAGAAGAATTTGAAAATGTTTTTAATGAAGTTTCTTATTCAAGTAACTTTGATAAGTACAAAATAGTTGTCATTAAAAACATTGAAAACTCTTCATTAATTGCACTTAATTCACTTTTAAAATCAATTGAAGAACCATCAGATAAAGTTGTCATTATAATGACAACAAACAATGTGAATAATGTTCTTCCGACCATATTATCTCGTGCACAAGTATTAAAAGTTCATATTCTCTCTCTTGAGATAATAGAAGAAAAATTTGCTTCATTGAAAAATGATCCAACTTTTTCAGTTGTCAAAATGCTTTCTAACGATTTAACTTTTTTAACCGAAGCTTCTGAACACTTAGATAAATACCAACACCTTATTGCAGGTTTCATAATTGTTACAAGACAATCTTTATTAAATAAAATTTATATGTTTGAATATTTAGATAGAACAATAGTAAATAAAGATAATGATAAAGATGCCCACTTTGTTTTATCACTATTAAAAGCATTCATATTAGGCAAGTTTTTAGAATTCCAAACATTGCCATTGCACAAAGAACTAAATAAACTAAGACAAGAATTATTAAAAAAGCACTCTAACTTATTAACATTTATAGTTGACTTAGATGACTTTAATAACTCAAAAAACTTTCAAGGTAATTACGAATTACATAAACAACTTTTATTAAACAAATTAATGGAGTACTATGGCTAAATTGTATATTGTAGGAACACCAATTGGTAATCTTGAAGATATAACTTTAAGAGCATTAAGAATTTTACAAGAGGTAAACATAATTGCTTGCGAAGATACAAGAGTCACTTCTAAACTTCTTCAAAGATATCAAATACCAAATAAAAAATTATTAACATACAATAATTTCACCGAAAAACATGGTGCTCAAGGGATTATTAATTTAATATCTAATGGAGAAGACGTTGCTTTAGTATCTGACGCAGGTATGCCTGTTGTATCAGATCCCGGATTTGAAGTTATTGCTGAGGCAAGAAAAAACAACATAGATATCGAAATTATCCCAGGTGTAAATGCAGCTATAACAGCATTTGTTGCTTCTAACTTTACTAATGACTTTACATTTCACGGCTTTATTAAAGACAAAAGTCAACAAAGAATTAATCAACTTAAAGAATTGAATATCGGTACACACATTTATTATGTCTCGCCTCATAAATTAATCTCAACTTTAGAAGACATTAATTCTGTATTTAATGGACAAGAAAAAATTTGTTTAGCTAAAGAACTTACAAAACTACATGAAAATCTTTTTTATGGGTCTGCTAGTGAAATTCTTCAGCACTTTGCAAATTTAAACTCTATTAGAGGTGAGTTTACAATGGTTCTCAATTTACCTAAAATCAAAAGAGAAAAAGTAAATAAATATAAAAAGGATTAGAAAAATCAGCAGTTTATTTGCTGATTTTCTTTTTCTATTCTTCTTCTACTTCAACTATGTGAGCTTCTTGTGCTCCCTCGATTAAATGTGGAGTTTTAGCTTCAACAGATTGTAGTGCACTATCTCAATTAACTTTGTTCATTTTCTTAGTTAATTTGAATTTTTCGACTTCATCAACTAAGTATCTGAATTTTCTTTCAAGATCATTTGAAAGTAAGTTTTCAAGTGTATTAGCTGACTCTTGAATTTTTTCAACTTGTTTCTTCATATCAGTTGCAACTTTATTAAGTGCATCTAATCTCGTTTCTAAAAGTTTCTTTTTGAATTGTTCAAATTCTTCAAGAATTTTCATTTTATCTCTAAGTTCTACAAAATTGAATTCAGAAGCCTTTAAAAACATATAACGTTGTAGTTGCAACATTTGAATCATAAATGGTAATCTTATTACTCAAACTTGGTTCTTGTTATCTTTATCTCTTTCAATTTTTACAAGAAAGTCATCTTCTTTTTCCAATTCAGTAACTAGGAATGCAGCTTCTGCGTGACGCGCTTTTTGATCTTTGATTAATTTATTTATGAATTGTGAGTTTTTTTGTGAACCATTTTCTGTTTCTGATTTTGCTTCAATAACAACAGAACCAATTTTCACTCTATTATTATTGACGTTCTTGTAGAAAGTAACTAAGAAGTCTGGTTTTGTACCATCAATATTAGTTGTTGTTTTTTCATAATCAACAAAATCATCCAAGTTCGTGTACTGATCTAATAAGTGAGCAATTTGTTCTTCAAAGTTTTCTCCAACTCTTTTTGAAGATAATAATGATTTACTTGTTTTAAGAGCATCAATTGTGTTGTTAGCAGCTTCTAATTTATTTTGAACTTCAATTTTTTCTTTTTTAAGCTCTTCAATTTGCTCTTTAAAATTGTTTTTTAATTCTTCGATAATTTGATTATTCTTAACTTGATTTTCTTTTTCTAATTCTTTTTTGTATTCTTCTTTAGCCTTTTCTATTGCCTTAATATTATTTACTTCAAACTTGCTTTTCTCAGCTTCAATTGTTGAATTCATTGAAACCTTTAATTCACTTAACTGATTTTTTAAATCATTATAAGCATCAGTTTGCTTTTGTTTTTCTATTTCTTGAGCTAATTTAAATGATGATTCTAATTTTGCAATTTCGTCTTGTCTTGCTTTTTTTGAGACTTCAAGCTCTGTTTTTAGCTCAGTAATCTTTTTATTATACTCATCAATCACACCTTGAACATTAACCTTATATTCAGGTAAATTTGTAAGATTTTCAAGTATTTCTGTTTTTACTTGATTTCTAATATCATCATTTCTTTCATTGTTTATGCTGCTACTTAAAATGAATAATTCTGTATCATTTAAGCTTGACAAATCAATAATATCACCAGCATAAGCATTTTCAGCCAAAACCAATTTCATTGGATTTTGTTCACTAAATCTAAATTCAATCTTTTTCATATAAACGTCCCTTCTGACTTGTTTTTTGTCCTATATTTTTATTATACTTTTTTTTTTTTTTTTTACATTCACTCCTAATTTTATATGCCTTGTTTTCGATACTATTAGTATTTTTTATAATATTCTACTTTTTATAATTTAGAAAAAAAAGCAAGTGGTTACACTTACTTTTCTAACATATTAAATAGTTCAACAATTTTCTCTACTGATAATTGTTGAATTCTTAAATTATCATCATATCCTAATTGTTCAAATATACTTAGAATATGATCTTTTGAATATTTATTTTGTAATGAATAAGAAAGTTTCTTTCTTCTGTTTTCAAAGCATAATTTGAAGAAATCCTTAATTGAATTTCATTCATCTAATGAAACATTATTTTTAAATCTCAAAGATAAAATAGCTGAATCTACCTTTGGAGCAGGTGAAAAAGCGTTTGCAGGAACAATAAATTCTAATTTACAATCAGCTAAAAATTGTGATGAAACTGATAATTTTGAATAATCTTTACTATTAGGTTTAGCACAAACTCTTTGCGCCACTTCTTTTTGAACCATTAATAATACACCTTCAAAATTATCTTTGTTCTCAAATATTTTAAATAGGATATCAGTCGTTATGTAATAAGGAATATTAGCAATAATGTAAGTGTCCTTAAAATTAGTTATATCAGCTTCCAGGAAGTCTTGATGAATAAGTTTAAAATTAGGATTGTTTATTTCTTTATTTAGAACATCAATCATATCAGTATCAATTTCAAAAGCAGTTACATAAGCACCTGCATTTAAAAGATAATTAGTTAAAGCACCTCTACCCGGTCCTATTTCCAATACTTTTTGTTCTTTTACATCAAATACATTGATTATCTTACGTAAAATGTTTTGATCTTTTAAGAAGTTTTGTCCAAACTTCTTTTTTGCATAAACTTCTTTTTTATTTTGCATTATAAATTAAATAAAGTCCTTAAGTTTTTATTAATTCTATCTGTGAATTTATCCATACCCACTTTTTTAATTCCTGCTATGTAATAAGCGACAAATAAAACTGTATTTGGTTCATTTTTTTGTTCTGTATATGGATGAACTCTTAAGAATGGAGCATCAGTTTCTGTAAGAATTCTTTCAAGCGGCAAAAATTCAATAATATCTCTAGTTTGGTTTGTTGTTCCATATGTAACAGCGCCGCTGAATGAAAAATAAAGATTTTTAAATTCTAAAAATTTTTTAGCTCATTTCATATTTCCGGCAAATGTATGGAGCATAACTTTGATGTTAGGAAACTCTTTTAAAATATCATAAACATCTTGGTAAGCTTGGTATTGGTCGATTTTATCTCTAATGTGAACAACAATTGGTAGGTTTAATTCTTGTGCTAATTTAATTTGATTTGTAAATGATTTAATTTGATTTTCTCTTGATGGGACACCTTCTTCATAGAAGTAATCTAATCCAATTTCTCCAATTCCAACAATAGTCTCATCAATTAAATCTTTATATCTTAAATAATCATTCTCATCAATTCCATCCTCAGGATGAATTCCTATAACAGGTTTAATTAGATCAGGATACTTTTTAGCTAACTTGATAACTTCTTTATTTTCTTCAGCGTGACCACCATTAACAATCATAAATTCAAGTCTATTAGCATAAGCTTGCTCGCAAATCATATCAATAATTTCTTCGTGTTTGTAAGAAGACATTGATAAATGATTATGTGCATCGACAAATTTATTTTTCTTTGAACTCATATTATTTACCTAAACAGAAAGTGCTGAACATAACGTCTAATAAGTCTTCTCTGTTTACATTTCCTTTAATATTTTGTAATTGATCTCACGCTGCATATAAATCGATGATAATCATATCAAAAGTTGCATAGTCATCAAGTGCCTTTTTAGCATCCTTGAGTGAATTTAAAGCTTGCTTAATAAGTGAAAGTTGACGTGTATTTGAAAAAATACGCTCATCTAAAATATTGATATTCTGGAAGTTTGAAACTAAACCTTCTTCTAATGCTTTAATATCTTTATTTAAAGCAGAAATATAAATAACGTTATCATCTAATGACTTATCTGACTTTAGCAAGTCTTTTTTGTTCATAACTTTTAAATAAAACTTACCTAATTCATTTGATTTTTGCTCAATTAATTTATCAAAATCATCTTCAGATTCGTTTGCAGATACAACATGAACTACAAGATCACTTTTTTCAATTTGATCTAATGATTTTTGAATACCAATTTTTTCAATAATTTCTTGAGTGTTTCTTAAACCAGCAGTATCAACAAGTTTAAATAACATATCATTGATTTTGTAGGTAGCTTCAACTAAATCTCTTGTAGTTCCTGCGATATCTGTAACAATTGCTTTCTCTTCTGATAAAAGTGCATTTAAAATACTGCTTTTTCCAACGTTAGGTTTTCCTAAAAATGCAACTTTAACACCTTCAAAAACATATCTAGAATCCTCTGAAATTTTTACTATTTTTTCTAGTTCACTGATTAAAACAGAAATTTTCTCTGACATATTAATTGAATCTAAACGTTCAACATCATCGTATTCAGGATAGTCAATATTAACTTCAGCAAGACCAATTAAAACAGCAATCTTATTTAAGAACTCATCAATTAAACCTGAAGTTTTACCCTTGAATTTATTAACTGATGCAAGTGCTTGAGATGAAGTTTGAGCCATAATTAAATCGTGAATAGCTTCAGCTTTAATTAAGTCCATTTTTCCATTTAAAAAAGCTCTTCTAGTGAATTCGCCACGTTCAGCTAATCTGGCACCATTTTCAAGTAATAAACTTAAAACTTTGTTTGTAACAACAATTCCACCGTGACAGTTAATTTCAATTAAAGGTTCGCCAACATAGTTATTGAATACATCATTACCGTTTGCATCTTTTTTACCAACAAATGACATAACTAAAACTTCATCAATAAGTTGTCCATTATCGTGAATGAAACCATATGAAATTGTGTGATTTGCTCCAATTTTTCCTTTAAAAACTTTAGAAACAACATTTACTGCATCAGGACCACATACACGGACAATTGAAATTGGTTGATTTATATGAGAACCTGAGCTGATTGCTGCAATTGTATCATTAGTCATATTGTCTCCTTTCTTATAAATACAATAAAACTAGCTAAAAAGCTAGTTTGACATTTATTTATTCATTAATTCTTCTTGTTTTTCACTTGTAATTTTGTCGATTTTACTAATTTCTTTATCAACTTCTTTTTGAATAACATCTAAGTATCTTTTTTGTTCATCTTCTGATAACTCTTCATCAGCTTTAATAGCTTTATTAACGTCTTGACGAGCATTACGAACACCTACTTTAGCATTTTCAGTTAACTTAGATAATGATTTAACCATTTCTTTACGTTTTTCAGTTGTAAGAGGAGGGAAGTTTAATCTAATTTGACTTCCTTCATCAATTGGCATAACACCTAAGTTTGCTTTTTCAAGAGCTTTATTAATTTCCTTAACTGATGTAATATCGTAAGGTTTGATTAATAATTGTTGTGGCTCAGGAACTGAAATGTTTGATAATTCCTCAAGTGGTGTAGGTGTGTCGTAGTAATTGACACGAATACCTTTGATCAATTGAGGGTTAGCTCTACCTGTTGAAATTTTTGATAATTCAAAACGGTAATGTGAAAGTGCTTTTTCTGCTTTTTCAGCAAAATCTAATAAATAAATATCTAATTCCATTATTTAGTAACCTCTGTATGTTTAATTTTTCCTTCAAGTGCATTTAAAATTGAATTTTCTTCTAATAAGTTAAACACAATTAAATTAATATTGTTGTCTCTAGCCATGCTTGTGGCTGTTAAATCCATAACTTGTAATTTCTTTTCTAAGATTTCGTCATAAGTGATGTGATCATAATGTTTTGCATCAGGATTTTTCTTAGGATCTGAATCATAAATTCCATCAGTTCCATTTTTTCCCATTAAAATAACTTGAGCACCAACTTCTGATGCATATAATGTTGCTGCTGTATCTGTTGTAAAGAATGGACGACCTGTTCCTCCGGCAAAGATAACAACTTCACCATCTTCTAAATATTTGATTGTTTTTTCATTAATGTAATATTCAGCTACTCTTTGATCAATGTTTAATGAACTTTGAACTCTAGCTTTAAGTCCAACACGCTCGAAACCACTGCCTAAAGCAATAGCATTCATAATTGTAGCAAGCATTCCAATATAGTCAGCTTTATTTCTGTTAATTCCATTTTTTTCAGCAGAAGCACCTCTTCAGAAGTTTCCTCCACCAATAACTATTGATACTTGTATACCTTTAGCTACAATTTCTTTAAGTTGTAATGCAATTTTTTGAACTAAATCATAGTCAATTGCTAAATGTTTTTCTTTGTTTGCAAAACCTTCTCCAGAAAGTTTTAAAAGAATTCTTTGATACTTAATCATCACTACCTCTATTTAACAAGTTAAGTTTTTATTATTTAATAAATAATAATCTTTAAAGTAATTATATAGAAAAAAGATTTTTCAGTCTATTTTTTTTAACTTTTTGCAAAATCTATAAATTTAAGGATAAAAACTGCAATTTTTCACTTTTTTATGGAACTTTTCATAATTTTTTTCACAAATTACCGTTTTTTAAAAAATACTTTATAATTTATAGACATATTTTACAAATATGTTGTATTTTCAATTAATATTCCTATGGCATAGGAATAAAATTTTCCAAAAATAATTTAAAGAAAGAGGTAGATTATGGCAGCAGAAAAAGAAAAATTTTTATTTGCTATTGACTTAGATGGTACAACACTTCAATCTAGTGCAACAGGTGTTATTCACGACAGAACACTTAGTGCAATTAAAAGAGCAACAGAAGAAGGGCACGTTGTATGTATCCTTACAGGAAGACCTTGAAGAAGTACTAAATTCATTTATGAATCATTAGGTCTTAACACAATCGTTGCTAACTACAATGGAGCGCATATTCACCATCCATATGATCAAGAATTCATCCCTTACATTAAATATTTAAACTTAAACGAAGCATTATACATTTTAGGTGATCCTAAAGTTAAAAAAGAAATTTCAAACATCGCTATTGAAGGACCAGACTGAGTTCAATTAGATCACCGTGATGAAGAACTTGAAAAAGTTTTCGGATTTAAAACTAGTTCAAAATTACGTATAGGTTTAGACTTATACAAAATTCCTTTAATGCCTACAGGAATTATCTTTGACGTTAAAGAGACAACAAACATTGAAGAGCTTAGAAAATACCTTAAATCAAGATATGGTGACTTAGCTGAATTCTCATACTGATCAAAAGGAGAAGGTTTAACACCTGTTTTCGATATGACTAACATTACAGCTAACAAAGGTAAAGCTTTAAGTATGTTAATTAGATACTATGACGTTAAAGTCGAAAACACAATTGCATTAGGAGATGGATTTAATGACGTCCCTATGTTTAAAATCGCAAACATTTCAGTAGCTATGGCTAATGCTTCAAAAGACGTTAAAAAATATGCGTCAATTAGAATTGCTAAAACAAACAAAGAAGGTGGAGTTGGAGAATACATTCACAAATTCTTAGACAATCCACAAGCCGAGATAGAAAAATCAAACGCGCGTAAAAGAAAAATTCAAGCTATCGAGGAAGAATAATGAAATATATTGATGATATCAAACAACTTAATGTTGATTTAGAGCAAGTAATTGGAGTTGATGAAACAGGGGTTGGTGATTACTGAACACCACTTGTTTCTTGTGCAGTTTATTTACCAAATAAGCTTAAACAATTTGTTACTTCATTAGGTGTAAAGGATTCTAAAAAACTATCTGATAAACAAATTTTATCTTTAGCTCCTAGATTAATGGAATTTCTTGAATATTCCGTTTACACACTTACACAAGCTGGATATAACAAATTAAGCAAGTCTTATAATGCTAATGAACTTAAATTTTTCACCCACGCAAGTGCATTGAGTGGATTGGCTAAAAAATACAAAATTCAAGCAACTGCAATTATTATTGATAAATATTCAACAACTAATTCAATATTAAAATATCATCAAAAATTCTTTATTGAAAATAACTGAGCTAAATTAAATGAGTTACAATTGCCAACATTGCTAGTTAATAAAGCTGAAGACATTCACTTATCAGTTGCATGTGCTTCAATTATTGGAAGATACCATTTATTGCAATATATGAAAGAACAAAGTAAGAATTGAAATTTCAATTTCTTACTTGGTGCTAACAAGCATGTTGTTGCTCAAATTCACGAGTTTACACAAACTTATGGTGAAAGCTCATTAAACTCTGTTTTAAAACTTAATTTTAAGCTTAAATAAAAAATGAATAGACCTTATACACTGGTCTATTCATTTTTTTAGTTCTCTAAAACTTTTCCACTTAAACGATTTCTTTGTAAGTTAATTTCAGTGATTTCAGAATTAATCACTAAACCTGGATAATACTTGTCAAAGATTGATTCATTTTGATTTAAATTTAAATTACTTACGTGAATAAATAAGTTTTTCTTGATTCCGATATAAACAAATATACCAAAATCAGTAATATTTTCTACAGTTCCTTGAATTGTATCTCCAACTTTTAAGTCATTTACATCTAACACACTGTCTTTTAAGATAAATCCTGATTTATTATCAACAATTTTCTTAGTAGGACTTGCTAATGCTTGAAGTATCAATTCAACTGTATAAATGTCTGAATTTAATTCATCAGCAATAGATTCTGCATTTAAGTTATAAATATCTATACCTTGTTCACATGGTTTTAAGTTAAATTTTTCAACAATTTTTGATGCTAATTTATATGATTCAGGGTGAATTATTGTTTTATCAAAAAAGTTTGATGAAGTGAATATTCTTAAAAAACCTACTGACTGTTCAAAACTTTTTGGACCTAACCCCGGAACTTTAAGAAGTTCATTTCTGCTTTTGAAATTTTTACTTTCTTTGCTATTTCTATATTCAATAATATTTTGAGCTATCTTCTTGCTTAAACCTGCTATATACATCAAAATATGCTTTGTAGCAGTATTTAAGTCAACACCAAACTCATTAACTACATTTTGCACTTTGAAGTTTAAGTATTGCTCTAATTCTTTTTGATTTAAGTCGTGTTGATATTGACCAACACCAATTGATTTAGGATCAATTTTTACTAATTCATTTAATGGGTCTAAGAATTTTCTACCAATATTAATCGCACTTCTTTCTTCAACACTTAAGTTAGGGAATTCTTCTATTGCAATTTGTGAAGCTGAGTATACGCTAGCTCCAACTTCAGAAACAATAGCATATTTAACCTTTAAATTGTTTTGTTTAATAATATTTGAAATAAATAATTCAGTTTCTCTTGAAGCTGTTCCGTTTCCAATAACAACAATAGTAATTTTATATTTATTAATAAAATCTAAAACTACTTTAGTTGCCTCTGGCACTTTTTCTTGTGGTTTATTAGGGTAAATTTTAGTAATACCTAAAACATCTCCATTTTCAGATAATGCAGCTATTTTACATCCATTAACATATGCAGGATCAATGGCTAAAATATTGTGTCCTGTAATTGCCGGAGCAGTTAATAATTTCTCAACTGAATTTGCAAATATATTAATACTTGCTTTTTCAGCTATTTCAAATAAGTCACTAAAGATTTCTCTTTCTACACTAGGTAAAATAAGTCTTTTGAGTGAATCATTAATCGCATCAATAACATTGTTTTTATTGTTTCTTGTTTTATCGATAACTTTTAAAATGATAATAACTAGTGGTTCGTGTTTGTACTCAAATTCAAGTTTAAGTTTATCTAATTTAACACCTCTATTAATTGCTAATACATTGTGGTTTTTAATGTATTTAATAGGTCTTGAAAAATCATAGTAATTTAAGAATACTAAATCATCGTTTTCATCATTAACTTTTTTAGACTTTGTTGTTTTAATTCTTCCAAAATTGTAGATTGATTCTTTAATTTGATTTTTAATTTCTACATTCTGTGAAATTCACTGTGCAATAATGAAATTAGCTTGCTCAATAGCGAATTCAACTGTAGGCACTTGTTCTGTTAAATATTTTTTAGCTTCTCTTGCGACATCAAATTGAGAGTTTTTGTTCTCAAAAATTCTCTTTGCAAGTGGCTCTAAACCAAGTTCAATGGCTTTTGTTGCTTTTGTGATTTTACCAACCTTGAATGGTTCATAAATTGACTCTAATTCGCTTTTGACAGTTGTATTTAAAATTTGTTTCTTAAGTTTGTCTGTAATCAAATTCTTTTCACTTAGAATTTTAATAATTGCTTGTTGTCTATCTAAAAGCTCTTCTTTGTATTTGTAAATAGATTCAATTTGATAGATTTGTTCTTCATTAAGCCCACCAGTTTGTTGTTTTCTATAACGTGAAATGAATGGGACTGTATCTCCATTAGATAACATTTCTAAAACAGTTTGAACTTGATTTGTAGGAATGTTTAATTCTTTTGAAGCTAACTCCAAGGCTAATTCGTTATTTTTCATATTATCCTTTCCTATTAGAAACAAAAGAATCACTTTAAGAAGTGATTCTTAAGATTATTATTGTTTATTGTTGTTTGATTTATTTGCTTCTTTTTCTGGTGTTGTCATTGAGTCTACTCTAAAGTTTTTAAATGCAATAACTTTAACAACAAATGGGTTTACAACTCTTTGTGTGAATCCTTGAATAAATGCATAGAATACTGGAGCTAATAAATCTCCTAATAACATAGCAAATGTTGCGTAAACTAATGAATCAAATGCAAATGAATTTTTTAATTGATCTAATGTTACTGAAGTATCAAACCTAAAATCAGGGGCTATTTCAGTAATTTTTGTTTCTAAATGTTTACGAACAAGAGTTTCTGACGTAAATAATGCAGGTAATTGTTGAGCTAATCCTCTAGCTGGGTTAATAGCTGCTGTTGCACCTAAAATTCCCATTCATACTGATAATGAAATAATGAACATAATCATTAAATCACGGTATTTATTGTTAATGTTTGGTGAAAAAATTGGGAACAATAAGATAGCTGTCATAACTAACTCAACAAAGAAAATTCACGCTGTTCCACTTGCTAAAACGTGATTTGTTGATGGATTTGAACCTTTTTCTAATTCTGCAATAAAAGAAGCTTTGTAAGCGCCAATTGCAGTAATTGGGGCATTAGGTAAATTATCTTTTCCTACTGATAAGTATCCAAATAAATAGATGAATCCTGCAGCAGCAAATGCTCCTAAGAATTGAATTGCAATTTTATATGAAGCATAGTAACCATTATTTCTACCGTTTATATAACGATAAATAGTGACAGCCGGGTTGAGGTCACAACTTCAACGTAAGAAGATGAATAACACTACACCAACAGCAATAAATCCTGCATAAAATCCAACAATGATTTTATGTAACATATATTCTTCAACAACTTTACCTGAAGATGTGTAAATTGATAAACCTGCTAATGCAAGTGATAAAAAGATTGTTCCGATAAATTCTGATAAACCGTGAATGATTCAAGTTTTTAAATCAGCTGGCTTTTCAGCATTTTGTCTTTCTGATGCTCTTAACTTAAAGAAGCTAAATAAATCTTTGAAAAAGCTATTTTTCTTAATTAATAGTTCTTGGGTATTAACCATTTTGTATTTTTCCATTCTCTAATAAAATTAATGCTTTTGAGTAATCTCCTGTTTGCGCAGCGTCTGCATTTTCTAATGTTGTTTTAGCTATTTGAGTTAAAGCTAAATCTGTTAAGAATGCTTGGTGTGATGTTACTAAAACATTGTCCATTTCAATTAATTCTGCTCATTGAGGATCTTGTTCTTTAAGTTCTTTAATTCTGGATGAAATATCTTCGTAAAATCTTCCTTCTTCTCTTTCTAAAACGTCAGTTGCAAATGCACGAACTTTACCTGATTTAAGTCCATCGATCATCGCTTGTAATTCAACAATCTCTCCTCTAGCTGTATTGATAATAATTGCTCCTGGTTTAAGCATATCAATAGCGGCTTTATCAAATAAGTATCTTGTTGAAGGTAATAAAGGACAGTGGATTGAAATAAAGTCTGAGTTTTGTAAGATTTCTGAAAATGAAGCTCATTCAAATCCAAATTGTTTTGCTAATTGAGGGAAGTTATCTTGAGCAAATGCATCAAATACTAAAACTCTAGCACCTGTTGCTTTAGCAATTTTAATAAATGTTTGTCCAATTTTCCCTGAACCAACAACCCCAATTGTTGAGTTTCCGACACAAAGTCCATCAAGTTCATTTAATGAGAAGTTGTAATCTTTAACTCTTTTATTAGCAATTAAAAGATTTCTATTAAGTGCTAATAATCCTGCAAAAGCAAATTCACCAATACTTTCTGCTGAGTAGTTAAAAATTCTGTAAACGTGAATTCCCAACTCATTAGCTTTAGCAACATCAATTTTGTTGTATCCCATTGATCTTTGCAATCAAACTTTTATACCCATTTTTGCTAAGACTTCTAAAATTACTTTGTCGCCATAAGTGTTAACAAACCCACATACAGCATCATAACCTTTAGCTAACTTAACTGTATCTAAGTTTAAGTTTTCTTTAAAAAAAGTAATTTCGTGTCTTCCATCATTATATTTTTCAAAGTATTTAATATCGTAATCTTTAGAATCAAAAAATGCGATTCTCATATTTTCTCCTAGATAAAAATGAATAAAAATAAACCTAATAATTTTTAAAGTAATTATATTAAATTTATACTAAAACAAAGGTTTTTTATTTAAACTAAACTAATAGTGTGCTAGGTATAAAAATGGTTCATTTTCAGCTAAATTTACTATTGTAAATAGGAGGAGAAAATGAACTTAATATTATTTTATTTATCTAACTTACACAAGGGAAACAATTACATAATTTATAAAAATCTTAAAAGTATTCCTAAAATCGATATGAATCTATTAACACAATGAGTAAAAGAGTATGTGAAAAAGAAAATAAAGTTCATCACCATTTTAGATGAAGAATATCCTTTGAATTTAAATATTATTAAATATCCACCTTATGTGCTTTATATGTATGGAAACACTTCACTACTTAAAAACAAAAATAAAGTTTATCTAGTTGATGAAAGAAATCTGCTAGATAGTTTTAATTCTGAAAATCAGCTTGAAAATATGGTTAATTCTCATGTGCTAATTACCAATGACTATAAAGAAAGTGAAAAATCTATTGTTGATTTTTATAGAAAACACAATGGTTCTATTATTCACATTCTAAAAGAAGGTTTTAATGATGAGATTTTAAAACAAACCTTAAAACCAAATGAACTTTATATATCTCAGTATCCCTTAAATTGTCATCCTAGAAGAGAATATTTTAAGCAAGCAAATTTATTAAGTTCTTTATTAAGCAAACAATTTATTTCATTCTCTTTAAAAGGAGATTCAAAAGCAATACAGTTAGTAAATTACTTTGCTGATATTGGTAAGGATATAAAATGTTTCCCTAGTGATGATTTTAGTGATTTGAATAATCAACTTATTAAGTCTGGAGCTACTTTAATTACTTCTGTTACTGAAATTTAGAAAAATAAACGTGTCACATAATTGCTGTGGCACGTTTTACTATATAAATTAAAATTAGTTTTGTCTTTCAGGATATACAGAAACATACTTTCTGTTTCTTCTGCTTTCGTATTTTACGTATCCATCGATTTTTGAGAATAATGTATCGTCTCCACCACGACCAACATTTTGTCCTGGAAAAATTTTTGTTCCTCTTTGACGGTAAATGATTGATCCTGCTGTTGCAAATTGTCCATCACCTAATTTAGCACCTAAACGCTTACTATGAGAATCACGACCGTTACGGGTAGAACCACCGGCTTTCGTGTGTGCCATATTCTAATTACCCTTCGATTTTTGTAATTTTAACACGTGTGTAAGGTTGACGGTGTCCTAATTTTCTTTTGTGAGTAGACTTTGCATTGTGACGATATACAACAATTTTCTTTGCTTTTCCTTGTTTTTCGATTGTTCCATAAACTACAGCATTAGATAAGTAAGGTCTCCCTACTTTGTCGTTAACTAATAAAACTTTATCAAATTTAACTTCTGAGTTTTCTTGACCTTCAAGTTTTTCAACGAAGATTGTTTGACCTTCTTTAACTAAAAGTTGTTTTCCACCTGATTCGATAATTGCAAACATGCAATACCTCCAAAATGTGGCTCGTCTTTGAGGTGGCTTAAGCACTTAATGAACCTCTTTAGTACGGTTACAAATGTAACATGCTTATTATATAGTAATAAAGTAAAATTAGTAAGTTTTTTTAGTCTTAAAATATAGAAGTTATACAAAATTTCTTCAACGAAATGATGACTATAAATTGAAAAATTATGAATAATAATTTTTTTAAAATAATAAGTAGTTTTCAATTACGTTAGAAGTTTTCTTAACAGTATTATCTCATTTGAATTCTTGATCTTTGCCTTTAACTGAACCTGAATTTGATGTAAATGACTTAAATAAACCAAGAATAGATATTGCACCTTGAACTATTGATGGAATTAACGGAACTAAAGCAGCAAACGAAAAACCAGGTTGAATTTGTGAATACTTTTCTTTTTCTAGTGGTTTTAGATCATTAAGTTTCATAGTTAACCTCCTTTCATTTATATAGTAAAAATTGATCAAAAAAGAACAGTTTTTTTACTGTTCTACATAGTTTGTATTGAAATTACCAGAAACTTTAGCTATTTTTGAACAAGAAACTCAAACAGTAGGATCGATCATTTTTAAGTCAGAAATTAAGTTTTTTTCTTCTAGAAGAAGAATTGTAGTTTCGATTTTAATTGCCGTTTTACCTGTGTAACCTGATTTAAAACGTTCAATTCTGTAACTGTGTCAGTAGTTAATAAGTTTAAAGTAAGCAATAATTGTTTCTGGATTTGTTGAGATAATTGTTAAGTTTACTTTTTTATATTTAGGATACAACATAGCAACAACTAAATTTGTAACTATTAAGTATAAGAATGTTGAAAGTTCTCTCATTCCGAATAATTCACCATTTTGATTTGGACGAATGAATCCATAAATAAGCATAAATGTAACTGCTGTTATGAAACCGACAATAACAAGAATTGAACTAACACTTTTCTTATGTTTTGTAGAGAAGTAGTAAGCAATAATGTCTGTTCCGCCAGTTGAACCACCTGCTTTTCAAGAAATAGCTATCCCTGTACCAATAAATGCTGCTCCAAGACATCCATAAAGTAAAACGCCTCAGCTGATTCCATCTGAATATCAAGCTAATTGAGTTAATTGTTCAATTGAGTATTGACTATATTCGCTAAATTCTTTTGCTTTCTCTGTACTAAATGTGCTTGCATTTAATTTAAAATCAATTAATTCTTTTAAATTACCTTGCCCAGGTGTTGAAGCAACTTCGACAATTACTGTAGTATCTTTAATTGATGCATTATAGTTATCATAATCAATTGGTATTAAATTGATTTTTTCAAACAAGAATGAATGAACATGTTCTTCTGTGAAAATAAAGTTTGTTAATTGTAAACAAAGCATAAAGAATAAAGTTAATCCAATAAAACTGAACTTGACTTTTCTTCAAAATATAATAAACAAAGGTAAATTACAAGCAAAATAAATTAAAGCAAAATAGTTTCTTAAAATAGGAAATAAATATTGCAAGATTGTAGGAATTCCTGTAATTCCAGAAGGAATTGTGTCTGCTTTTGATAAAAAGATATGAATTCCAAAGTTAAAAATTAACGCTGATACAAAAATAAGCACTAGTTTTAATCAATATTTAGCTCAAAACGTCTTAAATATAAACTTACTTTCTTTTGAGTTGTTTAAATACTTTGCCATCTTGTATTTTAATTTTTCTTCTTCTTTTTGAATCTCAGCAGGATTGATTATCACTGATGAATTATTAGCATCCAAACTCATTGAAGTTTTATCAATAAGGTCAATTTTCTTTGATTTAAATTTGAAATAATTAGTAATTCAAGATGATTTTGGTGTGGTAGTTTTATTGCAATTTTGATTTGCAAAATTATCTTTATTCTTCATGAAAGATATTTTATATTATTATCTATTAAATAATTAAAAAATTCCTAGTCATGCAAGCAATTTTCTTATGATAATTAGAATTACAAAATAGACATAAAAACTGTAATTTTTAAGTGAAACTAAAACAGATAACAACTGCTTTGCAATATGTTAAAACGATATTTAGTATGAAAAAGATAAAAAGATAATTAGTTTTATATATTAAATATATTAATGAAAAAAGTGTTTATTTTAAATTAAAAAAGAATAAAAAAAGAAAAAAGACTTTATTGTTTATCTTTTTTC
The DNA here is from genome assembly GCF_035609225.1 of Mycoplasma sp. 888. Lineage (NCBI taxonomy): Bacteria > Bacillati > Mycoplasmatota > Mollicutes > Mycoplasmatales > Mycoplasmataceae > Mycoplasma > Mycoplasma sp. 888. The sequence continues at coordinate 672,263 of NZ_CP141192.1, forward strand.
CTATTTAACTTGTTTATATTTAAAAGTTAAAATTTGCTTACTTATAGTGTGTTCGCTAATTGCTTGTATAAAATCTCCCACGTAAAAAGGTTGATTGAATGAATATTCTTTTTTATGATCATCTTTGTAATATTTTAAATCTTTTGCTTCAACGTCTAAAGCATAAATATTAACTGTATAAATATGATCTTGATCTGGTGGGTAGCAACCAAAATATAATAAAGAATCATCCATATTTTTTGCCGTAAAAGCTTCCGGTAAAATGCCACCTAAATTGCTATTAATTTTATTGTTTTTTATTAAAGTTTGATTAACTGAAGAATTATGCCCTTGTCATAATATATCATCACTATAAAAATAACTATTAGATTTTTTTCATTTACTATAGTCTAAGTATGATTGATTGGCTTCAATAAAATTATCTTTAATATTTAAAGCTACTCAGTGAATAAAAGGCATGCCAATAACTTTAGAAGCTGCAAAATCTTCAATTAAAATAGCATAAGATTTAGCATTATTTACTTTTGATCAGCTAAAATCAGGAGAGTAAGAAGCAAATAAGGTTTGATTAATATTATTTAATGCTCCAGCATGATCAGCTATATAACCATTTTCATTTATCATTGACGATTGCACAAAATTATTATTACCTAATTTTAACATTTTCTTCTCCTATTTATTTTTATATCAAAAATGATCTTCAATTTCGTCAATAATATAATCATGCATTTTTTCATATAACTCACTCAAATGAAAACCATTTTTCAAATCTAAATGATCTTTAGACAAAGCAACAATTTTTATTGTATATAAATGTGTATCGTCAGGAGGCATTGGTGGAAAATAATTACTTGCTTGTTTAAAAGTTTGCTTAAAAGCAGAAGGAATACATTCTATTAATACTCCTTGTTTATCTTGATTTAAACCTTCACATGTAGAATTAACACCTTGAACAATTGTAGTATCATTTAAATTTGCGCCTTGAATTAAAAAATTATTTTTTATATTAGCTACAATTCAATGAATAAATGGTTGCCCTATTACTCTTGAAGCTTCATAATCTAATAAAATCAAAGCATAAGATTTAGCTACAGGATTTTTTTCTCAAGATAAATCAAAATTTAGATAATGATTATTCTTTTTTTCTAAAGTGGAATGTTTTAAATATATTTTATTATCAAATTCTTCAAAATATGAAGAATTAATTTTTCTTTGGTATTTTTTTATTTGCATACATAAAAAATAACACAAAAATTAATAATAAAAAACTAAAAGTTTAAAACTTTTGATTTTTGTTTTTATTTATGAGTAATTTTCTTTCTTATAAAAAAAAGGGGATAAGATAATGCCTAATGTAAGAACTACTAAAGTTGAAGCGACTATTAATTGAGTAATATTATTTGAGGCTTTATCACTTTCAATATTATCTCTTAATTGATTACTACTTTTAATTCATTGTTTAATTTCTTCTAAAGTCTTATCTTTGGCTTGATCTAGAATATCTTGAGTTTTATCTTTATTATTTTGATATTCTTGATGAGTTTTATTATTAACTTTTTTCTTTAACTTCTTCATAAGCATTATTTAAATCAGTTAATGAATTTTGTAATTTTTTAATTTTCTCAATTTTAGTTTTAACAGTATCATAATTTTGTTGAACCAAAATTTCTTCTATTAATTGCTCTTTAGTTTTTTCACTTAAAGCACTATTATTTTGAATATTTTTAATAACATCAATTTGTTTTTTAATTTCATTTAAATATTTATTTGATTCAACTATTTGATCAATTAATTTTTTCTTAATTGAATTGTTAAGTTCGCTATTTTCTTTAATTTCTTTAAATTTATCAAAACATTGGATTAAATCATTTAATTGTTCATCAAATGTTGCGCTATTAGTATTTAAATCTTTAACTTTTGATTTTAGAGTTTCATTAGTTTTTTTCGTATGTTGCATCTTTAAAATCTAATACTTTTTTCTTTTTGATATTTTCTTTTAGTTTATTAAAGTTTACATCCTAAGTTTTCAAGTTTATAGTATAAAAAAACTAAAAGCGAACATTTAGAAACATTTAGAGAACATATTAATAAACAGATTAAATTATTAAATAAAAACAAAGCAAGAAGCTGATAAAAAAGATAGACTTTAATGTTCTATCTTTTTTACTTTAATTTTTATATGGTTTTTAAATGTTCTTTAAGACTTGTTATCTTGCATACACCCTATTTAAACAAATTAATTAACAATATTCACATTTAAAAGAAAATAATTTAATATAAACTCGCAAGCAATATTTAACAGAATTAATTATAATATTTATATTTAAAAACAAAATCACAATAAAAAACATACCTAAACTGGACACGAAATATGAATTATTCATATCTCGTGTCCCAGTTTATAGTTTGATTTTCTTATAATTTATTTATAAGAAGAAAAACAAATTATAAAAGGAGATTTAATTATGAAATTATTTAATAAATTAATTGGTTTAGGAGCAATTACTATTACTGGATTTTCTTACCTCGTTACTGTTTCTTGCAACGAGAAAACAACAGAAGAAACTTATGAAGAAAAAAGATTACAAGCAACAAAACAAGAAATACAAAATGAACAAGAAAAAATTATCGATGAAATAGAAGAAATAAACGATTTAAAAAAAGTTCTTAATGAAACAAAATTCACTGATTTAAGTGGGTTAAATCTAGTTCAAAAAGGAAATGAATATTTAGATTATTGAATGAATCATTGTTTAGAAAAACAAAAAATAATAGATAATAAAAAATTAACAGTGGATGAAAAATTCAATTTATTAATTGATAAGAATATAAAAATGAAATCTTTTAGAGGTTACAAAATAAGATTTGATTATTATATAAATAATAAAAAATTATTGATTAATAATATAGAAGACGAAAGAGAACAAGGAAAAATTGCAATTTCACTAATGCGTATTCTTGTTTAATTATGTAAAAGTAAAAGGAAACAAATTTAATAATAAAGTTAAACATTTTATTTAATTTAGATAACTCGAGTTTCCAAGTTAAAAAGAACTTGAAAACGAAAACACCTATTAAACTAGGACAAGAAAAGTAGACAGTTTTTTATTTTCTGTCTACTTTTCTTGTCCTAGTTTAACTTGATTTTTTTCTTGTTTTTTTGATAATATATATATTATATATTAAAATTTCAATAGTTAAAGCATCAAAGTTGTTTGGAGTTATATATGTTTAATGACGAAGTAATCTACATCAATTTTTTACAAAATAGTTTAGAAGAAGTTATAAATGATGTTAATAACAGATTGAATTTAATTGATTACAAACAACTAGCAAATATACCTGATGTTAAGCAAGAATCATGAGAAGATAAAACCCAAAAGAAAACAATTGGTGACATAATTTTTAATTCATTAAGAAAAAAATATCCACAAAAATCCTCATATGGGGATAATTTTGTTAATACCATTTTTAGAGAATTTTTAATGGATGTTCAAAATCACAACAATATTAGATCATTTAAATTGAGAATTTTAGACAATATTTCATTCAAAGATCAAGCAGGATCAGATAAATTTTTAGAATATTGAAAAAACTTTCAGTCTAACCCTAGAAATGGAATCTTTTTTAAAAATATTGTTTTGACAGTTAATTTCTCAAAAAAATTCATAGAAAGAAAAAAATGAAAACAAGATTCATGCAATTTATTTTTTAGTCTTAAATGAAATCCTGGAAATAAGTTTTACTTTACTTTAAATAAAATAACATTCATTAACGATTACACGAAATACAGAGAAGATCGAGAATTTGTTTTCGATCCTAAATCAGTTAAGTTTGTGACGCAAGAACAATACCCTCCAATCACAATCGATGTGATTAGAAGATATTACGAAACTGATTTAGGTGATATTTCATTTAAAAGAAATAATGATTTAGATTTTGATATTTTATTATCTCTTATTGATTTATTTATTAATAATGATATGAACAAAAGTGACTTAAGACCAAATAATTACTTAATGAACTTAACAGAAGAATATAAAGAATTGAAAATTGATGACGAAACAGAAGATAAAGAATATGTGGTGAAAAATCTACATTATTTAACTAAAACTAAACTTACTGATAATAAACAGGAATTTAGTTTACAACTTTTTTCATCTAAATCATTTTTTAGTAAAAACAAATTTATTTTCTTAAAACATCGTCCAGTGGAGAAAAAGAATATTCTAGATCGGATTGAAAATTCAATTCAAGATTTAAGTCATAAAATAGATGATAATCACTTTAAAGTATCAAAAATTTCTACACAAATCAATCAAATAGAAAAACAAATCACTAATTTTTAAATAGAAAGTGTGAAGTTAAAAACTCAAATTCAAGAAATTCAAAATAATATAAATCATTTTAAGAAACAAATCAAACACACTAAAAACTTAATAGAAGTTAAATCAAAAACATCAGAAGAGATAAAAAATACAAATAAGGAAATAAATGAAGATATTACAAAATATCAAAAAGAATTACATAAAGCAAAAGATTATCTTAATAATTTTGAAAATAAATTAAAAGAAATTAATGAGAATATATTGACTTTAAAAAATAACCTTTCTGTAAAAGAATCATCAAGAATCTCAATTAATAAAGAAATAAGTTTTTTTGATGAATTAAAATCGCACAAAAATCAATATAAGAATATGTTGGATTCATTCATAGATGAAAAAGAATTTAATTTATATGAAGTATCCTTAAAACTTAAAATTAACACAAGAACCGAAAGTGAAACTTTTTCATTCCCTTCACTACAAGATAAAGACAGATGTAAGCAATTCGGATATGATGCAAATAGAATGAAAACTTATTTTTGTGATTTCACAGATATAGGCTTTAAAGCGATAATGTCTAGATATAAATTTGCCTTAAGAAATACATTGCAAGGTTATTATAAAAATCCATCCATTATTCATAGTTTGCTTAAACCAAGCGAAATTGAGGCTGATACATTAGAAATCGTTAGTGAAGCAATTAAAAATTCAGGAATAATTAATAAATATAAATTAAATGAGAAACAAATTAAAGCAATTCAAATAATGGAATCTGCAAGAGATATAGCTTACATTCAAGGTCCTCCAGGTACAGGAAAGACTCAAGTTATCGCATCATTCATTGACTTACAAGTACAACAAGGTAATTCAATATTACTCACTTCATCAACTCATGAAGCAATTGAAAATGCACTAGAAAGAGTAAATAAACTTAATTCTAAAAATCCATCTATGATCATTATCAAAAAAGATAGATTAACTGATTTAGAAAACGAAAAATCTAGTTTCTCTGAGGGAAAAATATATAGCAATTTCTTAACAAAATTAAAAAATTGTTTTTCTGATTCTGATGATGAAAGTTATAAGGAATTTGAAAAATATAAAGGTAAATTAATACCTTGAGCGTTTCTTAGCAAATTAGGTGTAAAAGGTGAAGATTTAAAAAACTATAAATTTACAAACCAAGATAAAGATTTAATTAACAATTTTTTAGGGCATGACCAACATTACAATTTAAGTGATTTATTTATAAAAGAGACACAAAGATTTTTCGAAAGATGAAATGAACCCTTTAAGTTTCTCGATGAAAATTTAAACCCTGAATTAGAGTTAAAAATATGACCTATATTGACAGAATTATTTAGAAATAAAATTGTTGTATTAACATTCGATTCTCTAGTGCATTCAGTGCAAAATATTAGAAAAAAGAAATCTAATAAAAAATTAAATCAACTTGTTAATTCATATTTTGAGAAAAATCCTATCGAGGATATTGATAACAAAGTCATTAATGAAAAGAATAATCTTTTAGATTACATAAATGAAAATGAATTAGTCAATGTTTTAGGTATGACAACAACTTCTTCTAACAGTTTCACAATAAATGGAAAAACAAGAGATATTTTAAGTGACTATCCAATTGATGTAACTATTGTTGATGAAGTATCCAAAAGTTCTACACCTGAAATATTAACCAGAATTCTTGTTTCTAATAAAACTATACTTTGTGGAGATTACAAGCAATTACCTCCAAATGAAAAATTAAATGAAAACTTATTCAAAGAAAATATTGATAAATTACTAGAAGACCCTTTAAAATTCAAAGATAAATTTTTCAAATATTACAGTAAGAAAAAAGAGAACTATGAAGATCATTCACTATACATGAAATTAAATCTTGAAAAATACTTCGAAAAATTCTCACTATTCGAACGCTGAGATAGAGATAATTATGAAAATAGAATCATTTCTCGATTAAAAAATGATAAAGACTTTAAAGAAAAATTTAACGAACACATCTATAATCAAGTAGAAAAGATTTTTAACACTCCTTTATTCTTTAAACAAATTGAATATATAAAAAATAATTTGAGAAGTAGCAATAACACCAGTGAATATACATTTCTTAATAAACAACACAGATTTAATGAAACTATAATGCAACTGGTTAATAATTTTTACTTGTCTGATGAAAAATTAGAAATAGCTAATGATGACTTTGAATTTAATAAAAACCAACTCAAATTAATAAAAAATTCATCAAAAGATTTATTTTATGTTGATACATCATACTTAGCATCCAATTATCTAAAAACTCTTGAAAAATCGAATGTTTTTCTAAAAAATAAATGAGAAGGTTACGATTATAATGCTTTTGATCAACAATATGATTCTTGAATAGATTTCGATGATATTAAAAAACCTAGCTTGAAAAATAGTGGTTTATTAAATCAATATAATGCTTTCACCATTTTGAAAATAGTGCAACAAATTACTGAAAATAATAAAAATCAAAAAGAAAAGATAATAGACAAAATAGGAATTATCTGTTTAACAACAAATCAAAAGAAAGTTGTTTCTGCTATTTTGAAATCTAAAATTGACAATTTTAGTACTTACAAAATCAAAATAGATACAATCGATAACTTTCAAGGTAGAGAAAAAGAAATAGTAATTGTTGATTTTGTTAGAGCAAGAGATAGATTAGAAAATAAAAATAACCAATTAGTCTTATCAGATTCCTCATGAAGAAATATGAGTTTCTTAGAAGAAAATGAAAGGCTAAATGTAGCTGTAAGTAGGGCAAAAAAGGCACTTATACTAGTAGGTGCATTTGATTATTATCATCAAGAGATATCTGATAATAATTCCTTATTAGTTAAATATATAAAACATTTTAAAACCGTAAATAATCAAACTCAAATTGAAGTATTAGAAGGTCGTGAATTATGATAACCAAAAAATTTAAACATAGTTTTCAATTGCCTTGTATTAAAGCATCAAAAGAATTTTATTATTCTGAAAAAATATTTTTAGAACCAATAGAATGTATGCTTTTAATTATTCTAATCACTAATCAAAATGAGCGAATGGGAAATGTTTTACAAACCATTAAGACTAATATGAATTTATCAGATTCATTTGATGAATTCATATTACAGATATTGAATAAATTAAGAGTTGAAGAAACCATAAAACAAAGGAATGATGATTTAATATCTAATGAAACCCTTATTGGAGATATTATTCTAAACCCCAAAATAGAAAGTTATATTTTCAATGAAGAGTTCATAAAACTAGATACTAAAAAGAAATATTCTGATTTTGAATTATATTTCAATCCAATTTATGGAATTTCTTTTGCAAAAGATAAGAATAATTACGAGGAAAAACTTTCTACCGATAATGAAAAACATTTTTGAGAATTAATTTCAAATAAGGATGAAATTAAAAGAAAAATAAGTGAAGAAATTGATAATAAAATTAATGGAAGTAAAGAATTTAATAATGATCGCGTTTTTGTTTATGAGATTAATCCTAATCTTAAAAGTTTGGAACCAATTCTTTACAAAAATGAAAACAAACCATTACAACTAGAAATAGTTGAGGACGATAATAAAAATCTAGAGTTAAAATTATTATCCGATGATTCTATTGAATTATTCAAATACTTCCAAAATAGTAAAAATCAAATTTTTAATACAGAATGATTATTGAAACAGGTTTTTTCTTCTGAAATAGCAGACTTAAAATATGAGAGTAACTTAAATATTTTGGACTTTTACAAGGATAATCCAACAAAAAATATTAGAGACATTTTGCTTTGAAGAGAAAAAATAAGACAAACTCTATTCATAATGGAAAAATCAAATCTGACAATTATTAACAATACATTTAAAATAATTGGATTTACTAATCAAACTATAAAAATACTTAATCAGACTTTTGGTTTTAAATTTATGGGTTATAGAGACTTAAACGAAAAAGAAAACTCTTTATTGTTTAATTTATTAATAAGTGAAGACTTTTCAATTAAAAATATTGCTGAGGATTTTAAAACTGTATTAAATGATTTTATAGTTAAAAATACAGTCTTATTTAAGAATAATTTACAAAAATCTATATTTAAGCTATATGAGTTTAACATATTAAATACTAAAGAAATAAGTCAAATTATTGATAAAAATGCATTCATAAATGTGATTAATCAAAATCCTAGTTTATTAAATCAAATGGAGTTTAGAAATATCCTTTGAGAAATAATTAGCAATAATGATAGAGAAATATTAAGACAAATTCAATTTGAAAAAATTGAAAAGAACAATAAAAATGTTTTCGACTTATATTTAAAACAATTTGAGCGTCATATTATAAGTCTTAATCAAATTGGTTATTTATCAAAAACTCAATTTTATAAAGTGCTTGAAGAAAACAAAAGAGATGTAGATTTTTTTCTTAAAAATCAAAGTTTTCATAATTACGACATTCAATTACTTGAGGCTATATATTATAAACATGCTAAGTTAAAAGAAAATATAAGCAATAATTCAATAACAATCGCTGATTGAAATCATAAATTTTCTAAACAATATAATAATTTAGAGAAGATCATTGAAGAAAAATATAGAAAAGAAATCAATTTTATTACAAGTACTTTAAGACAAGAATTAGAAAAGGTTGTAAAAAAAGAAGTTGAGAATAAATTAAGTTTCAAAGATAAAATACAAAATAAAGAATTGCAAAAAGAAATATCTAGAAAATTCGGATTCAAGGAATTCAATGTGCAAAATATAGGAAATTGATGGTCTTATCTTTCTAATCTTATACATAACGAAAAAGGAAGTTTTGATGGGAAAAGAATTGAATATCATTTCCTTACAAAAGAATTTGCTCACTTACTACATTCACCAAATACGGAAGACTGACAAAAACAAATCTGAATTAAATTTAATGAAATAGATCCTAACAAAAGGGAGAAATAATATGTCGCATCAACAAATAATTTATGTCGATTTTACAGAATCTCATAAAAATGATCTTTTAAGAATTTGTGAAGATGGAATTAAAAATTTAAGTGACTATTCTGTTAAAACACAGAATAGCAATTTAAAAGCTGTTTTGGAAGATAAAATAAATTCAATAACTGAAATTGTTTAAAAAATAGAAAATAATGAATATCAATTGAGTGTAGCACGAAATACAAACCAATTTACAATTAATAACCTTCTAAACGAAAAAACTGAAACATTAAGCAAGGAAATAAATAATATTATTTCATCCTTATCTAATGAACAATTAGAAAAGATCATCTCTTTCCAATCTGAAACAGTTAACATTTTTGCTTTAGTACAAAATATGGAGATGTTGTTAATCAAGGAATAGAAGAGTTACAATCGAAAAATCTAAGTATAAATAATGAAAACTTAATTGAATATATAAAACAAATAAATATTCAAAATGCGAATAAACAACAATTGCTTGAATTTAAGAAAAATATGCAAAATAAAATAAAATCAACATTTCCAAATGATCAAGTAACTCAATTTCAAATGATTCAAATACTTAGAAACAGTATTAAAACATATCAGCAAATGAACGATTTTTCTAGCTGATTAGAAAGGAAGAAAGACACATATCCAAGAATAATGAGTCTTTTTAAAACTATTTCTAAAAGACTTTTCGAATATGAAAATTTCACTTTAATTTCAATAAAAGGTCAATTAAGAGATGCAAAAGTAAAAGATGGTTTTTTATCAATAACACAATCATATAAAAATAAATATGGTGAAATCATTGATATAAATATCAATGAAGAAATGAAAATTAATTACAAAATAGGTAATGATTATGAAAGACATGCTTGTGAACAAACTTCAGAACAAATTTTAAAAGCACTAGAAGAAAATAAACAACTCAAAATTATTAACATAAAGAGATTAAGAGAATTTTATGGTGCTAGTTACAAGCAAAATGCTGTTAGAAAGTCAATTTCATCCGGAAAGCAGAGAGGTAAACAATGAGTTTAAAATCTTCACTTTATGAATCACTCAAATATAAGATAAATAGCAAAAATATAATCATATTTAAAGGAAATGTTGATGAAACAATTTTTCCTAAAATATTAGGAATTGATTTTCCTAAATCAAAAAAGAACTTTTTGGATTCAGAAGCAATCAGCTTTAAAGAATATATAGCTTTATATCTATATCAAAATGGTTATGATAATATTCATTACTTTTCAAGTAACTTAAATAAATTCATTATCGAAGAAGGTATTTTCAAACCAATAAATGATGTTGATAAAAATTGAGAAAATAGTAATCAACAAAATCAAAATGAATTTATTTTAGGTGGAGATGATGACTTTCCAGATTATAATGAAAATTTTGATGAAGGAAATGCTCAAACAGAGAATGTTCACTCATTGAATAGATTTATCGAAAAAATCGAGAATACTATCGAGAAGTTAATTATAGACACTCAAAACAACAATTTAGGTAAATTAAATCATGCCTACATAATTGATTTATCAGAATTTATAATTAGTGAAAGAAATACTCAATTAAATTTAGATGATATTTCTAGATTAATAAATCTTTTCACTTCATTCTTTAACTCAAGAATAATAAATATTCTTACTAGAAAACTCAAACTAATTTTCATTGTTAAGAATGATGAAATATTCTCATCAATTTTACTTAATAAAAGTAGCGAAATTTTAACTCATATCATCGAATTTCCAGATAGAAAGGAAAGAGAAGTATTCATAAATAAAATTCAAAGTTCCTATGGATTAATTAGTGATAATCCAGAAAGAACAATGGAAGATATTAATTATGCAATTAGCATAACTGATGGATTTTCAATCAGAGAAATTCTTCAATTTGCGAAAGTGAAAAATCAACTTTCTGATGATGATAGCAAGAATGTCGATAGTTTTAAATCACTATATAGATTAGTTAAATTTCACAAAAAAGATTCTGAATGAGAAAAAATGGATTTTAATAAAATTGAAAATCTAGAAGCATTCTTTAGTAATAGAATTAAAGGACAAAATAGAGCAATTAGAAAAGTTAAAGAGACAATTATTCGTTCTTTTTTAGGACTACAAGGAATTCAGCAAAATAATGACTCTTATTCATTAAAACCAAGAGGTGTTCTATTTTTAGTTGGACCTACAGGTGTCGGTAAAACCGAGTTAGCTAAGACACTTTCTGAATTTGTTTTTGGAGATGAGAAGAAAATAATTCGTTTTGATATGTCTGAATATAATCATGAAGAATCAGATCAAAAATTAATTGGAGCACCTCCAGGTTACATTGGTTATGAAGCTGGTGGTAAATTAATAAATGAAGTTATTTCAAAACCTTTTTCAATTTTGCTTTTTGATGAAATAGAAAAAGCAAATGGTAAGATTTTGGATAAATTCTTGCAAATTTTGGAAGATGGTTGTTTAACATCCTCTAAAGGTGAGCTTGCAGATTTTTCAGAAACATTCATAATTTTCACTTCAAACTTAGGAGCTTCTAATGTTGATCCTAATTTCAGTGAAGAGGAAGTTTATAAACATTTTAAAAATGCTGTAACTGACTATTTTGTTAATAAATTAAATAGACCAGAAATTCTTAATAGGATAGGAATTAAAAACATCGTTCCATTCAATTTAATTAAGGATAAAGAAATAATTAAATCTATTTGTCAATCTAAATTAGAAATCATTTCTAGAAATTTACAGAAACAAAAAAGTATCATTTTGAAAAGCAAAGATCAAGAAGATATGGATAATTTAATTGAATTTATTTTAAATAATTCAGACAAAACAATGGGAGCTAGAGGTCTTGTAAACACTATTGAAACTATTTTTATAGATAGACTTAGTTCATTTATGTTTGCTAATTGAAATGATAATCTATCAAAAGCTAATAAGGATAATCTAAAATATATTAGATACTCAGTTAAAAACAATAAACTAATTTTCGAAATTCATTAATTATAAAAACAAAAACACCTCGCGACAATTATTGAGGTGTTTTTTATTTAATACATTTATTTACTTAAATATTTTTGTAAGTATTCTTTATTTTTTTCAAAAACTACAGGTTCATTTTTTGATAAGTAGTATGTCCCTAGTTTTTTAAGTAAAACAATATTTGAAATTGCTTGAACACCGAATTGGTTAGCTTTTTCTCCAAAAATAGTGAATAATTTTTGTCTTTCTTCTTCCATTTCACTGTATTCAATTTTAATTCCTAACTTCTTGTTGAATAACATAGTTCAGAAGTAGTTCATAATTGTAGATTTAACAACTTCTCTTTTATCTCCTGCGAAGTCTTCTTTAAATCTAAATTCTTTCATATCGTTTTCAATTAATTCATTATCAATTTCAAGTAATTGATTAAATTCTTTTAATAATTGACCTAAAATGTTTTCACCATAAGCAAAAACAGAATCATTAACAATTTGTTCTAAAATAGTTTTTTCGACATATTTTCTAACATCATCCATATTTTGAATTTGATCGATATTTAATAAATGAACATTTTCTGCAGTAATTGGCATTTCTTTAATTTCAACAATTTGAATTGGTTTGACTAAAAAGTCTCTTCCTCCATAATTTACAATAACAACTTCTCCTAAATTTGCACCAATCAATTGTTTTTCAAATTGATGCTCACTTTCAGGATTTGCAATAATTTGATACTTTTCAAATTTAACTTCTTCCATATCTGCAGGTTTAGTTTCAATGATTACATTATCATTAGTTTCAACTACATTTCTATCAACATTAAGTTTAAACTTGTAACCTGAAATAAATAAGTTATAAAACTCATCAATTTTTGCATTATAATCATTTGATAATAATTTAAATGCTTCAGGTTTAATATCTAAATTGTATTTTTTAAGATCATCTTCATAAAAAACTTTTAATTTAAATGAAAAATCTTCAATTGTGAATTTAACATCTTGTGGAACTGGTAAAAATGTAATTTTATCTGCATCTTTAAGATTAATTTCTTCCATTAATTTTTGTTTAACTGAATCAATATAAACGTTTGATGCTGACGATAAAATAAGTTTTTGATCAATTTTCTGACCTTCTCTTTTATTTGATTCTAAGTAACTTAAAACATTATTTTGTACAGTTAATCATTCTTTTTTATCAACTGTGAATTCTCTAATTTCGAACTTCATAATTTCACCTCAATATATTAATATTTTAATTATATACAAATATAATAATAATGTGTCTGAAAATTTAGCAAATAACTTACTAATTTGCTTATTTTATTTAAAACTTTTTATAAGCTATATAATTTAAAAATATGAAAATACCTGCTACAAAAAATGAAATAAAAGACTACATTATTGAGCTTACAAATGAGTTAAATAAACTCAACCACGCTTACTATAATTTAGATAAACCACTTGTTGATGATTTTGTTTACGATAGTAAATTAAGAGAACTTGAGGAACTTGAAATTAAGTATCCTGAGTTTATTCAAGAAGATTCTCCAACAACTAAAATTGGTGGTATTCCAAGTTTAAATTTCTCTAAATATACTCATCAAAAACCAATGCTTTCACTAGCTAAAGCATATTCACAAGAAGAAGTTAATGATTTTATTAAAAATGCTACAGCACCTATAAATTCATCACAAATTAACTTCAATCTTGAACCTAAAATTGATGGTTTATCAATCTCATTAATTTACAAGGATGGTAAATTGGCAAACTCAGTAACTCGTGGAGATGGTAAAGTCGGTGAGGATGTTACTAAAAATGCTCTAATCATCAAAAGCATTCCTAAAACAATTAATTATCTAAAACCAATTGAAATAAGAGGGGAAATTTATATTAACAAATCTAAATTCCTTGAAATTAATGAACAATTAAAAGAAGAATTCGAAGAGAAGAAACTTGAATTTATTAATAAAACTTGACCAGCTTATTTAGCTAAATTAGACGATTACAGTAATGGTAAAATCAAAACACTCCCAAAGGAACCAAAAGAACCTACAGAAGATTATTTTGCTAATACCAGAAATATGGCAGCAGGCACTTTAAGACAGAAAAATGGTAAATTAATCATTCAGAGAGATCTTCAAATCATTATGTATGATATTGTAGATCCTTTGGAGCACGGACTAAAAGAACAATCACAGATTGTTGATTTCCTAAAATCGTTAACCTTACCTACACATCAATATCACTATGTAGAAAAAAACTTTCAATCAATAATCAAAAGAATTAATGAGTTTGAATTAATTAAAGATTCATTTGAATATGACTGTGATGGTTTTGTCATTAAACTGAATCAACTTGAATATTGAGATTTATTAGGTAAAACTGCTAAATTCCCTAGATATGCAATTGCATATAAATATAAAACCGAAGAAGCATATCCAATTATTAAAAAGATAGTAGCTACAGTTGGTAGAACCGGAAAAATAACTTATGTAGCAAGTTTTGACCCCGTTGAGTTAGTTCAAACAACAGTTTCAAACGCAACACTTCACAACTATGATTTTATTTCTAATATGAACATAAACATAGGTGACCAAGTTGTTTTAATTAAATCTGGTGAAATTATTCCTAAAATTATTGAGTTAAAAACTAAATACACAAAATCAATTTTCCCTAAGATTCTAAATTGTCCTTCTTGTAATTCAGTTTTAGTTGAATACCCAGGAATTGTTGATCAATTTTGCGAAAATCCGAATTGTTATGAAAAATTAACTAGAAATTTATCATTCTTTGTTTCTAGAGATGCACTTAACATTGTTTCATTAAGTGAAAAGACACTTAACTTCTTCTTTGATAAAGGTTGAATTACAGACCAATATTCGATTTTCAATCTAAAAGATAAAGCTGAGGAAATTCTTGAATTCTTCAAAGAAAATTCATCAAATTCTGATGTTAAAATCAAGATTGCTAATAAAAGATTAAGCAACATTTTAGTGTCTATTGAAAAGGCAAAAAATGTTGAATTACATAAAGCTCTATTTGCTTTAGGAATAAAAAATATAGGTCTAGTAGTTGCGAAAATGATTTCAGAAAAATTAACAAAACTTTCAGACCTATTCGAAATTAACCTTGATGAATACCTTTTAATTAATTCAATTGGACCTGAAATAGTTCAATCGCTTAAAGATTTTGTTACAGATAATAAAAATAAAGAATTGATACAAAAATTAGATAGTGTGTTAATTTACAAATCATCAAATAATGAACCTAAATCAGACAAACTTAAAAATCAAGCTTTTGTAATTACAGGCACGCATTCAATTTCTAGAGATGAACTTTCAAAAATAATTGAGCAAAATGGAGGAACTGTTTCATCTTCAATTTCAAGCAAAACAAATTACTTAGTTGCTGGAGAAAATGTTGGAGCAACTAAATTTGATAAAGCAAATAAATTAAATGTTCCAATTATAAGTGAGCAAGACTTATATGAAATGATTAAATAGCACTTGTAAACTGGGACACTAAAAATGGACAGAAGGTTTAATTAGACATAATAACACCTCAATGTTGTTGGGTGTTTTTCAATCTAATTTTGATTGAATTCTTTCATTATTGTATCAAAAAATAAACTCATTAATTATTTTGCTAAGATCATCAAAAGTTATCTGAGTTATATCAATTAATTTTAAACATTCAGACTTTAAAATGGAAAAGAAATATTCTGCTTCTCTGTTGTCTAGAGAGTTGCCAACTCTCCCCATTGAAACAATGCCATTATTTTTAGATATTGTTTGCAAATAATCTTTAGATGAATATTGGAAACCATGGTCTGAATGTGCTATTCATTGTTTGTTCAATTTTATTTTTGACATGTGTTTCATAACTAAATCTAAATCATTTATTTTTGACAAATTGTAATTTACAATAAATTTACTTTTGTGGTCAATGGCAATTGACAAAAAACAAAATTGTTTTCACAATCTTTTGGTGCTGTAATATATGTAACATCTGTTGCGATTATTTGGTTGGTTTTTCCGCTGTAATCACGTTTTACAAGGTCTACAAATTTAACATTTGTGTTTTTTCTTTCTCTATCTTTTTTCTTTCTTCTAATTAAACAATATAATTGCAATCTATTCATAATTCTGCCAATAGTCCTATAATTAAGCAAAATCTGATATTTTTGTTTGATGTAATTTTCTAATCTTTTTCTTCCAAATATACATTTATTCTTTTTAAAAGCTTCTAATATTAATTCATCATTTTTATGATCAATTTTTTTGGTTTTAGATTTTTGCTCTTTGCTTTTTCAATTATGAATTGTTGATTTTGATCTGTTAAATATAATCGCTAATTTTCTAGTTGAAACAGAAGTTTTTTTGATTTTAGATATATCAACATCAAAGTTATTCCTATCGAATGAATCTTTAAAAATTTCCAAAATTTCAATCAATTGTTCTTTTGGCATTTTTTCTCATTCTTTTTTAACAATATCCATTGGTGTAATTTTTAATTTTTTAGGTCTCCCAAATCCTTTGCCTTTTTTAGGAGATTTACCTGTTTGTGATATTAGATTTGTCATTCCTAAATTATATCTTTTATATTTCTCTAAAAAATTCCTCTTCGAATATATAAATTTTTTGTCAAAAAAGCTAACACCTCTTATCGCTCGATATTTAATTTCAAAATCATTTTTTGACATTAAACTCTTCTTATAATCATCATAGTCTGAAAAAAGTTCTAGTCATTGTTCTTGTTTTAGTTGTTTCATAATAACTCCTTAATATAAAAAACACAAAATACGGTTTTGTCCATATTTTGTGTCCCAGTTTACTTGTTGCTATTTTTTATACAAAAAAACCAGTCATTATAACTGGTTTTATATACAATAAGGTATTGTGATTAAATTATTTGTTCTTTTTGATTTCTTTAAGACGAGCACTTTTTCCACTAAGATTTCTCATATAGTAAAGTCTTTTTCTTCTAACTTTGTTTGAACGAACTACTTCGATATGTGGGATTAAAGGTGAGTTAACTGGGAATGTTCTTTCAACACCAATTCCGTAAGAAATTTTTCTAACTGTGAACATTTCTCTTGTACCTGATTCTTTTTTACTGATTACTAAACCTTCAAAAATTTGAATACGTTCTTTTTCACCTTCACGAATACATACGTGAACTTTAACATTGTCTCCTGTTTTGAATTTAGGTAAGTCTGTACGTAATTGTGAGTGTTCTACTAACTCTAATAATCTATTTCTCATTTTTAATTATCCTTTCATAAAGGTCAGGTCTATTCTTTTTAGTTTTTTCTAAACTAGCCTGCTCTTTTCATTCTTTAATTTTCTTATGGTCTCCATTAAGCAATACTTCAGGTACTAAGTAACCTTTGTATTCTCTTGGCCTTGTATATTGTGGATGTTCTAATAAACCTATACCTTGGAAAGATTCATTTTGATGTGATTCATCTCTAATAGCTCCTGGAAGTAATCTGATAATACTATCAGCCATTACCATTGATGGTAACTCTCCTCCTGTAAGTACGTAATCACCTATTGATAATTCAATATCAACAAAATTAAGTACTCTTTCATCAAACCCTTCATACCTTCCAGCAATGAAAGTGATTTGATCCTTTTTAGATAATTCCTCTGCTATTTCTTGAGTGAATTGTTTACCTTGTGGAGAAACTAAAATTCTATATCCGCCGTTATTTTCTAAACTTTCTAAAGCTAAGTCAATTGGTTCTACTTGTAAAAGTAGCCCGTGACCACCACCATAAATCTCATCATCAACTTTTCTATGTTTATCTTTAGAAAAGTCTCTGAAATCAACCACATTAAATTCCACTAGTCCTTTTTCTTTAACTAAGTTAACAATACTTTCATTAACAAAAGGTTCATAGTATCTAGGGAATAAAGTAAGAAAATTAATTTTCATTATTTTTTAAGTTCTGAAGTTAATTTGTGAGCTCTAAATAAGTTAGCAACAGTAATTGTAGGTTGTGCACCTTGTTTTAATCATTTAGCAGTTAATTCTTTGTTTAAAACAAATTCTTTAGAAGATGGATTGTAGTGCCCTAAAGCTTCGATAAATTTACCATCACGTGGTGATCTTGCGTCAGCCACAACAATTTTGTATACTGGTCTGAACTTGTCACCCATTCTTTTTAATCTAATTTTAACCATTTTTACCTCCTTAATTAAGTGTAAAGCGCTAGTGCTTTACAGCTATATAAATTTAGATATATTATAATATAAAAAAAATAAATCACACACATTTTTTTACGTATGATTCATAGACCTAAAAATTAAATAATTCTTGTTGCAATGTACCCAAATGGTAAGTAATTTGGATACACAATATTTACAATTAAGAATGATAATATTGCTAATATAACCAATAAAGAAATTAAATCAATTCAAGATTGTTTAATTTTTCTATATTTAGTTCTCTTAGCATATGGATCGTATCCTCTTGTTTCCATAGAGTTAGCTAAATCTTCAGCTTTTGAGAATGATGAAACAAATAAAGGAATAATCAATGTAGTAAATGCATCAATTTTTTCCTTAATATTCCCATGCTTGAAGTCTACCCCACGTGATGATTGTGCTTTAATAATTCTATTTGATTCATCAATTAATGTTGGTATGAATCTAAGTGCTATTGAAACAATCATCGCAATAACGTGTGTAGGTACAAAAATGAATTTAAATGGATATAAAAGATCTTCAATTGCTTTTGTTAATAATATTGGTCTTGTTGTGTTTGTTAACAATGTAGTAATTAAAATCATTGTGTAAATTCTTAAAAATAAACTCAATGTTTTATTGACATTATCTAATGAAACACCATATTGAACTTTTTGCATAAGAGCATTTGAATGCTCACCTTTAAAAACAGATAACACACCATTTGTGTCTATTATTGAGTTATAAAAAGTTTTGCTTGCTGAAGTGTTAAAACTTCAGAATCCATTCGTCCAGTAAGCTTGAGCTAACCTATTTACATCTTGATGATCTTTTAAATATGATTTGTTTAACATATTAACAACATCATTATGTACTGTTTCGTTTGTTACAGTATACAAGTTGACTGCAAAAATTACAACAGACACAAATATAGGTAACTTAAGCATTTTAAGTAATGGTCTTACTCTTTTATTTGTGTAAATATACATAATAATAAGAGGTAAAAGTAAGATAACCATATCAATGAAATATCTAACCATAAATACCATTACAATATAAACTATAACCATAAGCAACTTAAATCTAGGATCTAATTTATATAAAAATCCATCGCCTGGAATGTAACGTCCAAACACACTTTTCATTACACTCCCTTCTTACTTTCTATATGTTTATTAATATAGAAAGCCAATTGTTCTTCTGATGTTACTTTCGGTATATCTACACCTCTTTTTCTTAATTTATTAGCAAACTCTAATAAATGTGGTGGTTGAAGATTGTTTTCCTTTAAAAACTCAACATCATTTAAAACACCATAAGGTTCACCATCATTAACAATTTGTCCATTTTTCATAAGTAAAATACGTTTTGAGTATTTTAAAATGTTATCTAAATCATGAGTTACATTGATGATAGTTTTACCTGATTTATGTAAGTTATTAAGAATTTCTAAAATTTCATCAACACCTTGAGGATCAAGTCCAGCCGTAGGTTCATCAACGACTAAGAAATCAGGTTCCATTGCTAGAATTCCAGCAAGAGCAACTCTTCTTTTTTGTCCTCCACTCAGTTCAAAAGGGCTTCTTTCTAAATATTCTTCACCTAATCCAACAAGTTTTAAACATTCTCTAGCTTTTTCATAAGCTTTAATTTTTGGAACACCATAAGCCATAGGACCAAATGCAATATCCTCAATTATTGTTCCTTTAAATAACTGATATTCTGCAAATTGAAAAGCTATAGCAACTCTTTGCCTAATTTTTTTAGGGATAGATCTTAATGATTTAATTTTGTTTTTGTAGGTTTGTTGAGTCACAAAATCTTCAACATATTTAAGCTCATTAATTTTCATTAATGTCTCAGAGTTAGCATCAAATTCATTTTTGAACAATCCAACTTCTTTACTAAATGAAAATTTAAACTTGTTTTTAAGTTTTGATTTTCTTTCAGTTTGATGCTGATTGTATTCTTCACTAAATTTGTTGTAAGCCATTTTGTATTCTTTTTTATAGATTTTTTCTAACTCTTTAATTTGCTTATTATTAGCTTTAATTTTCTTTTTAATTTGAGTACTTTTTTCTTTAAGTTCTGCTTTATATTTAGGATCTTTTTTATCAGAATATTTTTTGTCTAATGAAACTAATAGTTTTGATAGTTCATAGTCATATGTTCTTCTAATATTATCCTTATAAACTCATTCGATTACTCCATTTGTAGGTTCTAGTAATCTATTTAAATGTTCGATTAATGTAGTTTTTCCTGAACCAGTAGCACCTATAATTCCAACATATTCACCTTGTTTAATTGTTACAGATACATCTTTTAATGCAGTAAATTCTCAAGGAGTCTTTACACTAAATGTATGAGTTAATTTTTTTACTTTTATTTGCATATTTCTTCTATTAACTCACTTTCATTGTATGTTGGTTCAATTCCATTAATCATTGTGCTCATTCTATAAACAAATGGAGATTCAATTTTCGCTATTTCAATAATTTCTTGGTTCTTTAATATTTCTTTCGGTGAGCCAGCTGCAATTAATTTTCCTTTAGCAAAAACTAAACATTTATCAGCTAAAATAGCTTCGTCCATATCGTGTGTGATTGAGATCAAGGTTTTATCTTTTTGTTCTTTAATTTCCTTGATTATTTGAATAACACTTGACTTACCTTTTGGATCAAGCATTGATGTAACTTCATCAAAAATAATAACATCAGGATTTAAAGCTAAAATTGCAGCAATAGCAACTCTTTGTTTTTGTCCACCACTTAAGCTTTCAGGTTCTCTTTCAAGTAAATTCTCCATATCAACTTTTGTTGCATATTTTCTAACCAACTTATGCATTTCTTCGTGTGGAATGTTTCTGTTTTCTAATCCAAATGCAATATCATCTTCAACACTAGAACCTACAAACTGGTTATCTGGATTTTGGAAAATAATCCCAATTTTCTTTCTAATCTTAAGTAAATTCTCTTTTGAATATTCGATTCCATCAATGCTAATTGAACCACTTTGAGGTTTAAGTAAAGTTACAAGCACCTTTGATAAAGTACTTTTACCTGAACCATTATGTCCTAATATAGCAACATACTCGCCTTTTTCAATAGAAAAAGAAACATTTTTCAATGCTGGTTGAGTGTCTGCTTCTCTATATCTGAATGTAATGTTATCTACCTTAATCATAATTATAATTTTAATAAAAAAGCAATATTTTGATAGCTTTCTTATGCAAAATTATTATTTTTAATAAATTCAATTTATTTAACTAATTTCTCACTTTTGAAGCTATAAAATATTGTGCTTTATCCTTAAATCCTAACTTTTTGTATATGTTGCCGATTTTTTCCTCTGTGTAATATAAAACCGGTTCAAGATTATCATTCAATATATCTTTACATAGTAGTGAAACTAAATGTGAAGCTAAACCTAAACCTCTAAATTCTGAATTTGTTGCTACTCCTCAAATTACTGCGTTTTTTGAATTTGTATAAACAACACAAGCGTGAGAAATTACTTTTTTATCCTTTAAAGCTATATAACCATAGTTTAGGCTATTTTTTAAAACATATTTCCTATAAAAATCAACTCAATGATTTCTTGAGTTTGGGTAAAAATTTTCTTCTTCAAGGAATTTTTTGATTTCATCAAAATCAGATAAATTAACTCTTTTAATTATTAGCTTTTTATCTAATATTTCTTCTTTTGCATCACTAAAAACGAAATCATCTTTATCTAATGTAGCAATAGTTTGATTGTAAATTTCATAATTATTAAGATTACTAATATGATTGATTAAATTCAAGCAAGCATCACCATAAGTTATTACAGCTGGTGAAAAATCTGAAAGTAAATTAATAATTTTCTCCACATTTTCTTTTTTGTAATTTACGTTAGATATAAATGCAGAATATGCATCATTTTTAAAAGTGTTAATGACTAATCCTTTTTCAAAATAGGAAATAGAATCACCATTTTCTAATTTATTTTCCAATAAGTCATTTTCATATAGAAAGATATAGTAATTATTTACAAATCATTCTTCTTTTAATAAATCTAAAGTCATAAAACTCTCCAATTGACAAATTTCAGTTAATTATATCACTACGAATTTTACTTTTATAACTTGTAGAGTGTAAAAAAAGTACAATTATGTATCTAATTCTTTCTTGATGTGGGTAAGTTGTCCTGTTGAATGAACTTTTGTTGTTTCGTCAAATGTTGTTATTCCTAATTTAATCATTTTAATTTCTTCTTAATTTTCAATTTTCTTTAATAATTTGTTATTTTTTTTATAAAAATCTTCTTAATTTAGGAAATAAAAAAATCTACCCCTAAGGGATAGAAAATTATCTAATTAAGCAACATATTTTTCAGGATGTTTTTGTTTCATTAATTCGATGAATTCTTTTTTATCCATTGAACCATATTCGTTCATTAAATCAACACATTCTTTATATTCAGCAATAGCTCATTCAACATCTTCAAATCCATCAACTGATGTAATTCCTGGACGTTTTCAGTTTTTATATGTGCTAAAGAATGTTTTAACTGTATCTAAAAATGGTCTTGGTAAGTCTGATAATGAGTTAATGTGATCTAGTCTGTAATCATCAGCGTGAACCGCGATCAATTTTGTATCTGTTTCACCGTCATCAATCATTTTCATTGCACCAATAATTCTTGCATTTAATAATGACCCTGGAATGAATTGTTCTGATGAATATAATAATACATCAAGTTCGTCTCCATCTCAATCTAATGCTTCAGGAATAAAACCATAGTTGCAAGGGTACACAAAATCTTCACGTAAGATTCTATCTACTTCAATTTGTCCTGTTTTTCTGTTGTATTCATACTTAATTCTTGAATTTTTTTGAATTTCAATTTTAATTTGCACTTCTTTTTTCATAGTCAAATTATAAAACAAAAATATTTCACTTACCACTTTGCTTTTTTTTTTTTTTTTACAATAAGGATATAGATAAAAACGAAGGGATATGTATGGAAAACAGAAAATATTATACGAAACCAATATTATGAATATCACTAATTTGAATAATTATTATTGCTGTAAGTTTTTCAATCGTAATATGATGAGCTTTTGTGATAAAAAACAATTATTATTCAGTAAGATTTGGTGGAACATATATGACTAAGGAAGAACTTTCAACAGCAATAATTATAATTAGCTCAATCACTGCAACAATTTCATTTATTTTTTACATAATATTAATATTTTTACAAATCATTGCTATTGTTAGACTTTTTCACAGAAAATGAGAAGATGATATTGCAATAGCAGTATTTTATATTTTAGGCTGTGTATTTGGCCCAATCTTTAGTTTTGGAGGTTCAATATTAGCTACAAAATCTTAAAAAATATGAAGTAGATTAATTTTCTAAGCACTTTAGTTTTCTAAGTGTTTTTTTATCAAGGAAACTAGGTTACTCTAGTTAACTTATCTATATTTTTGATGCTTTTTAAACGCTGCTACAACTGGTTTATATTTAGTTCTATGTATTTTTGTTGGCCCAAGTTCATTTAAAGCATCTAAATGTCTTTTAGTTCCGTAACCTTTGTTATTTTCGAAATCATATTTAGGGTATATTTTCGAATATTCCTTAAGCATTCTATCTCTTGTTACCTTAGCTAAAACGCTAGCAGCAGCAACCGAAAGTGAAATTGAATCACCTTTAACTAAATTGATTTGCTCATAGTTTTCTAAAATTAATTTTTCATAATCTGTAATTATTAAATCAGGTTTGTTTTTAAGTTTTTTAACAATAGATTCCATTCCTAAAATTGATTCTCTCTTAGGATTTGAATTATTGATTTGTTCAAGAGTTCTAACTTCAATAACATATTCAACACAGTCATTAATTATTTGCTCATAAAGTTCTTCTCTTTGTTTTTCAGTTAATTGTTTAGAATCTTTAATTTTGCTATTTGAGTATCCTTTAGGAAAAATCACACCAGCAACCACTAATTCGCCGGCTAAGCAACCTCTTCCTACTTCATCTAAACCGATAATGACATCATATTTGCCTCAATAATTCTTTTCAAAATCTAACATAGGTAAATTATAAAGTTAAATATAATTAATATATTAATTAATTCCAAAATAAGGAGGATTATGGGTTCATTAGTTACAGCACATTGCGATATGTGTAACAAAGATTATAGATATGCTTTTGGAACAATTGCTGATGTAGTTCCATTTGACATTATTCTTAAATTAATGGTTAGAGAGCAAAAATACTTATTAGACTTTGAAACTTATAAAGAAGTATTGAAAAAAGAATTAGCTGAAGATCCACAATTTAAAATTTTATCTCCTGAACAACAAAATAAAGTTTTGGAAACTTCATTTAAACAAGTTGATGAATTCTTCCCCCAAGAAGAAAAAGATATGATTAAAAACAACATACTTTGAGGTGGTTCAGTAGAAATTTATCCAATTGTTGATTTAAGAATCCCTGAAGAACAAAGAGATGTTTTCAATGTTCCTTTAGTTCATTTAGAATTCTTAAGACCTGATGGAACTGTAAAATATGACCGTAAATATAATCAGAATGTTTTATATGTTCAATTCACACCAGATCAAAAAATGTTAACTTGTCCTAAACACATAACGATTTCAGCTAGAAAAGTGAAAGAAGATAAATATTAAGTCAACTATTTCATAATAGAATTTAATTTTCAAATTGCTACCTATTTTAGATAGCTTTTTCTTAATAATGTTTTAATGAAATAATTTCTATAACAGAGTATAAAATAGGTATATCGAAAATAGTAATTTTCACTAATTTACTGTCTAAAATGTATCAATTTTGCACTTCGTTAATTTTAAATTAATTAATTCAAAAAAACTATCTCACATCATTTACCTTGTTCAATCAACACAGAATAAATATCACTACACACTTATTTTTTTACTGTATATAGACCGTAAAAAATAAGTGTGTTATTATTAATATTTTATTAGTTATGTTTCTAATATTACCCCACTAATATTTTAAATATTAGTGGTATACTTTAAACATACTTTATTAATGGAGTAAAAGATATGACAAAATACACAGAACAAGAACAAGTAAGACGTAATAAATTAGACTTTTACAAAGAAAATAATATTGAAGCTTTTGCAAAAGCGGATGGATTAAAAGAAAGATCATATTCAGATGAATTAGCATCTAAATATGAAAATGTATCTAAAGAAGAATTAGAACAAAATCCAGTTTCTGTTGCTATTGCAGGTAGAATTTTAACAATGCGTGGACCTTTCATTTTAATTAAAGACTACCACGGAAAAATTCAAGCTTACTTCAACAAAAAAGAACACGATGAATTTGTTAATACATTAGTTTCATCTTTAGACTTAGGGGACATTATCTATGTTGAAGGTAATGTTATGAAAACTCACACAGGTGCAGTTACTGTTAAAGTTCAAAACATTAAACTCTTAACAAAAGCACTTAAACCACTTCCTGATAAATACCACGGATTAGCTGATGTTGAAGAAAGATACAGACACAGATATGTTGATTTAATTGTTAATGATGAATCAATGCAAGTATTCTGAAATAGAACAAAAATCATTAGTGAAATCAGAAAATACTTTGATGAAA
This sequence comes from Mycoplasma sp. 888, assembly GCF_035609225.1. Taxonomy (NCBI): domain Bacteria; kingdom Bacillati; phylum Mycoplasmatota; class Mollicutes; order Mycoplasmatales; family Mycoplasmataceae; genus Mycoplasma; species Mycoplasma sp. 888. The sequence goes on from NZ_CP141192.1 coordinate 698,373, forward strand.
GAGAATATATGGAAGTTGAAACACCATTCTTACACGATTATTTATCTGGCGCTTCTGCTCGTCCATTTAAAACACATCACAATGCATTAGATCAAGAATTTGTTCTTAGAATTGCTACTGAAATTCCTCTTAAAAAACTTTTAGTTGGTGGAGTTGATAGAGTTTATGAAATTGGTCGTATTTTCAGAAATGAAGGAATTGACACAACTCACAACCCTGAATTCACTTCAATTGAGTTCTATGAAGCTTACTCAAACATTGAAGGAATGATGCAACGTACAGAAGAACTTATCAAAAGAGTTGCGGCTAAATTAAGTAAATCAACAGTTATTAACAAAGGTGTTGAAATTGATTTATCAAAACCATTTAACAGAGTCGATATGGTTGAAGCTGTTTCTAAAGCTACAGGTAAAGATTTTAGAAACATTTCATTTGATGAAGCTGTTGAAGTTGCTAAATCATATGGAGTTAAAATTCAAAAATTCCATCAATTAGGTCACATTATTAACGAACTTTTCGAAGAACTTATTGAAAAAACATTAATACAACCAACATTTGTATATGGACACCCATTAGAAATTTCTCCTCTTACAGCTAAAGGTCAAGATCCAAGATTTGTTGAAAGAGCTGAATTATTTATTAACACAAAAGAATATGCAAATATGTACACTGAGTTATCAGATCCAATTGACCAATTAGAGCGTTTTGAAGACCAATTAAAAGAAAAGAACAATGGAAATGATGAAGCTAGTGATATTGACTGAGATTTCGTTGAAGCATTAGAATATGGAATGCCTCCTACAGGTGGATGTGGAATTGGAATTGATAGATTAACAATGTTATTAACTGAAAAAGATTCAATTCGTGATGTTCTTTTATTCCCTACAATGAAACGCAAATAGTATTTAAATTACAGACTTTTAAAGTCTGTTTTTATTATACTTTTTGTAGTCCGATTGTACTTATTCCATAGTCTCCAAGGTATAAAAAAATACTCACCACTATTTTGTGGTAAGTATTATTCAATATAATTTATTATTCTTTTCAATCAATATCTTTTGGATGTTTTGTAGTTTTGTTAACTGTGATATTAGCAACTTTTCCGTTTTTGATTGTGAAAATTTTATCAGCAATTGGTGCTATATGAGGGTTGTGAGTAACCATAACTATAGTAACACCATATTTTTTATTAATGTCATATAAGTAATTTAAAACAATCTTCGAAGTAGCATCATCAAGTGCTCCTGTAGGTTCATCAGCGAAAATGATCTCAGCATTTTTAGCCAATGCACGTAGGATTGAAATACGTTGTTGTTGACCCCCGGACATTTGTGATGGATATTTGTTTTTAACATCTTCTAGTTCAAATTCTTCAAATAACTTATCAATATTTAATCTTTTGCTTTTATCTTTTTGTAAATAAGCACCAGTTTCAACATTGTCATAACCATTTAGATTTTGTAATAAGTTGTAATTTTGGAAGATAAAGCTAACGTGTTTTCTTCTAAATAAAGTAAGTTTTAAATCTGAGTAGTAAGGTAAGTTTTGATTACATACAATAACTTGTCCTCTACTTGGTCTGTCAAGTCCACTTACAAGGTTAAGTAATGTACTTTTTCCACCTCCAGACTTACCAAAGATCATAACGAATTCACCTTTGTTAATTGTTAATGAAACATTCTTTAAAACTCTAGTAGCTGTAGTTCCTGATAAGTAAAACTTACTTACGTTTTTAACTTCTATGACTGCATTACCTGTGTTTTTAAGTTTTTCATTACCATCTTTAGATCTCTTTTTGTTAGAAGCTTTTTTAATAACTCTAGCAATTGATCTGTCTAATACAACTTTGTTACTTCCACCATCAGCATCAAGAATGTCAAATACATTTTTCTTTGTAATTTTGACATCTGATGTCTTTTTAGTTAAAACAACAATTTCTTGAGTATCTTTATTTGTGTCATTGTTTACATTTATGTTTTTATTTTCCATTATTTACCTTTCAATAAATCAATTGGTTTAACTTTGTTAATTCCGATTCAAGATAATATTGACGTTACTAAGAATACTCCTAGAATAACTAATACTGTCACTAATATGTTTAGAGGTGAAATAACAATAGGAATTGCAATAGATGCAGCTGATGTTAAGAAATCACTGAAGATTGATATAAATCCAAATGCTAATGAGATAGCTATTAAAATAGATATAAGAATAAATGGTAAGTAAATTCCATAGAAAATCTTAATTTTTTCTTTTTCATTATATCCGAGAATTGATCAGATAGCTATATTCTTCTCATTTTCTCCAATAAGAATTGTCGAAATAATTACTAATATAACTATAGAAATTATGAATGCTAAGATTGTCACAATAGTTACAATTTTTTGAACTGTTTGTGCAATAGACATTGTGTAACCTACTTCAATAACTTTAGAATCCAAAGTAGTAGCCATAGGAATATATAAGTTGTTATCGAATATATTAGCAAACTTGTTAATGTGTTGTTCTGCATTAGCTCTTGCTAATAAGTAGTTATCTTTAATGCTTTCAGTTTCTTTATATTCAGGATTTATAAATTTAGCAATTTGTAAGTCTGAATATCCTAAAGTACTCATTACTCCATCGATTGTTGAGTTATCTACTGTTTGTCTTGATCCGAATAACGCATCAAACATATCTTCAAGATATTTAGTTGTTAAAGTAGACGTATCAAATGATTGGATAGCCGGTCAGTAACCACTGTTTGAATATAATCCAGCTGATGATAATAATTGCATTGGTAATGGGTGTTTAGACATAATACCGTTAAACACTTCATATTTAGGGTTATGTTTAACTTTATCTAATCCTGTAAGTATATCAGCAGCTTTTTTAGGAATAATAAACTCATTATTAATATATGTTGGATTTATACCTCTAACAATGAATTTGTAAGTTTGTCTCTCTGGTTCTTTATATTCAGGGTTAACTAATTTCTCATAATATTGATTTATCTTATCTTTGAATCTATTTACATTATTGTTTACAACAACTTCAAATTTCGATCCAACTGATAAGTTAAATGCTTTTGATGAAACTTCGTTAATGATAAGTGGAATAGGTTTATCGTTAACGTCAAATCCGTTTTGACTAAACTCGTCATTAATTAATTTAAGTAAATCTTGTCCACTAGTAGATTTAATCTTAATTTGTTTTGAACCTTCTTGGTAACCATATAACTTAATATTTTCGTTGTTAATTTTACCTTTCTTAATTTGATTTGCATTTACGTATGTGTAAAGCTCGTCAAATTCAGGATCAAAATATAACCCACCAAATGAAACTAAGAAATCACTTACAACTGATGTATTAGGATCTTGTTTTAATAATTCAGCATTTTCTTTATAGATTTGTTTGTATCCATTGATTAAGAATTCTCTATATTCATCTCTATAAGCTGATGTTGAAATTATTATTTCATCAAAATCAGTTTTATTTTTGTTAGTTTGAAGATAAACAAATTTACCTAATTCAGGGCTAGTTTCATTTTCTACATAACGGAAGAATCCTGAAACTGTTCCTGCTCGAGCTAACTCAATCATTTTAGTCATATCAAGAATTTTTCTATTACCATCTTGTCTGTAATGTAAGTTTGCTTGTGTTCTTTCAAGTCTTCTACCAATTTCATTTCTTACTGATGTAATTCTTGATTTTTGTGAGTCAGGTAATGAGTTATAAACTTGATCTCATGGGTCAATTGAAACCGATGAATCAATCTTAATGTTAACTGAGAATTGTGAAATTACGTGTCCTTCAAAATCTGTAGGATTTCCGTTTGGATATCTATATGATGTAGTTCCATCAGGGTTTTTGATTGCAAATTTATTTACAGCTGTTGACATACCTGGTTTAAAATAATCGCTTTGATATTGATTAATTTCAGCAATATCTCCAACAGGTACATAAAGTGTATTTTCTAAATCTTGGACTGTGAATAAATTAATCCCACCACCTTCTATTGTAGGTGTTTTTAAGTCAAATTTGTAATTGTAACTTCTGTTTTCATATGTTTTTTTAATTGATGATTCGAATTCACCAAAGGTCGCTATTCCGAACAATGTAGTTATAGCAACTAAAATGATTGAAATACCAAATGATGATAGTTTTCAGAAGCCCTGGAAGATTAATGAAGCAGCAAATTTAGTTTTAATATTTCTCTTCTTGAATAAGTTTGCGTATTTAGCGTGGAAGTCACCAGTACTTACTTCTGTTATTCCACTCATTAAGTCAATTGATTTATATCTTAATGAACGAATTGAAACAACAATAATAAGTATAGACATAGCTGCGAGTGGTAATATGATATTTATTCCAAATGAAACTATTGAGAAGTTTAGCGTCTGAATTGGTACAGCTCAATAATCGCTTAATAACTTAATAGCTTCAGCGTGGATTAAGAAACCAGTTAAGTATCCTGCGATTCCTCCAATAATGATTGTAAAGAACGCAAATACAGTCATTGATAATGAGATTTCTAATGGTGTATAACCTTGAGAAACTAAAATACCAATAGCTTTGTTTTTGTTCGTAATGTATCTTTTAATAATGAAAATAATTGAGATAGCAACTAATGTAATTAAGATAGATAATAAGATTTTTGAAACAAATCCGATTACTTTAATGAAGTTTTTAACTGCAGTAATTCGAATTGCACGTTCAGGGTTAATTCCATCAATTTCATCATCTAGATAAACTCTAGGTAAATCATTTGAGTTATTTATTGCTTTGTTAACAACTTGGATTAATTCTTGTTTAAGATCTTCATTTGTTAAATTTGTTGAATTCTTAACAAGTAAGTACTCTTTAACAACATTTCCTCTGTAAGCTTGTGCAATTTTATCAAACCCTTGTGAGTTAACGTAAACAATAGCTTGGTTATTTGTATTAACTTGTAAGTTTGCTTCATCCACAACCGGATAAATATTGTCATATGTATAATCGTCACCGATAATGATAAATTCTGAACCATTTATATTAATTTTGTAATCTTCAGGAAGATTTTTGATTAATTCAACCATTCCGATTGGATTATTTGGTAATTCACCATTGTAAATTTTCTTGTTGTTTTTAGCTAATCATACATAATTAACTTTTGCAATGTATGAACCTGTTTGGTCAAATTTAAGCGTGTTATCTAATTTGTTAACACCTGTAATTGTGTTGATAATATCATCAATAAGTTTAATAATGTTTACGCCAAATGGTGAGTAATTTTCAATGTTATCTGCAACTTTTGAATATCAGTATTGAATGATTTCGTTGTCAAAAGCAACATCTAAAACTCATTCTTTACCAATTGTCGCAAACACAGGTTTTTCTTTTTTAAATGAACTAATAAATTCACTTAATTCAACATCATTTCTAGCTAATTCTTCAAAGTTAATAATCTTGTCCATTATCAAGTAAGCAATATTTGCTTTATATTTACCATTGTCTCCTAGTTTGTTTGTGTTTGTTAAGAATCAAACTGCAACTTCAGGATGTTTAACAATTGTTAATGGGTGTAATAATGCATGTGAAATTCCTAATCTAACAACTGGAATTTCATTAATTGAGTTACTTAAGTAAATGTTAAATGTATCAAAGTGTTTTAGAAATAATTCATTTGAAAATACACCTTTAATTAAATTTTCTAACACAACTGAATCGATATTTGTAAATTCTGATGAGTAAACATCTTTGAAGTGTTCTGGGTTAAATTTACCGTATAACTCTGCTGTTGCAATGTATGCAAATGATTGAATAATTTCTAACTCATTATCTTGCACATATTGTTTATATTTAGGGAATTTTTTAATTAATTCAGCTAATAATGAATTTGTATAGTTACCTTGTTCATCTTTTGCAAAGAAAATTTCTTTAAGTTTTAAAGTATTTGCAAGTGATTTAGTAATACCAAATCCTGTTTTTTCAAATGAAACAATGTTTTGTGATGATGGTTGAATTAAATCAAATGAACTAAATTCAGATAATATTTCCGAATTGTTAGCTAATTTTAATAATTCAAGAGCAAACTCTTTAGTTTTTGCACTGTCAGCATTTACTGATTTATCAAACATTTTCATTCAAACTTTGAATAATGGATATGCTTCTTTCACATAGAAGAACAGGTCATTATTTTTGTTTGAAATATCTAAGAATTTCTTAATGGCTTCTTGAACTAATGAATGAACTGAATTGTTCTCGATTGGTTTGTATTCTGCAAAGTATTTGTAAATATCTCCAATTGATAAGTTGGGTTGTAATTTAACATTTGAAGTTGTTTGCACAACTAAGTTAAGAACTTGAATTCATTCATTAACTAATTGTTTAGCTTCACTTAAGGCTATTTCTCTTTTATCTTTAGTAAATCCAAACACTTGCGTAGCATCATTTGTTTCTGATGATGGGAATGATGTTAGCGAAACTGTGTTTGCATTTCAATTTTCAAATCTAACTTTGTATGAGTGAACAAAGTTGTAAAGTTTGTCAAATAAACTTAATGAATTTTGATTTGATGTAGATGTATTAGTATTTGCTCCTGCTTCAGTTGTTGAAGAATGTTGAGGAGACATAAAGATGTTAATAAGGTCAAAGTAGTCTAATTTTTCATCATCTGCAACTGGAATTGTTAAATATAATCCGTTGTCATCAATTTCAATATTTGTGCCTTTGTCTGAAAGGTTAAACATTGAAATTATTGATTCTTTAAATGATTTATTTGAACCTGGTAATGCAAATAATGATTTAATAAGTGCATAAATAAAGTCTTTTGATTCAACTCCTGATGTCGCATATTTGTTTACTCTATCTCCGCTTTGATGTTCAGTATAGAACATTTGTTTTTTGCTTAAAACAGCATCAATAAAGATGTCAAAATCAAATAAGTTAATTACATACTTAGTTCAATCAATAATGTTTTTAAATGATTTATTTGAACCTGGATACAAGTTAATAACTTGTCAAATAGGTTTAAGTTGAGGCATAAATGAATTAAATACGTCATATAATGGGTTAGCTCGATCATTAACATCAGCTAATAAAGCAATGTTAATATTGTCTAATAAGTTAAATAAATGTGTTTTGAATGCTTTTTGATCAACTGATCTAATAAATCATTCAATTAATTCAAGTATTGATAATTTTCTTACGTACTTAACAATTTCTTTAGTTCCAGCAGCTTTTGTAATTTCTTTATCAACTAAATGATCATGTTCATTTAAGAAAAAATTGTTTGATTGCTCTGTGAATTTAACGAAATTAACTGATTCAATAATTCCAATGATTGAATCAAGCATAACAATAGGATCTTTAATAACTTTTGATAAAGTTTCTACTTTAACCGGAACTTCTACACCAAGTACATTTAAAACATTAAATAATTTTTGAATTTGCTCAGTTAAATATTGTTTTCTTTCTTCAAGAGTATCTTTTTGTACAATAAATTTTCTTAAGTTTGTAAATAAATTAACAATAAGTTTATTTGCATAATCACCATTTACATTGTGTGATAACTTGTAAAGGAAATCAAGGAACATTTTAGGAATAATCCCTAAATCAATACGTCCTGATGAGAAAATTGTTGCAAATTTATTTATATTAGTTGAATATTCAACAGCTTCAATAAATGCATAAATAATGTCTTTAGTTAAAAATCCTTGTTTTGTTAAATCGGTTTCTAACAATACTTTTTGGATATTTTCAAAAGCTTTATTTAAAGTTTGTTGTGTAGCTGCTTCATTTAAAACATCACTTAATGGTGCTCTATAACCAAAAGGTAAGTAAACAACGTTATCAAATTCATTACTATGTTCAACTCATCCTTCTGGATTGATTTTTGCCATTAATGTCAATTTATTGTTTTCTAAGTATAAATTTGTTTCTTTTAAAGTTAATCTACCAGTCGATAAACGTTCTTTATCAAATTCAGAAACACCTTCTCTTGATAATGAAAGATTTTGTCAGTAAAGTAACTTTTTATTAGTATCATAAACAGGTTTAATTATGTAGTATGTATCTTTTTCTCTTGATGGAGAAAAAGTAATTCCCAATTCAGCAAATTGATTAAAGTCGCTATCAGGTAATAAATTACCTTGTGAATCTGTTTCTGATCCAACAAATTTTGCTAATTTGTAAATTTTCGATCTATCTCAAACTTCAAATAATTTAGTTTCTGGGTAGTTTTGATAAATTTTTACTTGTCCATATGTCATATCTAATGAAACGTATTTTTCATATGGAATAATGTTGTTAATAATTGCACCTAAAATTCTGTCAATTGCATAATATGGTAATTCTCTAGTTTTGAAGTAATCATCAACATTTGAATAAAGATTAAATAAACCTGATGGATTATCAATTTCATTAAAAAGTTTGTTCACATTGTTTTTGATTCCATCGATTTTTTGTTCATTATCACCCATATTAACAAAGTGATATACGAATTTTTCATTTTTAGATGTATCGAATGCATCAATTGTAATTGATTTTTTAATACCTATGTTATCTGCACCAACTTTTTCCAAAACTTGGTTGTAGATATCTTTTTTAACAATATCTAAAGCACCATTTTTAATTTTTGTAAATGTGATATCCCAGATTCTTTTATTAGATAAGTTGTTAAATTCTTCTTCTGTTAATCTATCTCTTGATGTTTCAATTTGTGCAATTGTTTTATATTCATCAAATGCATATTCCGCATAATTAGGAATCTTCGTTCTCTTTTCATAATTTAATACTGGTAAAAGTAAAACGTTATTTGGAACAATAGCACTTACATCATTAAGTAACTTGTTGTAAATATTAGTTAATTCTGAAATTGATTGTGATTTGTTAATTGATGCAGTTTGCAATCTTGTGTTTACATCGTCAGTTAATGCATCAATTTCTGAAACTTTATCCTTGTACTCTGGATGGTTGTTAACTTCTTTTCTTGTGAAGTTATAAATTTTTAAAATAAGAGTTTTTAAGTCATTAATAATAATTTCTTTAATAGCAAAGTCTCTATCTAAATAACCTGGTTGATCTGATAAATCAGCTAATTTAAGTTGCTCATTGTATGTTAAATCATATGTAAGAACTGAATTGTTCTCATAAATTAACTCTTTGTTTTCTTTTAAAACACCTTGTTCATCAAAATGGATAAAGTATTTAAGTGAGTTTTTATTTCAATATGAGAATTTTTTAAATTCTGATGGTAATTCACCATTGTTTCCTTTAATTAAATTCTCCATAAATGTAACATATGCTCCATCTCAGTTTTTCTTGAATGGATCTACATATGTTGATTCATAAACTTTTCTTTGGTAGTATGTGTATTCCTCTTGTTTTGCAGCTCATTTTAAAGGAATGTTGTAAGTATGATTTGTTTTAAAAACAAATGAAATCGGTTTGTCTAATGTTTTTGATTCATCATATAAAGCTGAATAATCAAATTCTGAATTTAATTCAACATTGAGAATATCAGTTGGTTTAGCATCATCTGGAATGTTAATTAAAGTTGAGTTCTTATCTTTATTAAGAATGAAAATGTAATTGTTATCTTGATATTTATCAAAACCAAGTTTGTCTGCAAGTGTTGCTGGTTCAATACTTAAACAAACTCCTTCGTACATCCATTCTTTACCTTTAACCAAGTTAAAAGTGGCTTCTTTTGTGACAATATTTAAGAATAAAGTTTTAACTTGAGAAAGAATAACATTACTTTTAGTATCTGTTGTAATGTATGCAATGTCTTCTAATTTATAAGTTTTATCAAGCACAAAGTGGTCATTTAAATTTAAAACAACTTGGGTTGTAACAGGTGAATATGTGTCATTTTCTTTTTTGTATAAGTTAACAACGAAATCAGTTTTCATTTTCATTGTTTTGATGGCTTTATCAAAATCTAATGTTAATGAACTTGCGTTTTCATTCTTGAAATCATAAGTGTTGTAGATTTTTATAAAGTCAATTCTATCAATGTATTTGTTTTCATATTTTTTCTCATCAACAAATAAACTTAATGGAATAAATGAATCTGTAATTTTTGTTAAATCAATTACATAACCTTCTTTTTTGTAATTATCTGTTATATAGTTAATTCCTTTATCATAAACACTTTTATTTTCGTAAACAAGTGAATCTGATTTTGAAAGTCCGTTAACAAAATATCCATCATTGTATGCTTTCGCATTTGTTGATAGATTTAAATCAATTGTAATATTGTGTGAAACTGATTTTTTCTTAGCGATTTCATATTGTTGCTTCATTGATTTAGCAGCATCATTTAAAACAGTGAAAACTCCTGCTGTTAAAAATACAAGGATAGTTAACCCTATAACAGTAGCTTTGTTTTTAAATAATGATTTAAAGACTTCTTTAAACAAATTCTTCATAAAATCCACCTTTAAAAATTTACTTATAATTAATTTATTAATTATAAAGTATTTTTATATAAAAAAACAACCGGAAAACCAGTTGTTTAATCACTATAACTTTTCAATTTTAGTTCCGTTTTCTGTAACTGAATTATTACTATCAATAACTTCATCTGAAATTAAATCAGCAGAAATACTTTCTTCTTTATTATCATAAAAATCAGTTTGTGTACTTTGTTCAATATCAGAAACAGAAGTCATTTTAATTAATTCATCTAAACCTACAGCATTAGCTTTTTCTTCTGATTTTTCTTTTTCAGGAGGTAATTGTAAGTTTTTAGCAATATATTCAATTTCTTCTGCAACAATTGTTTCTTTTTCAAGTAATGAAGTTTTAATCAACTCTAAAAGTTCTCTATTTTTCTTAATAACTTTTGTAGCTATATTTTTAGCTTCTAACATTATTTTTCTAACTTCAAGATCAATTTCGTGACTAATTTGGTTAGAAATTGATGAACTTGTAGCTAAAGTTTTTCCTAAGAATGGAGAACCTTCTTCTTCTTGATATTTAATCGGACCTAAATCTGACATACCAAATTCAGTAACCATTCTTCTGGCAATTGTTGTTGCTTTGGAAATATCATCTGCAGCACCTGTTGAAATTTTATCTTCTCCATAAATAATTTCTTCTGCTACTCTACCACCCATAAAACTTGCTATAGAAGCTAATAATTCTTCTTTAGTATAGTTATATTTTTCATTTTCAGGCATCATTAAGTTATATCCACCAGCTTGACCACGTGGAATAATAGTAATCTTTTGAACTTTATTACCACCAGGAACTTTTATACCTACAACAGCGTGCCCTGCTTCGTGGTAAGCTACTAATGTTAATTCTTCCTTAGTAATAGTTCTAGATTTTTTAGCTGGACCAGCCATAACTCTATCGATTGCTTCATCGATTTGATCTCTTGTAATAATACCTGTATTTTCTCTAACTGATAAAAGAACAGATTCGTTAATTACGTTTTCTAATTGAGCTCCTGAGAAGCCAGGTGTTCTTCTTGCAACATTTTCGAACGAAATATCACTTGAAAGACGTTTACCCTTAGCGTGTAGTTTTAAAATTGCTTCACGTTCTTTTACATCTGGTAATCCAACTGTAATAACTCTATCAAAACGTCCAGGTCTTGTTAAAGCAGGGTCTAAAACGTCTGTACGGTTTGTAGCAGCAATAAATAATAACCCTGAGTTTTCTTTAATACCATCCATTTCAACAAGAAGTTGGTTAAGTGTTTGTTCACGTTCATCATGACCTCCACCAATACCGCTTCCTCTTGTTCTACCAATAGCATCAAGCTCATCAATAAAAATAATTGCTGGTGCATTTTTACGTGCTTCTGCAATGACTTGTCTTACTCTTTTAGCCCCCATACCAACAAATAACTCAACAAAGTTAGATGCTGATACAAAGAAGAACGGAACATCAGCTTCTCCTGCTGTCGCTTTAGCTAATAACGTTTTTCCTGTACCAGGAGGACCTCCTAAAAGGATACCTCTAGGCATTCTAGCTCCTGACACTTCATATTTTTTAGGGTTTTTTAAGTAATCTACTATTTCTGAAATTTCTTCAATTGGTTCTTTATTTCCTGCAATATCAGAGAATTTTTTATCTGATTTAATAATTTGAGCAGGACTATTGTCGCCAAACATAGCCCCACCTTGCCCTGACATCATTTTAGCTTGTGATCTAAAAATAAAGAACATTATTCCAAGAAATAATAATGTAGGAATAAATGGAAGAACGTATGTTGAGAAGAATCCTGGTTGTGGTGCTGCTGCATTTTGAATTTCTCCTGAACTTATCACACCATTATTTAAAAATTTTGTTGCTTCTTTAAGAGAATCTTTAATTTCATACACTTCATTTATGAAGTTAAATGAACCAGGTGCAACAAGCTCATGTTGATAATTATTTTTTATAAAAATACCATACATTTGGTTAGTGAATGGATCAAATTTAATTAATTTAAAGTATGTTCCATCATTTTGATTATTTGCTGCATCCTTAATGTATTCAACAAATTTGCTTGTTGAAATATTTTGAGGACCTGTTAACTTATTAATAATTAAGTAAAGTCCAACTGATATTATTAAAACAACAACAAAAGCTATCAATATACCAGGTCAACGTTTTTTTCTTGGCATTTTATCTCCTTTCTTTGAGATGTTTTATTATTTAATATTTTTATATTATACCTTATTAATTTAGCAATTCGCCCTTTAATTTGACAAAATATAAACCGTTCTTTAATAGGTATTTTGAGGTTCTATTTTTAGACAGAATAAAATCAATAATTGATTTGATTTTCGATGAGCTTAATTCAATGTTTTCATCATAAAAATATGTGTGAATGTATTGATAAACTAAATGTTTTTTGTACTTGAGTTTTTCAAAAACATCTTGCTTGAATCTTGATTCTTTTCAAATTTGAAATTCTTTTTGAATTTTTTTTCTTTTGAAACTTAAAAAGAAATTTTTTACTAGTGTACAAGATATAAATGTATTTTTATAGAGTGTTTTTTTAGCGAAATTTAATCTTATTTTATTTCTTGAATATTTAGGTAAATTGTTCGTATAATCAAAACAAAAAGGTGTGCGATTTTTTTGATTTTTCTTTGTTATTGTATTCTTAAAATACTTAAATAAATAAGGTCTATAAATATTAATTCCATCAATAAGATTTGATTGTTTTATTCCATAGAATAAAACATTTCTTTTAGACTGCTTTTGCATATATGCAGTCTCAAAAAAATCATCTTTGTTATGAGAAATTAACAATTTATCACAATTTTCTTTTACATAAACTTCTTTGAAAAATTTATATCTCTGCTCTCTAGCTCAAGATTGAAAGTTACCTTTAACATAATCATTTTTAGATAACTCTAAAACATAAAACTTGATATTATGTCTCTTACAAAAATTTTCAACTACTTTTTGATCCAAACCGCTGTCAGTACGTTGATTGTAATTAACGTGAGCAACAATTATATTTTTGTTTTTATATTCATTCAACATGAACATACTGTCTGGTCCACCACTAACAGCTAGTAAATATTTAGTTCTTTGATTTGACATTGTATTTGTTCATAATAGTTAGGATATCATTGTAGACAAATGAAATTGAAGCTTCTGCAGCTTTATTTAACACAGGTTCTAAAATCAACATTTGTTCAGGTGTAAAATTACCTAAAACAAAATCTCTTAATGGTTCTGTGTGTTCTGTATTAATTCCGATTTTTAATCTTTTAAATTCTTGAGTACTAAGCATTTGAACAATGTTTAAAACACCATTATGACTCCCTCCTGAACCACCAATTTTAATTGCACTTTTTCCTAGTGGAAAGTCTTTTTCATCGTGAATAATCAAAATATCATCAGGATTAATTTTGAAAAATTGAGCTATTGCTTGAATGAATTCACCTGATTTATTCATATAAGTCATCGGTTTTGCAATTATTAAATCATCTAACTTAATGTATTCTCCATTAAATTTAGATTTATTTAACTCAACACCCATTTGCTTACAGATTTTATCAATAACCATAAAACCAACATTGTGTCTAGTGTATTTGTATTTATCTCCTGGGTTTCCTAAACCAACTATCAATTTCATTACACCCTTCTTTCTGTTTCGATAAAGAATCTTAAGTTTGTATGCACTTGATTAGCACTTGTTGCGTGTATTCTTTCAATTAAATTTTTGTAATCAACACTTTGGTCAATAAATATTTGCAAGTGTTTAATTGCTCTTGATGCACCGGTATAAAGCATTTTTTTGCTTTGCATAAATGCGTGTTCATTATGAATCACCATAATAACAGAGTCAATTTCACTACCTTGGAATTTGTGAATTGTAGTGCTATATGCAAGTTGAATTTGTTCTTGAAATTCTCTTAATGAATACTCAATTTCTTTTTTTCATTCATCCCCTCTATAGAAAGTAATTTTAATTTTCTTAACTTTTTTATTACCTGATTTAGAGGTTGCGTCCTCGTAAACAACATCAGTTATATAACCGATATCACCGTTAGAAATATTTTCATTATTTCTATTTTCTAACTGCATAACTTTATCGTTTATTCTATATTCAATTTGACTATAGTTTTTTCAGTTTGTTGCAAAAACATCATTTTTATTTATTGCATTTTGAATTTTCTTATTAACTTCATTAATTCCATATTGATGTCTGTAAGTTGGAATAAGGATAATAACATTATTAATTCCAAATTTTTCAACTTCTTTTGTATATAGCGTTAATAAATCATTATGAAAGTTTTTGTCATCTACTTTAACTAAATCAACTTCACAAGGTTTAAACATTGAATCATCAACTTCACCTCTATTAATATTTGAAAAATGTTTTCAAATTGTTTCTGAATCACTTCTATAAAACTTAGTTAAGTGTGTTGTAGGTATATTTTGTGAAAAAATTAAATCATCTAATAAGTTACCTGGTCCAATTGCTGGTAACTGGAAAACATCCCCGATTAAAACAATCTTTTCTAATTTAGGACTTGCTTTTAATAATTTATCTAATAAGTTAACATCAATCATCGAAAACTCGTCAATAATTAAAAATCTTAAATTAGCAATTTCTTCTAAATTAGTTAAAGAAATTTTTTCATCAGTATTAGCTATTTGTAGGTAGCTGTGAATCGTTTTAATTTGGTGTTTAATCTTTATAGAAACATTAGTTGCAGCTCTACCTGTTGGTGCCAAGATAGCAAATTCATTTGTTTTAACTTTGTTTTTCTTTAATGTTTCATAAATATGCTTAATAACAAATGTTTTTCCTGTCCCTGGTCCACCACTTATTATTGAAATATTTTTGTTTATGAAATTATCATAAGCAGCTTTTTGTTGCTTTGACAAGAATTTCAAATCAATCATAGCTTCAGATTTTAATTTGCAAATTAATTCTGAATTAGCTAATTTCATTAATCTGTTGTAAATATATGCTTCTTTATCAAATGTAGCTTTCAAAGTAAAGAAACCAGGTAAAACTTGAATTAAATGTTCATCTCTAATAAATCTTTCAAAAATAATATCTGCATCAATTTTGTCATTTATGAATGAAAAATCACTTTCTTCTTCATTTATTAATGAATTTCATTTTATATTCGCATCTTCAATAGCTTTTTTGAATTTTACTTGCAATGTATCTAAATCAAAAATTGTATTGTTTTGAGTTTCTAAATCTCAAACAACTTTATATAAGTAAGCTACGTATCTTTGATAATTTTCTTTAGTTCAATTTAATAAGAATGCAAAAGTATCAACTTTAAAAATATCATCACTTACTTTATCTATAAACAAGTAATAAGGAGAGTTATTTTTGTAATATTCAATGAAGTTAAATTCTCTAGAACCGTGAATAGTCGCTAATTTTTCAACTAAATCACTAACTCTTGGGTTATTAAATAAATTTATATTTTTCTTATCTTCTTCAGTTAAGTTTAGTAGTGATTTTAATCTTGCACTGTTTTCTTGATAATATTTAGCTAATGATTCTAGTTGTTTATCAGTAATTACACTTAATAATTTATCTCTATAATTTTCAATATCTGCTAGTTTAGTAAATAAATCTTGTCCAAATTCATCAATTATTTTTTTAGCAGTTAATTTTCCAATGTTAGGCACATTTTTTGAAAGATAATCAACTCAATCTGTTTGCACATCTTCGATTATCAACTCTAAATTCTTAATAATTTTTGAATTTTTGTAACTAGCTTTAGGATTATCTCCAAACTCGACTTCGTATTTTTTATATAAATTCGGAAAGACATTTGTAACAAAAACTAAGAATGTTTGACTTTTACCTTCAGGTAAAAATAACATAAGTGCTCAACCTAATTCTTTACCACCTTTAATTTGCTTAATAAATTTACCCTTCATTTTCTCTCCTTTTTTTCTATTTATTTAAATTATAAAGATTTAATTTTTATATATCACTCTTTATTTCAAGTGTCAAATTGAACTGTTTTTGATAAGTTATCCACATACTTAAAACAATAAAATATAAATATGTTAATAAGTACTTTTCTTACTTACATTTTAGATACTTTAGTTGTGGATAACTTTTGCATAAATATGTTGTTAAAGCTGTTTATAACTTA